>QQVO01000059.1:0-57500 GCA_003388505.1 Planctomycetota bacterium
TGCCCGCCGGCCTCGCAACCTTGTCGCTTACGCATGACTCGGCTGGGGCCCCGCCCCGAGGCCCCGGGGATTCTCGAATAGAACACAGATTCTCGCGGATGTGGCGGATTAGCACGGATTTCGGGGGGTTTCTCAAGCGGCAGCCGCCGTGTACGACGCTGAAAGCGTCGTACAGCAAAGCCGGGGGTCGCGACGACAGGAGCGCACCCCCGGTCGACGGGCTGAAGGCGTTCGACAGGCGGCTGTGGAACTCTTTCAGAGTTCATGCGACAACGTCGTCCACGGCAACCCAGGGTGGCGCGGCTGCGCCGCTGACCCTGGGCTCTAATTGTCGTACGCCTTCAGCGTATCAACTGCCCCCGCACCGCTCACTCCACGGCGGCAACCGGCATTGTCGAGCCCGACTTGACGGGCGGTGCGTTCTCGATTCGCTCGAAGATCGAAGAGAACGGCACAACAGGCGGCGAATCGCCCATCAGTTCGCGCACGCGAGGCAGGTTCCAGCACGGAACCTGCGGATAGTGGTGATGCTCGTAATGGCACCACGTGTTGTGCGGCACAACCCACAGTCGCAGGTACCACGGAGCGCTGATCCGGTGCGCTTCGTCGGTCCCCACATGCTCCGACCACACCCGCAGCCGGAACGTGGGCCAGAACACCATCGCCGTGCCCAGATACCACACGATGATGACCCACCACTGGCCGAACCACAGCAGCAGGCCCGCCGCCGTCAGCAGCCACAGATTCGGAAGCGAACCGTCCGTCCAGCCCGTCCCCGGCCGCACCCGATGGCTCAGCCGCATCAACTCCACCACATGCAGCAGGCAGACGTCCCGCACGAAGTACTTCAGAACGGTCCACCGCGTCGCCGGCAGATCCCAGGCCGGGGCGCTCTTCGCTTTCTGATGCAGTTCGCAGTCCGCCTCGGTGTTGAGGTGGCGATGATGGACAAAGTGAAACCGGCGATAGCCTCCCACCGGATTTCCGAACGGCCACAGACAGAAGAACCCGGTCAGGAAATCGTTGAGCAGCTTGTTCCGGGTAATCTGACGATGCGTCCCTTCATGCGCCATGATCGCCAGCCGGTGCTGTCCGACCCCCGCGAAGATCACTGCCGCGATGTAGGCGGCCCAATGATGGGTGTAGCCCGCGATCAGCATCGGGATCACGATGAGCAGCCAGTCGCCCGCTACGCGAACCGACCACCGCCACAGGCTCGGCTGCATCAGTTGCCGCAGCGTCTCCTTGTCGATCCCGCCGGTCGGTTCCGGCAGTTCGATGGGCGATCGGGTCGCGTCCGGTAAAACGGGAGCCTCAGGGACGGCGGTAGACATCATCCACAACTCTTTAAAGAAATCAGTCCCGTTGGAGCAACGCCAAACGCGCTGAATCCGTTCAATCTCACGTCATCGCCCAGCCCACCAAGGGGCTCACCCGGCCGGCATTCGCAAGATTGGTCGGTTGCGCTCGCCCGCCGACTCTCGGCGAGATTCGCGCGCCTTTCGACGATACTGGCCCGCCTGGCGAGAATCAACTCGCCGCCTTCAACCGACCCGATGTCCGCGAGACTGGCTTCGAACGGTCGCTCTCAGCGCATGGGCCGTCTCTCATCCGCCCTGCGGTGGCATTGATCCGGCCGTTGGCGCGAAACGACTCTCGCCGCGTTACAATCAAGGCGAGTGCTCGCAAGAAGGAGAACGACCATGACCCGCTTTCCGCTGCGTCCCGGTGCGGTCGTCGCCTGGGCCGCCATCGCTTCCATTGCCTTCGCCGCCGAACCGGACGAGACCATCTATCCATTCTCAATCAGCGTCGAACAGGAGGTGCTTGACGATCTGCAGTCTCGCCTGGCGCGGACCCGCTGGCCGCAGGCGATCGAGGGTTCCGGCTGGGAGTACGGCGTCGATCTCGAATACATGCAGGAACTCGTTGAATACTGGCGAACAGAGTACGACTGGCGCGCGCAGGAACGCATGCTCAATCAATACGATCAGTTCGTGAGCGACATCGACGGACTCGATCTCCATTTCATTCACGTTCGCTCCCCGCACGAAGACGCGCTGCCGTTGGTCATCATTCACGGCTGGCCCGGTTCGTTCGTCGAGTTCACGAAAATCATCGGTCCACTCACGAATCCCGAAGACTACGGGGGGAGCGCGGAGGACGCCTTTCACGTGGTCTGCCCGTCGCTGCCCGGGTTCGGCTTCTCTGAGAAACCCAACGAACCCGGCTGGAGCGTCAACCGGATGTCCGAGCCGATCGCGAAACTGATGCAGCGACTCGGTTACGACCGCTACGGCGCCCAGGGAGGCGACTGGGGTTCCTCAGTCGCCCGGTGGCTCGGGCAGTACGATTCGGAGCACGTTGTCGGCGTACACGTCAACTTCATCGGGGCCGGCCCGCCCGACCCTGACAATCCGTATGCCGGCGTGACCGAGGAGGAAAAGG
Source organism: Planctomycetota bacterium (assembly GCA_003388505.1). GTDB lineage: Bacteria > Planctomycetota > Planctomycetia > Planctomycetales > Planctomycetaceae > MB-PLM-1. Next base: position 2,449 of record QQVO01000059.1, read on the forward strand.
AGCGCATGCAGCGCCGCAGGGAGGAATTGCAGAAGCACAAGGCCTATTCGCCCATCCAGGGGACGCGCCCGCAGACACTCGGTTACGCACTTGTTGATTCTCCCGTCGGGCAGGCGGCCTGGATCGTCGACAAATTCTGGGCCTGGAGCGATCACGGCGGGGATCTCGAAAACAGTTTCACCAAGGACGAACTGCTCAATAACGTCATGATCTACTGGATTACCGAAACCGGACCATCCTCCGCCCGCATCTACTTCGAACGGGAGTCGTACAATGCCGGGCGCAGCGCCGGTGACGTCCCCCTCGGCTACGTGCAGTTCCCAAAGGAACTCAACGTCTTTCCCCGGAAGTGGGTCGTCGAGCAACACCATCTTGCGCACTACACCGACATGCCCCGCGGCGGCCACTTCGCCGCCATGGAAGAACCCGAACTGCTGACGCGCGACATCCGGGAATTCTTTTCTCAAGTTCGCGACTGACGCGATCTATTCGACGAGATCACTCCCCGCCCTTCTCCCCCGACCTGCCTTCCAGCACGTCGAAGATCCGACGCACTCCGGCCGTTACGTTCTCAGGGTCGAGCAGAGATTCCGTCCAGCTCTTCTTCCGGCCTGAGAAGTTGTTCCACACTGCTGCGACGTACGGCCGGTACGAGTCAAGGATCGCCGTATACAGACCCTGCTCGCGGACCCGGTTCAGTGAGTCGCGGTAGTGCCCGAACACATTCCGGTTGAACAGCCCGCCCGCCACACGCACGCCGGTCAGCGCGCCGTGCGAAACCGTCTGCACGCGGCTCAGCGTGTTCATCGTCACCGCCGCCGAAACGTCCAGCAGGCTCACCCCCTCCTGACGCGCGGCCTGTTCCATCTCGCGCCAGTAGTTGCGCAGTTCCGCCTGCGGCACCAGTTTCCGCACGTCGGCCCGCGACAGGTCGTCCCGCGCCTGTTGCACCGTCTGCCGCAACTCGGCCACCGACAGCGGAGGCCGGTCCAGCGTGCCGGCCGATCGCCCCGCCGACTGCTGCAGCGCGTCGAGCAGGTCGTCCACGTTGTGAATGGTCGACGTCTCGTCGATCACTCCCTGCTGTTGCAGCTCTCCGGCGACCTCCTTGATGTAGGTTTTCGTCCCGTAACAAACGTCGCTCACCACTGCCAGCGCCCACATCGGCGACACGTGCAGCGTCGCCAGCCCCGCCAGATCGAGAAAGTTCCCCACCGCCTTGCGGGCGATATGTTCCCCCGCCTCGTCCAGGCTGTCTGCCTGCTTCTCGCCTGCGACGCCTCCCACCGTCTCTGTCAGGAACGCGAGCGAGTTCTTGACCGCGATCTCATAAGAGGTCGAATCCTGAAACGCCTGCGGCACCACAAACTCCGCGACTTCCTTCACCGTCCCCGCCGTCATCCCGATCGCGCTCCGCACCACCCGCTCCGGCAGCGACAGCCCATACAACAGCTTCTTGGTCGCCGCCGAAACCATCCCCTCATCCTCCGGCCCGGCGACTTCTTCGACGAGCGCCTCCGGCTGCGACGCCTGCGGGTCCCCATCGGTCCAGTTTCCCCCACACCCCGGGCAGGCGAACACTCCGCCCGGCTTCTCGTTCAGCGCCGCGTCATTCTGCGACCGCATCGGCACGAGGCAAGCAGGACAGTTCGGCGCGTCCGGATCGACCAGTCCCGCATCCTCCGGCGGAAACTCCGGCTTGACCTGCGGAACCAGAAATCTTCCCCCGCAGCGATCGCAATTCAGTCCACCCTCCGCCCCGCCGTCGCCTTCCAGCAACGCATGACACCGCGGACACACAGCAAACCCGGACATCACCACCCCTTTTCCCTCAGAACCACCAATTCTCGCGCGTATCGTAAGAGAACGCTCAGTCAGGCGACACGGTTCATTGGAATTCACCGGCGGGCCGGTTTCCCGCAAAGGCGAAGCGGCCTGAATTCGCAGCGGCTGATTCGAACAACCGCTCAAACCACATCAGCCTGTGACCAAACACCGTCGGACGCCCAAGCCCACGGTTGCTCGGCGCCTCATGCAATTCACGAGCGATGGACGTCGCTACCGCGATTCGATGCGGCCGGTATCGGTCAGAAACTCCAGATCCCGCAGATGCTGTTCCAGACGAGACCGCCGGTCCGCGGGAAGCGAAGACAAAGGCTCCGCCAGACGAGCACGGCACAGGCCGACACATTCCAGGGCGCACTTCAATCCGGTGAGATATCCGCTCGGCGGGTCGCCCACGGTGTACAGCCGCGACGCAAGCCGCAGAACCCGGTGCTGCAACCGATGAACCAACGCCAGATCACCTGAGACAGCCGCCTCGTACAGTTCCACATAGAGTTGCGGCGCGAGGTTCGCCCCGCCGCACACCCCTCCGTGGCCTCCCATCAGGACCGACTCGGCAAGCAGTTCTTCCGGTCCCATCAGCACTGTGAAATCAGCACGCTCCTCCGCCAGCGCAATCATCTGGTTGAAAAACAGCATCTGTCCTGAACTGTCCTTGATCCCGGCCACGCCGTCGACCTGAGCAAGCTGACGCACCGCCTCCGCTTCGAAGGCCACTTTGCAGTGGCTCGGCATGTTGTACAGATAAACCGGCAACGGAGACTCGTTCGCCAGGTCGGTCATGCAGGAAACGAGATCGTGCTGGCCCAGCGGAAAGTAGGGTGGGGGCGCCGCGACAATGGCGTCGACCTGCTGCTCGGCGGAGAAACTCGCCAGCTCGAGAGAGTCGACCAGCGACGTGTCAGTCACGCCGACCAGGATCGGGACGCGGCGGTCGACCTGCTTGACGACTCGTTGGATCAACTGGCGTTTGAGCCGTTCTGACAGGCTGGGGGCTTCCCCCGTCGTGCCCAGCAGAAAAATTCCGTGCACGCCGCCGTCGACGACATGTTCGACCAACCGTTCCAGACCGGCCTCGTCGAGCCGATCGCGACCATCCAGTGGAGTCACCAGCGGCACAATAACGCCGTGATGGGGAAAAATTCTTCGCATCAGTCCAGCTCACGGGTGAAATCTTGTCTACCGGCGCGAACTTCTCGGGGATGAGCGGAGGCAAGTATGGGTCGGGGCCACGACCCTGGAAGGCCGTCGTTTCCACACATCTCTGGATCCCCGTTCGAGCGGCTCTCCGAGAGAGTCGAATGGAACGCGGATGGCCACGGATGGGACGGATTTTCGCTGATTGCTTTGTGTGGAGTGCAGGCCATTCACACTGGATCGATGTGGTCTCTGCGGTTCCGACTCCGGAAGAACAGATTGACTGTTCCGTGCTGATCCGCCGAATCCGCGGAAATCCGTGTTCTCTTCGAGAATCCCTTGGGGCGGCCGCCTCGGGGCCGGGCCCCAGACGAATCGTGTGTCGCTGACAGGTTTGGAAACGTGTCGTTTACGCACAACTCCTGAGCAACCTTGCTCTCGTTCAGTTCGTTTCACAAGAGTCTCGAATGACATCGACGCCGGACTCCGATCAGACGATCATATCGCGCCGGAACGGCGCTTCTTTCTCGATCCACTGCAGGTAATCGGGATTCGCAGCCGTAATCGGCCAGGCGATCACGCACGGGCAATCGTAGGAATGCAGTTCCCGCACCCTTTCGATCACGCTCTCCGAGAGTTCGTGCCGGGTCTTCGCAATCAGCACAACTTCGCTGTCCTGCTGAATCGCGCCCTCCCAGCGATAGATCGACGTCATGCCGTCAAGCACGTTGGCGCACGCGACCAGCCTTTCCTCAACGAGCGCCCGGCCGATCTTGAGGGCTTCGTCGCGATCGGGAGCGGTGATGTAGCAGACAACGGCCGACATGATTCTTCCTCCGCACAGACGCCGAGTGGTCCGTCCATCACGAGTTTGCAGGTTGAGCGGTTCTCACAGGAGCACGAGTCGTACAAGGTTTCGCGCGGGTTCGCGGTCCAGCCAACTCGTCAATCAAGCCCTGTCAGAGTACGGTGCTACGGTAACATCCGCGACCGGCGCAAAACAAACCCCGCCGTCCCATCGGACGACGGGGCCGTTCTGCACCAACAAGGCGCAGAAGCGCGGAGGTTCCAAAGCATCTGCTCAGGCGAACAGCTCGTCGATGACGGCCCCCTTGTCGACGATCCGCATCGGCCGTCCCAGGGGACTGATGTTCTCGTGGTTCGGATCGACCTGCAGAGACTGACAGACCGAAGCGAACAGGTCTCCGACGGCGACGGGACGGTCGGCGACTTGAGCGCCGTCGTCGGTCGTCGCTCCGATGACTTGTCCGCCCCGCACGCCTCCACCGGCCAGAGCGACGTTGAACGCCCGCGGGTAGTGGTCGCGCCCGGTTCGCGGATTGACGCGGGGAGTCCGTCCGAACTCGCCCATCCAGACGACAATCGTTCGCTCCAGAAGGCCGCGATCCTTGAGATCGGCGATCAGCGTGCCCATCGCGGGATCGACCTGCGCGGCCAGTCCGCCGGTCCGCTCAAAGTTGTCCTGGTGCGTGTCCCAGCCGTTGGAGCGGACTTCGACGAAAGTGACGCCCGCTTCGACGAGCCTGCGGGCCAGCAGGCATCCCTTTCCGAACTGGTTGTCACCGTAACGATCCTGGAGCGCCTGCGGTTCTTCGGAAAAATCGAAAGCCTTCGTCTGGTCGCTGAGCACCAGTTGCGAGGTTTTCCCGTACAACCGTTTGTGGCTCTTCACGACCGCTTCGGCTCCCCGGCCGGCAAACTCGTCTTCCAGCCGATCGAGCAGTCCCAGCCGACGCTCGTAGCGGTCGCCGGGAACAGTCGTGGCGACGTTCTGTGGCAACTGGCCGGGGTTGTTCACGACGAACGGTTCGTAGTCGACCCCCAGGAAGCCGGCGCCGATCGTCGGTCCGACGGAAACGAAGGCCGGCAGGTCGATGTCCGGATCGGCCAGTTCCTGCGAAACGGCCGACGCAAAACTCGGGTGTTTGACGCTTCCCGACGGGACGTAGCCGGTGTGCAACTGGTACGACGCCCGCTGGTGGTTGCCTTCGCGATTGGTCATGGAGCGGATCAGTGCGATCTCGTCCATCACCTTCGCTGTCTGTTCCCAGCCCTGGGCGATTCGGATTCCCGGAACGGACGTGTCAATCGCCTCGGTCGGTCCGCCGTTCTCGTGGTCCGGCTTGGGATCGAACGTCTCGAACTGGCTCGGCCCCCCCGCCATCCAGAGCAGGATCATGGCCCGCCCTTCACGTCGGAGGTCGGCGGCTTGCAGACTCATCAGATCCCGGAAATTGAGCGCCCCGGCCGCCGCAATTCCGGCGGAGGCGGAGTAGAGAAATCGACGTCGCGTCAGCCGCGGGCGAAGAGAAACAGCTTCGTGAAGGCAGAGTGGCATGGTTGGAATCCCCGGTTGGGAGGGAAGTGTTGTGTAACTCGGTGTGCCACTGCCGACTTGCCCGGCAGTGCGCCATCAGAGACATCGTCCTACCGCCGCGACAAGAACTCGCTGCTGTTGAGCAAACTCCACTGGATGTCTTCGAAGGCTTCGACGCGATCGCCGACCTCTGCGATGTATTCCAGGTTGATCTCGATCTCACGATCAGACGGTTCGCGGGCGAGCGCCAACAGATACAACTCGGCCAGCGCGTCGCGATCGTCGTCATGCTCTTTGAGAATCCGTCCCAGTTTCGTGTCGGCGTTGCCGTTTATCAGAGCGTTGAGTTGCGGCGAATTCATCAGAAACAGCGCCTGCGGGATGTTGCCGACGATGTCCTCCTGCGGCGTGGACGGGTCGAATCCGAACAGTTCGGCGAAGGCGGCCCGCGCCGGATCCCGGCGGACCGGACCATTCGCGCCGGGGCCGCGGCGGGTCCGCTGGCCGGCCAGATTCTCGACGCCCAGCACGCGGACAATCGTGTTGTAAACCTGATCGGACCGCAGCCGCGTCGGCGATGCGGCGGCAAACGGCGCGGCGTCGAGCGGATCGATCGTGCGAATCTCCCGCTGGTACACATCAGTCCGCGCGATCGTGCGGAACAGCCACTGGATGTCGTAGCCGGAAGCCGTGAAGCCGGCCGCCAGCAGATCGAGCACTTCCGGCATCTGGGCCGTCCGTTCCGGGCCGATGTCGTCGATCGGCATGTAAAAGCCCTGCCCCGTCATCTCGCCCCAGATGCGGTTGACGAACGCCTTGGAGAACCACTCGTTCTCAGGCGAGGTGATGGACTCGGCCAGAGCCTCGCGGCGCTGCAGATCGAGCGCCCCGGTTTCGAGCGACTCGCCCGTTACGAAGAACACGGGCTGCATCCGGGTTCCCGGCGCGGCCGGATCGTTGAGGTCCGGCATGTAGTATTCCGCCGAACCGCGTCCGGGTTGGTTCATCGGCGGGCGGCGCAGCGTCTTGAACTCCTCCAGCGACAGGGAGCCGTTCTGATCGGCGTCGGCGTTGGCGAGTATCTGGTCGAATCGATCGCCGATGCCAGGGACTCGCTCGGCTTCCCGCTTGACAAGTTCCCCGTCGCGGTTGGCGTCGAGCCGCCGGAAGATCTGTTCGGGATCGAACCGGCGCCGGTTATCGCGGAAGTCGTCGGCTGACGAAACGACGAAGGTACGGACGTCGCCGGCCGTCTGCGGCCGGACCTGAATTCTCGGGAAGAAGGCCGCCAGTTCGTGGAACTGCTCGCGCTTCCAGGAGTCGGTGGGATGATCGTGGCAGTTCGCGCACTGCATCTGGATTCCGAGAAAGATTCGCGACGTCTCCGCCGCCAGTTCCTCCGGAGCGCCGCCGTGAGCGAAGACCAGCGCCACGCTCCCCTCCTCGCGGACCGATCCGGTGGCGGTGATCAGGTCGGTCGCAATTTCGTCCCACGGCGCGTTCTCGGCGAGTCGCTCGGCCATCCACTGTTGAAACACCGGTTGGTTGATCCGCGACCGTGCTTCCGTCGCCCGCAGAAAAATGACGTCGCTGAAGTAGGACGCCCAGATTTCTGCGTAGTCGTCGCCCGCCAGCAGTTGATCGATCAGCGCGGCACGCTTGTCCGGCGCGGGATTCAGTCCGAACAGGGTGACATCGTTCGGCGTCGGGACGACTCCGGCCAGGTCGAGGCTCACCCGCCGCAAGAAGTCCTCGTCCAAGGCGCGGGGAGCGAGTTTCTCCGGCGAGCCGATCTGAGCCTCGATCAGCCGGTCGATCTCGGCGGCCACGTCGTCCGGCGACGTGTCCGACAACGATCCCGGCGGCGATTCCGCGTGCCCCACGGCAGGCATCGCTCCGGCAAGCCCCGCCCCGACGGCTATCAACAAGAATTTCCAACGCAACCTGTTACGCCGAAAGAGATAGCAAGACATGCATCCAACCTCGTGAGGAGCGAATTGAAATCGCAGAGACGCTTCGGCCTCAGGAACCTTCGTCGGCCGCTGTGGGTTAAACCCCGCAAGGCAAGAGCCGGTTTCGGACCGATTCCGCAAGTTTGCAGAAATCGCGCGGCCGGCTTGCGGTTCTGCCGATCAGCCGCCGCCGGGAGGCCGCCCCAGGCTCCGCGCTGGACGGGATGCGACGTCCGCGCCAGAATGCAGACAGAGACCGTGGTTCCCGAAATGAAAGAGAATACCATGTCAGCCCGAAACCCGATTGATGAAGGCCCGCTCCGGTCGTCCGCCGAACGTCTGCGACAGGAACTCGACCGCTGGATGGACGCCGCCTGGACCCAGGGCGAGCGCGCCATAGACGCCATCGGGCTTCGCACCGAACGTCCGTCCGGCCCCCTGGTCGACATCGTGGAGCGGACTGAGTCGATTCTCGTATTGATCAACGTGCCCGGCCTCAATCCCGACCAGATTCAGCTCACCCTGGCCGGAAACATGCTGACCGTTCAGGGAAACTTCCCACTCACTGCGGCCGGCGAATCGGGTGAGGTCAAACTCAGCGAACGCCCGCAAGGCCATTTCCGCCGCTCGATCCCGCTGCCGGTCGCAGTCGATCCGGAGTCGATCTCCGCCGAATGCCGCCTGGGGGTGCTCGAAGTCACCATCACGAAATCCGCGCAGGAAAAGACGCACCACATCCCGGTCCGCTCCTCCGATCAGTCGCCGGCCCCGCCGCCTGCAATTTAGAGTCTTTCGTGTGAGCATGAGCGCAACTTGCGCGCATGTTGTACGAACGTCATTCCACTCTGTTTGGTTGTGGCAAACCAGCCACGCTGGACCGGATTGTTCATCAAGAATTGCACCACCGAGACACAGCGCGGGCGTCGCCCGCAACCCAACCACGTAGCGCACGCAGCCTTGCGTGCGTCCCGCTGATTGCAGAGGCGGTTGACGCACGCTGGCAGCGTGCGCTTCGGGCAGGCGCATGAATTTGTGCAGGACAACAAGATTCTGCTGCGTTAGCAGCACAGAGCACACGGAGAAAAGGACGAGGCGAAGTGCCACTCGCAGCATGTTCGACATTGTGTGCTGCCGTTGATGAAGTCCGCCGGGTTTCGTGCGGATGAGCAATCCCGCCAACCCGAAAGCAAAGCCCTGCGAGGGCATCGCTCCATGTCGTTCCGGCCGAACTACGTACGCGTCTGGCTGACGTTTCTACGGAATTCAATCGTCCGCGAGATGACGTTCCGCGGCAACTTCCTGATTGAGATCGTGACGCGGTCATTCTGGTTCGTGGCGCAGATCATCCTGTTCGACGTAATCTACTCTCACGTGCCGACCATCAAGGACTGGTCGCAATACGAGTACTTCGCGTTCATGGCGACCGGCATGCTGATCAACGCGTTCGTCGAAACGCTCTTCATGCCGAACTTCGCGAACTTCAGCGAATTGATCCGCACCGGCGATCTCGACTTTGCGCTCCTCAAGCCGATCGACACGCAGTTTCTGATTTCTTTCGAGCGGGTCGACCTCTCCGACCTGGTGCAGGTCGCGCTCGCCGGCTCGCTGCTGTGGTACTCGCTCTCGCGCACCGACGTCGAAATCACGGCGGCCATGGCGGCAACCTACGTCGTCCTGCTCGGCTTCGGAGTCGCGTTCTATTACTGCATGATGATCACGCTCGCTAGCACCAGTGTCTGGTTCGGCCGCAATCAGGGACTGTATGACTTCTGGTTCTACGTCACCGTGTTCGGCCGCTATCCGCAGAATATCTTCAAAACCGGGCGTCCGGCGGGGGAAGTGATCTGGTTCGGCTTCTCGTTCATCGTCCCGATTCTGCTCGTGGTCACCGTGCCGGCCCGTGTGCTGCTCGGCATGGTCCTGGAACCGGAATGGTGGGTCATCCTCCTCGCTCCCACGCTGACGCTGATCGGTTTGTTTCTCTCGCGGCGTGTGTTTCAATGGTCGCTGGGCCAATATCGCAGCGCCAGCAGTTGACGGTGACTTCGATCATGCAGACATCCACCGGATTCGAAGTGGGGTGACCGGGGCAGGAGCGACCAACGGGAGCGAAGCCCCGGTGACGGTGAGTTCTCATTCGACCGGGGCTTCCTTCGCTTCGCTCAGCGAACAACCACGGAATGCACGGAAGCCACGGAAAATGGCCACGAAAAACACAAAGAGACCCAGCGCGGCCTCCGGCCGCAACCAATGTAGCCGACTCGCTCCGTCGAGTCGGATGTCCACGACGTGGAGTATGCTGCACGCGAAATTTGCGCACCACGCGAAGATTCTCAGCGTTCGTAGCACGAAAAAGAGACGATCTCGTGGCAATCCTGTCGCATGGTTCCAAGACGACGGGTGACAGGTTCACTTCATTGCGGCGATAAGCCGCCGGGATTTCCGAATGATCCGGTGGTTCGCTGCTCTCAAGTGCCAGGAAAATTGTGGGTAACGACAAGCAGTCCAGCCCCGGCCACCCATTCAGGATGTGTGTAGCGGACAGCGGCAACACCTTGTCTCTTGGATTCTGAATATGCGTACTTCCACCGGCTATACCGTCGTCCGCAACGGGCAACTCATTCCCGGCACCGGCGCTCCGCCGATTCCCGATGCGGCGCTCATCATCCGGGACGGGCGAATCACATACGCCGGCCCCGAACAGGTGACGCCGGACGTCCCTCCCGACGCCGTCCGAATCGATGCCGGCGGCGGCACGATCATGCCGGGCCTCGTCGAAGCGCACTTCCATCCCACCTACTTCAACGTCGCGGCTCTGGAAGACCTCGACATCAAGTACCCGGTCGAATACGTCACGCTGCTCGCCGCCGCCAACGCCCGACTGGCTCTGGAATGCGGCTACACCTCCGCCCGCAGCGGGGGCAGCCTGTTCAACATCGATGTCTGGCTGAAAAAAGCCATCAACAAGGATCTCACGACGGGGCCGAGACTGGCCGCCAGCGGTCGCGAGATCTGCGGCGTCGGCGGGCTGATGGACTGGAACCCCGACTTCCGCAAGATCGGCATGGAGGGGCTCGTGCTCCTCGTCAATGGACCCGACGAAGCGCGGGCCGCCGTGCGCAAACTGGTGAAAGACGGCATCGAATGGGTCAAGACCTATCCCACCGGCGATGCGGCCGCACCCGACGTCAACGATCACCACACGCTCTGCATGACGTTCGAGGAAATGCACGCCGTGGTGCAGACGGCGCACAACCACGGACTCAAGGTGACCGGCCACTGCCGCGCGACCGAAGGGATCAAGAACGCCCTGCTCGCCGGGTACGACACCCTCGAGCACGCAACCTTCATCGACGACGAAACGCTCGAACTGCTGCTGGAACGGGACACGCCGGTCGTCCCGGCCCTCTATTTCGAACAGGCCAGCATTGAGCACGGACCGGAGTTCGGCATGCCGCAGTCGGTCATCGACGGACATCAGGAAACGCTCGAAGGGGGCGCCGAAAGCGCGCGGCGCATCCTGCGGGCGGGCGGCAAGGTCGGCATGGGGGGCGACTACGGCTTCGCCTGGAACCCGCACGGCGATTACGCGAAGGAGCTGAGCTTCTTCGTCGACTACGTCGGCTTCACGCCGCTGGAAACGATCACCTGCGCCACGCAATCGGGCGCACAGATCATGGGGCTCAGCGACGAAGTCGGCACGCTCGAAGAAGGCAAACTGGCCGACGTGCTCATCGTCGACGGCGACGTCCTGGCCGACATCTCCCTGCTTCAGGACCGCGACCGATTCGTCGCCGTCATGCAGGGCGGCGTGATCAAATCCGGCCGCCTCGCCGGACCAGCCCAATCCTGAATCCCGAACATCAGGTTCCGGCCCACAGCACTCGCCCAGCACCGGCGAGCCGCGCGGCGTCAGCCCGCGGTTGCTTTCACCACAATCTCAGCCGTGCATTCGTCTCCCGTCTGTTAAGCCCCGGTGGCGCCGGCCGCTACTCCTTGAACTCCTCGTCTTCCTCGATTTCGAACATCTCGTCGGAGTCGGCCTGGGCGAAATCGTCCGGGTCGAACTGGAAGTCGCCGGTTTCTTCGACCGAAAGGTCGTCGTCCGAAAGGCTGTCGACTGCCGAGAATTCTTCGCTCGGCGCTTCTTCGCCGTGGTCCTCGGCGACGAGTTCCGCCGTCTGGGCGCTGAGGGCTTCGTCCCCTTCGGCCGACTCATCTGCCGACTCTTCTCCGGCAGCGTCTGCTGCGGCGCCGGTTTTCTCACGGCGGCGCCCGACGAGGACGATGATCGGCGTCAGCGCGAGCAGCACGCCGAACAGCGTCGCCGCCCCGTTCACACCGATCATGAGGGTGCCCATGTTCTCCGTGTGCCGCACGAAGCTCATGATGGCAACCGCGGCCAGCAGTCCGCCGGGAATCGCCGCGGTCAGTGATACGCCGGCGAGTGCAAAACGTCCCATGGATCGCGTCCTCAACACAAATACGGCGACGTGGAAATCCGGGCCCGCCCCGATGCAGCAACAATTCATCCTACCGGCGGGATGAGAGCGGAAACAAGACCCCGCCTGCGCACAATGCTCCCTTGCGCCCATCGGCCGTCATCGGCCGTTTGCCGCACAGAATTCCAATTTCCGCCGGCAATACGCAGAAAAACCCCGTCTGCCAGCCCGCGAAATACGCGCCACCCGACCAGAATCGCTTCTCTGCCCGGCGAGCCGCGCGGCGTCAGCCCGCGGGTGCTTCCGACTGTGCTGTGGAGCCGACGTGCAATCAATGCGTCATCGCATAAAACACGATGTTAATCCCCATCGGGTAGGCCCATTTCTCGGAGAACTCCCGGAAGTAGAACTCGTTCTCCCCTTCCCGCTCCCACCCGTCGCCCAGGTCGGTGTTGTGGCAGATGATCATCATCATCCGCCCGTCGTCGTCGAACACGCCGCGATAGTCCGCCTCGGGAGCGTCGGCCCGCTCGGTCCGCATGCCGCTCATGGCGTGGCCGATCGAGGGAACCTGGGGCCTCTCCGTCAGGTCATACACGCAGTGGAACACTTCGTGCGTGAGCGGCAGCTCCTCCGGTTCGCGCTCCGGAAAGATCTTCTTCAGATCCTGGTAGAAGTAGTACCACTCCGACTCGCCCCAGAAGTCGTCCACCATGATGAACCCGCCGTTCTCGCAGTACCGGCGAAGAATCCCGGCCTCATGCGGTGAAAGGTTCATCCCCCAGCCCGGCTCGATCACGTACAGGAACGGGTAGTCGAACAGCTTCGGATCGCTGATCTCCACGACGACTGGGTCGGGATTCACCTTCAGGGACGTGAGTTGCTGCAGCCGGAACGAGAAATTGAGATCGCTGTCGGGCCAGTCGATCTGCCACCGACCTCCCCGCCGGCCCCCGTAGCTGTCGTACATCACCCGCGCGAAGGTGAAGACGTCTTCAGGAAACTCCTCGTCGAGTTCCCAGTCGGGGACGCCCCGGCGGTCGATGCGGATCGTCGGCCGCTGATAGAACGAAGACCCGACGTCCCCCCGCTGGGCGAGACAGATGCCGGCCGCCAGAGTCGCTATTGTCCAAGCTGTGACGCGTTGCGGACGGATCGACATTGCTCTTGCCCTCAAAGATCGGCGAACGATTGATGATAATCGTTTGTTGAGGCTCGGACAAAGAGTCAGGTTGTCGCAGTTTCGACGGAACCCGCAGGACGCAGACTGCGGGCTTTGGGCGGATTCACTTGCGGTGGACGACGAAACCGGGTGTCTTGAGGCGGACGCTCCACAGCGTCTTACCGGCGGTGACGTATAACGTCCGAAGGTCGGGTCCGCCGAACGTGACGTTCGTCAGCACGTCCTCCGCAACCGGAATTCGGCCTTCCAGCCGTCCGCTGGGTGTCACGAGATAGATCCCCGGCGGCACGTCGGTCGACTCGTGTGGTCCGCGCGGCCGCGAGATGCCGGCGGCAATGTACAGCCGTCCTTCCTGATCGACCGCCATGCCGTCTCCGCCCCGCCCCGGCGCGAAGTCGAACACCATCCGCTGATCGCTCAGCTCGCCGCTGTCCGAGAGTGAAAACGCCCAGATCTTCCGATTGCCCCCCACGTCGTGGCAACTGTCGACCAGATACAGCGTTCGCTCGTCCGGGCTGAGATGAATCCCGTTGGGCCGCTGAATGTCCGGCTGGCTCACCGCGATCCGCACGTTGCCGTCCGGATCGACATGGAAGACCGAGTCGTGGTCGAGTTCCATCGTCCCGCGATCACCGTAGCAGGGATCGGTAAAGAAGATGTGACCCGTCGTCGTACACGCGACGTCGTTCGGAGAGTTGAGCCGCTTCCCATCGTACCGATCGCACAGCACTTCGAATTCGCCCGTCGCAACGTCGAACCGCGTCACTCGGCGGTTCCCGTCACTCGGTCCGAATTCATTGCCTTCGCACGCCAGCAGCTTGCCGTTCGGATCGAACAGCAGTCCGTTGGCCCGCCCGCTCGGTTCGCGCCACACGCGATACGTTCCCGCCTTCTCGTCGAACGCCAGAATGCGGTTGTTGGCGATGTCGCTGAAGTAGACAGTCCCGTCTGCACTTGCCGCGGGGCCTTCCGTAAAGGCAATCTGCGCCGCGGGAGCAAGCCTGTCATCCCCCGTCAGACCCGTTGGCAACGGGGTGTTGTGCAGCGACGACATGCGCGATACGTCCTTCCCGAAGGTGCGGAGCGCCGTGTTACGTGAGGGCGACGGGGCGAGAACTGACGTCGTAGTGGCCATCCGAAACTCCCCCGCCGTCAAGTATCAAGCGGCGCACTTCCGCGGCCAGAAAGAAGGAGCCCGTCACGCAGATCAGATCGCCGGGCTCCGCCAGTGAGTGTGCCCTGTCCAGCGCATTCGCGACGGATGGTTCGCAGCAGCAGTTTCTCAATCCGGCCGCAGCGGCCAGCCCCGCCAGTTCGCCGCACGGCAAAGCCCGCGCGTTGCCCTCATACTGAGTCAATATCGTCTCATCGAAAGCAGGCTGAAGCAGCCGCAGCATCTCGGCTGCGTCCTTGTCCTGCGATGTTCCGAAAACCAGGATTCGTTTCCCCGTCGTCACCGGCCGCAGCGTCTCAATCAACGCTTCGATCGACGCATTGTTGTGAGCCGCGTCAAGTATCGTCAGCGGTCGCTCGCCGACGACTTCAATGCGGAGCGGCCACTGCACCTCCGCCAGCCCTTTGCGAACGGCCGCAGATGCGCCCTCATAGCCCTCCCTCTCCAGCAGATCCGCTACGGAAGCCGCCAGCGCGGCATTGGAGACCTGGTGCTCGCCCGGCAACGGCGCTTGCAGAGACTCATGTCGCCCCCAGGGCGTTTCAACGCTCATCGACCACTTGGCGGGCCGCAGGTTGTCTCTTCCCCCTCTGGCCGTCGTTTCCGAAACAACGATCTCTGTGCCAATCTCGTACAACGGTGCCGACTGTTCCTTAGCCCGCCTGGCGATCGGCTCGCGCGCCTCGCGGTCCGTCACGCCGCTCAGCACAGGAACGCTGGGCTTGATGATCCCGGCCTTCTCCGCCGCAATCGAGGCCCGCGACTCGCCCAGCAGGTGCATATGATCGCGGCTGATGCTGGTGATGATCGTCGCCAGCGGGCGGCAGAGATTCGTCGCGTCCAGGCGACCCCCGAGGCCGACTTCCAGCACCGCCAGGTCCACGTGTTGCGACTCGAAAAACCGCCACGCCATCGCCGTCGTCAGTTCAAAGAACGTCGGCGAGAAGTCGGGCCCGCGCTGCTCGATTCGGGCCGAGGCCTCCGAAATCTCGTCGACCAGTCGCACGACGTCGCCCCGCGACGGGGTCCGCCCGTTCACCGTCATCCGCTCCTCAAAGCGATACAAATGCGGCGACGTGAACAGCCCGGTCTGATAACCGGCCGCCTGCAGAATACCGGCCGTCATTGCGGCCGTTGAGCCCTTGCCCTTCGTGCCGGCAATGTGCACGACGGGAATCCGTTCGTGCGGGCGTCCCAACTCGTCCAGCAGCGCGGCCATGCGCTCCAGCTTGAACGTCGCCGCCGTATAGCTCCCGCTCGGGCGGCGTTCGTAGTCAATGCGGCTGAACAGCCAGTCCAGCGCCTCCTGGTATTCCGCGTCGACAAACGCCTCGGCGAGCATCAGAATCGGACTCATTCGCGGGGATGGGAATGCGGAACCCTCCGAGTCCCGCAGCGTGCGCCACAATATAGAGAATTCCCGCGCCGGCGACAGTCCACCGACTGGGCTGTCAGCAGATAGCGGAAATCCGTTTCGTGCCTCTTCGCAACGCTGCTATGATTGTCGCAACACGGAAGGTGGCGGCGCAAGGGAGATCCGGTGGCCAACCATCCCAATAAGCATATTCGCGCTGCGATCAGGTACGCTGAGGAGCATGGCTGGACGCTGCGAAAGGCGAATGCAAGGGCCCATATCTGGGGGCGATTGTACTGCCCTCAACATGATCGAACTGGCTGTGCAAGGGCGGTCTACTCGACACCGCGAAGTCCGGAGGACCACGCGGCCGACATTCGACGAGCCGTCGACCGATGCCCGCATCCACCATGACGACTGAATGAGGCAGCTTCCATGAAGAAATACCAATTCAGCCTGATTCTCAAAGGCTCCCCAGAGCTGACAGAAGAGCTTGCCGACGCGCTCTTCGAAGCCGGCTGCGATGACGGTACTCCGGGAACCTCTGCGGGTGTGTTCTCGATCGACTTCCATCGCGAAGCCGATACGCTGGAGGCCGCGATCAACTCGGCGATAGAAAACGTCGCAGCCGCCGGTTACGACGTGGACCAGGTTCAGATCGAAGCCGGAGCAATGGCTCAGCCGGCTTGAGCTGTTGTTTGTCAGCGACTATCGCACACCGCTGCGAACCAATGTTCACCCGGGGACCAACATGCCACATCGCTCCTCCCGCCGTCGATTCTTCGCCGATGCCGCCGCGGTTTCCGCACTCGGCTTCATGCCGCCGCGTCTAATCTTCGCCGACGATTCCGGCCAATCGGGGGACGTTGTCGACATCGCGTCGCGGCGGGAACTGTTTATCGACACAGCACTCATTGATCGCCTCGAAAGCGGCGCGCAGCGTCGCATGCACCATCCCGTCCCGCGCGACGTCTCGCTCGTCCACGACGCCCCCTGGGAGGGAACCGGCAGCGGGTATCACAGCGTCTTTCAGGACGGCGATGAGTACCGCATGTACTACAAGGCCTGGCATCTGGAGGTCTCACAAGGCAAGGTCAACACCGGTAGCCATCCTCTCTATTGCTGCCTCGCCACCAGCAACGACGGCCTCCACTGGACCAAGCCCAACCTCGGGCTCTACGAATTCCAGGGATCGAAAGACAACAACATCGTGATGACAAGCGGCGCCTTGGGACCGCTTAACGTCGACGCCGGTCATCCCGCCGTCTTCCGCGACGAGAATCCCGAAGTGGCCGACGACGCCCGCTACAAAGCGATCTTCCGCTCCTCAAAACCGAACGGACTGCTCCCCTTCAAATCGCCCGATGGCCTGCACTGGTCGCCCATGACCGACAAACCGATCCTGCACGGCCTCGGTGCGTTCGATTCGCAGAACCTCGCTTTCTGGGATCCGAACATCGGACAGTACCGCGCCTACTGGCGAATCTTCACCGAAGGCGTGACCACCGACGAAGAGTGGAAACCGGGCGGCTACCGGGCGATCCGCACGGCGACGTCGGACGATCTCGTGAATTGGAGCCCGCACACCGATATCGTCTTCGACACGCCCCGCAACGAGCATCTCTACACAAACCAGATCAAGCCCTATCAGCGCGCGCCGCATCTCCTCGTCGGTTTTCCCACGCGCTACGTCGACCGCGGCTGGTCTCCCTCCATGAAAGCGCTCCCGGAGGCCGAGCATCGGGAACTGCGATCGTCGGCGTCGCCACGTTACGGCACGGCTGTGACCGAGGGCCTGTTGATCGCTAGCCGGGACGGCGTCAACTTCACTCGCTGGAACGAAGCCTTCCTGCCGCCGGGAATCGAGCGTCCCGGTTCGTGGCACTACGGGCACCAGTACATTGCCTGGCACCTCGTCGAAACCGCGTCCGACCTGCCCGGCGCGCCGAACGAACTCTCACTCTACGCCGGCGAAAGCTACTGGACCGGCGACGGCAGCGCAGTCCGACGCTACACCCTCCGGCTCGACGGGTTCGTCTCCGTCAACGCACCACTCAGCGGCGGCGAACTCATCACGCGGCCGCTGACATTCAGCGGGTCTCGTCTGAGTCTCAACTTCGCGACCTCCGCCGCCGGCACGATTCGCGTCGAAATTCAGAACCCCGACGGCACTCCGATCGAAGGTTTCTCCCTCGACGACTGCGCCGAAATCTTCGGCGACTCAATCGACCGCAGCGTCACCTGGAACAGCGGCGACCTGACCACTCTGGCAGGGAAGCCGATTCGCTTGCGGTTCCATCTCGCTGACGCCGACCTGTACTCGTTTCAGTTCGCCGGATGATGTCCGGACGGAGGACCAGCATGCAATTCGTGCGACTTGCAGTTCCGGTGATTTCGGCTGGTTTGGTGATCGCAGTCACGGCGCAGCCCTCCGCGGACGACAGTCTCCCGATCAAAGTCATCGCTCCACAGGCTCTCCCCGCAGACGACATCGCCGCCGAGCGGACGCCGCTGGGGATTCCGAACGACTACAAACCATGGATTGCTCAACTCAAAAGCGGTCAACTGCTCGTCGTCGCGTTTTGCTTCGGGCCGATTGAAGGTGAAGCAGGCTATATCGAACGCGCCGTGTTCTGGCGGTCCGATGACGGTGGCAACACCTGGAGCGAGCGCGAAGAACGCCTCGACATTCACGGCCGCGAGTTCGCGCTCAACGTCCTCTCCGACGGCACGATTCTCATGCCCTGCCACTTTCTTTCCAACGACGCCTACAACAAAGCCGGCTACACCTACAGCAAGCTGTTCCGCTCCACCGACAACGGAGCGAACTGGAGCGAACTCCGCATCGGACCGGACGGTTTTCCCGAAGGCGCAAATACCGCCACCGACTGGACCGCGGTCGAACTGCCGGGCGGAGACGATTCCCCGCCGACCGTGCTCTTCGGAGTCAGCATACAGCACGGTGGTGACGACAAGCACGAACATGTCCGCCTCTGGAGATCGACCGACAGCGGCGAGACCTGGGACCGCTCCCTGCATCCCGACACCGACGGCTGGGCCGACGTCGACGGCTTCTTTTCGCAGTCGACGGCGCACCGCACGCGGGACGGGCGGCTGCTGCATCCCGTTCGCGTCGACCGCACGGGACCGCATTGGCACATCGCCGGCACTCCAGAAGAACTCAAACAGGAACGGGGCGACAACGGCGATCGCATGATGCTGTGGGAATCCAATGATGACGGCGAAACCTGGCGCAGACAGGACGGCGACGGACGCTTCGGCTATTACGGCGAAATGTACCCTCGCTTCCTCCAGTTACAGGACGGCCGGCTGATGCTGACGTTCACCGTCCGCAGCAATTCCACCGACGGTTTTCCGCTCGGCCTCCGTGCCGTCTTCAGCGACGACGACGGCCGCACGTGGGACTTCGAACACGATCGGCTGGTGATCTCCTACGTCAACCACGGCGCCAGCGGAGGCGGCTTCGGCAACACGATCCAACTTGACGACGGCACTCTCGTCTCGGTCTACAGCTACCGCCGTGAGGATGAGCGGACCTACGTCGAAACCGTCCGCTGGAACGCCCCAGAGCCGAAACAGGACTGACAGTGTTCTCCCGAGATCAGCCCGGGAATGGTATTGGACCGCACGCGGGAGGAGATGGTCAGTTGAAACCAATGAATCGATCCAGGCTGGCGGCAGTCGTGTTCTGTTTCTGCCTGTCGGCATCCATGCTGCCCGCGCAAGAGTCGTCGTCAAAGAGCGCACCGCAAACCGACGCCGGACTGCCCGACTTGGCGCTGCAGCCTCCGGCCGTCATCCACAAGATCGAACCCGAGCATGCCAGGAGCACGCGCGGAGCGCAGGGAGTCCCCGCGTTGGAGCGAACGGCGAGCGGCCGCTTGTGGGCGGCATGGTACACAGGCAAAGGCAAACGGGGCGTCGAGAGTCCTTCCAGCTACGTCGTGCTGGCAACCAGCGGCGACGATGGAGAATCGTGGGCAGAGAAGCTCGTGATCCAGGCCCCGAAGTTCGTCCATACCTACGACCCGTGCCTCTGGATCGATCCGCAGCAGCGGATGTGGTTCTTCTGGGCGCAGAGCGCGGGTTTGCAGGACGGACGCATGGGAGTCTGGGCGATCGTGACCCGGGACGCGTCCTCCGCAGACCCGCAGTGGTCGCCTCCGCGGCGGATCGCCAACGGCGTCATGCTCAACAAGCCGACCGTTCTGAACAACGGCGACTGGCTGCTGCCGATTGGACTGTGGCGGGACAACACCAACGTCCCCAACGTCAAGTTCGATGCAGATGAACTCGCGCCCTACACAACTGAAATGCTCACGCACGACCTGGGCGAGGAACGCGGCTCGAACGTCTACCGCTCGACCGACCAGGGCGAGACCTTTGAGCGGATCGGTCAGGTCCGCATCCCCGGCACGCGCGTCGACGAGCATATGATCGTGGAACGCCGCGACGGGAGCTTGTGGATGCTGCTCAGAAACACGCGCGGCATCGCCCAGAGTACTTCGAGCGACGGCGGGCGGACCTGGAGTCCCGGTTCCGTCTACAGGGAAGGCCGCACGTTCGCCAACAAAAGGTTCTTCATTCGACGGCTGCAATCGGGAGCGCTGTTGCTCGTGTGCAACAATTCCCCCGAGGGAGAACGCTCGCACCTGACCGCCTTCATCTCCGACGACGAAGGAGAAACCTGGAGCGACGGATTGCTGCTCGACGAGCGCGAGTCGTCCTATCCCGACGGCGTGCAGGCAGCCGACGGCACGATCTACATCATCTACGACCACCAGCGCTACACCCGCAATCGAGAAGGGCGCGAGGGCGTCGGTTCTGTTCAGATGGCCCGGTTTCGCGAAGCAGACATCCGGGCTGGACGGCCCGTCACGGACGCCGTTCGTCTCAAGACAGTCATCACCCGCCTTCGCGACCCCGCCGAAATTCGAGAGGCATCCGATTAATGAGAGTTCTGCTCTATTCCGCGTTACTGATCGCATCCTGCCAGTCGACGTTCTGGAGTGATGACTTCACCCTGGTGGACGTCGACTCCGGGATCGAACCGGCGCCGATCATCGTGTTTGCAGACGCTCCGCCGTTGACCCGCCAAGCCGCGGTTGAATTGGCCGACGCGCTCGAAAGAATCTGTGGACAGAGGCCCGAACTGATCGACGGCCGGCCTGAGCCGCTGCCCGACCGGGCCGTGTGGGTCGGGTTTCAGCCGGTCGTTGCAGAACTGTTTCCCAAGGTCGATTTCGAGTTCGAACATCCCGAAGAGTTTCTCATTGCGGCCGGTGAGAATCACCTCGTCATCGCCGGACGGGACCGGTGGGATCCGGACCATCTCGTCGTGGACGGGGTCGACGAAAAGATCACGGGCCGGCAACAGGAATACGGCACCGCGAATGCCGTGTACACGTTTCTGCAGGACTATCTGAACGTCCGCTGGTTCTGGCCGGGCAAGTTGGGCGAGGACTTGCCGCAGCAGCAGTCAATCTCGTACGCACCGTTTGAGAACCGCGATCACCCGCAGATTCGAGCACGAGGAGGTGCATTCCGGTTCTCGGCGTTGAGCGTTAAGGGATATGGTCGCTCGCACGCATGGTCGCGGCGTCAGCGGCTGCAACTGGGGTCTCTCGAAATCGGCGGTGGTCATGCCTTCGGCGACTGGTGGGATCGGTTCTACGAAACACAGCCGGAACTCTTTGCGTTGCAGCCCGACGGCACGCGGGGCACGTATCCTGAACCGCGGAATGTGAAGCTGTGCCAATCGAATGAAGCCGTCTGGCGGATGTGGCTGGCGGATGTCGAGGCACAGCTCGAGAAAGATCCGAACCAGCGAGTCTTCAACGCCTCTCCCAACGACGGCTGGTACAGCGGACATTGCGTCTGTGAGGAGTGCCTCGCGTGGGATCATCCCGACGGCGAGCCGCGTACGTTCCGGTGGGACGATCACCAGGAACAGCGCCCCGCGCTCTCCGACCGGCACGTCACCTTCGCCAACCGGCTGGCCGAACTGCTCGAGCAGAAGTATCCGGGCCGGGACTACTACGTGCAGATGCTGGCCTACGGCCATTCGCGGCCGGCGCCGATTGAAGCTCGTCCAGCAGACAACGTCATCATGGTCAGCGTAGCCAACTTCTTCGGGCGGACTGCTCTCGTCGATCGGGGCTCCTCCTGGGGGACGACGCATCGCGAGCAATTCCAGGCCTGGGGCGAACTCGCGCCGCACGTGATGTGGCGGCCGAATACCGGCAGCCCGGCCGGCTGGCAACAGGGGCTGCCCGACCTTTCCGTTCAACAGACGATCGCCGACATCAAGTTCGCCGCCGAAAACCACTGCCGCGGCATCTACATCGACTCCGTCTGGGAACACTGGGCCACCCAGGGACCGCAGTATTACGTGATGGCTCAGCTCATCTGGGACCCGGACCAGGACGGAGAAGCGATCCTCGACGACTATTATCAGCGCGCCTTCGGCCCGGCTGCGGGCGACGTTCGCGCTTACTACGAATTGGTCGAAACCGCGCGAATGGATTTCGTCGCCGAACACGGCTACGGCGCTGGCATGTACAACTTCCCGCTGCTGTATACTGACGAGTTGCTGGCCGAAGCACGTGAGCACCTGGACCGCGCGGCCGCTGAGGTTGAGGACGTCTCCGGAACGTATGCCGAACGGGTCGAGTTCGTCCGGGCCGGGCTGCGTTATACGGAACTGGTTTTGGAGAACATTGTCGCGATGGAGTCGTATTGGAAGAAAAAGGACGACGCATTGGACGCGAATGTGCGGGGCAACTGGGAGGCGATCCAGCGGATCTGTGAACAGCACCCTTACGCCGTCAACTGGGGGCCGGTGCGTCCCTCGACGTCCCGCATGACGAGCCTGCATCCGGATCATCCGAGTCCGAAATGGGATCCGAGGATGGCGGAAGGATTCGATCGGAATTGATGGGGGCCGGCCGGGTTGCGCCGCAGGGCGGGCTTGGGAGGGCACGTCGTACGGCGAGGGGGTCGACAGGTTGGAGATGTGTCGTAATATGAGGCCATGCTCTCACCATTCATTGCGCAGGGAGGCAACGGCGGGCAGACGCTGCTGCTCGTCGTCATCGGCATTGTGCTGGCCGTCACGCTGCTGTTGGTGGCGGTCTTTGCACGGTTATTCTGGCTGTGGGTCAAGGCACTGCTGGCTGGAGCGCAGGTCTCGATTCTGAGCCTGATCCTGATGCGGCTTCGCGGCAGCCCGCTGGAAGAGATTGTCCGCGTGAAAATCACGGCGGCCCAGAACGGCGTGCACGTGGGTGCGCACGAAATCGAACGGGCCTCTCTGCAGGGCGCCAATCTCGACCGCGCAATGCAGACCCTGCTCGACGCCAGAGAGGCGGGGCGCGACACCACCTGGAGCGACGTGGTCGCCGGCGATCTCGAGGTGTGGCTGACAGACGACGCAAAGTAGCTCTCGGGGGGCTCTCGATACGTCTCCTCCGAACTTATCTGTCCGCCCGGCGTCCAGAGATTGAGTGTATTTCGACGAGATTCGGGCGGGAGCATGCATTTCGCCGCACTCTGGGGCTTGGGCGCGCATCGTGTTGCCGGAACGCTTGTTTGTCGTGACGCGCCCCGACTTCCGGAATCGGCTGAAGTCGCTTGATGCAGTCGCGGTCCGCATACAATAGGCCGTCGCCAACCGCGTCTTGGCTCTCGACTCTGGACTCTTGACCCTTCTCCGCGATGTCCGCACTCGACCGCAAGCTGATTCGCAACATCTTCGAGATGAAGGGGCAGGTGACTGCCATCTGCCTGGTGATCGCGTGCGGGATCGCTACGTATGTGATGTCGCTGTCGACGATGTTCTCGCTCGAAGACACGATGAATCGCTATTACCAGGAGTACCGCTTCGCGCATGTGTTCGCGAGCATGAAGCGGGCGCCGCTCTCCCTGGCGGAACGCATCGCCGAGATTCCGGGGGTGGCGAAGGTCGCGCCGCGCGTGGTGCAGGACGTGACGCTCGACATTGAAGGCTTCGACGACCCGGCGATCGGAAGACTGATTTCGATTCCCGATTACGGAGAGCCGATTCTGAACGCGATTCACCTGCGGCAGGGCCGTATGATCGATCCCGGCCACACCGGCGAGGTGTTGATTAACGAGAAACTGGGAGAAGAGCACGGTCTCCAGCCGGGCGATACGGTGAAGGCGATTCTGAACGGCAGCAAAAAGGAACTGACCGTCGTCGGGACGGCCATCACGCCGGAGTACATCTATCAGTTGCGGGAAGGCGAGGTGCTGCCGGACGACAAGCGGTTCGGATTGTTCTGGATGAACGAGACCGAACTGGCTGCGGCATTCGACATGGAAGGGGCGTTCAACAATATCACACTCACGGTCACCCGCTCGGCGTCCGTCCCCGACATCCTTCGCCGCATCGACGATCTGATTGAGCCGTACGGCGGACTGATGGCCTATGACCGCAGCGATCAGACGTCGCACCAGTATCTCAGCAACGAACTGACGCAGCTTCGCAGCATGGGGACGATCGGGCCGACGATCTTTCTGTCGGTGGCGGCGTTCCTGCTGAACGTGGTGATGACGCGGCTGATCAGCACACAACGAGAGGAGATTGCGGCCCTCAAGGCGCTGGGCTACACCGGGTTCGAGATCGGCGCGCACTACATCAAGCTGGTGGTGCTCATCGTCGCGGTGGGATCGCTGCTGGGAACAGTGATCGGCGCGCGGATGGGGCAGGGGCTGACCAACATGTATCTGGAGTTTTACCGGTTCCCGGTTCTCGACTTTCATCACGATCCGCGGGTGGTCGTCAGCGCGCTGGGCATCAGCCTGCTGGCGGGGGTGGTGGGGACGTTCGCTGCCGTTTGGCAGGCCGTGAACCTTCCGCCGGCAGAAGCAATGCGTCCTCAGCCTCCGGCCGACTTCAAGCCGACGATCGTGGAGCGCGTCGGACTGCATTGGGTTTTCTCCCTGCCGGTACGGATCATTCTTCGGAATCTGGAGCGAAAGCCGTTCAAGGCGGCGATGGCGGTGCTCGGCATCGCGCTTGGCGTGTCGGTGCTGGTGGTCGGTCAGTACGGAAAAGACTCGATCGACTACGCGCTGGAACAACAGTTCTCCGTCGCCCAGCGGCAGGACATGACGGTCGCCTTTGTGGAGCCGCTCACGTCGCGGGCGATTCACGAAGTCGAGCACTTGCCGGGGGTTCGCGTGTGTGAACCGTTCCGGACCGTGCCGGTGCGGATGCGTTCGGAGCATCATTCGCGGCGCGTGGCGATCATGGGGCTCCCGCCGGACGGCCGTCTGTTTCAGCCGCTCGATATGGACGGGGACGTGACGGGTCTGCCGGCCGACGGTTTGCTCGTGTCGCGGGTGCTGGCTGACGTGCTCGACGTTCGCCCGGGCGACGAGATCGCCGTGGAGGTGCTCGAAGGCAAGCGGCCGCATCATCGTGTGCGGATCGAGGGCGTGCTGGACGATTTCGCCGGCCTGTCGGCCTACATGCCGATCGATGCGGTCCACCAACTGATGCAGGAGGGGAACAACCTTTCGGGGGCCTATCTGCAGGTGGATCCGGAGCACGTCTCCGCGTTGTACCAGGAATTGAAGAATACGCCGCTGGTGGCCAGCGTGACGATCAAGGAGGCGGCCATCGAGAGTTTTGAGGAGACGATCGCCGAGAATCTGCTGCGGATGCAGTTCTATAACGTGATGTTTGCGATGGTGATCGCTCTGGGAGTGGTCTACAACAGCGCCCGCGTATCACTCTCGGAGCGCAGCCGTGAACTGGCGACGCTCCGCGTGATGGGATTTACTCGGGGGGAGATTTCGATGATCCTGCTGGGCGAACTGGCCGTTCTGGTCCTGGCGGCGATCCCGATCGGTCTGGGACTGGGCTACCTCTTTGCGTGGTATTCCAGCACCACCATGGTGGAGACCGAGATGTTCCGCATCCCGCTGGTCATCGAACCGAGAACTTACGGCTTCTCGGTGCTGGTGATCCTCGTTTCGGCCGTCCTCTCCGGACTCGCCGTCCGCCGGCGTCTCGATCATCTGGACCTGATCGGCGTCCTCAAGACGCGCGATTAACGAGGCGAGCCGGGGGGCGTCAGCCCCCGGATGCCAACGAACCCAAGAGACACACTGGTGTTTCATGAAGGCGGAATTCACGGGTGCCACTGGCTCCGCCAGTGCGAAACAAAGATGACGTCGATCCTGCAATGCACTGGCAAAGCCAGTGGCACCCAACCGATCGATTCAGGATCGAGCAACGACTCGATCTGCACGCAGACCAGGTAAGCATCGACGCCCTATGAAGTGGATTCGCCGAATCGTGATGGTTCTGATTGCAGCCGGCATCGTCGGGGGCGTGGCCTGGTCGTTTCGTCCCCAGCCGGTTCCGGTCGACGCGACCGCGATCGAATCGGGACCGCTGATGGTGACGGTGAACGAGGACGGCAAGACGCGGATCAAGGAGCGGTTCATCGTGTCGACGCCGCTGGCCGGCCAGTTGCGGCGGGTTGAACTGGATGAGGGGGACGAGATTATCGCGGGCGAGACCGTGCTGGCGACGATTTTGCCGGACAACCCGAAACTGCTCGACCCGCGCGAGCGAGCCGAGGCGGAAGCGCGCGTCAGCGCGGCGCAGGCGGCCGTCAAACGGGCGCAGTCCGGAATCGACGTGGTGGCCGCGGCGAAACAAATCGCCGAAACGCAATACGAACGGATCCGTGAACTCCACGAGAAAGACGCCGTCACCGACGATCGTTTGGAGGCGGTGCTGCTCAACATGCGATCGAAGCAAGAGGAACACCGCGCGGCTGAGTTTTCGTTGGAGGTGGCGAGATTCGAACTGGCCCAGGCGGAGGCGGCTCTGGAGCGGTTCGACCCCACGGAAGAGGCCACGGGCGACCACTTCGAGATCCGCTCGCCAATCAGCGGCCGCGTCCTGCGGGTGCTGCAGGAAAGTGCGGCCGTGTTGCCGGCGGGAACGCAGCTTCTGGAACTGGGAGACCCGACCAACCTGGAACTGGAAATCGACGTGCTCTCGACCGACGCGGTGAAGATCGATCCGGGAGACACGATTCTGATTGAGCACTGGGGGGGCGAAGAACCACTGACGGGAACCGTGCGGCTGATCGAACCGGCTGCTTTCACCAAGATCTCGGCGCTCGGCGTTGAGGAACAGCGGGTCTTTGTGATCGGCGACATCATCGAATCGGTCGGCGAGCGGTCGAACCTGGGAGACGGGTTCCGTTTTGAAGCACGAATCGTGGTCTGGAGCGGCGACAACGTGCTTCAGGTGCCGACGGCGGCGCTGTTCCGAAACGGGGACGACTGGTCGGTCTTCGTCGTTGCGGAGGGCAAGGCGGAACTGCGAAAGATTGAACTCGGGCATCGAAACGCCGACGCGGCAGAGATCGTCGGCGGACTGCAGGCAGGCGAGCAGGTCGTGGTGTACCCGAGCGACCGTGTTCAGAACGGAGTGGAGGTCCTGGTGCGTTAGCGTTCCACCGTACGTAACACCCTTTTTGCCAAAGTTCCATTGGGGAACGCTTGACCGCAGTGCGATCTCCTGGGGGCAATGCAGAAGTTCGGGCACGCGGGCGACATGCGGTGACAGACCGATGTGAAGTAGTTCAACACGCCGCGAATCGTGTTAACTCAGCGTGCGGTCGCGCGGATTTCTGAACGCGCAATGCTCACCTCTCCCGCAGCGGTTTAGCGAGGCCCGGTTGCCGGGTGATTCGGCTTTCCCGGTTGCGGCCGCCGTTTTGAGTACTTGCCTTCAGAACGAAATGATGAGGCGTTAATGAGGTCCGGGCGATTGCGAATTCTCGTCCAGTACTCTTCGCGAACATCGTCGTCGATCTCGACGACTCCGGGATACAACGTATCCTGGCCGTCCACACGACACCTGGATATCCAGTACCAGCCGCCGTTCTGTACGTCTTCGAAGTTGGCCAAGTGCCCAACTCCCTTGAGAGACTGGAATTTGCAGTCCTTGTAGTAAATTGTCT
This sequence comes from Planctomycetota bacterium, assembly GCA_003388505.1. Lineage (GTDB taxonomy): Bacteria > Planctomycetota > Planctomycetia > Planctomycetales > Planctomycetaceae > MB-PLM-1. The sequence continues at coordinate 29,909 of QQVO01000059.1, forward strand.
TTCGAGACTTTGAGAAGGTGACTCGCCCGATGCGGGCGGGACCTGTGACTGCTCCGCCTTTGTACTCCATATACATGATCTCTGATCGACTCAGTTTTCGCACTGACGGCAATTCGTCAGAGATCGGTGTTGTCACATGTTCCACCGTGAGGCACTTCAACAGTGCGTCGGCATCCTCCGCCGACAAAGGATCTGTCCCTTCTGGAAATGACGCAATGCGCAATTGCCATGTCTCAGAGTCCGAGTACAGATACCCACGTTCTAAGAGGAATTCGCGGATCGACACCGCCAACCTCCCGCGCTCACTGATTCGTTTCAGGAATTCCAGCCACGCGGAGTCGTCGCCGCGCTCCAGTCGGATGATGCACGTGCGAAGAATCGTGACGTCTTCCCAGTACCTTTCGTCATCTTCACTTGGTCCAGCAAAGACGCGAAGCGACGATTGGCGCAAGTCTGTGAGGATACGCTCGCGAGCGTCCATGTCGGTGCTCAATTCAGACGATGAGTGAAATCATCGATCTCATGTTTGACGAATGTGCTCACATCGAGGAACCAGATTTGATTCTATGCGTTCGCATGTTGGATTACAGATGTGTGCTCGCTCACTCACGCTGTGGCAGCATTAGTTGGCCGATAAAACCGAAGTGGGTCCGCTCACGTCGTCGTCAGGACTCGAAACGGTGTGACGCTTACCACACCAGGTCGCGAACCGGGATTTTTTGCGAGTTGACTTCCACTCCCGCGATATGGCCGTTGGAGAGTGAGATGATGCGGTCGGCCATTTGGGAAATGACGGCGTTGTGTGTAATGACGGCGGTCGTTGTGCCGAGTTCGCGGTTGACGCGGTCGATCGCCTCCAGTACGACGATGCCGGTGTTCACGTCGAGAGCGCCGGTCGGTTCGTCGCAAAGCAGGACGTCGGGCCGCTTGGCGATGGCCCGCGCGATGGCGACCCGCTGCTGCTCGCCTCCCGAGAGTTGGGCGGGGAAATGGTCCATGCGTTCACCCAGCCCGACCAGCGTGAGGGCTTCCTCCGGCCGCATCGGATCAACGGCGATCTCGGTCACCAGCGCCACGTTCTCTCTGGCCGTCAGGCTGGGAATCAGGTTGTAGAACTGGAAGACGAAACCGACGTGGCGGCGGCGGAATTGGGTCAGGGCGCGGTCGTCGTCTTCGGTCAGATCATGGCCGACGTACAGGACGTGCCCGCTGGTCGGGACGTCGAGTCCGCCCAGGATGTTCAGCAGCGTCGACTTGCCGCTGCCGGACGGGCCCAGCAGCACGACCAATTCTCGCTCGTAGAGGTCGACATCCACACCGCGCAGGGCGTGCACGTCGACTTCCCCCATGTGATAGACCTTAGTCAGCGCACGGGCCTGGAAGACGGCCCGCCGCTGGGGTTCTCCCGCCGTGTCGTGTTCCCGGGCCGCGCGGGTGTTTTCATCTTGCTGGTCACTCATGGTCTGGAATTCTACGCAGCCGTGCAGACTCTGTTCTCATCCATTTCGTTTGAGGCGTCACAACCGTCCGCTGCGGAGAATGCCCCACACGAGCCAGATGCCGAGCAGGCCGGAGGCGGCGAAGACGAGCGACGGCAGCCACCATTCCCCGGCGCCTGTGCGAATCAGCAGCGCCGACGCGACGATCATCGACGCGATAATCACTCCCACAACAATGCGGTTGCTCGACCGGTCGAACTCGTTGACGAAGTTGTCGAGCTTGCGATGCTCGAGTTGGATGCGGAGGTCGTCCTGATTGAGTTTCTCGAGGGTGCGGCCGAAATGGAGCGGCAGGTCGTGCAGCGCGCCGAGAACCGCCTTGGCGTCGTCAAGCACGCGTTCGACGACTTGCCGCGGGTCGTACCGCGCTCGAACGAGGCGTTCCACGAACGGGGCCAGTTCGCCCGCGAGGTTGAAGCGGGGGTCGAGCGATCGCCCGACGCCTTCCAGTGTGACCACGGCGCGAATCAGGAGCATCAGGTCGGCCGGACACCGCAGGCCGTGGTTGGCGAGGATGCTCACGAAGTCGTTGAGCATGTTGCCGATCTTCATCTGCTCCAGCGGGACGCCGTAATAGGACTCCACGAAGTCCTGCACGTCGGCGCGGAGGAACAAGTCGTCGATCGGCCGCGACGGGTGACCGATCGTTTGCACAACCTGCACGGCCCGGTCGACGTCCGGTTTGGAAACCGAGACAAACAGGTCGACGAGTAGTTCCCGTTTCTCTTCGCCCAGAGTTCCAACCATTCCGTAATCGAGAAATGCGATCCGTCCGTCGGGCAAGACTCGGATGTTGCCGGGATGCGGGTCGCCGTGAAAAATCCCGAACTCGAACGCCATGCGCATGAAAATGTGCGAACCGTTGACCGCCAGTTGGGGGGGCGTGATCGGGAGCATCGCCAGCGCGGCCTGATCATCGGGTCGGCACCCGTCGATGTACTCCATCGTCAACACGGCCTCCGTCGTCAGATCGTCGTAGACCCCGGGGACATAGAGCGTCGCATCCTCTTTGAAGAGCCGAGTGAACTCCTGCAACGTGCGGCCTTCGCGCCGGAAATTCATCTCGCGCCGAATCGTCCGGGAGAAATGCTTCACGAGGCCGACCGGATCAAAGACTTCGAGAAACTTGATGTTGCGGACGGCCAGGTCGGCCAGATCGTGCATGAGCGCAAGGTCGCGCTCCACCTCGCGAACGGCGGTGGGACGCCGGATCTTGACGGCCAGCCGCGTCCCGTCTTTGTGCCGCGCCAGATGCACCTGCCCCAGCGATCCGGCGGCGAGCGGGGTGCGGTCGAACTCCGCATAGAGTTCGTCGACGGAAGCGTGCAGTTCGCCCTCCACGGCCCTCACAGCCGCTTCTGATGAAAACGGCGGCACGTGCTCCTGAAGGTTCTTGAGTTCTTCGATGACTTCCATCGGAATCAGATCCGGACGCGTGCTCATCACCTGGCCGAACTTGATGAACGTCGGCCCCAGTTCTTCCAGCACCAGGCGAATCCGATAAGGGACGGACTGTTCCGGCTCGATCAGCTTCGCCTTTCTCAACGCGCGGCGACGAAGAAACGGGACGTAGCGTCTCGGGTGGAGTTGATCGGCGATTTCGCCGAAGCCGTACTTGGCCAGCACGAGCAGCACTTCGGCGAAGCGACCGACATTGCGAATGAGTCGCAGCGGAGGAAGTTCCAACGTCAACTCCCGGACAGTTGAATCACGCGACGTCCGCTCTCAAGGCCGGGCGACATCGGACGCCCTCAAGCCTGAACGACCACCGCGACGGCGGATCGAATGCTGGGCCATTCTCACGGTTCGCCGCAGCGAACGCAAACTCTGCAAGCATTGAGGCGACGGGTGGCGGGCTGGGAGCAACCCGGCATCCGTCGTTTTCGTCGATTGCTTGTTGAGCAGAAAAGACTCCGAAAGCCTGTGCCTTGTGCCCGAACTTCTGTTTGCGCGCAGATCACGTTGTCCCAGAGGTGCGTTCCCAAGCCGAGGTTCGGGAACGAGAGCCGGCTGCGCTGGAAATCTTCAGGGGACGGAGGGTTCGGCTTCGGCCGTGCGGTATGTGATGACGAGGCGCGTTTCCGGTCCAGCGAGAACGACTCGTCCCGCATCGTGGTCGACCTGGGCGTGAACGAGGGTGTTGCGCTGCAGTTCGTCGCGGCGGGCCAACACATCGCCGGATGTTGCGTCGAGAACCTCAAGCATCAGCTCGGGGCTGCGTTGATTGTCGCGGACGCGGCTGACCGTAATGAGCACGGGGAGGCTCTGGTGGTGGAAGAGCAAAATGCGACCGGGGAGCACGGTTTTCGTCCAGAACTCTCCGCTCCTGCGGTCGATAACGAGCAGCTCGCCGCCGATTTCCGCGTTCGGCAATTTCAGGTTGGCGGGCGTCACGTTCAGGCGGGCTGATGACACGCTCCGTTTGAGGTGCACGTAGATGCGATCCCGATCCTGAAACACGCTGACATTCTGGACGCCCTCAATCTGCCGCTCCTCACATTCGGTCTCGAAGCAGATCTCGCCGTCTTCGGCGCGATAGACCGTCAGTCGCGTCCCGCGCAGCAGCGCGATCAGTTTCGCGTCGAAGTCGGTCGCGATCAGGAACCGGCCTTCCAGAGACTCGTCGAAATAGAGTTCATCCGACAACGGATCACAGTACCGCAGGCGGAGGACGCCTTCCACTCTCGTCTTGTAGAGGAGTTTCCGCCCGAAGGACGCCTGATGTTTGCGGAGTTCGGCGAGATCGTCACCCGGCGTTTCGACGGGCAGCCGTACTCCGCTCAATGGGTCGAACAACTGACAGCCGACGCCGTCCGCGTCGAAGACGACGAGTGCTTCGTGGTCTCCGATGATTCCGGTCCGGTCGTTCCAGTTCAGCCCGCAATCGTGGTCGAGGTCGCGCCGGACCCAGAGCACGCTCCCGTTCCGTGTGTCGAGCGCGGCCAGAGTTGTTCCGGCCTGGACCGTGCAGAACCGCGGCCCGCGGGGGCCGAGCCAGGCCCGTTCGCCTCGTGACCCGCTGAGGGAGTCGATCGACCAGAGGATCTTTCCTTCGAGGAGCGACACCCCGCAGACGTCGCGTCCGATGACGGGCGCGAGATGTCCTGAGTCAAACTGCGAGCCGCCGACGCGATTGATCGAGTGCACCGGGATTTCCAGATGCGCCGTGCGGTGCAACGTGGAGACATTGACGACGTCGAGGGCCGCATGATTGCGGCGGGCGCCGAGAGGACCGCTGCGAAAGAGGCCGAGCGCTCCGCCCGCAGTGCGGTAGTACTCGAGGTTGCTGCTCAGCATCGTTTCCATTGCGGAGAGCGGTTCTTCAGGATCAAGCGCTGCTGCCAGTTCGGGCCAGGGCTGCTCGTCGATCTCCGCCGATTCGGCCCGGAGCGTGCGCTGCATGCGTTTGCGGACCTCGGCCCATCCGGGACGACCGGCAGCCTGACGCCGCAGACAGGCATCCAGACGAGTCCCGTCTTCGACCAGCTCACCGCCGCGCCGCCGGCAGAGTTCATCAATGACTTGCACGGCGTCCTCCGCCAATCCGAGGGTCAGCCAGAGGTCAACCAGGGCGGTCGCCGCCTCGGCGCAAGCGTCTGTCGAGTGCTGCCGGCAGGCGTCGAGCAACATCAATTCGGCGTCCTGCAGCCGCCCATCATCAATCAGGGCCGCCGCAGTTCTTGAGATCGCTCCCCGCCCGATCAATTCCAAACCGGGGGGAGCGCCTGGACCTGAGCCGGTCGGGAAGTTCCGCCGCACGAAGTCCTGTCGGAACTCGTCGAATCGCTCTGCTTCTTCAGCGGAGAGTCCGCGGCGGTAGCGGGTCAACATGGCGGCCGCAAACGTCTCGGGTTTGACCAGGTAATCACCGGTGGGCGTCATTGCGATCGGGGCGGAAGACCCGGAGTTCCAGACTTCGAGCGCTCCGGAGAAGGCGGCCGAAATGTCTTCCGATTGAAGATCATGTTGCAGTCGATGCAGCAGGAATCGGGCTCGCTGCTCCGGAGTGGACGCCAACTCCTCCAATTGGTCAAACCGTTCGTCGCTGCCTCCGGCCGACGCGAGTTCCGCGTAGATCAGTTCCCGCATGTGGCCTTCGACCGCACGTGTGACGACCCTGTTGGAAGATCTCTCGGCGGCTCGGAGCAGGGACGTCTTCGCATCCGAGTCCAGGCCCAGTCGCAGTTGCAGTTCGGCGGCTCGCAGGTATTCCTCCGCAACTGCCGATCCATCCGTCAGCTTGGGCGCGAGCCTGTTGAGTTCCGCACGCGCCTGGGGGTAGACCGTCACACCGGTCGCCGAACTGACGACGATGCGGTCGCCGTAGACCAGCAGATTGCCGGTTGAGGCGTTGGTCGCAGTCGAAGCGGCCATGAGCGGCTGATCGGCCGTTCCCACCGGCCGGTGCGTCGTGTGTATAGCGGATTCACGCGAGACGAGCAGGTCGGTGCCGATGCGTCCGGTCGAAACGTCGATCGACACGATGCGTCCGTCGTCCGTCGGCAGCAGGTAATCGTTTCCGATCCGCGCGCCGCGTCCCGAGGGGAGGGGTGTTCGGGTCTCCCAGCGAAGTTCGCCGGTGTGGACGTCCAGCCCGCGGCAAGAGTCCGGCCCGACGAGCAGCACATGGGCGTCGTCAACCGCAGCCGCGTAGAGCGCGTCGTCTCGCGACGGGCGGTGAGCCCAGACGGGGCGGCCGGTCAACAGGTCGATGCAGTGGACGCAATCGGACTGGCTCGCCAGAAGGACAATGCGTCCGCCGGCAATCAGGGGCAGGTTGATGAATTCCGCCTTGCCGCACTCGCGCCATTTCGCGCGAGGTCCGCGCCAGGGTTGGGACGGACCGCTGCGGTCGGAGTACGAATAGACCCAGCGGAGTGAGCCGCTCGTCGAATCGACGCCGACGAGTGTGCCGAGTTGTGTGGGGCACACGATGACGCCGTCCGCTGCGGTCGGGCAACATGCGAGGCGGGACCGTTGCGAGTGCGGACCGATGCTGCGGTCGACCATCGAGATCGGCTGCTCCCATTGCACGGAACCGTCGCCCGCGTCGAGAGAGAGCAATCTGATTTCATCCGCGCATTCTGCGAGCACGTACAGCGCTCCGGCATAGGGGAGCGGGGGCCCGAGGAAGTACCGGCGGTCTGACGAGGGTTCGTCGCCGCAAGTCCATGCGATGCGGTCACCCGTTCGTCCGGTTGCATCAAGGAGATGAACGGCGACCAGTCGGTTGCAGCAGGACGGTTGCTCGTCTGACTTGAAGTTCTCGGCGGCGTCGGTTCGGGCGTCAACGAAGTAGACCCGCTCACCGTCGCTCGAGAGCATTCCCGATACCGAATTCGCGGCGAAGGTCTGCTCGAAGATCGCCGCCGCTTCGACGTCTGCTTCTCCGCCGCTACGAGCGGCGGACGAGTCGGCGGGGCTTGAAAGCACCTTGGCGAGAGAACCGTTGCATTCGAACTTCCATCGCGCCTGCCCGGTCGTGAGGTCGCGGGCAACCACTTCGGAGTAAGTCCGCACCAGCACCAGGTCATGCACCGCAAGCGCGAAGTTCGACGTCGCGCGCGATTCGTACTCCTTTGATCGCGAGGCGCCCCAGGCGTCCGCGACGCGGTTCATCACCTCGTCCACCGACGACTGGTCGAAGTGCGCCACCTGGGCAATCTCGGATTGTGGCGCCGAAGGTTCCCGACCGAAAGGGGCTGTCCAGAGGGGCCGGTCGGACGGGACGCTGCCGGCGTCGATCCGGATTCCTGAATCGCTGCCGAACGCCGTGGTCCATTCCTCCTGCGGATCGGCCGCAACCACCCGAGCATGCTGGTTCGTGAGTGCAATCAGCCACTTGCCGGCGGTTTGAGTCTTTTCTCCGATGACCAGCGGAGTCTGCAAGTCGGCCTGGCTGAGCGCGGGACCGTCGACGGCCTGCCCCGAGAGTCGGGCCGCCACGTCGATCCAAAGCCGATCGGAGCACTCGAGCGTCGCCGCGTGACGAGGATCTTCGAGCAGGAGGCGCCACCACCGATGGGCCGTCGCCATGTCACCGCAATCCATTGCTGAGAGCGCCCGCATTCGCAGCGCTGCTCCGCCTGCGCTGGTGTGCACGTAACGCCAGACCAGTTCGTCCAGCAACTGGTGATCGCCGGTCGCCAGGAACTCGTCCCAGATCAGTTCGGCGTCGGTTCCGTGTAAGGACTGATATAGATCCCGGTCTGTTTCGGGCAGGCTGCTGAGGAGGCTTCTGGCCGCCTCTTTCGCCGATCGCGGAGATCGGGATCTCTCTTCCCACAGGAACACGTCGTGGGAAGCATCGAAGACGGTCTGCAAGGCGTGCAGACCATCCGTGCTGCGGCCTTCCTGGAAGGCGCGTCGGGCGTTGGCAAGCAAGACCGAGTATTCACGGTCGCGAATCAGAGATTCGTTGAGCCGCTGGCGCTGGGCCGCCCGCCGCATCTGTTCCGCCATCACGGCCCGATCGGCGCCGGCCGGGGTCTCTGCGGCCGGTTCGTGCAGAGTTGACTCGGCAGGGACTGGTGCCGTCTCAGGATCGGCCTGGGCCAGAAAGAGCGGCGTCGAAGAAGTCGGCTGTGAGGCCTGGTCCGCAGAGAGACTCTCCGCGTCACCTCGGAGGTTCAGGTCCGAAGCTCCAGCACTGCACACCGAGTCGCCTCCGGCTGCGTAAATACAGACCGAGACGATCGTGCTCGCGAACTGCAGCGTCCATCCCTGGAGCGCCGGCCGCGAAATCTGCATCTCTCAACTCCTTTTGAGAGAATGCGCCCCACCTGCGAAAAATCTGCGAAGGTCTATCAGAAACCGGGACGTCCTTACTAGCCCGATCCGTCTTTGCAGCGGTCCGGCGGACCGGAATCGCGAAGAATTCGAGCCAGTGTCGGCTGCAATCTGTCCAAACAGCGGGGCTTGGGGGTACTGGGGGCTTTTTCGTGTCGGCCCTGCGTGAGACTCGGGCAGCGAACTGACGTTCGCTTCCTCTGCCCTACAGCGATCGGTTGCGCCGACGTCCAGCCCTGTCAGGGCTGTTTTCGGGGGTTGGCTGGAGTGTAGATCCGCCCGGCGGAGGCGTCGCCCGCAACCCAACCACGTAGCGCACGCAGCCTTGCGTGCGTGCCGCTGATCGCAGAGGCGGTTGACGCACGCTGGCAGCGTGCACTACGGGTGAGAACCCCTCAACCTCAAGAACCTGAATTGAGGGACCACTCGTTACGGAAAGCGAATGGCCCCGTTGCAGAACTTGCAGGCCACTTTCATGCCCAGATACTTCGCCGCGACCCGCAACTCCTTCGAGCAGTGAGGGCAGGTCGTGTAGAAGGCCGCCGACTGAGCGCTGGATTCATCCAGGTGGAATTGTCCGTCGCACTTGTTGCAGGCCACATGCTTGCCGACAAACCGCTTGTGGATGCGCAGTTCGTCAGAACAATGCGGGCAGGGTACGAAATATCCGACCGGCGGGGCGTCAATCACGGCTTCAACCTCCGGGAGGGGCGAAAACTCCGGGGCCTCGATTTCTCTCGGTCGGAGATCGGTATTGAGCAGGACGCGGCAGGTCGCGCACCGGACCAGCTTGGCCGGCATGTCCTCACCACATTCGGGGCAGGGCCCGCCAGGCCACGCCGGCATTCTGTTTCCTTCGATTCAGTTTCCCGCAGCCGCCTGAGGGCCGGCTTTCAAACAGGCGAGCCGGTCAAATCCCCGAAAATAGACGCGACCGTTGCCGACCGCCGGCGTGGAATGCGATCCGACGCCGAGAGGGCTCGACTTCTGTCCGGTAAATTCGGGACTGGCCTCCACAACGACCACTTCTCCCTCTTCACTCATGCAGTACAAGTAGCCGTCGATGAGAATCGGCGAACCGCTGTAGTTTCCTCCGATCCGTTCCTTCCAGGCCGTCCTCCCGGTCGCCATTTCGACGCAACAGATCATTCCGCGATCACACCAGAGATAGACGTACTCGCCGAGGACGATCGGAGTGGGAACGTAGTTCAACGTTTCCGCCTGTAAGCGTTCGTACTTCAGCGTCGCGGCGGTGCCGTCAGCGGCGTCGGGATCGACCGCCATCAGATACTTTCCGATGCCTCCCGACCCGCAACTCGCCAGGATGAGACCGTTCCCGTAAACGGGACAGGCGACGGTGCGGAGCGGCATTTCCGGCGTGGTCCACAACTCCTCGCCGGTCTCCGGGTCGTACCCGGTGAGTCCGCTGACGCCGCTGAGGCAGATCAACTGCGGATCGTGGTCCGCGCGCTCAAGAACGAAGGGGGTTGAATAGGAGACTTCGCGGGATTCTCGCGGGCTCTGCCAGATCACATCGCCGGTGCGCCGGTCGAACGCCAGCAGCGAACTGACTCCCGGCTCGCGCTGATCATTGGCGACGATCAACGTTTCGTTGTAAACGATCGGCGAGACCCCCTGACCGTGCTGACACACGAACGGTCCGACGTCGTACCGCCAAACTTCTTCGCCGTCCATGGTGTAGGCGATCACCCACTGCTGATCGAAGTCGGCGTGAATGACGTAGACGCGTTCGCCATCGACCGCGGGTGTTGAGGAGGCGTAGCTGTTTTTCACGTGCAGATGGTTCGTGTCGAGTCGCTCCGACCGCGACCAGACCTGCTCGCCGGTCGACGCGTCGAGTCGATACAGCGTCCGCAGACCGTCTTCGTCGCCCGTTGTGATGAAGAGCGCATCGTCCCAGACGACCGGTGAGGCGTGCCCGATGCCCGGCAGGGAGACGACCCATTCGTAATCGTCCTCGGTCCACTCCGTGGGCACCCCGGAGAGGTCGCTGACGCCTGTGCCGTTCGTTCCCCGGAAGCGGGGCCAATTCTCGGCCTGTGCCGCGGGCTGATGGCAGGCGGCGAGGATCAGCGCTGCGGCAATGACCGACGGAAGCGTGCTGACGCCGTTAGAGAAAATTGCTCGACCATGTGTCCGCGTCGAGCGGTGTGTGGACTGTCGAGGACGAGAATCCGCGAGACAGATCGCCAACACTGATTCGCAAAGCGCCATAATCCGTTGCTTCAGCCGGTGTTGCATCGAACGTGCTCCGCTTGCTTCAGGGAATCTCCGTCGGGGGTTCCCCGGTTCGGCTCCAGGTTCAAAAATCGAAGAATCCGAATAGCATGAACGGCGACGCAGTTCTCTGCAAGTCGGGCCGACCGGGGATTTCCCGATGCGCAGCGGGGCCGGGGAGCCCCTCCGCAAGGCGATGCGGGGGCGTGATCGGACTTTTTTCTTTGACGGGACGATCCGGGGCGCGTAAGCTGGACGGATCATCTGCAACCGAATTCATCCGGTTCCTTTCTTCTTTCGGCGGTTCCTTCGGCATTTCGCAGTCCGTCTCGGTACGGACGAGTTTTCAGAGGTCGTTGCACGTGGGACGGACGGCGTCGTCTGGTCCGCCCGTCAGGGAGCCCAGCGTGCCCAGACAGGAGATTGGCTCATGCCGCGTTACAACTGCCCCGAAGACGGTTTCGACCTCCGCCAGTGCTACGAATTTGAATACATTCTCATTGGCGATCTGCGGGATCTGCTCGAAGATCCGTTTGACGACGAGAACCGCCGCTGGCTCGTTGCCGTCGTTGACGCCCTGCTGGAGACGCTTCCTCGGGAGTTCGAGCTGAAGTCTCAGGAAGGGTATCTCGCCGACGTGCTCGAGGAGTTTCCCAACTGGGATTCCGAAGTTGCCCGGCTGGAACAGCAGTACGCAGTGTTGTGCTCGCGGCTGGCGCAGTTGCGGGAGCGGATCATGAGCCGCAACCCGCTGCAGGAAATCTCCGAGCGTTTGAAGATCGAACTGGAAGCCTGGATGGACGCTTTCGCCCGCCTGCACCGGGACGAACAGCAACTCGTGCTCTCGGCGGCGAATCTGGAAGTCGGCGCGGGCGACTGAAGACCCGGCGAGCGACCGGTGTCAGCCGGCCGATGGCGTCTCGGTCTCTCGGCAGTCTGTTTTCACGTCTCAGCATCCGGGTTCACCGGTCACAACCGGGAACTGACGTTTCCGGCTCGCCGCTGTTTGGCATTCGCACTTCTGCCGCGTCCGCCCGGCCGTCTATAATGCCCCGTCCCTGATCGCAGCGCGAGACCACCGGTTCGTCAGCAACGAGTCCCGAGACGCATGGGCATTTACAATCGAGACTATCTCCGCGACGAGTACAGTCCGCATTCCAGCGGGAGCGGCGGGAGGAGCATGGTCGCAACGTTGATTATCGTCAATGTTGCGGTGTTTGTTCTTCAACTGATCACGGTCCAGCACGGCTTCATCGAGCGATGGTTCCAACTCGGCCCACAACAAGTCCTGAATGGTCAGATCTGGCGGCTGAGCACGTATGACTTCCTGCACGATCCCACAAGCATCTGGCACCTGCTGTTCAACATGTGGATCTTCTATCTGGCGGGACGCAAGGTCGAAGGATTCTACGGCCCCCGCGAACTGCTGTTTTTCTATCTGACGGCGGGAATCGTCTCGGGAGTTGTCTTCGTCGGTTGGGCGCTGTTTTTGAACAGCGTTGCTCCGGCGATCGGCGCATCCGGCGCGGTAGCCGCGGTCATGATCCTCTACGCACTGAACTGGCCGAACGAAGTGTGGATGATCTTTGGAATTATCCCGATCCGAGTGATCTGGATCGCCATTATCACTGCGGCGCTTGACCTGCATCCCATGCTGCTGCAGTTGGGCGGCGCGGATTTCTCCGACGGCGTCGCCCATTCGGCCCACGTGGGGGGGATGCTCTTCGCACTCGTCTACCAGCGGAGGAACTGGCGAATCGAACATTGGCTCGGCTGGTTCCGCTCCGGCGACTGGAAGCGGCGGCTCCGGCCCAAGGCGAAGCTTCGCGTTTACCAGCCGGAGACTCCCGTCGACCTCGAGAGCCGCGTCGACGAGTTGTTGCAGAAGGTCGCAGAGCAGGGTGAGCAAAGCCTGACGGACGCGGAACGTGCGGAACTGGTCGAAGCCAGCCGCCGCTATCGCAACCGCAGCCGATGAATCTTCTTCGGGCGTCCAGCGTCGACCGAACGGCGAACGGCTGCGCCGACGCCGGGGAGGATCGTGCTTGCTTTCGGTCGACGCCGCGTCTTGAATGAGTGGTGTGGCGTCGCGCGGCGCGGATTCATTCGTTCTGCAATGCAGGGGACGTCCCCCTTCTTCCACGGCAACTCAGGCGGCGACCGGCATGGCAAAGCGGGCGAAGCGGACCACACCTCCCGTCGTTGTCGCGCCCGCATCGAAGCGACGCATCTTCATCAGCTACGCGCACGACGAGAAACGCCTCGCGGAACGGCTCGCTGCGATCGTCGCCAAGCTCGGCTTCGAGGCGGTCTGGGACGAGAACTTCCGATTCGGTCACGGGTTTCACGAACAGATCAAGCTCTACATCGAGCACGCCCACGTGTTCATGCCGCTGTTGACGCGGCGGTCCAGCCAGCGGGGGTGGGTTCACGAGGAGATCGGCTACGCCAACGCCTTCAATGTGCCGGTGATTCCGGTGACAATCGGCCGCGGCGTCGTCCCCCAGCAGATGATTGAAATGGTGCAGGCGCTGGCGCTACTCCCTGCCGACGAAACGTTCTCGCTCGATCCCGAAGTACAGGACGGGGGGCCGCAACTGACCGACCGGCAGGTCGAGGAGGCGGCGCGTCAGTTCGAACAGCAATGCACCAGGGAACTGATCGCCTGGCTGATCGACCGCAAAGCGAGTCCGGCGCTGGCGCGGTATGAATGTGCGGCTCACGCGGAAGAACGGGGAATTCTCCTAGCGCGCTATTCGCGCGAGGTCGTCGATCTCGACGGCGTGAAGCCGCAGCTCGTGCGGCAAAAGGGCGCGCTGAGTTCGTTTTCGATCCCGCGCGAGGTCATCACGCACCCGCTGTGGACGATGAGGTACAAGGGTGCGCGGCGATCCGAATTCTACAAGACCGTCCTGCGGGAAGAGCGACTCGCACTCGAAGCGCACGCCCGCCGCGGAGGGTGTCATCTCATTCTCAACATCAAGCTCGGATACCAGCCCTTCGCGGACGGCGCAAACGAAGCCGAGCGGGAGGGAAAGTCGCGGCGGGAGATTGAGCGCGAGGCGGCCGTCTCGAAAATCTCCCGACTGCAGGCGCTTTCGGAATTCCTCACTTCGGTCGGCGGCGTCTCGCTCCGCGTCGCGATCAATGACAACCAGCCCGGTCCTGAGAATCTGCTGATGATCGGAAACTGGTTCGCCTCGGAATCGGTGACGGCCGGCATCGGGACCGGGTATCGCAACACGCTCTTCACCCGCCATGCGCCCAGCATCGAAACGCGCATTGAGACCTTCGACCAGGAACTTGAAGGACTGATCCGGGCGACCGTCGGGAATGAACGCGTCACCAAAGCGCAACGGTCGGCGCACGTGTCGGATGAACAGACCGTCGAGTTCGCGCTGAAACACCTTGAACAGGCGATCAAGGAATGTGAAGCCGTCTCCGATGCGCCGCGCGGATGAAATTTTCTTCCGCTGCGTTGTGGACCGCGCTCCCGTCGGTACAATGCGACCGTTGCGACGTGTTGAAGACTGTTGACCATCGGCGGTCTTCGCGCGTCGGACGCAGCCGGATTCTGCACATATCTCTGACAACTCTGACGGAGTGAGGAGGCTGCCGATGTCCAAGCGGTCCACCCCATCGCGCGGCGGGACGTCTTTCAACCGACGCGATTTCCTCAAAGGCTCGGGCGCGACAGTGGCGGCCTCAGCCATGGCGGCCGGCGGGGTTCCTACCACCGCTGAAGCGGCGATTGCCCAGAAGCAGGCGGTCGCCGGCCCGACCAAGGTGACGCTCAACGTCAACGGCGAAGACTACGAGGTCACCGTCGAACCGCGAACGTCTCTGCTCGATGTGTTGCGGTACGACCTCAATCTCACCGGATGCAAGGATCTGGAGGACGTCTCGGTCGACGGCGCGGATACCGTGATCATCGACGGCAAGGCGACCTATGCGAGCACCGTGCTGGCCCTGCAGGCCCGTGGCAAGGAGATTCGCACCGTCGAATCGCTGCGCGACGGCGGGCAGGTCGACGAGGTCGTGAGTTGCTTCGTCAAACACGACGCCATGCAGTGCGGCTACTGCACGCCCGGCTTCGTGGCCGCGACGCGGGCGTTTCTCGACAAGAACCCGGATGCGTCCCTGGAGGAGATCCAGCAGGGACTGGGGGGCAACATCTGCCGCTGCGGCACGTACGACGGCATCACCAGGTGCGCGCTGGAACTCACCGGTAAAGGAGGTGCGTAATGGCCGAACGGACCATCAGTTGGGAACCGCGCAACGAAAACGAAATCATCGGCACCGACGTCGAACGCGTCGACGGCCTCGAAAAAGCGAGCGGGCATGCCAAGTACTCGACCGACGTGAATCCCAAGGGGACGCTGCATGTTCGGCTGCTCACCTGTCCGCACGCGCACGCGCGGATCGCGTCGCTCGACGTCGAAACGGCGAAGAAGGTCGACGGAGTGAAGTCGGTCCATGTGTTCCCCGGCCGGGAACCCGGACTGGAGATTCACTTCCAGGGGCATCCGATCGTGGCCGTGGCGGCCGAGACGATCGGGCAGGCGGCAGAGGGCGTGAGCGCGATTGAAATCGAGTACGAAGTGCTTGAGCACCTGGTCGACGAGTTCGACCTGGCCGGGGCCGTCAAGACCGGCCGGGCCAAACCGCTGCGGATCACCGAGGAGGGCAGCATTGGACAAGCGTTCGCCGAGGCCGATGCGGTCGTCAGCGGGTTCTACGGAATTCCGTCGATCACGCACATGTGCCTAGAGCCGCACGGTTCCCACTGCCAGTGGCCCGGCGACAGCGAGCTGCTGGTTCACCTTTCGACGCAGAACGTTTCGGGAACTCCGGGCCAGTTCGCGCAGCCCTTGGGTGTCGATGCGGCGAACGTGACGGTGAACTGTGAGTACATCGGCGGTGGCTTCGGTTCGAAGTTCAGCGCCGATGAATGGGGCGTAGCCTGCGCCGCGATTTCGAAAGAAACCGGCAGGCCGGTGCGACTCCATCTCGATCGGGCGACGGAACTTCAGATCGCGGGCGGAAGGCCGTCCGGATTCGCGAATGTGACGATCGCGGCTGACGAGAACGGCAAGATCACCGCGTGGGACAGCCACCACTGGGGGACGAGCGGTCCGGACGGCGGCACGATCAGCCAGGTGCCGTATGTGATCGTCGCGCCGAACCGGCGCGTGCAGGTCACCGGCATCGTCACCAATACCGGCCCGGCGCGAGCCTGGCGGGCGCCCAACCATCCGCAGGCGTGCGCCCTGACCGACACGGCCATTGACGATCTGGCGGCCGAACTCGAAATGGACCCGCTCGACGTCTTCAAGGCCAATCTCGATCTCACCTGGAATCCTGAGATCTATGCCGGAGAAATCGACGTCGGCGCAGAACTGATGGATTGGAAGAACCTCTGGCAGCCGCGTGGCAAATGGGAGGAGGGCGGCGAACTCCACGGCCTTGGCATGGCGATCCATACCTGGGGCGGCCGCGCAGGACCGGGAAACTGCACCGTGCGCGTGAACCGCGACGGAACGGTCGAGACCTTCGCCGGTACGCAGGATCTTGGAACAGGAACAAAAACCGTCATCGCCATGACGCTCGCCGAGACCTTCGGCGTTCCCCTTTCCAAGGTGAAGGTCAACATCGGTTCGAGCAAGTACCCGGCCTGCGGCGGTTCCGGCGGCAGTACGACGGTCGGCGGCGTGAGCGGTCCGCACCGGCGAGCCGCGCTCAACGCCCTCTGGCAGATCTTCGACCTCGTGGCCGAGAAGCACAACGTCGAAGCGGACAGCCTCAAGGCGGTCGGCGGCAAGATCGTCTCCGGCGACGAGACGGTCTGCACCTGGGACGAAGCCGCCCGCCTGGTCGGTCCCATGGGACTCGAAATCCAGGGGAAGGGGCCCGAGGACGACGGGCTCACCGACCAACAGGTGGGAGGCGTGCAGATGGTGCACGCCGCCGTCGATCCGGAGACCGGCGTCGTGCGGATCGTCAAGTACGTCGCCGTGCAGGACATGGGCCTGATCATCAATCCGGTCGGCGCCCGCAGCCAGATCCTTGGCTCGATGATTATGTGCATCGCCTACGCTCTCTCCGAAGAGCGGATTTATGACGAGGTGACAGGGCGGTTCATCAACTCGAATCTGAAGGACTACAAACTCCCCAGAATTGGCGACATCGGGGAACTGGTCGTGGAACTGTACCAGCCCGACAGCGAGTACCAGCGGGGTGTGGTGGGGCTCGGCGAGCCGCCCGTGATTTCCGGCGGCGCGGCGATTTCCAACGCCGTCGCCAATGCACTCGGCGTGCGCGTCCCGGTGCTGCCGTTGACTCCCAAGCACGTCCTCGACGCGGCGCGCAACGCCTGACCGGCGACTGTGAAGACATAACCGTCAACCGACCCGGAGGTCCAGCATGACCAACTTCGAATATGCCTGCCCGGAAACGGAACAGGAGGCGGTCGAATTTCTCAGCAAAGTGCAGGGAGAGACCGCCGTGCTTTCGGCCGGCACCGACATGATGTCGCTGCTGAGGAATAATCTCGCCCGGCCCGAGCGCGTGGTCGACGTCAGCCG
Source organism: Planctomycetota bacterium (assembly GCA_003388505.1). Lineage (GTDB taxonomy): Bacteria > Planctomycetota > Planctomycetia > Planctomycetales > Planctomycetaceae > MB-PLM-1. The sequence continues at coordinate 47,019 of QQVO01000059.1, forward strand.
CATCAGCTCGATGCAGGGGATCGACCGGACCGGCGAAGGCGTCGTCATCGGGGCGCTCTCCACGCTGGAGCAGATCAGCGAGAGTCCGTCACTCGCCGATTTTCCCTCACTCCGCGACGTTGTCGACGGCGTGCGCGCGATCCAGGTTCAGCAGAACGGCACGCTCGGCGGTGATCTGTGTCACCTTCCGAACTGCTGGTATTTCCGGAGCGGCTACGGCCTGCTCGCCCGCGAGAACGGCCGGTCACTCCCGGAGGTCGGGGACAACCGCTATCACGCCGTATTCGGAAACAGCGGTCCGGCGAAGTTCGTGAGCGCCTCCCGGTTTGCTCCGGCGATCATCGCGCTGGGCGGTGAAGTCCGCATTGCGGGTCCGAATCCGGGTGAGGAAAAGTGGCTCGCGCTGGAAGATTTCTACATCACTCCCAAGACCGAGCGGCAGGGGGTCTCGGTGTTGAAACCGGGGCAGATTTTGACGCACATCCGGCTTGCGTCCGATCCGCCGCGGCTGACGGCCGCGTACGAGGTTCTCGAGATGCAGGGACTCGACTGGCCGCAGGCCGCCGCAGCTTGCTCGCTCGAATTGGACGGCGGACTTGTTCGAAGCGCAAGGATCGTCCTGGGACATGTCGCCCCCACGCCGTGGGTCTCCGAAATCGCGGCCAGTGCGCTGGTCGGTCAGCCGGTGACCGTGCAAACGGCAGAACGCGCCGCGGACGCGGCGATCAGCGAAGCGACGCCGCTCTCGCAGAATGAATACAAGGTGCAACTCGCACGGACATCAGTGAAGCGGTGCCTGTTGCGCGCGACGAATCAGTTGTAGGCCAGACACCCGAGGCCGGTGAACGTTTCCACGTTTTGGCCCAGCACAAGTCATCCGGAGGCTCAGCCATGGACAAAGAACTCAGCATCCTCCAGCGGACCAACCGTTGCCGGCACCTTGAATCGAAGGGGATGTACATCAACATCGGTATGCCGGCCGGCGAGGAAGCGGCCGGCGACGGGTATGTCTGGTGCGCCCGGACGCAAGGCAAATTCGGCCCCGACAACGGCCTGTGCAACCCCGATGAATGCTGCCGCGGCGAACGCACCTGCTTCGCGCCTCTCTGAGTCGTCGCTTCTTGGTTGACGCTGAAACGCGAAGTAGGGCCGGCTGTGCCGGCCGAATTCGTTCGATCTTGGCTTGCGGCCGACACAGCCGGCCCTACTGTTGTCCTCTTTGCGAACCTCTGCGACGTGGCGGCTTCGCGTCGTGCCGCAGGGCGTCGTCCGCCGCGCACACCTTGACGCCTCCGCGCGGGGAGGTGAGAATTGAAGAATCAGCGGCCGAATTCGGTCGCCGACCATGCAAAAACCTGACTCGGAGGCATCGACGATGCGGAACATATTCGGAATTCTGACGGTTGCGGCCGCTGTCCTGGGAACCGCCACCGGAGACGCGGCGGAGATTCGCGGGCAGTACATCGAAGCCCGCACCTGCGACATTTACACCGGTCCCTGCTTTGCCAACGCCGAGATGGCGCTGGCCGGCAAGGAAGCAGTGATGGCCTGGAAAGTCGAGGAGGGAGGCTGGAACGGCGTTTCACTGGAAGGCCTGTCCGCCGTGCTCATCGTCAAGGCCGGGGGCACGCTGGGCGACACCGGAGTCTTTCAGCAGGATCCGGGGGAAGTCGCGTCGGTGATCGTCGTCGACGAACAGGCGACTGATGAACAGGAGCAGGCGCTCATCGCATTCGTGAAGGAATCGGCGTCTGAGTTCACCTCGGACGTGAAAGAGGTCCATCGCACCGCGATCGAATTCGAGAACGACTACTACGAAATGCACGGCAAGCTGAAAGCGGGCCGTCTCGCCGCACTGGAAACGCGCAAGCTGAAGCAGGGCGATTGCGTCTGCACCAACGAAGAAGTTTTCTACAACCCGCTGGTCGACAATGTGAAGCAGGCAATGCCCGCGTACGCCCTCAACCAGTCGTACACCGGCAAGGACCTCGGCGGCCGCTGGACGCTCAACAACACGCGGAGCGCCTTCTTGGCCACGTTCCGCAAGTAAGCGGAACGCTGACTGATCCACAACCCGTCAAGACGACGCCGCGCGATCTCCCCAGCGGGACCGCGCGGCGTTATTCTGGATAGAGCCGTCAGAACAAGACGTTTCGAGCAAGACCATCGAACTGCACACCAGAGAAACAACCCGGAGCCAACCCATGCCGCGGACTCTGCTATCAATCACACTCGCAATGATCTTCACCGCCGTATCGTTCGCCCGTGCGGACGACTACACGGTGGAGGCGGTGCAGGAGTCGCCCGAGGACGTTTCCGACGACATCAGAGCGGCGCTCAGCCCCGAAGGAATCCACGTCGAAGGACCGCGGCGCGGTCTGTGCGACATCTGGCTGGCGAAAGAACTGGCGACGATTGAAGACTTCGAGCCGCGTCTCACGATCAAGTATCCGCTCACGCCCGGGCAGTTTGTCGGAGTCATGGTCGTCCCGCGTCGCGCCGGGCTGACCGATTTTCGCGGCCAGGAGATCGAAGACGGCGTGTACACGCTCCGTTACGGACAGCAACCGATGGACGGCAATCACATCGGCACCAGCGCGACGTCCGATTTTCTTCTCGCCCTCCCGGCCGGTGAAGACGAGGATCCGGCGGCGATTGAAGACGTCGATGCGCTGTTCAGCCGCAGCGCCGACGCCGCCGGGACGACGCACCCGGCCATCTTCCTGCTGTTGCCGGTTGAGGAGGATCAGGCCGGCGACGGCGAATCGGCCGAACTCGTGCACAACGAAGACGATGAGTTCTGGATTCTTGAGTTCTCGGCCGCGACCGAAGGGGATGAGAAACTTCCGATGCGGCTTGTCGTCGTCGGGGAGTCGAAAGGATGACAAGACGAACTGTGTTCCTCCTGCTGATCGCGGCGCTGATCGGGGTCGGTCCCACGGCCGCCGACGAGGATCCGTCGTCGCCCGCCGACGCGGAGTCGACAGAACCGCAGGAGTTTCCCAAAAAACTCTATTCCGGCCGCGTGGTGTTTCTCGAGGACGCGCTCGAAGAACAAGGCGTCGAGACCTTCGAGGAGACCGGCCGGCACGTCGTTTTGGAGACGGACGAAGGCGATCTGATCCCGATCCTCGCCGACTGGAGGGGCAGGGCGTTCTACCAGGACGAGCAGCTTCGAGACCGAAAGGTCGAATTGATCGGGTTCCTGCGGCCGGGACTGCCGTATCTCAATGTCATCGCCGTCTACACGTTCGATGAGGACGGCGAGCGAATGTACACCGACTACTGGTGCGACGTCTGTTCGATCCCGATGTACATGATCCAGCCCTGCGAATGCTGCCAGGGGGACGTCCGGCTCAGGTTTCAGAAACAGGATCTGCCCGAGTACATCGACGGGGAGGGTGAGGGTTCCACGTCCAAGTAGAACACCTGTTTCGAGCTGTCGTTTACACTCATCTCTCGTTCCCCGAATGAGTTGCTCTCCGAGCGGTTCGAATGGAACACGGATGACCTCGGATTGGACCGGTTTTGGCTGATTGCTTTGCGGTCCCGTCGCCGCCGACTTTTGAAGGAAATCCCCGCAAAATCCGTGCTGATCCGCCGAATCCGCGAAAATCTGTGTTCTATTCGAGAATCCCATGGGCCCAGTTCCTCGCGGCGGGCCCCAGCGGAGTTGTGCGTCACTGACACCTGTCTCAAGTCGTGCTCGCTCTCGACGTCGCGCCGTCAACCTCCAATGCAATACAGCACGCTGTCCGACCGCAGCAGCACACGCCCGTAAGCCGGCGTGATCGACGCGCGAAACACTTCCGTCGCGGCCGGATCGACCGTGCTTTCCGAGACCACCTCGCCCGACTGCGGATCGACCGCGATGGTGACGCCCGACTCTTTCACGAAGTACGCCAAACCGCCCCAGGCGACTGGGGAGGCGGAGATCTGGTCCCCCACGCGGGTCTTCCAGAGTTCCTTGCCGCTTTCGGCGTCGTACCCGGTGATGACCGCCGACCGCAGACTCGAAACCAGGACCACGCCGTCGACAATGATCGGCGAGGGGAGGTCGCGACCGCCCCGTTCGGTATGCCAGGCCATGTGCGTTTCGGTCACGTCGCCGCTGCCGCCCGGAATGATCGCATAGGTGTCTCCGGAAAGGCCGTTGACGACGTGCAGCAGTCCGCCCGCCGGGGCGACCGTCGGTGTGCCGCGTCCATTGAAGCTGCGGCAGTTCCACAATTCTTCCCCGGTCGACGGGTCGTAAGCGCGGACGCCGGTGTGGCTGTTGACCACGACCTCCGTGCGACGCGCTGACCCCCCCGCAACGTTCGCCTCGATAACGATCGGGCTGCTCCAGCCGCGATTCGCCGGACGTGGAGTCCGCCAGACCTCCTCCCCGGTCACCTTATGAAAGGCGACAATGGAGGCGTCTGAGTCTGCGTCGCAATTCTGAACGACCAGGTCGCCGACCAGCCTGGGGCAGGCGGCCGTCCCCCACGGACTTTCCAGCGCGCCGAGGTCGTTCTGCCAGAGTTTCTCGCCCTCGAGCGAATAACAGACCAGCCCGCCGCCGCGACCGAAAAACGCGTACACGCGCTCTCCGTCGGTCGCGCAGGTCGCCGACGCCCAGCCGTTCATCGGATGCGTCGGTTCCGGTTCGCCGGTCCACGCAGTCTCCTGCCAGAGGATGCTGCCGTCGTGGCGGTCGAGACAGATCACAACCCGCTCGCGTCCTTCATCGAGCGCGGCTGTCAGCACGATCTTCTCCCCCGTGACGACCGGCGACGATTGCCCCAGTCCGGGCAGATCGCGGGTCCAGACGACGTTTTCCGCCGTCCAGCGTTCCGGAAGTCCGGTTTCGTGAGAGTGTCCGTCCTGCGTCGGCCCCCGCCACCCATGCCAGTCGTCAGCGGCGGCGATTCCAGGGCTTCCAACAACAGCGCACACCACCGCGACCAGGTTGTAAAGCAATCTCTGCACCGCATTTCCCTTTCGTGAAGGCCGGTCAGGTCGCGGAGGCACGACCCGCTATTGCGACTCCAGCCGGGCCGACAGCTCCGAAATTCCTTCGGCGTAGACTTCCAGCACCTGCTGCTTCTCTGCTTCGTCGGCGAACAGCCCCTTCTCCTCGATCAACGCGCGGCTGTCGCGCATTTCGTTCAGCAGGCTCACGCCGGCGTTCCGGTCGAACTTCCGCTGTCCTCCAACGTCGACGAAACTCGCGCCCGTGTGCGAGAACAACTCGCGGCCGTACTCGTTCAGGGGAGTCGAATCCGCATAGTCGGGATCGTCCGGGAGTGAGGGCGGCGGCGTCCGGAGCGCGATCCAAGTGGGTTGGTTGATTGGGACTTCGGTCGTGAACTGAGCCTCGAAGTGCCGGCCGACGCTCCGCGACGACTCGGTATGCACGACGTCGCCGCCCAGCACCACTTCAAGTCGTTTGAAGTCGACGCGTCCGACGGCGCGGCCGGTGACTGTGACGCGGCCGGGCTCTTCAAGCGACACATCCTCGCCGATCCCTTGGCCGTTGACTGAGAAGTCCAGCAGCGGTCCGTTGGTGATGAACGAGCGGCCTGCGGCAAGCTGCTCCAGCCATTCCTCGGGGGTGGGGCGGCCGTCGTGCGGCACGTAAACGCGAGAGAAGTCGTAAATGAACCAGTCGGTCCCGGTCGAAAACGGAACCTTGATGCCGCAGTCGAGGTAGCGGTAGAAGCTGTGCTCGTAGCTGCCGTGCGACCCGCCGTCGAAGATGTTGTTGGCGTGCAACCGGCCGGCGAGCCAGTTCGGGATGTCCTCCAGTCCCCAGTCGTTGTGACACCAGATGACGGTCGCTCCGAGTTCGTGGGCGCGGTCGATTCCCCGCCGCAGCGGCAGGCCGTCGGTCCCTGTCTTCGAAATGCCGGGTCCGATGCTGACCGGATAGACCAGTTCCGGAATCGCCAGCAGCATCACGTGGCCGTACCCCTCGCCCCCCGCTCCGAAGTTGTGCCGGTGTTCTTCTCCATGATCGAAGTGCACATGCTGGTTGTTGAGTGAGTGCAACTCTTCCCGCGTGTACTCGTTGGACGTGTAGTGCACGTCGTCCTCGGCCCGCTCCAGGTAGGAGACGAAGACGAGGTCGAGTCCGTCCGCCATACCGACGTCGACCAGGTAGTCGTCCGATTCGCCCCGCGTCACTTTCTGCAAATGGACGTGCGTGTTGGCGTTCCAGAGGCCGGCCCGATGCGCCTCGTGGAACTGATGCGGCGTCAGTTCGACGTCGGCCGATTCCCGATCCGTCAGGTCGATCTGCTGCTCGGCAATCTCCGCGCCCAACCCCGAGAACGCGCGGATCGTCAGCGGTTCTCGCGGCAGTTCAATGGAAGCCGGTTCCGGCAGGACAAACCAGTCGTGAATCGACAATTTCTGCGGCACGCCCCGTCCGCGGGGGAGCAAACCCTCAAGTTCGACTGATTCACCGTCGGCGCCAAGCACCTGGATGACGGCCGCTGTGGCATCACCGGTCGCCTCATTAACAACTCTTATCGCGACGGCGCAGGTCTTGGGCGCGTTCGGCTCAGCGGCCGACATTCCGAGAGCAGTCAGCAGCAGGACGCCCATGACACTGACTACAGCAACCCGCATCGCGTTTCTCCCGATTTCATGCCGTCGCAAATCTCGACGGCCAAGACCGTCAGACCGATCCGTTAAGGTCACTTTATCAGGGCGTCCTGGCGACGACCAATCCGGTTGGTGCGAGTCTGGCGGGGATCGCCAAACTCCGGCCATGAGGGAACTTGGACTGCGTCGCGTCTCGACAGGCCCGCAGACGGAAACCCCCGGTTCCTCGATTGCACGAGTCCCGCCGACCGATTACACCGATCGCTGTTCGTCCTGAATCTGAGCAGTGCGGCGGCATGCAGTTTCGTGAGCAGAACCGGCAGGCGTGGGACCACTTGGCGCGAAGCGGCAGTCAGTTTGCGCACGTGGCGACCGATGAGGAGTGCGGGCAGCCGCTGCTGTCGCTCGATACGCACGGCTGGCTGCCGGGCAGCGTGCAGGGTCTCGACGTGCTCTGCCTGGCCGGGGGAGGGGGGTGGCAATCGATTCTCTATGCGGCGGCGGGGGCGCGCGTGACGGTCGCCGATCTGTCTCCCGCCATGCTGGCCCTTGATGAGCGGGAGGCCGCCCGGCGGAAGCTCACTGTACGAGTGCTCGAGGCATCGATGGATGACTTGTCACCTCTGCCGGACCGTTCGTTCGATATTGTTCATCAGCCGGTGAGCACCTGCTACGTGCCGCGCCTCAAGCCGGTTTACGCAGAAATCGCGCGCGTGCTTCGTCCGGGCGGCCTGTACATCAGCCAGCACAAGCAGCCGACGAGCCTGCAGATTGTCGATCGCGACGGCAGAGATCGCTATATCGTCGGTGTCGGCTACTACCACAACGATCCGCTACCGGCCGTGATCGACGAGTCGTACCGGGAAGACGGGGCGGTGGAATACCTGCACCGCTGGGAAGAACTGATCGGCGAGCTGTGTGCGGCCGGTTTCGTGATCGAAGCGCTGACGGAACCGCGGCGGGGTGACCCAAAGGCCAAGCCCGGCCATTTCAAGCACCGGGGTCTGTTCGTTCCGCCGTACGTGCGATTGAAGGCCCGGCGGAGCGAGGCGAAATCGCCGGTCGCCGGCCGAAGTCCGATCTGGACGCCTGAATGAGTTGGCCTGAAATCCTCTCGGCGCCGACAAACCGTTACACAGCGATCATCGCGGATTCAATCTGCTACCATCAGAGCCGTCTTTGAATGGACCCCTTCTCAGCGTGCGGATGTTCCATGGGCAAACGAGACGGCTCTCTGACGACGGTGGACCGGGCGAGTCACACGAAGATCGTGGCCACGATCGGTCCCGCCTGCGATTCACTTAAGACGCTGGCCGAGCTGATTCGGGCAGGCGTGGACGTCTTTCGCATCAATACCGCACACGGGACATCCGATGACCACGCACGGATGCTCCAGATTGCCCGCGCGGCCGCCGACGAGGTCGGCCACCCGGCGGCTGTTCTGGTCGACCTGGCCGGCCCCAAGATCCGGCTCGGAGAACTGGCCGGGGGGGAAATGACGCTTGCCCCCGGGGAGACCGTGCGGTTCGTCCGCGGGGAGACGGCTCAAGCGCCCGATCAACTGGTCTGCTCCTATGAGTCGCTGATTGACGAACTGGAGCCGGGCGACCGGGTGATGCTGGCCGACGGCACCGTGGTCCTGAAAGTTGTGGAAGCCGGTCCGGACGAGGCCGTCTGCCAGGTCGAACAGGGGGGAACGCTCCGCAGCCGGCAGGGAGTGAACCTGCCGGGGGTCCGCCTGCGTGCGCCCGCGCTCGGCGAAACGGATCGCTCGGTCGCCGTGTGGGCGGCGGAGGCCGGGGCCGACTTCATCAGTCTCAGCTTTGTTCGCAGCGAGCAGGAGATTCTCGAACTGCGCGATCTGGTGAACGAGGTCTCGCCGGACGCACGGATCGTGGCCAAGATCGAAAAGCCGGAGGCGCTCGAGAATCTGGAGGCGATCGTCCACGCGGCTGATGCGGTCATGGTGGCGCGGGGAGATTTGGGGGTGGAGATCGACATCGCCCGCATTGCGGTCGTTCAGAAGCAGATCGTCGACGCCTGCCGCCGCGTCCACAAGCCGGTGATTATTGCCACGCAGATGCTCGACAGCATGCACGAATCGCGGATTCCGACACGCGCGGAGGCGACCGACGTGGCGAACGCCATTCTGGACGGCGCCGACGCCTGCATGCTGTCCGGTGAGACGGCGATCGGCCGCTACCCGGTGGAGGCCGTGCGCATGATGCACCGGATCGCGATGGCGACCGAACCGGCTGCGAGGCCGTTTCGCGAGCATGCGCGGTCTGAGAGCGCGGCCCCGGACGATATCCCGCCGATTACCGAGGCGGTCACACGCTCCGCCGCCCGCATCGCACGGGAACTCGACGCGGAACTGATCATCGTCGCCAGTGCGACCGGACGCTCCGCGTTGAGCATTTCGCAGACCCGAACACTCGTGCCGACGATCGGCGTCAGCAACTCCCCGCAGACGCTGCGCCGCATGTGCCTGTACTGGGGGGTGGTGCCGCTCCCTTCCGCCCCGATCGACGATGACCAGGCGCTCCTGGAGTACATCGCCGATCGAGGCCTGCAATCGGGACGCCTCAAGTCCGGGGACCGGATCGTGCTGGTGGCGGGCACGGGGGTCTCCTCCAGCCAGCACAACGCCGTCATCGTGGAAGAAGTGGCGTAGCGCCCGGTCTGCGTTTGAATCTCAGGTCGGCTCTTCCGCGAGTACCGCTCGACCGGAGGATTCGGACTGACGCGATCGTCCTTGTGCCACGGAATCGGCGGCTGGAATTCAGGCATGGCTCCTTTGGCCCGATGGCTTGGAAGCATCGCAATTCATTGGCACTCAATGACATGGGGCTGTATGCCGCTCGAACCGATGACCCCGAATCAGTTGAAGCCGATTACTCCGGTTCTTCGGCTTCTTCCGAGAAAACCTGTTGTGCGGCCTCGAATCTGACGATGTTCATGGTGTGCGATGTGACCGTGCAACCGCGAACGGGCAGAAAAGAGACCATCCGGGCGCATCGCCAGGCAGGGGTGGCAAGCCGCGACCTCCGACGACCGCGTCGCAAGTGAGATCAAGGAGTGTACGAGTCATGCTCAAACGAGCCGTATTGACCGGTCTGGTGCTGTTGGCGGCGGCCACGGGCTCGCTGCTGACCTCGAGTGACGCGCACGCCGCTCCTCCGGGGCAGCCCTCGAACTGGCAGCGATTCTACTACTATCCTTACGTGTACTACCCGCAGAATTTTCAGCAGTACCCGGAAAGTTACGACCACCTGTACTACAGGTATCCGCGGGAACGGCAGATCCCGGTGTTCAACGCGAACTGGCACAATTTTTACCTGATGGACAAGCCGTTCCACAAAGGCGGCCACTTCGCCCTCGATATCTTCTAGAGGCGAGCCTGAAGACATCGCCGGTGCGAGCAGACTGTTCTTTCGCGCCGGCTCCGAATCGCGACCATCATCTCGGGAAGCAGACGGCTCCGGGGGCGATGGGAACGAGGGAAGAACAGCCCGCTTCCTGGAGGGGGAAGCGGGCTGTTTGCTTTTGCGCGCCGCCGAAAAATGTTGCTGTGAGACGCCTCGGCCGTAGGGGGAAAGCGATTGCAGTTCCGATTCGCGGCGCCCGGCACCTTGGAGGCGCTGAGGCGGGGCCCTAGAATGGAAGGGGACCACGCTGTTTTGATCGCGGAGGGAGTGCAACGGTGCCGGACCTGGACCAGATGACGATCGATGAACTGATCGACGAGTTTGAGTTTCTCGGCGAATGGGAGGATCAGTGCCAGTATCTGATAGAACTGGGCAAGGAACTCCCGGAGCTTCCCGAGGGATTCAAGGTCGACGCTAACCTGGTGCCCGGTTGCCAGGCGCGGGTGTGGTTTGTGCCGGAGGT
>QQVO01000059.1:62500-151863 GCA_003388505.1 Planctomycetota bacterium
ATCCCTCAACCCCAGGAATCTGAATTGACGGACCCACACGTCTCGGTGTTCCCTCAAAAGGTTAGTTCCCCGGAGAATGCACCACAACGGCACAAAGAACACCAGGAAGAGGCAGGGAGAGTGAACGAGGGAAGACTCAGCGGCTCGCTCGCCAATCGATTCAACGAGGCGCGGAGGCGTTCAAACCTCCCACCCCTTGCGCATCGGGGGTTTGATGAGCGCATCCGCTTCCGGACAGTTGGTCGCGGTCATGTTTGGGCCGTCCCATTCGAGGACTCGTCCCATCCGGTAGGCGACGACGCCGGCGAGGATGAACTCCGTCATCCGCCCCCCATACTCGAAGTTGGAGAGCGTTTCGCCGCGCCCCTTGCAGGCTTCGATCCATTCGGCATGGTGGTGCGCCGGGCGCGAGAACATCGGTTCAGGCGATTCGAGGTCTGCAAAGCGCTGCCGGGGAAAGAGGACCGTATCGCCCTTGGTGTGCGGGAACAGCAACTGTCCCTCCTCGCCCATTATCAGCGAGCCTTGGGCGGGCAGTTCGACGTCGTCAATCATCTCGTAGGGGGGCGCCCACGAACCGTCGTACCAGGTGAGCCGGACCGGTGGCCGTTCGCCTCGCGCTGGAAACTCGTAGCGAACGACCAGGGCGGTCGGACTGCTTACGACATGTGGCGGAGGGCCGGCGGCGAGGATCGACGTCGGATAATCCAGCTCAAGCGCCCAGCAGGGGGCGTCAATGATGTGGCAACCCATGTCGCCGAAGTTCCCCGATCCGAAGTCCCACCACCCGCGCCACGTAAAGGGCAGGTAATCGGGATGATACGGCCGCTCAGCGGCCGGCCCGAGCCACAGGTTCCAATCGAGCGTCGGGGGAACGGGGGGCGATTCGGTCGGTCGGTCTCCACCGGAGAACTGCTTGTTGGACCAGCAGATGACCTCGTGGACCGGACCGAGTTGGCCGGAGCGGACGATTTCGACCACCCGCCGCAAGCGATCGGTCGCGTGACTCTGGTTGCCCATCTGGGTGACGACGCCGGTCTCTCTCGCAACTTCCGCCATGCGCCGCGCTTCGTAGACCGAGTGCGCGAGCGGCTTTTCACAGTACACGTGCCGGCCCGACTGCATCGCCGCCACCGCCGCCGGGGCGTGCGTATGGTCCGGCGTGCTCACGATCACGGCGTCCAGCTTTTCCTCGTCCAGCATGGCGCGATAATCGGAATACGTTGCAGCCGTGGAGTAGTCCGCGGCCGACTGGGCGAGTCGCTCCGAGTCGACGTCGCACAGCGCGACGATGTTTTCGGTTTCGCCGACGGCGTTCAGATTGGATCGGCCGCGGCCGCCCGCGCCGATCACACCCACATCGAGTTTCTCGTTTGCGGACCGGGCTTCGGACCAGACTGGCGTTCCTGCGGCGATCCAGGCGCCGACACTCACAGCGGATGCACGTTGAATGAATTGCCGCCGTGTGTGCCGTGTAAGCATCGCAGTCCTCTGCGCTGATGAACGATCCGTGAAAAATCGATGTGCGGCCCGTTCAGAACATGGGGCCGGCGAGTGTCAGCGAACGCTGTGCCCGCCCCGATGGAGCGGTTGTCGCTGATCAAGCAAACGGAATCAAGTCTGAAAATCCGGCGTCGAAATCTTTGCGCGCACGGGGTGACAAATCGTCGAAAGACGGTTGACGTCCCGCTTCGGACGGCGCAGACCGAAGGCGGCGTTGTGCTCAGGATGCAGCCGGAACATGTCCGCTGAGTCTGAGCAGCAGTTGCTCCAGTTGCAGGCGGTTGCCGAGTCGCGAGCCTCCTTTCAGCGCCGCATCTGCGGCGAGCAGGAAGGCGAGAATGTGTTCCGCACGCGCTCTGCCGATCCGGCGCAGATAACGCTCCGAGGAGTCGATGTCGCGGGGGAACACGCCCGCGCTGCGCAGCGCGTTGTGGAGAGAGCCGCCTTGCCGCGACAACTCGGTCGCTTTCGCGTACTTTCGGAAGACGTAGTTGATTCCCCCCAGCAGTCGCTGCGGCGCTTCCCCGGCCGCAAGCAGCTTTGCGAGCGCGGCGAGCGCCTCGGCCGGTTGTCCGTCGCGTACGGCATCGGTCATCTTCCAGGTCGTTTCCGCACGCCATCCGCCGACGAGTGCACGCACATCGTCGACTTCAATCTTCGGTCGATCCCCGAGGTAAGCCGCGAGCTTGGCGATCTCCTGGGTCAGACTGGTGAGTCCCGTACCGGCCAACTCAGGGATCAGAACGGCCGCGTTCCGTGCAATCTGCTTGCCGTGGACGTTCCGGCACTGGTCGACGATCCAATTCTGCAATCGAGCGCCTGTCAATTCCGTGCATTCCACCACAAGCCCGCCGTCCGCCAGTCTCTTCGCCAGCCGCGTATTTTTTCTCCAGGTCTTGACGTCCAGCAGCAGAACGGAGCGCGACGAAGGAGACTCGACGTAAGCTTCCAACGAGGGTCTGTGCTCAGAAATGAACTCATCGGCGCCGTCGACGACCACCAGGCGGCGATTGCTGAACATCGACAGCGTCATCAACTCGTCGCGGACGGTGCGCCATTCCAGGCCGTCCGGGTCGAATCGCGTCAGGGAGACGTCGTCCTCGGGGTCTTCGCCCAAAACGCAGCGGCGGGTCGCATCACGAACGGCCGTTTTGAGTTGCGGTTCATCGCCGTGAACGACGATCACGGGCGAACCGCTGAGCCTGGCAGGGTTGTTCAGCAGGTCGGTCGCATGCATCAGTTCTAAATCCGTTTCAACTGCGGCGTGGACGGCAAAGTCGCGCCCGCCCGCCTGCGTCAAACTGAAATTGACCAGGTCTTCCAGATTCGCCTAAATTCCCGTCCCCCGGTCGGTTTCCCAATAAGGCGCGGGACGAAGTTTTCTTCCTTGCCAACCCGATCCGGGCCGGAACCCAGCGAAGGAATCGACTCTTGGCGATCGAGCCGAGTCCGAGCATTAAAGCAGACGACTTCCCCGCAAGCGAGCGTGGGCAGCCGACCGCCGCCATGGTGGGCGAGTATCTCTGTCCGGGAGAAGTCCATCCGATTTCGCGAGCGGTTCATTACGCGCGCCTGGCGGCTTTTTTCCCGAAATGCCGGGTCTGTGAGCATCGCCGGGAAACCGGTTCGTTGCCCCGGCAAATCGTCGAACGCATCGACCGCACACTGCACCGAGTGCCGCGTGAATCCCTGCTCAGCGGAGAGGGCGTTCGAGGCGCCTATCTGAACGAGATCGGTCCTCGCGAAATCGCACGATTCGCAGCGGCGTTCGCGGTGCAACTCTGGAAGCAGCGGCCGAAGCGCTGCTCGCTGGACGGGGCCGATTCGGTCCGCGAGGCTCGGCGGGCGGGGCCGGCTGTCGTCCTCGGACGAGACGGAAGACCATCCTCTCCCCGCCTGGTCGTTGAAGCGGCGGCCGCACTGCGCAGCATGGGGTGTCGGGTGATTGACGTCGGGATTGTGAGCGCTCCCTGTGTTGCGTTCGCCGTGAACCATCTGAGCGCCGCCGGCGGCATCCTGGTGACCGGCAGCGGATGTGGGCCGTCCATGAACGGTCTCGACTTCTGGGAGGCCGGAGCAATCCCGTGGTCGCAGCCGGGACGGCTTCAATCGGTCGAGGCGGAGAACCTCCCGCGTCCGACTCGTCAGGGCGGAGACCAACGGTCATTCCAGGCCGCGGTGCCGTACTCGGCGAGTTTGCTCAAGCACTTCCACGCGCTGCGTCCACTGCACATCGCGGTCGGTTGCGCGTCCGGGTTCGTCAGAGAGCAGTTCGAGAAGATCTTCGAGCAACTGCCCGGACGTGTGGAATTCGTCTCAGCATCCGTTGCGGACGACGTCGACAGGTCGCGGGCGCTGACGCTCGAACGAACGGCCTGCGTTGTTCGCGACCGTGGAATGCACTGCGGCGCCGTCATTGACGATGATGCGCAGGCTTGCCGATTCCTCGATGAATCGGGGCGATTGATGCCGATTTCCGCTGTCGCGCTGCAGTTTGCACGGATCGCCCGCGAAGAATCGGAGTCTCCCGTTGTCGTTCTTGACGATTGTTTCAGCGCGGACTGGCCGGGGGAGGCGGCGCACGAAAGGTGTTCGGATTCGACTCGTGAAGCGATGACACGTCACATGGCGGCGACAGCCGCCGATCTTGGAGCTGCGTCCAACGACCGGTACTGGATTCGCGATGATTACCCGGTCTGCGATGCAATCGTCACGACTGCACGCATTCTGCAGGTGCTCAGCCGCAGCGACCGCCCCTGCTCGGATTTGTTCCTCAACGGTTGAAGCGGCCGCCGGCAATCATTGCACGCCCTGGATTCCGCTCGAGCGTTCCAGGTTGACGTGCTTCTGTGAGGGAATGAACCGGATTTCCTGGCTGGGCAACCGCTTGGGGTCGTCGCCGGGGTTCTCCTGAAGGTAGATGCTCGCCTCACGTTTGCCCAGGCCTTTGAGGATGAACAACTCTTTCGCCTGATCGTAACTCAGCGTATCGGCGACCGCCCGGAAGACCTTCCCTTCAAGTTCGCAGTGCCCGCTTCCGCGCATGACGGCGTAGTACTTGTCTTCCTCCGCGGTTTCATCGGTCTCTTCCTCCGCGCCGACCGTGCGGGGATGCAGGATGACGGAGAGTTTGTCGCATCCCAGCCACACGGCGTCGTCGGCGTTGGCCGCGTTTCCAGACAAGTCCTTCCGCTGAAACGTTTCGTTCACGTTCTCCACGGGGGCATAGATCGCGCGCACGCGCCCGTGCAACTCGATCAGCCGATGCTGCGCATTGCCGGTGATCTTCTCGACGAATTCAACGTTCGTGTAATCCCACTTCATTCGATCCGAATCGGCCGGCTGATTGGCCTGGGCAACCGCCTTAGGCGCGATGGAGATGCGCCGCTGGCCGCCGAGTGTCCAGTCATTGACGACGCCCGGTCCCAGACCTGCGAACTCGCCTGTCTGATGGTCGAATGTGAACTCGGCGAGCGTCGCTTTGCGGATCCCCGTCAGTCGGGTGCCGTCCCAGTCATAAAACTCAAGGCGCACTCCGTCACGGCAGGAAACCTGCGTCAACTGCGGTTGCTCTGAAACCGGTTCCGAATCGCTGAAGTCGATTTTTCGATCAATGTGGACGTCCATCTCTTCGCACCAAAGCCGGCTTTCGTCCAGCCGCAATTGCACCTCCCGGAGGAACTTCGCCGTCGTGCCGTCGAAGGTCATTCCTTCCTGCCAGAGGACGTCCATCAGCGAGATTTGATTCGAGTTGCCGTCTTGACCGGCAGTCGATCCGGACATCAGATTCGAGGCGACGGGAAACTGAAGCATTCCCTTACCCACGACAGTCGCCAGGTTGTTGAACCGGTCGAGCCGCAGGTCGCTGCCCTCTAATTCGTACTCGCCTCTCCGCAATTTGGCAGGCGATCCCGTCAGGTGGAGAACCTGATCCGCTCCGCCTCGGTTGATCAGGTGCATGCGAGATCCTGAGACCGCGACCGGCGACGCTTCACCCTCGCGATTCGGGTCGGGCAGATCCTGGCGTGTGAGCAGCACTGAGCCTTCGGCGGTTGCTTCGGCGACATTCATCGCCGAGTTCCGCGGATCCTGCACGATCCGGACGTCGACCGATCGCGCCTGCACGATCCACGGGTTGTCCCGCGCCTGGGGCGTCTGGTCGCGATCCTGCAATCCAAACCCGCTTCCCCCGCGAGACGATTCCGCGACGGCGCCCTCTTCAAAGCTGGCTTTCAGGCGACTGGTTTCGAGGTAGAACTGCGGCCCCTCCATCGTCACATTTCCCTGGGCCAGCGCAAACTTCAGCGGCAGCGCGTCGAGCGCGTCAGGGTCCAAACTGTCGATCAGCGCGTTTGGCTCGCCGGATCGGCGGCCGGCCGGCTCCGCGTCAAGCCATAAAGTAATCCGGTCGGCCAACATGCCCTGCCGCTCAGGTTGAATGACGCGGGCTGTACCGCTGACCTGAACGACCGTCAGGCCCGTTTGAGCGTCATTGGCCACGCGCAGCAGCTCCTTCCACGACGCTTGCAGCACCGGCGACCCGTCGTCCGGGTCGCTTTGCTCAAGTCGTCCGTCGCCTTCGCACACCAGCGACCGCTCGGACTTGTCCGTTCCGCGAAGCACGGTAATTCGCGGCGACATCAGTTTGGTGTCGTCCCGCTGCACGCGGACCGCCTCTTGATCGAGGAGCACCGCGGTGCCGGTCGCAGCCTGGTAATGCAGTTCATTCATGTTCGCGACCAAGCGGTGCTCGTCCGACTGGAGTGCGGCCTTGTCGCCGATCGCCCGCAGACGGCTGAATCTCATCCCTTCAAAGGGATTCTGCAATTCGTCGCGATCTTCCGATGTTGCGGATGCAAGTTGAACTTCAGCGGAGCCGTCGCCGCTCACGATGACTTCCGCTTCTTTTTCGAAGAAAAGTTCGAGCCAATCACAACTCAGTTGGTCAAATTCCCCGGTCTGGTCCGGACTTCCGGTCGGCCGCTCGACGAACACGTTCTCCTCAAAGCGGGCGATCTGCGCTGCGACGTCGTAAACGACGCCGCCGTCGCAGGTGACTCGGGCGCGGCCTGTTTTCAGGTTTCCTTTGTCGTCCTTCTCCTCGTACGTCAGGTTGAGCACGACGTCCCGTCGAAGCCGCATCCGCTCGACGCCGGAGACGCGCGGCATGTCCTTGCCCAGCACAGGTTCGTAACTGGGCGTGAAATCGATCTGGATGCCTTCCGCAGAGCCGTGCACGCTGTCTTTCTCCCCCTCGGCCGGACCGTACGCGAACGCGACGTGATAGTCGCTGTAGAGGTACGCGCCGTAGTCACCGTCCGGTTGATCACCGGGGCTGCTGTCCAGATGGCCGGCCTGCTCAGAGAACACAAAGTTCTCCCCCTCAATCGACAGGCCGTTCGGGCCGGAGACGACGACCGGACCGTCAATCGCGGCGGCGATTAGACGCCCGGGATTCTCGCTTCCGAACTCCAAACGGACGGGGTTCTCGAACTTCACCCGGGCCGTCCGGCCGCGAATGACGTACGGTTCAGCATCCGGGTCTGCCGGGTCCGACCAGACCAGAGCGAACGGAGAGAACTGCACCCGATTTCCGAGCGAGTCGTCGACGATTTCGACCTTGCCGGTGTAAATGAAGACCTCTTCGTCCCGCTGGAAAACGAGGGGCGGGCTCTCTCCCCAGTCCTCCCCCGGCAGGACTTCCCGCGCCACCTCGAGCACAGACTCCGGGAGCGGATCGCGCGCGCCCAGATCGACAACGCGCGTCGGCTCGGCTTCCATCACCGTCAGGCGGTCGATCCACTCCGCGTACACGCGATACGTGCAGAACAGGCAGACGCCCGTGACCACAGTCAGCCAGACTCGATTCATTGAGCACCCTCTCAGGGTGGGGCGGCAGGTCGTCAATCGCCCGGCTGTGAGGGCATCCAGCCGATGACGTCGGTGATGTCAATCAGTCCCACCGGGGAGCCATCGTCGGCGACGACCGGAATCTCGCTCAACTTGCGGCCGGAGAGCAGACCGACCACGTCGGCGAACGTCGCCGTCGGAGGCACGGTCAGCGGACTGCGCGTCATCACGTTCTTGATCGGCTGATCCAGAGCGTCGTCGCGCCGCTTTTCGAGCAACCGGGCCAGATCGCTGTCTGTAAACAGGCCCGTGAGGCGGCCGCCGTCATCGACCAGCAACACCGCTCCGCTTCGTCGCCGTTCGCTCGCAAACGTTGTGAACACCTCGCGCACCGTTAAACCGGCGGATGCCACCCGGATCTGATCGCGGGGACGCATCGTCTCGGTGACGGTTCGCAGCTTTTTTCCCAGGCTCCCTGCGGGATGAAACACGGCGAACTGCTCAGGCGTAAATCCCTTGATGCGACTCGCGACGAGAGCGAGGGCGTCTCCCACGGCGAGCATGGCCGTCGTGCTCGTCGACGGCGCCAGTCCCCAGGGGCAGGCTTCCTGCAGGCGGCCGAGTTGAATCGTAACGTCCGATTGGGCGGCCAGTCTGTTTCGGTCGGTCGACGTCACCGCGATGATCGGCACTTGCAACCGGGCCACCGTGGGCAGGATCGTGCAGATCTCCTCCGTCTCGCCGCTGTTGGAAAGGGCGATCAGCACGTCACTGGAATGCAGGCAACCAAGATCGCCGTGCACTCCCTCGGCGGGATGCAGGAAGTGAGATCGCGTCCCGGTGGACGAGAGCGTCGCCGCGATCTTCTGGCCGATCAGCCCCGCCTTTCCCATGCCGGTCACAACGGCGCGGCCTTTGCAATCGACAATCAGATCGACAGCGGTGCAGAAGGCTGCGTCCAGCCGCTGAGCCACGCTGTAAAGGGCGTCGGCCTCCTGGCGGACGATTTCCCGACCGCTGCGGAGTTGTTCAAAGGGTGTGTGGTGAACGAGGCTCTCTGCGGCGGACATGGGACACGCGATCCTTGCGTGAACAGGGCGGCGGCCGGACCGGAGCGCATTTCTTTCAGCCGTAGCGGTTCTGGCGGCGTGAAAACCCGGAGACAAAGGGCAAAACGCGACCAGACGTTGCGACGACGAAGCGCCCCTGGCACTTGGCCCCACCGCACCCGATGAGACAGGGTGGGCGAAAAAGGGGTGCGGAGTCTACGCAGTAAAGCGGCCGAGGTCAATCCGAGGTTGAGCCCGGTCTCGTCGTGTAACCCGTGTGTTGGTAATATGTTGCGCTGTGGCAATCCGCCGGCCTGGCTCAGCCTTCCACGGGAACGGCCTCCGGCGATTCGATCCGGTTTTCTTTGAGGACTTCGCGGTACAGTTCTGCCGTCCGCTCCACCATGCGTGCGACCGGGAACTGCGTGCAGACCATGTCCCGCGCCGCTCGTCCGATTCGCCTCGCCCGGAGCGGATCGTCCAGCAATTCGATGATCCTGTCGGCAAGCATCTCGCTGTCCCGGGGCGGGACCAGTAGTCCGGTTTCGTTGTCGCTGACCACGCTGTACACGCCCCCCGACTTCGTCGCAATGACGGGGCGTCCGCGCACCATCGCTTCAAGCATCATCGTTCCCAGACCCTGCTTGAGCGACGGCAAAACGTAAATATCCATCGCCAGCAGAGAGCCTCCGACGTCCATTTCTTCCGGAACAAAGGTGACGTGTTCTGTGATGCCGAGATCCCTAACCTGGCGACGCAGGTTCGATTCCTCGGGGCCGGCGCCGGCGATCAGAAATTCCGCCGTCGGGTGCGTCCGCAGGACGATCGCCGCCGCATCGACGAAGTACCGCAATCCCTTGGCCGCCTCGAGCGGTCCCGCCGTTCCGATGACGGGAACCTGGTCCGGCTCGAGAACATCGTAGGATCGTTCATCAACGGCGGTTTCCACCCCGGAGTGAATGACGCTTACCCGCTCTGCCGGAATCTCCGTGCGGGTGATGAGTTCCTGTCGTACGGAGTCGCTGACGGCCACAATCCGGCGGCACCATTTCCACTCGAAATGCAGCGTCTCGTTGCTTCCCAGATAGTCCTGCACCGAAACCACGTACGGCCGCTCGAGACGATACGCCAACCGCCGGCCGACCGTCAGCATTTTGCGCTGCTGGACGTGAATCAGATCGGGGGGATCCCGCATCAGATCACGCGCGAGTTGCCACTGCACGATGCGGCCTGCGAGAGGGGACGTCAGGTACGGCAGTTCCCGAATCTCAAGGCCTTCCCGCTGGGCTTCCGGAATCAGGTGGGCGTCCGCGCAGCAGATCGCCGGCTGGACGCCGAAATCCGGAAGTCGTTGTGCGAGATTGAGGGTGTGCCGGGAACTCCCCCGGACGGCGAATCGGTCCGCCAGCAGCAGGACGTTGCATTCGCTTTGGGGTGATTTCACGTTCGCCTCTCAAGCCGCGCGGCAAAGTTCCGTGGGACTCACGTGCAGAATCTAGTTGTCCTGCAGAAATTCATGCGCTGGCCCGTAGTGCACGCTGCCAGCGTGCGTCAACCGCCTCTGCGATCAGTGGGACGCACGCAAGGCTGCGTGCGCTACGTGTTTAGATCGGGGAGGCCGCGCCGTTCATGACGGCCGCGGTCGATCCCGCAGAGACTTGGGCGGTTGGAGGATTTCCTGCATCACGATGGCGTTTCGAATTCCGCCCGGCTGCCGGAGCGCGGCGAGCAGGAACGAGGCGGCCGTTCGCCGGTTGGAGGTTGTGGACACCTGGCCCATCGAACCGGTGGTCGTCGCGTCGTCTGCTGTGAACTCGCCCAGATGCGCCGAAACGGACGCGTCGACGCTGTGGGGCAGGTGCAGCGCCGCCTCGTTGGAGACGCGCTGCGCCATATGCGTCTGGAGATGTTGGGAGACTCCCTGCCCGAACTTTTCCTGTCCGGTCAGATGCCGCGACGAAATCTCCTGCCCCGGCCGCACCCTCGGTTTCTCAGCTCCAGGGGCCGGGCGCGGAGGAGGCCGACGCTGCGGCGGCGGTCGACGGGTGGGGCGGGGACGCTCGACGATCTCGATCTCATCAGCAGACAGCACTTCTTCCTTCTTCTGCCGGCGGCCTGTGGCTTCCTGTAGGAACTGATCGATCTCCTGCTGGACGCGGTCGTTTCGCGGGCGCGGCGCGCGTTGCGGACGCTGCCCGCGGGGGCGGCCCTGCGGAGGTTTCGCCTGATTGACCTGATTGATGATCCAACTGACGAACGAGATTGCGAGAAACGCCAGAAAGACGAGTCCGCCGAAATCAAACGCCAGAACGAAAGGCACGCTGAACATTGAACACCCGTCTGGTCAG
This sequence comes from Planctomycetota bacterium, assembly GCA_003388505.1. GTDB lineage: Bacteria > Planctomycetota > Planctomycetia > Planctomycetales > Planctomycetaceae > MB-PLM-1. The sequence goes on from QQVO01000059.1 coordinate 73,251, forward strand.
TGGCCCCAGAGGCGCCGCCGTTCGACCAGCAGCGGCGATTCGCGGGCGAATTCTGCGGCGGCCGCACGCAGTGGGCCGCCACGATCTATGAGTGATCGGAGTTTCAGCCTCCACGGCCCCCCGCCGAGGCTCCGGGAGCGACCTCATCGCCGACGCCGGCGATTGCCTGTCGCATCTTCGTATCGGCCTGCACGTTCTGGAGCTGATAGTAGTCGAGCAAACCGATCCTGTTGTCACGAAACGCGCCGGCCACCGCCTTGGGAACCTCCGCTTCCGCGAGGACGACTTCGGCGCGGTTTTCCTGCGTCTTGGCAACCATTTCCTGCTCGCGCGCCGCCGCCGCCGCACGCCGCTGCTCGGCGCGAGCCTGGGCGACGCGCATGTCCGCCTCCGCCTGATCGGCCTGCAATCTCGCTCCAATGTTGTCTCCGACGTCGATGTCGGCGATGTCGATCGAGACAATCTCGAACGCGGTCTGCGCTTCGAGTCCCTGGTTGAGCACCGTCTGAGAGATCTTGTCGGGGTTTTCCAGGACGTCGGCATAGGAGGCGGTCGAGCCGATTGCCTGCACGATTCCCTGACCGACGCGGGCAATCACAGTTTCCTCAGTCGCTCCGCCGATCAGCTGTTGGATGTTGGTGCGGACCGTCACTCGCGCGCGGGCGCGCAACTGGATCCCGTCTCCCGCGACGGCATCGAGCGTTCCCGCATTCTTCTTCGGGTCGGGACAATCGATCACCTTCGGATAGACGCTTGTGCGGACCGCGTCCAGCACATCACGGCCGGCCAGATCGATCGCCTGGGCGACCTGCCAGTCCATGTCGAGTTTCGCCCGATGGGCCGCCACAAGCGAGCGGATGACCTTCAGAACATCGCCCCCCGCCAGATAGTGGGCTTCGAGAGCGCGGGTTGTGAGATTGGTGTAGTCGTCAGTCAATCGGCTCTGCACCGCCATGATCTTCGCGCGGGCGATCAGGGCCGGATTGACCTTCCGGATCGACATCATGACCAGGTTCGGGAAGGAGATCCCGGCCCGGGTCATCTTGCACTGGATCCAGAGGCTGAAGTAGCGGGCGAAGACGGCGAGAAAGATCAGCACGCCGACCGCGACGACAGCGATAAACCCCCACATGGGAAGGTCACCAGGCCCTTGTGCCAGCGTCTGCATCGATTCCTCACTCGTGCCCTGTCAGGGCTGTTTTCGGGGGTTGGCTGGACTGAAAATTCGCACCAAACCGTGCGGGATTCGTGCTCCCGTGAGAACCCCTCAACTCAACCCCAAGAATCTGAATGGACGGACCACTCGTCAATCTGCGGACGAATGGACGGTAAGGAGGAGCGCCGTGTCCGGTCGGCCGGCGCGCTGTGACGATCGCTCGCGCCGTGCGGTTCGACACGAACCCACTAGCGGTTTAACTCTGCGGAACATCGAAGTCAAGCGGGGGCGGAGTCGACGGGTCGTCGTCGTTCGCAGGTTCCGGCGCGTGGTCCTCGCGGGCGGCGAGGTCATCAAGGTCGTCGGACGGTTTGACCAACACTCGCGTTCCCCGCACGGCGACCACTTTCACCGGAGCGCCCTGATCGATCATCAGTCCTTCCGTGAACGCGTGCAACCGCTCACCGTCGACTTCCACCAGCCCGCCCGGCATCAAGCGGGTGATCGCCGTTCCGCGTTGCCCCACGAATCCCGAGAGATGCTCTTCCTCTCGCTGATACGGGGTGACGTCCTCGGGATCGGGCCCTGAGAGCAGAACGCGGTCCCCCATGCTGGTCTGGTCCAGCAGGTGGTACAGGCCGAACAGGATGCCCGGGATGAAGACGACCAGTGACGCGACGTACGTCCCGAAGTACCACGGCATCCCCCACCAGGCTTTGTAGGCGCACCAGACCGACGCGGCGAACGATACCACGCACATCAGCAGGATCATGCCGCCCGAAGGAATGAATACCTCCGCGACAATCAGCCCGCAGCCGACGACGAACAGCAGAATCGCGAGGACTTCGAAGCTCATGAGACGCGTTTCCTGCGTCAAGGAGGGATCGCCGCAGACAGCGATCTTCTTGCCCGAATTCTAGCTTGGACGGGCAATCAGACAACCAGGCGGCCACTGACGCCGCTCCCGCTGAAAGTTCCACACAACTCGGTTTCAACCTGTCGAATTGGGGTCCGGCCCCGAGAAACCGGGCCCAGGGGATTCTCGAACAGGACACAGATTTCCGCGGACTTGGCGGATCAGCACGGATTTTGCGGGGTATTCCTCAAGAGGCGGCAGAGCCGAGGCCGCATCGATTCCGGCGCATGGCGTCAACACGCAAGAAACCAATCAGCGAAAATCGGTCCAATCCGTGGTCATCCGCGTTCCATTCGAGACTCTTGTGAAGCGAACTGAACGAGAGAACATTTCTCAGGAGTTGTGTGTAAGCGACAGCGCCCCTCCCCGGCGTCCTACAAGGCCCCGCTGCCGCTCAGCACGACGCGAATGGTCCGGAACAGGATCTTCACATCGTTCCACCAGCAGCAGTTTTGAAGATAGAGCAGGTCGAAGGCGACTTTGCGGCGGAAACTCTCGATGTCGTTGTCGTAGCCGTTCACGATCTGCGCGACGCCCGTCAGTCCCGGCTTGAGCCCCAACCGGTCCAGATACTCGGGAATCTCTTCCGAAAGTTGCTCGATGAATTCCGGCCGCTCCGGACGCGGGCCGACCAGCGACATTTCACCCCGCAGGACGTTCCAGAGTTGCGGCAACTCGTCCAGGCGGGTCTTGCGCATCAACCGGCCGATCGGCGTCACGCGGGGATCTCCTTTCACGGCGAACTGAGCCCCGTTCTTTTCCGCGTCGTTCCGCATGGTCCGAAACTTGTAGAGGACGAAATGTCGTCCGTAGGACGCGTTCCCGCGCCGGTCCAGCCTCCGGAAACGCCGCTCGCCGACCCCTCCCGGCGGACCTTGGGCGGTTGTTCTTCTGTCGCGCTGCGGGCGACGAACATTCAGTCCCACTCGCGTCTGCTTGAAGATGACCGGTCCGGGCGAGGTCGCCTTGACCAGCAATGCGGTCAGGATCATCACCGGCCAGAGGACGGCCAGCAACAGCGTCGCTCCCACAACGTCGACGATCCGTTTGAAGATGCGGGTCGCCGGCCGGAGGCACTGCACGTTGCGGCGGGGACGATCCAGATCGAGTTTGGTCAACCAGGGAACCTCCGGGATCCCGGCGCGGGCTGCGAACGACTCGACGTCGTCCAGTGCGGATGCACGGTCCAGGTTCCGCTTCCATACAGACGACGCACGCCCGCTCTGACCGGAGAAGCCTGCGCGGACGCTGTTCGATGTCTCCATCGGGTGAACCTGGGTGGAAGTCAGTGACGCGGGCTGTCGTTGGCGCAGGCTGGCAGTCATGTCGCTCAATCCGGTTCGATCGTTTGTGATACGATACACGCTGCCGGAACGAGCGCACCGAAAATCCTGCGCATCCCCCGCCCGCTTCAACAATTCCGGGGCGCACTCGCGCGTCGTGACGGCCGGAGTGGTGTGTTGCCCGAAATCAACAACAAGCAGCGTGTCACACTCCACACCGAGCCCTCTATTGACGACGGAACCAGAGATCGACGCCCGGATTACGCAACCAGGAGGCCGGCCGTTCCAGATCCTGCTCATCGCTTCGACGCTCGCCGCGAGTTGGCTGGGAATGCAGATCGTCCATGAGGCGGGCCATGTGCTCGGCGCCTGGGCGACCGGGGGAACGGTGTTGGGGGTGGAACTCAAGCCGTGGTCGATTTCGCGCACCGACGTCTCGCCGAATCCTCATCCCCTCATTGAACGCTGGTCCGGACCGCTCGTGGGAGGAGTCGCCCCTTGTGCGGCGTGGTTGCTTGCGGTGGCCGCGCGAATTCGATGGGCCTACCTGCTCCGGTTCTTCGCCGGATTCTGTCTGGTTGCCAATGGCGCTTACATTGGGGCCGGGGTCGTCGCTCCGGTGGGAGACGCCGCCGATATCCTCAGAGAAATGCCGGCGAAGTGGCCGTTGGCGGCTTTCGGCGTGGTGACGATTCCACTGGGCTTCCTCCTGTGGAACGGTCAGGGGCCCCACTTCGGGCTCGGGACGGCGGATGGACAAGTCAATCGCCGGCACGCAGTCGCATGTCTCTGTGTCGTCACCGGCATCGTCCTCTCTGAGGTGGCGTTCTAATCCCGACGACTCAGCGACGATCCCCCTCGTTCCCAAAGTTCCGTTCGGGAACGAACCGAAAACCGGCTTTCACCCGTACAGAAAACAGCGCCCGCGAAGATTCAGTCAATGCTCTCACCCGTTCCGCGGCGTCGTCGAAGCTCTTCCAGACGGCGGCGAAACTCCGCTTCTTTCCCGCGATCGACCGGCCGATAGTATTCCTTCTCGACGCCCAGATAGTCCTGGTCGACCCAGCCCTCGTCGCCGTCGTGTGCGTACTGGTACCCCTCGCCGTGCTCCAATCGCTTCGCGCCGGCGTAGTGCCGGTCCCGCAGATGATTCGGCACCGGGACGATGCGTTGATGCCGCACGTCATCCAGCGCCGCGTCGATCGCAGTGTACGAGGCGTTCGACTTGGGAGCGCAAGCAAGATAAGTCACCGCCTGTGAGAGGATGATCCGGCACTCCGGCATGCCGACGCGCTCCGTGGCCTGCGCGGCGGCATTGGCGACGAGCAGCGCCTGCGGGTCGGCGTTGCCGATATCCTCCGCAGCGGCGATCACGACCCGCCGTGCGATAAACCGTGGATCTTCACCCGCCTCCAGCATCCGCGCCAGCCAGTAGACCGCCGCATCGGGATCGCTGCCGCGGATGCTCTTGATGAACGCGCTGGCGACGTCGTAATGCTGATCGCCGTCGGCGTCGTACAGGACCGCCTTCTTCTGAATCGATTCCTGGGCCACGGCCAGATCGAATACGGGCCAGTCCCCCTCGAGAGACCGCACACCGATTTCCAGCGCCGACAGCGCCCGGCGTGCGTCGCCATCGCAGATTTCGGCAAGGAAGTTCAGCGCGTCTTCCTCGTAATCGACCGCACTCTCTCCGAGTCCGTGTTTCGGGTCAGAAACGGCCCGCCGCAGCAGGCCGAGAACGTCGTCCGATGACAACGGCCGAAACTCGAAGACCTGGCTGCGACTGACCAGCGCCGGCACGAGAGAAAAGAACGGGTTGGCCGTTGTGGCCCCGATCATCGCCACCACACCGTTCTCCACGTCCGGCAGGAGCACGTCCTGCTGCGTCTTGTTGAAGTGGTGGAGTTCATCGACGAACAGCAGTGTCCGCTCACCCGATGTCTCCAACCGTGCTCGGGCCTCTTCGAGCAGCCCGCGCAGTTCCTTCACACCGGCCGCGGCGGCGTTGAGCGCGCAGAACCGGGACTGCGTGTGGGTGGCGATGATCTCCGCGAGAGACGTCTTTCCCGTTCCGGGCGGACCGTAGAAGATGAGCGACCCGAGCCGGTCGGCCTGCAGCATGCGGCGCAGGAGTTTTCCTTCCCCCAGAAAGTGCTCCTGTCCGACGAATTCATCGAGCGTCCGCGGACGGAGCCTGGCCGCGAGAGGTCGCGCCTCGTCGCGATGCTGCTGCTCCTGCTGATCGAACAACCCCGCCATCCCCGTCCCTTGTAATTCACCGCTGGTCGAGTGTGACAGATTCTGAGCGGCCCGTCATGCGAGACCGCCAGCGGGCCGCACGATGTCCGGTCTCGTTTGCTCGCCGGGTCGTAAAGGGGGCGATACGATGAGCGGACGAGAACCCAGCAATCAATGAAGGCAGAGATGTCCGACACGCGCTACGCGATCGTCACCGGAGCCGCTAGCGGATTGGGGCGGGCGATTGCAGTCCGCCTGGCACAAGACGGCTGGCATATCGCCGTCGCCGATGTGAACGAAACCGGCTCCGAAGAGACCGGGCGAATGGTTACGGAAGCCGGAAGCACCGCGCAGGTTGAGACGCTTGACGTCGGGGACGAGCAGCAGTGGGTCTCCCTTCGGGAACGGCTGCGCGCCGACTGGCCGCAGCTTGATCTGATTGTGAACAACGCCGGCGTCGTCGTGAGCGGCGCGGTCGGGCAGACGCCGATCGAGGATTGGGACTGGCTGCTCTCCATCAACCTGCGGGGGGTCATTCTGGGGTGCCACACGATGGTCGACTGGCTGAAGGAGAATCCGCGTCGATCGCACGTCATGAACATGGCCTCGGTTGCGGGTCTCATCGCGCCTGCGAGAATGGGGGCCTACAACGTGGCCAAAGCAGGTGTCGTTTCGCTGTCGGAGACGCTGTACCAGGAACTGAAACGCGAGAACGTCGGCGTCACCGTGGTCTGTCCGTGGTTTGTCAAAACGAATCTCCTTGAAACCGGACGATTCGCCGACACCAGGGAGAAGACGGCCGGCGCAGCGTTCATGGAGAATTCCTGGCTCACCGCGGAAAAGGTCGCCGACAAGGCGGTTCGCGGCATGTATCGCGGCAAACTGCACGTCGTGGTCGGTTTTCGGGCGAACCAGTTTTCCTCATGTAAACGGCACTTTCCGGGGATCTACTTTGCTCTGTCCGAGTGGACGCAGCGGCGGATTCTGGAGCCGATCTGGTCCCGCGGCACAAAGTAGTCCACTCGCTCCCCGCCGAGTGGACGTGCGACTTGCAGTTCGAGTCGCCGAGATGTTTTCGGGTGATGCGGCTCTGTGGTCCTCGGCCTTGCGATCTCTGAATCCGGCATGTCCCTCCGAGTCAACAACCTGAGACTCCCGGTCGAACTGCCGGAGGCCCGTCTTCTTTCGGCGATCGCCCAGCGGCTTGGCGTGCAGACCGACGACATCGAGTCGTGGCGCATCCTTCGCAAGAGTCTCGACGCCCGTGCCCGGCGCGACCTGCAATTCGTCTATTCCGTCGTCGTCCGTCTTGCGGACGAGAAGTCGTCTGCGCAGCAACACTCGAACAGCGAAGTCTCGCCGTATCAGGCGGGGGAGTTTAACGATCCGCCGGCCGGCAAGCGGATCCTCGCAGAGCGTCCGGTGGTGGTCGGCTCAGGGCCGGCCGGGTTGCTGGCTGCCTACTATCTCGCGTTGCGCGGTTTCCGACCGCTGATTCTCGAGCGCGGCCGGCCCGTCAAGGAGCGGGTTCCCGCCATTCGCAGCTTCGACCGCGGCGGGCCCCACGATCCGGAGAACAACTATCTCTTCGGAGAAGGAGGAGCAGGCTGCTTCTCCGACGGCAAACTGACCTGCCGGATGAGCGGACCGGACGTCGATTGGGTTCTGGAATCATTCGTCAGGTGCGGCGGCAAGCCGTCAATCACCTATGAGCATCGCCCGCACCTGGGCAGCAACCGGCTGCCGCTGCTTTGCCGCAACTTTCGGCGTGAGATTGAACGCCACGGCGGGGAATACCGCTTTGGCTGCCGAATGGAGGGGATTGACCTTGCAGACGGGCGGATCAGGGGGTTGCAGACATCCGGCGGATATCTCAATGCGACTCACGTCGTGCTCGGCATCGGTCACAGCGCCCGCGACACGTACGAGATGCTGCATCGCACCGGAATTCCGATGGAACCGAAGGCGTTTCAACTCGGGCTCCGCATCGAACAACCACAGGCGCAGGTGAACTGCTGGAAGTACGGCCGGGAAGAGTATCTGGACCTGTTGGGCGCGGCGGATTATTCGTTGGTTTCGAAGGGGCAGCGGGACGTCTACACGTTCTGTATGTGCGCCGGCGGGGTGGTCATCCCCAGCGTGTCGGAACCGGAGATGTTCTGCAGCAACGGGATGAGCAACTCACGGCACGATACGCCCTTCGCCAACAGCGGCGTGATGATCACGCTGCAGCCCGAGGAATTCGGCAGCCGCCATCCACTGGCCGGGGTCGAGCTTCAGCGCCGTTTCGAAGCGACGGCGTTTGCTCTCGGCAACCGGGACTATCTGGCTCCGATCCAGGCTGCGCGAGATTTCCTGCAACAGCGGGCTCCCTGTTCTGCAGACCGACTTCCCTCTTCCTACGAGCGGGGAACGCGACCGGCAGACCTGTCGCAGGTTCTCCCGCCGGTCGTGATCGAAGCGATTCGAAAGGGTCTGCCGGTCTTCGATCGGCGCTGGAAAGGCGAATTCCTCAAAGACGCGACACTCACCGGCCCGGAAATGCGCGGAAGTTCGCCGGTTCGCATCGCCAGGGACCGCGAAACCCGCCAGACTCCCGGTTTTGACGGACTCTATCCGGTCGGAGAAGGCGCAGGCTATGCAGGCGGCATCGTCAGCGCCGCCGTCGACGGTCTGCGATCGGCGCGGGAGATCGTCCGCGAGTTTTCCCCCCTTGCTCAAGACGCCGCTGTAAGCTCACCCCTGTAGCCGGCCTCACTGAGGCCGGAACGAACCTGAATTCGTGCCCCCCGATCCATGACCGTCCACCTGTTCATCTACGGCACACTCAAGCGCGGTCAACCGCGTCACGCGGCGCTGAGCCGACAGACGTTCGTCGCCGAGGTCCGCACGGCCCCGGCCTACCGCATGTTCAACGCCGGGACCTATCCGGCGCTGGTCGAAGCGGAGCAGGGCGTCGCCGTCGAAGGCGAATTGTGGGCCGTCAGCGAGACCTGCCTGCGTGAACTCGACGTAATCGAGGGCGTTGCAGAAAGACTGTACGCACGACGGCCCGTTCTGTTGCAGTCCCCGCACGACAATGTTGTCGCCGAAACGTATCTCTACCTGCAGAATATCGCCGGCTTCCGCGACTGCGGGTCGCGCTGGCGCGGCGCATAGATCGCAATTCGTTTGGATTTCCTGAGTTCACTGGTTGACGGGGGGGTAGTCGCTGAATGGGGGCGGTTCAGATGTTTACAGGTCCACGCGTCGCTGCCGGCTGGGAGCCGTCGGGATCGAGTCGTACGCTGAAAGCGTACCACAGCAAAGCCAGGGATCAGCGAGCAACGCGAGCGTCATCCCTGGTCGTGAGTGCCTCAATCCCGGTGAACTCTGAAGGAGTTCCACAGTTTTTCCACCGGCTGTGGAACCCCGTTGGGGTTCCCGCGAACCTGTGGTCACGTGGACCGAGGGTGCGCTCCTGTCGTCGCGACCCTCGGCTTTGCTGTGCGACGCTTTCAGCGTCGTGTGTAATCGGTGCTCGAGATCACGAATCACGCTTCTCGAGTCGAGCGGCGCACAACCACGGCTCAAGCAGCACTGAACCTGCATATCACCCCCATTGAGCGACAACACCCCGGCTGACGACGCACGCCAACATCCGCTGTACGTGCAGTTCGATCCCGCAGTACAATGGAGGCGGCCGCTGGTCGCCGTTCGTGCAGTTGTCCTGTGAGACGAGGATCGCGAGCCTGCGGCCCGAACGGTCTCGATTCCATCAAAACACGAACCGTGTCAGATCGCAGCAACGAAGCTTCAGAACTTGGTATTCACATGTGACCGTTGGCATCGCCCCAATCGAAAGGAGTCCCCATGCAGATTCGCATCACATACTGCAAAGAGTGAAACTACCGCCCCCAAGCCGCCGGTCTGGCGGACGCAATTCGTGACGACAAGGGCGTCGAGGCGGAACTGATCCCGGGCGGAGGCGGGATCTTCGACGTCGAAGTCGACGGCCGGAGGGTCTACTCCAAATTCCAGACGGGACGATTTCCGGAGCACGAGGAAATCCTCGCGCAGCTCTGAGACGCTGAGTGAACCCGATTCGCCGCGAAGCCCGAGCGCAAGCGTCGACCTGGACGCAAGTTGGATCGCCGCAGGCACGGGACAACGCGGACGGTCTCGACCTGTCGAGCGAGTCGGCTATACTCTGCGAGCGCTTGCGATTTTGGCAGACGTCTTCCTGAGGCGCGCGGTCTTGCTCCGGGAACGGAGCGAGGCGGGGATTCCCTGGCTCGGCGGAAGCCGTATCGTCCCCGTCTGCGGAACCTTTTTGTGGCGCGCCCCCACCCACGTATGTGAATGGAACGGAATGTCGAATCACAAAACGATTCACGAAAAACTGACCGACATCACCGGCAATCTCTGGTGGAGCTGGCAGCCCGAAGTGACGTCGATTTTTCGTGAAATCGACCCGGTTCTCTGGTCCGAACTGGCGCATAATCCGGTTCTTCTCCTGCGCGAGTACACGCCCGACAAGCTCGAAGTCCGCGCCCGCGAACTGGTGATGCATTCCAAAGTGAACGGGGCGTACCGCCGTTGGCAGGAGTACATGAAGTCGACCGATACCTGGGGCGACGTCCATGCCGGCGTGCTGGGACATCGGCCGGCGGCTTATTTCTCCGCCGAATTCGGCCTGCACGAGTCGCTGCGAATTTATTCGGGCGGCCTGGGGGTGCTCGCCGGCGACCACTTGAAAAGTGCGTCGGACCTCGGCATTCCCCTCGTCGCTGTCGGTCTGTTCTATCACGAAGGGTACTTTTCTCAGCGACTCGACCGCGACGGATGGCAGCAGGAGGACTACACCGTGGCCACGCCGGCTGACCTGCCGCTGCGGGAAGCCGTCGGCACGGACGGGAAGCCGGTCGTCATCTCGGTCGACACCCGCAAAGGCAAGATCCACGCCCGCGTCTGGCGGATCGACGTCGGCCGCGTGCCGCTGTTCATGCTCGACACGAACATCGACCTCAACAGCGAAGAGGACCGCAAGCTGACCGCGCGGCTTTACGGCGGAGATCACCGCACCCGCATCCGCCAGGAGGTGATGCTCGGCATCGGAGGCGTGCGAGCACTCACGGCGCTGGGCATCAATCCCCGCGTCGTGCACATGAATGAAGGACACTCCGCGTTCGCGCCTCTGGAAATCATCCGCATGCGGATGACGCACGACGACCTCTCGTTCGACGACGCCCTGCGCGAAACGGCCGCCGGAGGGGTCTTCACCACGCACACTCCCGTCCCGGCGGGCCACGACCGTTTTGAGGGAGGACTTGTCGAGGAGCATCTGGGACCGCTCGCCGACGAACTGGGGTTGAGTCACGACTCCTTCATGGGTCTCGGTCGCGTCGATCCCCACAACGCCTCCGAAGCATTCTGCATGACGGTCCTGGCGTTCAAGACCAGCCGGAGGGCGAATGCCGTCTCCAATCTGCACGGCGTCGTCAGTCGGCGGATGTGGCGCAGTCTGTGGCCCTACCGCAGCGAAGAAGAAATCCCGATCGGCCACATCACCAACGGCGTCCACGTCTCAACCTGGCTCGCGCCGCAGATCCGGTTCCTGTACGACCGCATGCTCCCCCCCAACTGGCACCTGCAGACCGGCCAACCGGAAGTCTGGGCCGGCTTCGAACGGGTCACTGCCGGCGAACTCTGGGAAACGCACCAGTCGCTCAAGTCGCGGCTGATCAACTATGCGCGGCGGAGACTCGTCAAAGCGGCCCAGAAGCAGGGTCTGAGCGACGAAGAGATCGCCGGCTTGCAGAACGTTCTCGATCCCAGGACGCTCCTGATCGGCTTCGCGCGCCGATTCGCACCTTACAAACGGGCCGACCTCGTGCTGCAGGACATCGACTTCCTGACCGAGATCTGTCATGCCGCAAACCGGCAGGTGCAATTCGTATTCGCCGGCAAGGCCCATCCCGCCGACGATCACGGCAAGACGATCCTGCAGCGCGTCTCGCGGCTGAGCCAGGACGAGCGGTTCAAGGGGCGGATCGTCTTTCTGGAAGACTACGACATGAATCTCGGCCGTCACCTGGTCCAGGGAGTCGACGTCTGGCTGAACAACCCCCGCCGGCCGCTCGAGGCCTCCGGAACGAGCGGACAGAAGGTCGTTCTCAACGGCGGCCTTAATCTCTCGATCCTCGATGGCTGGTGGGCGGAGGCCTTCGACGGAAAGAACGGATTCGCCATCGGGACCGGGCAAACGCACAAAGACACCGAAGTGCAGGATCAGCGGGACGCCGAAGCGCTGATCCGCGTGTTGCGCGACGAGGTGATTCCGCTCTACTACGAGCGCGACGCCGACGAAATCCCGCAGGGCTGGATCACGCGGATGAAGCGCGCCGTCCGCACCCTGGGCTGGCGGTTCAACGCCGACCGCATGGTGATGGACTACGTCCGCGAGTGCTACATCCCCGCCGCCGGCAGCCTCTCCTGCGAAATGACCGTGATGCCCTGAGCCGGCCACGAGCGCCGCAAGATTCCGCGAGACGATGAACGCGACGCACGAGCGACGGAGAATCAACGACACCGCGACCTTACCGGTTTCTCGAAGTGTTCCACTGTGCGTTCTTCTGATCTCTGCGTGCAGTTTCGAATCTCCGGCACTTGAGTCAGCGCAGACCGTCCCCCGAGCCGCTGCGGACCCGGCCGGCGCCCGGAGCGTTGCTGCGAGCATGTTGGCAGAGCCGGAGACTTTGCCCGCTGCGACGCATAAAGAGGAAGAGCAACAGTACCACGGGCGAACCCTCGCCGAGTGGCGGGTGCTCCTCAAGGAGGTGAGCTACGACGATCCCGCAATCTCCGAACTCGTTCCCGGACTGATCGCCATCGTCAAGGATCGCGAGCAAGCGCCCTGGTACAGCCGCCGGCAAGCCGCCGTCGCACTGGGCCGCATCGGCGAACCGGCCGTCAACGCCGTGCCCGTGCTGACCGGGCTGCTCTCGGAAGAAGCGGCCGATTCGGGCGAATCGACGAAGTTGTGGACGATCAAGGCGCTGTCTCTCTTTGGACCACTGGCCGCTGACGCGACGCCCGAATTGGTCCGCCTGCTCCAGGATCCCTCCCAACCTCCGCTCCCCAGGCTGGCGGCGGTTGAAGCGCTGGGCCGGATCGGCCCCGCCCATCCCGACGCCCTGCCGGCCGTCATCGAAGTCCTGGAGAACCCGGCGGAGGTCGAGGACGGCGAAGCGTTCAAACGCCGCGTGGCGGCTGCGGAAATCCTCGAACTCGTCGGAGAGAGCGCCGCGCCGGCGATTCCCGCCCTGCTGCGTGCCGCCGGAAATCAATCCGTGCTGCTGCGCCGGGCCGCCGTCAACACACTCGGAATGATCGGCCCCCCCGCCGAGCCTGCCGTCTCCACGCTCGTCGATTCGATGATTTTCGACGATTCGCAGGAAGTCCGCGATCTGGCGGCGGTCGCCCTGGGCCGAATCGGAGGTTCCGGAGAACAGGCGCTGGCGCAACTCCTCACAGATCCGGAAGTCGAAGTCCGACGCCGCGCCGCCGTCGGCCTCGACCAACTCACAGCGGCGTCCCCGGCAACGGTCCGGCAATTGAAAGCGGCGACCGACGACGACGCCCTCACCGTGCGGATCGCGGCCGCCCGAGCCTTGTGGACGGCGACCGCCGATTCGGAATTGGTCGTTCCTGTGGCGCTGCACGGCCTTACGGCCGAAGACCGGGAGACGCGGATGCAGGCCGTGCTGTTGCTCGAGCAGGTTGGCCGCAGCGCCCGCCCCTGGACGCCGGAACTGCTGGCACTTGCAGAGGATATGCAGGCGCACGTGCGCCAGGCCGCCCGCCGCGCCCTCCGCGCCGTGCAGCCAAATCAGTAGTTCCTCCACGCGCCGTGCGCCGCTTGCGTACAATGGGACAGTCGTCCAGACTGACGATTGCCACAGATTCAGTGCGACGGGAGGCCCAATGCGCGGTCCGGGGATGCGGCTTGACTACGACATGCGGCGGACATGGCGCTGTCCCGCCTGCGGTTCGGAACGAAAGGCCGGCGGCCGGGTCACATCGCTCCCGTGCCGTTGTTCCGGGGACGAGGTCTGGATGAAGTTGATCGAAGTCCGGCGGTGGCGTCCCCCCGACCCCAAGCCGATCGACCCCTACGTCGATTTCGAGTTCTCGGAGGAAGAGGCCGCTCCGGAACCGAAACCGGCGCCCATTGTCACACCCCCGGAGGAACCGCAGGACAATGTCGTTGCGCCTTCCCCGGCGTCTGAGTCGCCCGCAGAATCCGAAGCCGTCGAACCATCCCCAGCCGTCGAAACGAACGAGACACCGCCGGAGCAGTCGCCGGTTTCAACATCCGGTGAAACAGCCCAGGAGCCGGACTCGGGCAAGCGCAACCGAAAGAAACGTCGCGGACGCTCGCGCCGGGGGCGAAGCAAAGGGCGGGGCGACTCGTCCCAAACGTAACGCGTACGCCGATCGCTGTTGTCGATATGACGGTGTAACAACACGGCAACAAACGGCGAGCACACGACCAGCCGCCGGCGGCGGAAGACAGGCAACCCCATGCCCGAATTTGAATACTCACGTTACGACGGCACTGAAGAGTTCTCTCCGCAGTCGGCCGACTCACTGTTCGACGAATTCTCGCAATACCTGATGGAGTATGGCGAGGATGTCCTGGAGAACCTCGAACTGTGGCAGGAAGAACATCCCGACGTGATCGAAATGCTGCTCCGCCGCGGATTGATCGAGCAGGATCGTGAGGGCCGGTTCCGCGTCACGCCCCGCGGAATTCGCCGCGTCGAGAACAAGGCCTTGCAGGCGCTCTTCGACGTCCGGAATCGGGACAAGCTGGGCCGGCACGACACCGAATTTCGCGGCAGCGGCCAGACACTGCACGAGGAATCGAAGCCCTACGAGTTCGGCGACCCCGTTAGCAACCTGAATCTGCACGAGACGCTGCGCAACGCCCTCCATCGCCGGCAATCTTCGGCAGCCGATGCGAATCAGGAAAAGTCCTCGCAGCGCGCCGCAATCGACGTCGGCGAAGAGGACTTCGTCGTCCACGACACGGAGTACCAGACAGCCTGCGCGACCGTCGTGCTCCTCGATATGTCAGGCAGCATGGGTCGTTATGGGAAATTCGGGGCGGCCAAGAGCGTTTGCATGGCGCTGCAATCGCTGATTCGCAGCCGCTATCAGCAGGACTGGTTGCAGGTCGTTGGGTTCTACACCTACGCCAGTCCGCTCAGCCAGCGCGACCTGCTGTACGCGGCACCCAAGCAGGTGAGCATCTTCGACCCTCGCGTGCGGCTGAAGATCAGCCTCGACCATCCTCCCGGCCGCGTGCCCGAGCACTTCACGAATATTCACGCCGGACTGCAGTTCGCCCGCCGGCTGCTCGGCCGGCAACCGGCCGCCAACAAGCAGATCATTATCGTGACCGACGGGGAACCGACCGCCCACGTCGAAGGCCGCAATCTGGTTCTGGTCTACCCACCCGCCGAAAAGACGGCCCGAATCACCCTCTCCGAGGCGAAACGCTGCGCCGACGAGGGCATTCACATCTCCAGCTTCGCCCTCATCGAGGACTACTTCTACCTCGAACTGGCCAATTTCGTGGAGCGCCTCGCGCAGGTCACCGGCGGCGTCAGCGCGACCTGCAATGCCCAGGACATGGGCAACATGGTCGTCCAGAGCTTCATCGGCGGCCGTCGCAAGCGAACCAGAATGTAGCGGCCGCACAACATCCGGGCGAGCGGGGCGGCGTTAGCCCGCCGATACTTCCGAGCCGCCAGCGACCTCTCTGGCATCCGAAACGCACCGAAAAACCACAACCGACAACAGCGACCCCACCACCGGTGCGACGACATACACCCACTGATGTTCGCCCAGTTTCCCGCTGACGAAAGCAGGGCCGAGCGAACGCGCCGGATTCATCGACGCCCCCGACACCGGACCGCCGAAGAGCGCCTCAAAGGCGATCACCGCTCCGATGGCGGCCCCGGCCATAATCCCTTTCTCTTTGGCCCCGCTCGATACGCACAGAATGACGAACATCAGGATCGCGGTCAGCAGCACTTCCAGAGCAAACGACTGTCCCGCCGACCCGGTCGGCAGCGTCGCCCCCAAAGTCGGATGCGCGCCGAAGATCGCACGCAGGCTCACCGCCGCCAGCGTCGCCCCGATCAGTTGCGCGGCGATGTACGGCGCAATGTCCCGCCCGTCGAATCGCCGCGCCGCCCAGAAACCGACCGTGACCGCCGGATTGATGTGCGCCCCGGAGATGTCTCCCACAGCGTAAATCACCGCCATCACGACCAGCCCGAATGTCAGTGCAATCCCGACGTGCGTAACGGCCCCGTCATGCAGATCGTTGACGACGACGGCCCCGCAACCGATGACGACAAGGATGTACGTGCCGATCAGTTCGGAACAGAAGCGTTTCCTCATCAGGTCGTCCTGGCATGCGGGGCAGACCGCTCAGCCCGGATGCAACGCGGGATCAGGGCGAACGGCGATGGCCGGTACGATGTCAGAAACAACCCGCTCACGCAATTCCGCGCGATGCCTCCGCAAAGAAGCAGGGTCCGTTGTGCGGACCACGAGCAAAATTCGACGGTCCCGAGACCCAACCAACGACGCGTCAGCGATTGGAATCTCTTGACCCTCGACTATCGACTCTCGCCCCCCAGCGCCGCCAGGTTCACTTCGCTCACCTGACCGTTGAGTGTCCAGAGGTCGTACAGCCAGCCGATGAGGAACAGGCCGCCGGTGACCAGCCAGAGCAGACCGGTGAGCCATTTGCCGAGATAGAACCGGTGCACGCCGAACGCTCCCAGGAACGTGAGCAGCAGCCAGGCGACGTTGTAGTCGATCGGCCCCGGCACATACCGCCGCTCCGCCCGGGCGTGCATGCCGGGGATCAGAAACAGGTCGACCACCCAGCCGATGAGGAACAGCCCCCCCGTAACGAACCAGATCGTCCCGGTGATCTGTTTGCCGAAATAGAAGCGGTGCATCCCCAGAAACCCGAACAGCCAGCAAAGGTAGCCGATCAGGATGCTGTGAGTGTCGTCGGTCCGCACGCGCGGAGTATTCGCAGGTTCGCTCGCCATGTTCGGGCATCCTTCCTTCGCGGATTCTCAGTGGGCTCGTTCTTCATGTCGTTCGTCGAACATCTCCCAATCTTACGCAATTTCACGTCCCCGGCGAGCCGCGCGGCGTCAGCCCGCGGATGGAGTCGAGCAAGACACCACACCTGCTCGCCGATCTCTCCCGTCAGATAACCCCATGCAGCGCCCCGCCGGGCGCTCCGAGTGCGTCGACCCGCCGCGCAACGGCGGCGTCCGGTACGAGCGGCGGCGCGTGATGCGGCTTGATACGGGCGTCAATCACCAGCGGCCCGCTGCAACCCCAGTGCTTTTCCTCGGTGAACGCGCCTGCACCGTCTATGTCGGCGGCCGGATTCGAACGGGTGAACGTTACCCACAGGAAGTTCTGCAACGATCTCGCCGCAAACTCACTGTCGTCCACAAGCACGATGAGAGGAAAAGACCGCAACGCCTGGCTCTCGTCCAGAAACCGGCAGAACCGCCGCAAAGACTCGGCGGGGGATGACCCTTCACGACTCACCTCCGGTCCCTCAACGGCGACGACTCCGGGAAGTGCAACGCGCGGATTCCCGAACCGCTCAGGCAGCGGCAACTCCGAGTCAAGTTCCGTCGGTAATTGCCGCCTGGCCCTGCCGGCGGCCGCAATCGCCAGTTTCGATCCCTGGTTGAATCCGCTGCCTGAATAATCAAGCGTGTCGATCGTCGTCCGGGTTTGAAAGTGCAAATCACGCGTCCAGTCGACGCGCTCCAGCAGGTGTCGCAGAACAGCCGCCTCGTCCTGGACGTTCAGTTCCGGATCGTCTTCACCGGCGACGATCAGCAAATACTTCGCCAGCGACAACTGGCCCTGACCCAGTATGGCGTTCGCCTGTGTGAGCAACTCCTGCGGAGTCCGCTCCGAGGCGTACGGCACATATCGCTCGCTGCCGATCGCCAGCAGCAGGGGATGCACTCCCGCCGCGTCGACCGCATGCACCCCCTTCACGCCCGGGAGGACCGTGGGAATCACCGGCCCGGTGATCTCGTGGATCAGGTCGCCGAACGCCGTGTCCTCTTGGGGCGGGCGGCCCACGACCGTGAACGGCCAGACGGCGCCGGCACGATGATAGACTCTCTCCACGTTCAGCACCGGGAAATCATGCACCAGGCTGTAGTAGCCGAGGTGGTCGCCGAACGGCCCCTCGGGAAGTTGCCGCTCCGGGTCGATTGTCCCCGTGATACAGAAGTCGGCGTCGACCGCAATCGGCAGCGAGTCGTTTCGTCGCGCCATTCGCACACGACGGCCGCCTAAAGCCCCTGCGAAAGTCAGTTCCGATAAGCCTTCCGGCAGCGGCATCACGGCCGCCAGCGTCAGGGCGGGCGGTCCGCCGACGAAGATGTTCACCCGAAACCGAACCCCTTTCGCAATCGCAGCAGCGTGGTGGACTCCGATGCTGCGATGAATTTGATAGTGCATTCCCACCTGCAGCCCGGCGGTGTATTCGCCCCCTGACAACTGGACGCGGTACATCCCCAGGTTCGAGCGCGGCCAGCCCGGAGCGGAAGCATCTTCGGTGTAGACGGCGGGCAGCGTGATGAACGCCCCGCCGTCGTCCGGCCAGCACTGCACCTGCGGCAGCTCCGGAATCGTCGTCTCGTGCTCCAGAACGGGCCCGCGTGAGACGAATTTCGGCCGCATCGCCCAGGCGGTCGGAAACGCCCGTGCGGCGCGCAGCGGACTTCGCAGCGCCTCCATCGGGTCGGCTTTGAGTTCCACCAGCCGGTGTACCATCTCCAGTGTGTCGCGGAACAGGAACTTCGCGCGCTCCAATGTCCCGAACAGGTTGCTGACCATTGGGAACCGGCAACCCCGCACCCGTTCATACAGAATCGCCGGACCGCCCGCTTCAAACACCCGGCGATGGATCTCGGCAGCCTCCAGATACGGATCGACCTCCTGCGCAATCCGCACCAGCCGCCCGGCGCGGTCGAGATCGTTGATGCAGTCTGTCAGATTGCGGTAGCCCATCGGGGCGCCAGTTCCGCCTGCCTGTGCGTGATGGAATCTCCGGCGAGCAGAGCACAACCGGAGTCACGCCGCTCTGCTCGAAAGTCGGTCTGCTCTTTGAGCGGGATTATAGGACGTACATAGCGGCCCGCCATGACCCGCGCGTCGCGATCTTCCGGGCAGCAGGAACGATATTCTCAGTGACGGGCACCGGCGCTAGAATCTCCGGCCGCTTGAATATGAATCGTCAGAGTCAAGACGCTCGAAAGCTCGACCGTTCCGCATGGACTGGACCCGCCTGCTGCTGTTCGCCCTCCTGTCAGCCGGCAATGCCGAACTGATGGTCGTGCTGGTCAACCGTCTCCATGCGCTCCCCATTCCTTGCCGAACACTCCGCCACGTCAGACATTTGCACGACCTCCTGATCCCCGGTTTCCCGCTGCTGCTGGTCTGGTGCCTCGGCTTCCGCGGGCCGCAGTTGCTGGTCGGCGGAAACTGGTCCGACGTACCGCTGGGCTGGACCGTCTACCTTGCACTCTGCGCTCTCGGAGTCCTCAGCCTGTTGTCGTCCGTGATTCGTCACCTCTTCCGCCGCGCGCCGGCGACGTTGCTCTCCAATCATACTCGCCTCGTCGATGTCGCAGACGAATTGGGAACCCCGCCGATCGGCGACGGTCCGTTCCGCTGGCTGATTCGCGTTCCCGGAAACCAGGTCTTCGAAATCAGCGTCGCGACCAAGCATCTCACGCTTCCGCGCCTGCCACGGGAGTGGAACGGCCTGTCCATTCTGCATTTGAGCGATTGGCACTTCATCGGCACAATCGACAAGCCGTTCTTCGAACGCGCGTCCGAACTGGCCTCCGAACAGAACGTCGACCTCATTGTCTTCACCGGCGATCTACTTGATGAACAGGATCTCGCCGCCTGGATTCCCGGCACCCTGGGCTCGCTGTCCGCCCCGCTCGGGTGCTGCTTCATCCTCGGTAACCACGACTGGTACCTCGACCATCGTGCGATTTCCGCGGCGCTCCAGCAGCAGGGCTGGGTCGACGTGATGGGCCGCGTCGCTTCCATCAACCATCGTGGGCGACGCCTCTTGGTCGGCGGGACCGCTGCGCCGTGGATCGGCGATCACCCCGATTTCTCCGCAGCCGCGCGAGACGCTCACTCAAACCCGGCCCTCCGCGACTTTCGCCTGCTGCTCAGCCACACTCCCGACCATCTCAGGTGGGCGCAGTCCGAGGACGTCGATCTGATGCTGGCCGGTCACAACCACGGGGGACAGGTCGTCCTCCCGCTGATCGGTCCGGTCTACTCACCCAGCCTCACCGGATGCCGTTTCGCGGGGGGCCTGTTCGAAGACTCTCCCACAGTCCTGCACGTTTCCCGCGGCCTCTCGGGCCGGCACCCGCTGAGAATCAACTGCCGCCCCGAAATCACCAAAATCGTCCTGCACTCGCCCGAACCGGGATCGAATTCCGCGGGATGAGGGCGTCCCTTGCACATTCCAACGCAACGGGGCAAAGACTCGACACAATGAAAGGTGTGAAGGGCGGCTGACATCGAGATCGCGCACGGCCGGATAACAGGCACGATTCTCAATTCCACAGTTCCGAATCTGTGAAACATTCGCCTGACGGTAGAGCCCGCGTCCGGTTTGTGAATTCCCTCTCCAGGCTTCTTTGCGGCCCTTTGCCTCTCAGCGCCTTTGCGTTGAAAACCTCGTGCGGCGAACTGCGGCCTTCACTCGCCTCGCTGAACTGTTGAATTTCCCCGTGAAGTTGGTACAGAATACGCCGATTGCTCAGTCCCTTCTATCGACACCACGATCCAAGGAGCATCTCTCATGGAAATCGGTAGTCCCATGTATTTCGTGGTTCTGGCAGTCTTGCTGATCGCTGCGATCGGAGCGTTCATGTTCTTCAAAAACAAGTCCTGAACTCCGTCTGCATTGCTGCCGCGACGGGCGGCTGCGAGCTTCATCTCGCCCGCCCTTGAGGCGCCGGTCGACGAGCGCGAATCGCTCGGGGGCCTCCCTGATGTCCCCGATGACGATGTGTGCGCACTATTCCCGTTTTCGCGTTCAGGGTGACACATGAAAGACAGCGACCGCATCGTCCGATCCGACGACGAGTGGCGCCAGCAGCTCACGCCGGAGCAGTACCGCGTCTGCCGGCGGAAAGGGACGGAACGCGCCTTTACCGGCGAGTACCACGACTGCAAGCAGGCCGGCGTTTACCACTGCGTCGGTTGCGGCGCGCCCCTGTTTCGTTCCGAGGCAAAGTTCGATTCCGGCACCGGCTGGCCCAGTTTCTGGCAACCGGCCGACGAAAACAGCGTCGAAACCGAAGAAGACCGCAGTCTCTTCATGCGGCGCACCGAGGTCCATTGCCGCCGCTGCGGATCGCACCTCGGTCACGTCTTCACGGACGGCCCGGAGCCCACCGGCCTCCGGTATTGCATTAACTCCGTCTCCCTGAAGCTCGACGCCGACTCGCCTGCGGAATAACCCCAGGCCGACCGGCCGCGTCCGCCGGGTCTCGCGAGAAGTGAGAGCGCACAGGCCTCAATGATTCTCGGCTCTGGCGGCCCGCCACAGCAGCAGCGCCGTCAACCCGCCCAGCACGAACACCCCGGCGATCGTCAACGTCCAGAGCAGCAGCCGGTGCTCTTCCGACCAGGGAAGCTGCGGGGCGGTCGGTCCCGTGAAGTACGGGTTCGGTTCAACTCTCCCCAGTGATGCGGCCGCGGGAGGTTGATCCGGCTCGATGGCGGCGATCGTTTGCTTCAGGTCATACTGCGGAGCAGCCAATTCCGGGTCTCCCGCATAAACGGCGATCTCCGCGCCGGGGAACTCCAGTTCGCGCCGCCGGCAAATCAACCACCGTTCCACGGTTAACGCGGTGACGCGTTCAACCCGCAGCGGCCGATCGTCACCGTTCTCGATCACGGCCCGCACGTATCGCCCGCGTCGCTCGCTGTAGCGGGCTGTGTCGTCCACCGCCGGTTCGCGTCCCGGGCGAGAGATCCGGTACGCTGCAAAGGAAGCCAAGGCCCGCCAACGGGTCTCTGCGGGGTCTGCTTTCAACTCGTCCGCAATCTCGAGCCGCACCGGACGGTAATAATCGCCGTTGTAGTCGAACTCAAATCGCAGCGCATCGGTCGGGATGCGGTCGTAACCGACGTCGACGATCACCATCGTCTGCTTCGTCTCAGGATCGAGTCGCCGTTCGAGGATCTCCGTCGGCAACTCTCGTCGCGGCGCGAGAACCTCGTTCCGGTCGGCGACCATTGCACCGTCGATCTGAAGCGGCTCGGCTCCGTCGTTTTCGATGACCACCTTGTAATAGCGAAAGACGCTGCGGGGAAACCGAACCCTCTTTACCCGCAGCCGATGGGCGCCGCGCGTGCGATCCAGGAGATAGCCGTCGGAAGTCAGTTCCGCCCACCGCTCCGCATCGCGGCGATCAGCTCCGAAGACGGTCACCGCTCGCTCAAAATTGTGTTCCGTCGGGGAGACGTTCACCACGATTTCCCGAATCGGCTCCGAGGCCGAACCGACGTCCAGGAGCAACTGGGTCTCGCCCTCGATCTCGGAGAGGTTCAACAGCGGAATCTCCCGCTCGGTGACCTCAATCACGTCGACCGGCCGGTGCAGGACAAACGGGACGTCCGCGTGTCGCTCGCCCCCCCTTTCCACCGCGATTATGCGCACATCCCCCATGTCGTCGCGGGTCACGCCGTACAATTCGGGTGGAACCGGCAACCGGACGAGTCCCGTCGCATCCGCCTCCGGCAGGGTGTCCGGGATCGACCAGCGATAGGCGAGAGTATGCAACGGATCGACAGGCCGGGGATCGTCTGCGAGAACTGCGCCGGAACCCGCTCCCAGCAGCAACCCGCCCGCCAGTAACGCCGCGGAGGCCGTCAACCACTCCCGAATTCGCCCCTGATACCGTCGATAAAAGAACGACACCAACATCAGCGCCACCCCCAGCGAGCCGAAGGCGACCCACTTCCACGCCTCAGACACGTGAAACACGTCGTACAGGAAAACCTTCCCCGCCGTGAGCACGAACAGCGCCAACGCCAGAATCCGCACCACGCCCGACCGATAGTAGATCCCGGCAACGATCGTTCCGATGGCGTACGCCAGCCAGACGATCGTGATCGACAGCGCCGTCCACGTTTTCCAGTCGTGAATCACGCCCTGGGCGTAAGTCTCAGTCGTCAGCATCGCGAGTCCCGTCAGGTGGGCGAAGACTCCCAGCAGTCCCGCCATCGAGAGCGGACCGGCGATCGCTTCGCTCTCCGAATCATCGCGATCCCTCCGCAAAAACAGCACAGCTCCGAAGATGGCCGCACCCATCGCGGAGAGAAATCCGACGCCGCGCGGGTTCATGAGCGGCAGACGCCAGATGCCGGGAATCGCGCCGTGTCCGCTCAATCGGTGCCACTCCGAACGCCAGTCAATCAGCGTGCCCCCCAGCGACGCCAGCAACAGCAGCGCAACCAGCGCGAAGAGGCCCAGTCCTACACGATTGAGCCACTCCGGCCCCACGCGAACCGCCGTCACCAGCAACATGGCCGCCGCCAGCGCCGTCCACACGGTAAACAACCCGACCAGTGTCGGGCCGATCCAGTCGTAACGGTAACCGAGCACGAACGTCTCGACGATCATCATTCCCAACAACGTCATCGGCACGAGCGCCGTCAGCCATCCCGCAGTCAGGGATGACTCTCGGAGAAGCACCGACGTCGCCTCACTGTCGCGGCGGCGTCGATACTCCCATGCCAGAATCGCCATCACCAGCGCGCTCGCCAGGAAGCTGAACGAGCGACCGTTGAACACGTCGGTCCAGGATGGTTCGTCTGCAGCTTGCGACCCTTCGGCCTCAATCACGCGTGACGGCATCACGTCGACGGCAATCGGGTCAACACGCCTAAAGCGCGTCTGGAACGACCCGGGATGGTCGAATGTCTGCACGGAGTAGAAAACGAGAATCAACTGCACCACCGCCAGCAGGCCGAAACCGGCCCACTGCAGTTTCGGTTGACCGAATCTCAGCCCCAGTTCCACCAGCAGCAGACTCTCCGCCGCCCACGCAATCGCGATCCAATGCCCCGTCAACTGCAATGGAATCGCGACCGTCAGAAACGACGCTGCAATCCCCGCCAGACAGACAATGACCGGTTTCCCCGAGGGATTCCGTGACAGTTGCAGCATCGCCAGCCCCAGGTACGAACCAGCCAGCCCCACCGCCATCAGCCCGTGCCACGCGGAGAAATCCGACTTCGTCACGCCGTAAAGCGCGATGAAGTACACCACCGGCGTCGCCAGCATCAGCACAAAGTCACCCGGCTTCGCCGGCAAGCGTTTGAGCGTGTT
This sequence comes from Planctomycetota bacterium, assembly GCA_003388505.1. GTDB lineage: Bacteria > Planctomycetota > Planctomycetia > Planctomycetales > Planctomycetaceae > MB-PLM-1. The sequence continues at coordinate 97,340 of QQVO01000059.1, forward strand.
ATGCCACACGCCCAGCAGGGCAAACAGCAGGAAGAACGCCGTCATCAGTATGATCGTGCTCGTCAGCTTCTCCGGTTGGTAATGCTCCCTGAACCAGCCCAGCCACATCAGCAGCGTGAACCCGAACGCCGTCAACTGCAGCGGCTGCCACTTGCGGAAACTCGCGATTCCAAGCACGCCCAGATCGAGCAGGAAGATGTAGGAGAACAGTTCCCACTGCCGGTCGGCGCCGGTGGACAGCATGATCGGCGTCAGGAAGCCGCCGATGAGTCCAATGATCGCCGTCGGCTGCGAATGGAAAATCGTCGAGAACGCCAGCACGGCAACCGTCACCACGGCCATTCCGGCGAATGCCGGACCGATGCTGATCAAGCCGTAGAAGTCATGCGCCGCAAACAGCGAGAAATAGAGCACCCCCGCCGCCGCCCCCGCCAGCGCCTGACCCTGCCACCGATAGTCCTGCAGCATGGCGTATGCGGCGCCCGCGAATGCGAACATTCCGATTACGATTCCAATCACGACGCGCCCCGTGGGCCCGAGCACTTCGGTGTCAATCGCGTACTTGAACCCGTATCCGGCACAGAGAATCAGAGCGATCGCACCCGCCCAACCGAGCCAGCGACCTGCCAGAATTTCCTCAATCGAAGAGGAACCGCCCGTTTCAACCTCTTCCGCGGATCTTGGTTTCGGAGCGGACGGGCGCTCCCGATCCGCCATCCCTCCTTCGTCGCCTCTCCGCGATATCGCCACTTGCTCGCTCGCACGCCGCCGGGGAGGTTGGACGACTTCGATGTCCGCCGGATCGACGAACGATTCGGCTTCCTTCGTCGGCGTGGAAGTTTCAGCCGCGCGGGATCGTCGCCCCGCCTGGATCGGCCCCTGACGCAGAGACTTGATCTCGTCCCGCAGCCGATTGACCCGCCCCCACAGCACAGCGATCAGAATCACCGGCAGGAGGAACCAGATCAGCCCGCAGGTTCCCAGCGCCAGAAATAGAATCTGTTCAAAATCAGCCATCGCGTGGTCCGGGGCGATTGATCGAGGGTCGTCTCTTCACCGGCGGGAACGCTTTCAGAATATAACGTGTTCGACAGGAACCGGCTCAGGCGCGGCGGCAGACGCCCCACCGGCATGCGGGAATCTCCCGGGTCCGCACGATGCCCGATCGCGAAAACCCTCAGGCGGAGACTTGACGTGCGCGCCGTCAATCGTCATAAGGGCTGTTTCCCGATTGTGTTACGGGTTTGCGGCGCCGTCGGCAGCCGGTTGCTCGGCGACGTCGCAAACAAGCAATATGGAGACCGCCCAGAATGGGTCGCTACACCGGGCCCAAGGCCCGCATTAACCGCCGGCTAGGATTTCAAATCTACGAGAACGCCGGGGCCATCCGCGCCATGGAGCGGAAGCCCGATCCGCCCGGGATGGTGACCCGTCGCCGCGGGAAGCAGTCGATCTACGCGCTGGCGCTGATCGAAAAGCAGAAGATCAAATTCTACTACGGGTTTCGCGAGCAGCAGTTGCGGAAGTATTTCGCCAAGGCGCGGAGGCTGAAGGGCAACACCGGTGAGCACCTCATGTTGCTCTGCGAGCGGCGACTCGACAACGTCGTCCGTCGCGCCGGCTTCGCTTTGACGCGGCCCCAGGCCCGCCAGGGAATCGTCCACGGACACTTCCAGCTTAACGGTCGAACCGTGCGACGACCGTCGATTCAGGTCCGCGCCGGAGACGTCATCACCGTCAAGAATCGTCCCAACCTGAAGAAGCTCTACCAGGAACTCGTGGAATCCGGCGGAGACCCCGGCTGCAACTGGATTTCGCGCGACAGCGACGAACTCAAGGCCGTCGTGACGTCTCTGCCGGGAATGGACGACGTCAGTCTTCCCGTCGACGTCGGCCAGGTTGTCGCGTTCTTGTCCCGGTAGGAATCATGGAGCCAGCGACAGCCTCGAAATCGTCTCAGACGCGCGCAAGAGGCAGATCGATGCAACAGGCTCCGTACCCATACCCGGCCGCGCTGATCTTCGGCGTGCCGGGAGCCGGGAAGGGGACGCAGGGCGACATCCTCCGCCACGTTCCCGGTTTCTTCCACGTCTCCAGCGGCGTCGTCTTTCGCAAACTCGACCCGCAGTCGCCCGACGGACGCTCAGCCCGCGAGTACATCAGCCGCGGTGAACTCGTCCCCGACGACATGACCATCCGCCTCTTCTCCGATCACCTCGAAGCAGAGAGAACGTCCGGACGGTTCGATCCCGCAAACGATCTGCTGCTGCTCGACGGAATCCCCCGCAACCTGACGCAACAGGAGTTGCTCAAGCAATACGTCGACGTCCGGCTCGTGCTGCACCTCGTCTGCCGCGACAAGGAAGCGATGATCGAGCGCATCAAGCGCCGCGCCCGGATCGAGAATCGGGACGACGACGCCAGCGAGGCGATTACCCGCAAACGATTCGAGATCTACGATCGCGAAACCGTCCCCGTCCTCGCGGGCTACCCCGATTCGATCATTCGGGGGATCGAATCCAGCATGACGCAGGCCGAGGTTCTTCTGGAATGCCTCGAAGCTCTGGTGCCGGTCTTCAAGGAATGCATGCCGCGAGATCTTGCGGCGGCAACCTGAGATTGAATAGACCGCGGATTTGACGGATGCGGCGGATCGGCACGGATTCGACCTTATCTTCCTGAGCAAGAGGAAACGCAGAGAGCACGGCGATCCAGCCGTTATTGGTCTGCACACTCGGAAATCGAATCAGCGAAAATCCGTTCAATCCGCGCTGATCCGCGTTCCAATCGAGACTCTTGTGAAGCGAACTGATCGAGAGAAGATTGCTCAGGAGTTGTGTGTCAACGACAGACCCGCAGGGGAGCGCTCGAACCGGTAACGGCGACCACCTCGACTCCCCTCCCGTCTCCGTCGTACACGATCGGCACGAACGACTCGATTCCGCGCAGCCACTCACGGTATCATCGTTCTTGAGATGGTCCTGACGCCGATCACCACTGACGCACCGATCTACCATTGGCCGCGCGCGACCGTCGGGCTCATTGTCGCGAATGTCTTTGTCTTCCTGCTCGTCGAGAGCGGCGTCTGCGGTCCCTTCCCGGAAATCGTCGCCAGATACGGCCTGACCCACGGCCAGGGCCCGCAGCCGTTGCAATGGATCACCTCCAACTTTCTCCACGCCAATGCGGTCCACCTGGCCGGCAACATGTTGTTCCTGTGGGGCTTCGGGCTCGTCGTGGAAGGCAAGATCGGCTGGCGGGCGTTCTTGAGCCTCTACCTCCTGATGGGAGCGCTCGAGTGCGCGATCGAACAGGTCTCCTTCCCCGGTGTGTCAGGCGCTTCATTCGGAGCGTCGGCTGTCATATTCGGACTCATGGCCATCGCTCTGGTGTGGGCCCCGAAGAATGATCTTGTCGTCGGCTATTGGCTGCCCGGCATCGGGGTGGGAACGTTCGATGTGTCGATCCTCACGTTCTCGTTGATCGTTGTGACGATGCAGGGACTGCTGTTGTGGTGGATTGCCTCCACGTCCGAATTGTTCCTCAGCAGTCCGCTCCTGCATTTGCTGGGCGCTCTGCTCGGCCTGATCGTCGGCGCGGTCATGTGGCGCTGCGGTTGGGTCGACTGCGAAGGTTGGGATTTGTTCTCGGTGCTGCTGGGCAAGCAGCCTCAACCCGTTGCCAGCGATTCGTACATCCCGGTCGTCGAACGCCCGGTCGCCGAACGACCCGACGCGCATCCGAAACGGGATCGTCCCGAATCGAATGGCGCGATGAATCCGGAGACCGGCGTCGCGCGGCACAAAGCCAGGTGCATTCGTCGAGTACGCGCCCTGCTCGACAAGGGCCGTCCGCTCGACGCCTGCAACGCGTTGCGGGAAACTCAGCATGTTCTCGACCGTTGGACGCTCCCGCGCGCCGATCACGTGCGGCTGGCCCAGTCGCTGCAAGAGTCCGGCCACTGCCACGAAGCCGTGGCGCTCTGGGAAGAATATGTCGCAGAGCATCCCGAAGACTCCGACCCGATCCGGATCGAGGCGGCCGAAATGATGGTGAATCAACAATCCCGGCCCCATGCCGCCATTCGAATCCTGAAGCCCGTCGACTCCACAGGACTGCACCCCGAACTCCATAGCCGGCGGGCCGCAATTCTGCGCCGCGCCGCCGAATTGATCGAACAGGGCGCTGTCGAGTTCGCGGACCGTCCGAGGGGTTAGCTTCGGCAGTCGCATCCGGTGCGATACGTCCAGACTCAATTCGCAGAGGAACAGATGGCTGAAACCGACCCGGCCCTGGTGGAACAGGTCAAAGCGGGAAGTCGCGACGCGCTCGCTGAGTTCATTGCGCAGAGCGAGCGGCAACTCACGGCCTACATCGAACGCATGATGAGCGACTCCCTCCGCCGCAAAGTGGAACCGGGCGACATTCTGCAGGAGGTCACGGTGAGCGCCCTCAGTGCGCTCGACTCGGTCGATCTGACCCGTCAGAACCCCTTCGGCTGGCTCTGCCAGCAGGCGGAACGCCGGATCATCGATGCGCATCGGCACCACTTCGGAGCGCAGAAAAGATCTGCCTCACGGGAAGTTCCCCTGCAAGCGCGATCCGGCGCGGACGATCCGGGGGGCGGCATCGCCGACTTGCTGGCCGCCAGCCTGACCACCCCCAGCGCCGCGGTCTCCCGTCAGCAGAAAGAGTTTCACATGCTCGAAGCCCTCTCCGCACTTCCGGAAGAGAGCCGCGAAGCGCTCCGCATGCGCTATATGGAGCATCTCCCGAGCAAGGAAATCGCACAGCGGCTCGGAAAGACCGACGGCGCAGTCCGCGTCATGGTCACCCGTTCCCTCCAGAAACTTCAGGATATCCTGGCACAGAATTCCGACTTCCAGACCCTCGTCGCCCAGCAGCGGAAGAAGGAAGCCTGACAGCCTGTTGCAAATGGCGGTCACCGAACCGAACACCGGCCTTCCAGAACGGGTGCATTGCAGCGCCCCGTCGTCCCAACGAGGGGGCGAGCCGCCGGGCGTCAGCCGGCGGTTGCGTCCCTTCAGGTCCAACTCTTCACTGCACCGCAACGACTTCCCCGATGACCACCGGCGATTCCGTCTTGCCGATCAGATCACAAACTGTCTCCACAGACTCCTCCCGAACAACCAGCACCAGCCCGACGCCCATGTTGAACACGCGGTACATCTCATCGTCGGCGATGTTTCCCAGCTTCTGAATCCAATCGAAGACCGGCGGAATCGTCCACGCACCGCGCTCAATGGACAGACCGCATCCCTCGGGAAGAATCCGGCCGACGTTCTCTTCCAGGCCTCCGCCGGTGATGTGCGCGATGCCCGCGACCGCCGGGCGGATCGCGTCATTTCCCAGCAGTTCCGAAATCAGCCCGGCGTAAATCTTCGTCGGCGTCAGCAGCGCCTCGCCGACGGACGCCCCCAACTCGGGAACCTGATCGTCAACGCTCAGCCCGCCAGCCTCAAACACCGCCTTCCGCGCCAGCGAGTAACCGTTTGAATGCAGACCTGACGACGGAATCCCGATCAGTCGGTCGCCGGGCCGAATCGCCCCCCCGTCAACCAGTTTCGTACGTTCGACCACTCCGACGCAGAATCCCGCCAGATCGAAATCACCCGGACGGTAAAGCCCCGGCATGACCGCCGTCTCGCCTCCCAGCAGTGCCGTCCCGGCTTCCCGACAGCCCGTCGCGACCCCCTGCACCAGAGCCGAAATCAATGCCGGATTGTCTTCGGCGACGGCCAAGTAATCGAGAAAGAACAGCGGCTCCGCGCCGACGCACAAACAATCGTTGACGCACATCGCGACCAGATCGATGCCGATCGTGTCAAACCGCTGCGCGAGCTGCGCGACGCGAATCTTCGTACCGACGCCGTCCGTGCCGGAGACCAGGACCGGGTCCGCGTAACTCCGCCCATCCCCCAGCAGTCGAAACAGTCCGGCGAAGCCCCCTTCGAGAGGCAACACCCGCGGCCCGTGCGTCGCCGCCATCATCGCAGGCAGCTTCTGCATCGCCCGTTGGTATTCGTCCAGATCGACGCCGGCGTCTTTGTACGTGAGTGACGGCATGCGAGTCAGCCTGCTGCTCGAATTCAATTCCGGAAATACCCAGCGCGGCCGTTCGCCGCAAACATCGCGGCCGACTCGCTCTGCGAGTCGGCTTCCTCGTGATCTTCCTCATTCCCAAACTTCCGTTCGGGAACGCGCCCCGCCTCTCCAATCAGCCCGTACGCGCCGTGTGCTGAACGGCGATGGCCGTGGCCGTGGCGTAGCTTCTGCAATGGGAGATCGTGATAAAGACCTCGTCGATCCCCAACCGCTCCGCGGCGTCCGCAGCGCCCGACTTCAGGCTGATCTGCGGCTGCCCGTTTCGTTTGTTCACGACTTCGATGTCCTGAAAACCCACCCCCCGCGTCATCCCCGTACCCAGCGTCTTCATCACAGACTCTTTCGCGGCCCAGCGACCGGCGTAATGCTGAATCGCCTCGCGGCGACGCTGGCAATAGCGAATTTCCTGTTCGGTGAACACCCGCTGCAGAAACAGCTCTCCGTGCCGTTCGATCATCTGACCGATCCGCACCGTCTCGATAATGTCCGTCCCGAGTCCGACAATCACGGATCAACTCTCTCGTCTTCACCCAGAGGGGCTCTTTTGTCGTCTACCTCAATCGCAGACCGCATCCCTCGCCGCGCCCCCCACGCTCCGGCCAGGCCCGCCAGCGCCAGTTCCACCCCCCAGACGATCTCCGGCCAGGGGGGTCCGTACCAGCCCAGAGCCGAGATGCGCGCTGCCAGATAGTCGCTGAAGCCGGGCTCCAGACGGAGTCGATGCTGCTGCAATTGCTGAGGACGCGAGCGGCCGTCGCGCATCCCTTCCAGCAATCGCATCCCCGCCAACTCTTCCGGATTCTCTTGTACTCTTTGCCGGGCCCGGGCTTCAAGCTGCGCGAAGTTCAATCGGGCGATGTTCGCCGGCCCCGCAATCACCAGCAGCGGCGCACCGAGGAGAACCAGTCGCGGATGCCGGATTTCGAGTTCCCCCGCCAGCCGGCCCATCGCCCAACCCGCGCCCCCTCCGAACACAACCGAGAACAGGAACAGTAACCGCGTTCGTTCGGGAGCATGCGCCAGCATTGTGGACAGCAGGAGAACACCTGCGGCAGAGATCGTTAACCAACCGACAGCGCGACGAAGCATCACCGTTGTTCCATCAGTTCGCCCTTCGGGTCAAACCACACGCAGACCGCGCCCGATCCAGAACTTCGCGGCCCTTTTCCCGAGCGCGACGCGCGCCGTCCCGCAGCACGTCATCGACAACGGCGGGATTCGCAACCAGTTCTTCCCGTTTCGCCCGGGCCGGCGAGAAGTTCGCATCAGCCGCCTCAAACAGGGTCTGCTTCGCCTCCCCGTAGCCCATGCCCCCCGCCCGGTATCTCGCCGCCAGCGCCGCTTGCTCAGCCTCTGATGCAAACAACCGGTACAACGCAAACACGGCGCACCGGTCGGGGTCTTTCGGCTCCTCCACCGGCGTTGAATCGGTCTTGATCGACATGATCTTCTTTCGCAGTTTCTTCGGCGGCAGAAACACTTCGATCGTGTTGTCGTAGCTCGACGACATCTTCTCCCCGTCCAGTCCCGGAATCTTTCCCGTGGCTTCCACCACGTGAGACTGCGGCAGAACGAACACGTCCTCCGAATAGATGCTGTTGAATCGCTGCGCGATGTCCCGCGTGACCTCGATGTGCTGAATCTGATCCGCGCCGACCGGCACGATGTCGCTGTCATACAGCAGGATGTCGGCCGCCATCAGCACCGGGTAGGTGAACAGTCCGGCGTCCGCCGCGATTCCCTTCGCTTTCTTGTCCTTGTAGGCGTGACACTTTTCCAGCAGATGCATCTGCGTCACCGTCATCAGCAGCCACGTCAGTTCGGGAATCTCCGGCACGTCCGACTGGCGGAACAGCGTCGCCCGTTCCGGATCGAGTCCGAGCGCCAACAGGTCAACGGCCGCGTCGCGGCTCAGTTCGCGCAGCCGCTCAGGGTCGCGAATCGTCGTCAGCGCGTGCAGGTCGGCGATGAAGTAAAACGCCTGATCGTTGTCCTGCAGGTCAATGTATTGCCGGATGGCGCCGAAGTAATTGCCCCAGTGAAAGCGGCCCGTCGGTTGAATGCCGGATAAGACTCGCATGATGCAGACGTTGAAAACTGAATTTCAGGGACCGTCGATCGGAACTCGCACGTCGCCGGGACGTTTCATCCGCAGCACACGCCGCCGGCGTCGTCGTCGCTTCCACTCGATCGCGCGGCGCAACACGATTCACCGACCCGAGCGCGGAACATCCGACGCCGTCGTCATCCCCCAGGTCAGGAAGCTTTCAACGTTCCGACGAGATCGACGACGCGCTCGCATCCTTCCGCGTCGACGGTCTTTTCCAATTCCTCCACCAGTGCGCTGGAGAGGCCGGGATTGTAGAAATTCGCAGTGCCAATTTGAACGGCGCTCGCTCCGGCGACGAGAAACTCCATCACATCGTCGATCGATTGGATCCCCCCGATCCCGATCACCGGAACCGGCACGCTCTGGGCCACCTGCCACACGCACCGCAAAGCCAGCGGCTTGATCGCCGGGCCGCTGAGTCCGCCGATGCGATTCCCCAGCACCGGCGTTCGCCGTCGCCAGTCGATCGCCATTCCCTGAAACGTATTCACCAGCGAAACGGCGTCCGCCCCCGCTTCCGCCGCCGCCGCCGCGACGGTCGTGATGTTCGTCACGTTCGGCGTCAGCTTCGCGATGACGGGTAATTCGCACGCCCCGCGAACGGCCGCCACCACCTCGTAGGTCAACGTCGGATCGGTGCCGTAGTCCACGCCGCCGCTGACGTTCGGGCAGGAGATGTTCAACTCCAGCCCCGCAAGTCGCTGGAATTCGCCGAGGCGACGCGCCATCTCGACAAACTCATCCGTGTTGCGCCCCGCGATGTTGGCGATCACCGCCGTTTCCAGCGTCAGCAGATAACCCAGATGCTTCTCGATGAACGCCTCGAGGCCGTCGTTGTCGAGGCCGATCGAATTGAGCATTCCCGAGGCGGTTTCGACCGTTCGCGGCGGTCGATTTCCCATCCGCGGCAGCGGCGTAATCGTCTTGGGGATCACACCCCCGATGCGCCCGAAATCGACGTACGCCGCCATCTCCCTGGCATATCCGAACGTCCCGGAAGCGACGAGGATCGGATTCCGGAGCGAGAGCCGATTGAGAGTGACTCGCAGGTCAGCCATTCAGAAAAACCGGACAGGTCGCTGCGCATGCGACTCCGGAAGGCGTCCACCCGCCGGAGCCCGAGCGCGGCGCAGGCTGCGCCGCTCGCTCAAACTCCCGGCATCCTATCGGTCGGCCACGGTCCGGGCAATCGGCCGTGCGCGAAGGCGAGCCTCGCCGACCGTTCGCGATCAGCCGGCCGCATCGTCGGGCCCGCGACGACAGCCCTGAGAAGGCACTCTTGGCTCCTCCAGGCTGAATTGACGGGTGCCACTGGCTCCGCCAGTGCGAACCAGAAACGACGTCGACTCCGCGATGCACTGGCAAAGCCAGTGGCACCCAACCCGTCAACTCAGGATTGAACAAGCGCTAGATCACGCCGCCGTGCGTTCGGTACGGAGTGGCGTAGTCCGGCGCTTCCAGGAACCAGACTCGCTCCCAGATCTCCGTCGCGTGCCGGTAGCTTTCCGACGTATAGATCAATTCCCGCGTTCGAATGTCGGGATTCGCGTTCCAGATCGGAACGATACAGCCGCTCTGCACCGAAATCGACGCGGCCAGAATGCCGAGAATCATGAGCTTTCGCATGCTTCAACTCCGGTGACCGGGCGGCGGGGGAACGCAGACTGCGAACCGACCGACGGTCGAAATTTGAATGAATGGTCTCGTCAGGTCCGGAAACGGAATTCGAGGTCGATCGCGCACGCGACCGGCCGACGATCCGCTGCGAGCCGGCCGGCCCACGACGAATCGCGTTCATTCCGCGCAGCACGACGGTTTACCCGTCCGCCGGGCGGTCAAACGAATCTGGGTTGGATGGAGGTCAAAACTGTCGCTGAGAAGCGACTGAGGGAGGGGACGTACGCTCTTGCACAATCCGTTCGACGTCTGAGGAACGTCTGAGGATGGCAGTCAGTGTGTGAATCCGGTCGATGAGGGCTGCTGGACTCCCTGCGGGGCAACGCTGCCCGGCGATGGGATGTTCGCCGGAGGTGTTGTCGGCGTATGGGTTTCCGTGGGTTGCTGCGGCTGAGCCTCGGACGAAGCAGACTGCTCCGCACTCTCCAGGGCCAACACCCGCTCTTCCATTTCCTTACCGGGCTTGAACGTCACGACATACTTCTCGGCGACATTCACCTTTTCGCCCGTCCGCGGATTGCGGGCCTTTCGGGCGGCCCGTTTCTTGACTTCGAAGACTCCAAAGTTCCGGAGTTCGATCCGATGGTCGGGATCGTTCACCAGTGTCTCGATAATGGCCTCAAACGTCTTCTGGACAATCTCCTTCGTCTTGAGCTGTGTCAGCCCGCACTCTTCGGAGATGGTCTTGACGATTTCCTTCTTTGTCACCGGCTCACCCTCCCACCGAAGTCTACATCGGAGGGCTGCAAAAAAGCACCTCCGATGTGGGGTCGAACGCCTCAACTTTAGTGACAACACCAACTTACTGTCAAGGTGTGTCCGCAGGCGACGACTTCCGGTGTCTGGGCGGCTTTTGCCCGACTCGCGCAACACATTCCCAGATTTGACCTTACGCACACAGGCCGTGCGCTGCGGATCTCCACTGGAGCAGTGCCTCCCGAGTCGGGATGTAAGTTTCTATTTTCAAACAATTTGCGATACGAACAGGCGCAAGAATCAAGCCGGTTGCGAATCTCCTCTCCTGATATCGGTCCGCTACCTGCCGCAACATCAGAAGAATCGGCAGAATCGCTACCGTTTGTCAGGATTCCCGACCTGCCGCCGCGGATCTCACCATGAAACTCCGTGACTCCGCGGTGAATAATGCGGGTCAGGAGAACCGGGAACTGAGCAACTCGATTTCCTCCACGCCGATCACTTCCCCGGTTCCGATCCCCGGGCACGTCTTCCCGGTCTCCTCCCACGACTCCCGCGATTCCAGATTCGATCCCCAGAACGGCCAGGTTTGGCACTGCACCGGCCGAACCGGGTAAATCCGGCACTTGCGAGTTCGCGGGTCGAAAAACGTGCAGTCGCCGTTGGCATACTCATTCAGAGAGACCCGCTTCCCCACCGGCCGGGTATGCAGCAGCCGAACCTCCCCGGTGGAAACGCCCAGATACTCCGCAATCTGGGAAATCGCTTCCGCGTCCACCCAGACGTAGCCGGGAGCGCCGGTACAGCAGTTTCCACACTGCGTGCAGGAAAAGCACAGACCCTTCTTATACCATCGATCGCCGCGTCGATTATCACTCATTCGTCACTGACCTGCATCGCTCACACAAAAGGAGGGCCTCGACCCTCGGTTCCGGGTTCCGCTGGCGGCGCTCACACGCGGTCGACAGTTCGCAAGGTTGCCGAGAATCCGCTGAGCTGGACTGTAACAGTCAACATGGTCGCTCAAAAGACTCCGATGACAACGGTTGCGCGGCGGTCGACCGCGGGACATCGGGCCGCAATTCGATCCTCGATTCCACGGAACAGCCTGCACAACCGGATTCATCAAGCAGTTGCGCGCGAATCTGAAGAGTTGTGCCGCGGCGAGAGAATCCGTCATGGCGAGATCTCACCCCCTCAACCGACCATAGGAGGAGCAAGAACAGGCCGATTCTGCGAGTCCATGGGAGGATGGGACATGTTGGTTCTCAGCCGTAAGCAAGACGAGAAGATTATTATCGGCGATTCCATCAAGCTGATGGTGATCTCCATCCAGGGCGACAAGGTGCGACTGGGCATCGAAGCCCCCAAGCATGTCTCGATCCATCGCGAAGAAGTCTATCAGGCGATTCAGCGCGAGCGAACGGAGCAAGGCGCATCCGACCAGCCGCAGTCCAACAGCTCCATCTAGCGCATTGCACTCAACGGCAACGGTCTAGGCAGACTGAGTGGCCGCAACGAACAACGCAAACGCGCCTGAATGCCGCAATGACCGAGTGCCTTTGGCACAAGTTCTGGTTGTTCTTCGAGTCTCGCACCAATGACGCCCAGCGCGGCCTCCGCCGCAACAACGTAGCCGACTCGCTCCGTCGAGTCGGATGCCCACGGCGTGGGGTCTGTTGCACGCGCAATCTGCTCACGGCGCGAAGATTTCCACCGTTAGTATTACAGAGTGCACGGAGGGCAGGAGTTACAACGGTTTCGCTCCTGTGTTCACGACGACTCCCTGAATTCCTCTCAATCGACCAGTCCGGCGGCAAGCAGGCGTTCATCACACAACCCGATGAAATTCCTCCGTGTCTCCGCGCCTCCGTGGTGAATAATCCGGACTGGCACAGTTCGCTCTCGCCTGCTGCTCAGGAAAAACCGGCTTCAGCAGTCGACATCCGGATTCGCAATGAGGCGCTTCTATTCGTTTCGAACGTAAACGATGCCAGTGTCGACCTGTTCGAATCCCGCCGACTGAATCACCTTCCAGGCCGTCTCGTTCTCCTGGGGGGAGTGGATTTCGGCGACGTCGACCAGTTCCTGCTTCAGCCGCCGCATCACGCCGAGTAGGAGCGCCTGCCCGTATCCCTGGCCGCGGAGCGAGGTCTCCACAGACACATCCACCAGGCCGATCGCTCGTTGCTTCCAGACCGGTTCGTATTGTTCGAGGCCGATCACCGTGACTGCGGCAATCGGCTCCCCTGCGTTCTTCCGGACCAGGCGGAATCGCAACAGGTCGATTCCCGCCGATTCCCAGCGACCGAAGTGAGTGTACCACCACCAGGTCGGATCCAACGGGCGGGGCACCACGATCAATTCCGTCTCACGACGAATCGTCGCCAGTCGCAGGTTCATCGGATCGGGCTTCGCGCCCAGTCGCCTCTGAAAAACTCCGTGCTGCGGACCGGCCGAGTAGTTCAAACTCTCGAAGAAGGGTCGTGCGTTCGGGTCCGATTCCAGAAACCCGGAGGGCCGCGTCCCGCCGTACAGCCCGAAGAAAAAGGGATCCCATCCCGGCGCCGGCCCCGCCCTCATCTCCGTCGCGCCGCGGCTGAGCAGGTACTCTTCAGACTTCCGCACCAGCGCGGCGCCGACCCCCAGTCGACGAAAATCGGGGTGCACCATCACCGCGCAGATAACGCCTCGCGATCTGTCGAGCCGGGATTGATCGTCGCTGCAGCCGAAGCCGGCGTGAGCGAAACCGATCACCCGGCCTCCTTCGCAGGCCAGCGTCAGTCCTTCGGGATCGAAGAACTGCTGGGAGAATATGAAGAGTTCGAGAGCCTCTGTACCGCCCGGTTGGGCCGCGCCGCGCCCCAGCCCGCACTCCTGCCACAGCCTCAGGATCTGAGGCGGATCGGTGTTGCGGAAGGTCCGGTACTCGATCACTGAGACTGCTTTTTTCCAAGCGCCCCCGACGTCTCCACGAGCGCGATCGACCGTCGGATGCCTATTTTCTGCCGACGACTCGCCTGACGGCCTCGACGATTCTCTCCGAAGTCAGTCCGTACTTCTCCAGCAATCCGGCCGGATCGCCGCTTTCGGCATAGACGTCGCCGACATCCACAAATTCCATCGGGACGGGCGCCAATGCCGCCGCCGTCTGGGCCACCACCGATCCCAGCCCCCCGTGATGCAGGTGTTCCTCGGCGACAACGATCGCCCCCGTCTCCCGGGCGGCCGCGGCCACCGCCGCCTCGTCGACTGGTTTGACGGTGTGCATGTCGAGCACGCGCACGTCGTGTCCCTCTTCGGCCAATGTCGCGGCCGCATCCAGGGCGCCCGCCACCATCAATCCGTTCGCGATGATCGTCGCGTGTCCGCCATCGCGTAGAGTGATCGCCTTGCCCAGTTCGAACTCGATCCCGTCTGTATAGATGTCAGCCACCTTGCCCCGTCCGACTCGCAGGTAGGTGGGCCCCTGATGCTCGATCACCGCTCGCGTGGCAGCCGCCGTGCAGGCCGCGTCGGACGGCACAACGACAGTCACGCCCGGCAGGGAGCACGCCAATGCCACGTCCTCAATCCCCATCTGCGAGGGTCCGTCTTCCCCAATCGAAATCCCCGCATGGGATCCGACGAGTTTCACGTTCATCTCCGGAAACGCCACCGACATTCGGATCTGATCGAATGCGTTGTCCAGCAGAAAGCAGGCGAAACTGGCAACCACCGGAATCTTGCCGCACGCGGCCAACCCTCCGGCAATGCTCACCATGTTGCTCTCGGCAATCCCTACGTTGAATGCGCGGCCTGGGTGTTCCAGCGCAAACGGCTCCGTGCGCGTCGAGTTTCCAACATCCGCATCAACCGTCACAATCTCCGGACGCTTCCCGCCCAGTTCACACAACGTCTCACCGAATGCGTCCCGAGTCGCTTTTCCCAGCGTCAGACCTGCAGTTTCTCCGAGGTACATAGTCGTCTTTCTGCGAAACAATCCGCCAAAACCCGCCGGCGTTTCGATCGAACAGGCCGGCATCCTGACCTATGAGCTGCGCCGTCGTCGCGGTCATAGCGCTTTGCAAATCAGTGTTGGTGATCTGTCTCGCGGATTCTCGTCCTCGACAGTCCAAACACCGTTCGACGCGGACACATGGTAGAGCAATTTGCTCTAGCCGGACAGATGAGCCAACGCTTTCTCGGCGAGATCTTCCGGCAACGGCTTGCCGTGAAAATTGAGGTCGCCGGTCGTCTCCAGCACCGGCAGAATGCCGTAACCTTTCCTGGTGTTTGCGACAATCGCCGTCGGCTGATCCTTGACGTCCCGGGCGGCCCCCAACGCGTCAACGACTTCCTCCATCTGGTTGCCGTCAATCGTCTGCACATGCCAGCCGAACGAATTGATCTTGCCGGCCAGATCACCCAAGTCCAGCACGTCCTCCGTTGCTCCCGTCTGCTGGTATCCGTTGCGATCAATGATCGCCGTGAGGTTGCCCAGTTTGTATTTGTCGGCCGCTGCGAACGCCTCCCAGACCTGCCCCTCGCCCGACTCGCCGTCGCCCAGCATGACGTAAACGTGATACCCGGCGTTGTCCATCCGGCCTGCCAGCGCATGCCCGATGCCGATCGACAGCCCTTGCCCCAGCGACCCGGTGGAAGCTTCAATCCCCGGCAGCCGCTTCATGTTGGGATGCCCTTCCCACGGACTGCCCAGCTTCCGCAGCGTCATAATGTCGTCGACCGAAAAGTACCCCGCTTCCGCCATCGCGGAATAGAGCACCGGGCAGGCGTGCCCTTTGCTCAGGATGAACCGGTCCCGGCCCGGATCCTTCGGATTGGCCGGATCGTATTTCATGAATCCGCCGAAGTAGAGAGCCGTGACAACGTCTGTCGCGGAGAGACTGCTTGTCGGATGGCCGCTGCCGGCCTCCGTCGTGATCCGGATGATCAGCTTGCGGATCTCGTTGGCCTTCGCCTTAAGTTCCGCCAGGTTCAATGCTTTTGGCACGTTCGGTCCTTTGAGATGAACGGTCGCTGCGGACGAGAGGGCGCTGGTATGCTAACGGCGGCGAAAAACAGTCGCAACCAAGGCGATTTTCGTGATCCTGCACGGAGAAATCGCCGTTGCGTGAACAAACCCGATTCATCCGAAGACCGCCGGCCTCACGGCGGTCCCTTGAGACGGCCGCAACGTGACGGGCCTTGGAGAAAGACGCATGCCTGACGAGTCTCGGACAGACGCCGAATTGCTCGCCTACCTCGACGAGATGCTCCCGGCCGAACGCTCCGCTGAGGTCGAGCGAGAACTGAGAGACTCCCCTTCTCTTCGTCAGCGGGCGTCGCTCCTCGCCCGCCGGCGGGATCAGGGCGGGCACACCATCGGGGAAATCTGGCGGCGGGAGCGGCTCAGTTGCCTCTCGCGAAGCCAGTTAGGCAGCTACCTGCTCGGAGCTCTCGACAACGCACAGGCCGACTACGTCGATTTCCACATTCGCACGATCGGCTGCCGCATCTGCGCCGCCAACCTGCAGGATCTGCAGGCTTCGCAACAGGTCGACGGCGCAACTCGGCAGCGACGCCGCCGGTTCTTTGAGTCGTCCGCCGGCCGGCTCCGATCGCGCTAACGGAGAGTCACCCTTCGACAATCACGAACCGAACGTCCAGCGACCCGAGGTCGACCATCGCGAGCGTATGCGGGACAGCCCGGTAAAGCGCTCCCGGATTCAGCACCACCGTTCGCCCCTCCGTGTGGGTTTCGTGTTCGTGAGTATGACCGTAACAGACCAGATCATAATTCTGGCTGTCGATGGCTTCCCGAAACGCTCTGTGATCGTCGCTGTGCAAGAGCGCGATCCGTCGGTCTCCCAGTTCAATCTCGCCGAAGCGGCCATGGCAGAACTGGCCCGCTTCCTCCGCCGCGGCTCGCAGGACGGCCCGGTCGTGATCGACATTCCCGAACACGAAATGCGTCGGCCAGCCGGCGAACAGCGGGATCACCTCCGGCGACCCGATGTCCCCGCAATGCAGCACCACCTCCGGCTGCTCGTCGACCAATCGCCGGATCGCAGCCATGGTGTTTCCAACGCGCCCGTGAGTGTCGCTGACAACGGCAATTCGCATAGCTCGATGGGTTCTCAACCACGGAGGTCGTAGCAGACGATCGAGTCTTTCATCCGCACGACCAGCAAGCCGTCGCTGATCGCCGGCGACGTACACCGCAGCGTCCCGTGACGGCCGACGTGTTTCTGCATCAGCTCTTCTGCCTCCGCGGAGTTTTCCGCTTCTGCGTCAATTTTCAGGATGCGGCGGAATGTCTCTTCCCCGGCCATCAGGTGGGATTCATCGAAACTCGCCACGTAGAGCGGATCGAACTCTTCCGGCGAGGCCCGCAGGCAGGTCAACGTACCATAGGCGTAATAGACCTTCCCGTCGGCCGCGATGGGGGACGAATACTGAGCCTGGCTGAGATCGAGATAGTCCGACCAGGCCGCCTCCCCGGTTTCCAGATCAACGCATGCAATTCGCGTCTCGCCCTGAACGTACACGTACCCGTCCACGACGACGGGACTGCTCCCTTTGTCCTGGATGCCGCGATACTTCCAGAGTTCTTCCGCTCCGTCGTCACTCAATGCGTAGCAGCGGACTCCGGCGGCCCGGTTGTTTCCATAGGTAATCAGCCGGTCGCCGACCACGACCGGGGTGGAGTGTCCCGCGCCCGATTTCACGCTCCATTTCTCACTGCCGTCGACCGGGTCGAAACAGGCCGTGCGTCCGCCGCGCACGTTCACGATGACGTAGTTCTTCGTCTCACCGGTCCAGAGCACCGGACTCGAATGCGTCCCATGCGTGGCCTCGGCGTCGCCTTCCCACAAGATGTCGCCGCTCTCCGCTTCGAGACCGAACAGATGGTCCGCCATGACGATCACGTGCTTTCCGTCGACGACGATCGAAGACTGCATGTATTCGTCACGAAATTCGCCCGGCAGGCGTGACGACCAGGTCTCGTCGCCCGTCTCCGCATCGAAGCATCGCACGAGACGGCCGGCGCCCAGAATGTAAACCTTTCCGCCCAAAACGGTCGGGGAGCCCGACTGGGGAAACCGGGTGTAGACCGACTCGGACCGGTTGGTCCAGACTTCTTCCCCCGTCTCGGCGTCGAGACAATACACAAACTCACGGTAAGCAAACGCCTTCGCCCGCTCTTCGTCTTCGTCTCTCCGCTTCTTCTCGTACTCCTCGTATTCTTCATCGCTCATTCCGACCCGCTTGTCGGGCGGAAGCCACGGGAATTCCCGTTCCCCCAGTTCCCGAACCTTCTCTTTGCTGTGGGCGAACAGATACACCTTCCCGTCCGCCACGACCGGCGAGCCCCAGCCGCCGTCTCCTCCGGACGGAACAGGCCCGCTGACCCACAACGGTTCGAGTCCATCGTCCGGCAACGAAGTGATCAGGTCAGGCGATTGCCGCGCCACGCCGTCCCGCTGCGACCCCCGCCACTGGTTCCAATCAGAGAACGCGCCGGACGGTCGACTCAAGACGGCGACGGCCAGCACGAGCACCGGCGTGGAGAGTTTCAGAATCGATTGCATGTCTCTTCTCAGCGAAGTTTGTGGATGAATGCAGGGGATCACTTCCGCCAGTATAGTCAGGCAGAAATCGGGAACGACAGGTACGTTGCCTGCCGTTTTATTTTCAATCACCGATCGCCGTGCGCTTCAGGGCGGCCTCTGCGATCGCGGCCGCCAGTGCGGAGACCACTTCGTCCGGATGCTGGGCCGTGACGGAGACCCGCAATCGCGCCGTTTCGCGGGGAACGGTCGGCGGACGGATGCAGCCTGTCAGGAACCCCTGTTCCTCCAGCCGCGCCGCGACCTCGGTGCAGCGCCTGGAATCCCCGAGAATCACCGGAACAATCGGCCCGCGCGATTTCGGAGGCACTTCGATTCCATTGGCCGCCAACTGCGATCGCAGTTGACCGGATTTCTCTGCCAGGCCTTCGCGCCGCTGTGGCTCATTCTCGATGATGTCCAAAGCGGCGCAAGCGGCCGCGCACATTGCGGGGGTGAGGGCCGTGGAGAACATCTGCGTGCGGGCGCCGTTCCAAAGCCAATCGATCAAGTCACGGCTGCCGGTGACGAATCCGCCCTGCGCTCCGATCGCCTTGCTGAGCGTCCCGGTGCGGATCAGGTTCCGGTTCTCCACGCCAAGCTCTTCGGCCGCGCCGCGGCCTGAATGTCCGAAGACGCCTGTGCCGTGCGCTTCGTCGACGAGCAGCATGGCGGCGTGCCGCTCCGCTGCGTCGCACAGTTCGGGCAGCGGGGCGAGGTCGCCATCCATGCTGAACACACCGTCGGTCACGATCAGACAACGCCGGGCTGTCGCATGTTTGGCCAGTTCGCGATCGAGCCGATCGACGTCGGCATGCGGATAGACGCGGAACCGCGCGCCCGAGAGGCGGCAGCCGTCGACGAGACAGGCGTGGCTGAGGCGGTCGCAGAGGACGACGTCGCCCTCGCCGACCAGTGCGCCGATCGTTCCGACGTTGGCGGCGTAGCCGGACGGGAACAGAATTGCCGCCTCCGCTCCCTCGAACGCGGCCAGTCGCGATTCGAGTCGTTCGTGCCACTCTGTGCGACCGCACACCAGGGCACTGGCTCGGGCACCTGTTCCGTGTGAACTGCTGCCCGACCGGGCCGCTTCAATCACGCGGGGGTCGTTGGCCAGATTGAGGTAGTCATTACTCGAGAAATCCCAGAGCGTACGGCCGTCGACTTCACAGCGTCCGCCGCCCAGCGACCGGACCACCCGTTGCCGGCGGCGCAGTCCGGCTGCGTCGAGTGACGACAGTTCATCAGCCAGCCAGTCGAGCGGGGAGTGGGACATGAGCGGACACAGGAGGGGAAAGGGGCACAGAAGGAAACGAAGGGAAGGAAGAGTGAGTTCCGCAGGGTCGTGGAACGGAAAACCGGGTCGCGAATCTGTTCGGTCCTTGTGCGACTAACGTGCAGGACTTTGTTGTCCTGCGCAAATTCATGCGCTGGTCCGTAGCGCACGCTGCGAGCGTGCGTCAACCGCCTCTGCGATCAGCGGTACGCACGCAAGGCTGCGTGCGCTACGTGGTTGAGTTGCGGGGTGACGTCATCAGCGGTGGACTCCTATGTCAACGCGATATTCCTCGTTCCCAAACTTCTGTTTGGGCACAAGGTTAGGTTGGGTCGGGGGTGTACGAAGCCAGGAGTGGTCGCTCATGTCAGGGAGATGTCGTGGTTGCTGAGGCGTTCGTAGCCGTCGTTGGTGATGAGGTAGTTGTGTTCGATCCGCATCCCGCCGATGCCTGCCTGATAGATGCCCGGTTCGAGTGTGACGACGTCGCCGGCGACGAGTTCGTCGTCGCTTTCGGGGACGAGGATTGGCGGTTCGGGGTGAGCGAGACCGATTCCGTGCCCGGCGTGGTGCGGGAGGGGGGGATAGCCGGCGTCTTCAAACGGGCGGGAGACGGAGGCGTAGACGTCGCGTGCGGCCGCGCCGGCGGTGAGAACTTCTTCTCCGGCCCGCATGGCGGCCTCGCAGAGTTCGAACAGCATCACCTGCGGATCGGTGGGCTTGCCGACCGCCAGCGTGTTGGTGAAGTCGCTGCGATAGCCGTCCAGGACGATCGAGTAGTCGAGGATGAAGAGTTCCCCTGCGGCGAGGACGTGGTCGGTCGGCAGGCCGCCTGCTTTGGGAACTTCGGGGCTCGTGCCGCGGAAGTCGCCGTAGACGAGCGCGGGCCGGCCGGCCTCCAGCAGGGCGGCTTTCTGCACTTCGCAATAGACTTCGTGTTCGCTGACGCCGGGACGAACGACCTCCCGCAGCCGGGCCTGGCCGGCGTCTCCGGCCCGCATGCACTGTTTGAGGAGTTCAATCTCGTCGGGTTCCTTGTGGCGGCGGAGTCGGCGGAGGATCGTGCCGAGATCGAGTTCGTCGTTGCCGTTGTCTTGTGAGTGATCCGCCTCCCTCTCGGCGTACGACTCGCGTTGCACGTCGAGGGCCATCCAGGCGGAGACGGGGAGCCACTCGGCCTCGATGAGGCCGGGGCGTTCGCGCAGTTCGTCGGCGATGCGGCGGACGGCGGCGATGAGGGCGTGGTCGCGGTTGCGGACCGAATGCTTGTGGTCGTACCACTCCTCGACGATTTCGCGGTCGATGTACGGCTCGTGCGCGGCCGAGCGGAGGGCGAAGTTGTCGGCCAGCAGCGTCGCGCGGCCCGACCGTTCGAGGAGCAGCAGTCCCCGCTCGAAGCCGGAGAAGCTGAGCGGCTCGACCCAGAAGTTCGCCAGGTACTGGACGTGCCGGGGATCGGCGACGAGGACCCAGTCGGCGATTTCGGGGATCGAGTTCCAGAGACGTTGGCGTCGCGCCAGGCAGCCTTCTTCAGTCAACATTCCGAATCGACTCCAGTTGCATGTTCAGGGGGCAGTGCGATGATATCGGACGGTGCGCTGCTGCAAAACAGCAGCGCGGCGGATGGCTGGTGGCTGGTGGCGGTCGGTTGCGCGGGAGGGTTGTGGTTTTGGGGGTGGGCTTCGGAACTGGCTGAAGGGTTGCAGAGTTGGATGGGGGGTTTTTGCGGGAGATATGGCAACCGTGCAACTCTTCAGGGTTTTTCGTGTGCCGGTATGGGTTGTCGGAATTCGGAATGAGGAACGCGGATTGTGGTTGCGCGGGCGGGTGGGTTGAATCGGTTGGGACATTGTGTGGCGTCGGTGTGGGGGAGCGGGTTTGAGGTGGGGGATTCTGTAAGTATCGTGGGGGGGTGCGCGGGTTGGCTGTTGGCTGGTGGCTGATGGCAGTTGTCGGTCATCGGTTGTCGGTTTTTGGTTGAGCCGGGTGCCGCTGTTGGCTTGTCCAGCGATTCGGGTCGACTACGCGTTTCAGCCAGGGCGTTTGACGGTTCGATGGTTGCGTTTCCCGTGAAGTCCGCATTATGAGATTGCGTATTGTTCGCTCGCCCGGAGTTACGTGGGTCGGATTCATTGGTGAACATACGCCCTTCTTGCGTCGATCAAAACGCTTACTGCAGGCAAAGTTGCTGTTCTACTGGCTGGGATACGGAGCGTTCGTTGTCCTCCTGATGATGGGGGAGTTTGCAGCCGCAAACATGCTCGGTCTTGTGCTCGTGGTCTTTCGGTGGTTGTCTCCACCGAGAATACCGCCCGTTGTGTCGAGCGTGCGAAAGCCGTTACGGCTCGTTGCCCCGCCACTCTTGGTCTGTCTGATTTGGTTGTGGATTGGAGTTCCCGTGCAGCTTTTTCTGCATGTGCTATGCGTCACGGCGGTGTTCACGCTCATCGGCGGAGCCGGTCTGGCGTACCTAGACGTCCTGAGATTCTTCGACGCGGCCGTCTACATGCGGTTCTCGGGAAAGTCGTCACAGGTCCTGAACAAGACAATCGAGGACGTGCGTGCGAAGATGGAATCCGAGGGAAGAGAGTTCAATTACCGAGAGCGAGACACGGACTGAACGCCGTTCACAAGATCGCTTGACTCGACATAGAAAGCGTTACACCGAATGTACTGGAACAACATCCTGCGATTCCGTTTGCAGGCCGCTGTGCTCTGCGGTCTGGTCTGCCTGACTTGTCGCACCGCCAGCGCAGGTGAAGTTCGTACCATTGCCGGGACGGGGGTGGAGGAGCGGAGCGGGGATGGGGGGCCGGCGGTCGAAGCGGGTGTCGGGGGGCCGTTCGGGGTGGTCGTTGGTCCCGACGGAGGGGTGTACGTCTGCGAAATCACCGGGCACGTGGTCCGCCGGATCGATCTGGAATCGGGCACGATCGACACCGTCGTCGGGACGGGTGAGCCGGGGTACTCGGGGGACGGTGGGCCGGCGACCGAGGCGGAGGTTGAAGAGCCTTACGAAGTGCGGTTCGACGCGGACGGACACATGTTCTTTGTCGACATGACGCAGAACGTGGTGCGACGGGTCGATGCGGAGACCGGGATCATCACGACGGTGGCGGGCAGCGGGGAGTTGGGGTTCTCCGGCGACGGGGGGCCGGCCGTGCAGGCGCAACTGAACCGGCCGCATTCGATCTGCCTCGATGACGAGGGACACCTCTATATCTGCGACATCGGCAACCACCGGGTGCGGGTGGTGGACCTGGAAGCGGGGACGATCGACACGTTCGCCGGGACGGGAGAGAAGAAGCCGACGCCGGACGGCGCGGCGATTGATGGGACGCCGCTGAACGGGCCGCGGGCGCTCGATTTCGACGGGGAGAGTTCGCTCTATCTGGCGCTGCGGGAAGGGAACGCGGTGTACCGGATCGATCTGGAGTCGCGCACGCTGCACCACCTGGCGGGGACGGGGAAGTCCGGCTACACGGGCGACGGGGGGGATGCGAAGGAGGCGGAACTCTCGGGCCCGAAGGGGATCGCGCTCGGTCCGGAGGGGGACGTCTACCTGGCCGATACGGAAAGCCACACGATTCGGGTTATTCACAAAGCGACGGGGACGATTGAGACGCTGGTGGGTGACGGGATGCTGGGGGACGGCCCCGATGGGAACGCGCTCAAGTGCCGGCTGGCTCGGCCGCACGGGGTGTTCGTGGATGAGGCGGGGCGGGTGTATATCGGGGACAGTTCAAATCACAAGGTGCGGGTGTGGCGCGGAGAGTGAGGCGTTCTGCCGGGTTAATCACACAGAAGGGAACAAAGGAAACGAAGAGGATTGGCGGTGAGAGGGTTTCTCGCGGAGGCGCGGAGCCGCGGAGAGTGGACGGGGCGGGGCTGGCGAGGTCGGGCCACGGCCGGCCTTCATTTGATGCCGTTGCGGGGCGTGCCGCCTGGCCCGTTGCAGCGGTTTGTGGGCCAGCCTCCAGCTTTACTCAACCTGTTCGCGATGATAGGGCTTGCCGGCTTCGTACAGTTCGAGACGCGAGCGGAAGTCGTCCTTGTCCGAGTCGTCCGCAAGTTCGATGGCCTTGCGCTGCGACTCAACGGCCCTGTCGAATTCACCATTCTCCGCATACGCCGCGGCGAGCGTTCCGTAGCTGTATGGTTTCTTCCAGGCCGACAATTTTCCAGCAGCTTGGGCGAATTCCACAGCGCGCTCACCATCGCGGAATTCTTCGTCGGGACACGTCGCGAGTAGCCACGCGAAGTTGTTGAGTGCATCCGTGTAGAGGGGAGCGAGGCGGAGCGCTTCCAGGTAATCATCGGTCGCCTGCTTGAAGTTGCCCTTCTTTTCGCTCGCAGAGGCTCGGTTGTAATAGGTCGGCGCGTAGTCCGGATTGAGTTCCAGCGCCTTGTCGTAATCGGCAATCGCCTTGTCGTAGTCGCCGCGGCTCGACAATGAAGCTCCACGGCTGTGGAAGTAGATGAAATTCCTGGGATCTCTCTGGATCGCTTCGTCGTAGTCTTCGACGGCACGGTCATAGTCGCGCTGATAGGCCCGCGCGAGTCCGCGACTGAACCAGAAATGTGACTCGCCGGGATCAAGCCGAATTGCTTCGGTGTAATCGGCGATCGCTCCGTCCAGATCGCCAAGCCTGTGACGAGAGACGCCGCGATCACTCCAGAAACGCGCCTGTTGCGGGTCGAGTCGGATCGCTTCGTTGAAATCCTCGATCGAACGCTCGAGTTTGCCTTCGTGCGACCATGCCAACCCCCGCGCGTTGAAATCAACTGCGGTGGGATCGGCTTCGATGGCCTTCGTGAAATACTCGATGGAACCCTCGATCGCGATCACGTCGTCCGCGCTGATCCACGCTCTCTGGTGTTTCCACTCGACGAGAAACGAACCACGTTCGACGCGTAGGATTCTGAACTGAGTTCCGCGGACGACTGCGGCGACGCGTTGGCCGTCTGATGTCAGCTTCGCTTCCGGCGCAGCGGTGACTGTGATGAAGTCCCCCACTTCTTGAGCCGAAGCGGTCGAAGCAAATATGCCGATGGCTGTCGCGATGGTTCGGACCATGACCGCATTCCTCGTTTATTGGTCGTTGTCTGAGCAAACTCCATTTCACAGGTGCGAGCGCCGGATTACAAGAATCGTGAGACCCGATCTCCCACGCGTCCGTCGTCTGCTGCACGGCATTGGCAGTCGGCTCAAGTTCACAGAAGGGAACAAAGGAAACGAAGAGGATTGGCGGTGAGGGGTTTCTCGCGGGGGCGCGGAGCCGCGGAGAGTGGACGGGGCGGGGAACTGGCGAGGTCGGGCCACGGCCGTTCCGGGGCGTGCCGTCCGTTTGGCGGCAATCCATTCGACGCCCTAATGCGGATGTGCGTTCGCCCAGTCGTCAAATCCCTTGACCGGTTCATCGGTCTTGAGATTGATTCCGATGACTGAGAAGTCACCCCCAGCTTCGTAGACTTTTGCCCAATCTTCTGCTGAGAATGGGTACGGCCAATCGTTTCCCTGCTCGATTGTGGCGCCCGGGCGGCCATCGCTGCCGTAGTGATGAATTGACCGCACTTCGATCAGATAGAACTTCGGTTCTCCCGTCACTTCTCCCCTCGTGCTCGATTCAATTCTCACGGGAACCTGCATCGTCAATTGATATCTGCCGCCGAAGTATGCTTCTGCGTGCCAAGTGCTGACAGAGTTGCGACCGGTGTACTTGATGGAATGGCGGCAGTCGTCGAACAGTTCTTCCATTTGCCGCGCGGGCTCGATCTGTGCGACTCCATTGGCTGCGAATTCCTGGTGGCCGAGGACGGAGAGGTTGCCGAGGCCGATGTAGAACCCGAAGTAGATGAGGAACCACGCCGCCACAATCAGGAGTGGGATGCCCACAGCGAGCACAGGGATGGAGATCAGACAGATTATCAGTTTCCGGTTCTTCATTTCGTGAATTCAACCGCATTCAGACGATTGATTTAACCGGTTGACCGCTTCTCGCGGGGCAATATGCCCGTGCACGACCTGGCCAGATCCAGCCCGGTCTCCCGATCAGTTCAATCTGCATCGGTTGCATTCAGCAGCGTGGCGATCTCGCGTAGCAGTTCGGTCAGGCCTTGGCCGGTGGCGGCGGAGATCTGGTGGATGGGTTTGTTGAGTTCTTCGGAGAGGAGTTGAGCGCAGGCGGGGGCGTCGGGGAGTTCGGATTTGGAGACGGCGACGATTTCGGGCCGGGCGGCGAGGGACTCGTCGTAGAGGCGGAGTTCGCCCTTGATCTGGTGGTAGTTTTCGATGGGATCGGTCTGGTCCATGGGGGCGGGTTCGACGAGGTGGACGAGAATTCTGGTGCGCTGGATGTGCTTGAGGAACTCGTGTCCGAGGCCGACGCCGTCGTGGGCGCCTTCGATGAGGCCGGGGATGTCGGCCATGACGAATTCGAAATCGTAGCCGACGCGGACCATGCCGAGGTTGGGGTACTTGGTGGTGAAGGGGTAGTTGGCGATCTCGGGGCGGGCGGCAGAGAGGCGGCTGAGGAGCGTGCTCTTGCCGGCGTTCGGTTTGCCGATGACGCCGACGTCGGCGATCAGCTTGAGTTCGAGGAGGAGGTTTCGTTCTTCGCCCTGCTCGCCGTGGTCGAACTCGCGGGGGGCCTGGTGGGTGGCGGTGGCGAAGCGTTTGTTGCCGCGGCCCCCTTTGCCGCCGTGGGCGACGATGATCTGGTCTCCGTCCTCGGCGAGGTCTTTGAGGATGAAGTCGCGGTCGGTGTCTTTGACGAGGGTTCCGGGCGGGACGAGGATGACGGCGTCTTCGCCGCTCTTGCCGGTCTTGAGGGAACCTTGGCCGGCGGCTCCGTGTTCGGCTTTCCAGTGGCGGTGGCCGACGATGTTGGCGAGGCTGCCGAGGTTTCTGTCGGCGCGGACGACGATGTTGCCGCCGTTGCCGCCGTCGCCGCCGTCGGGCCCGCCGCGAGGGATGTACTTCTCGCGGCGGAAGCTGACGCAGCCGTCACCTCCGTCTCCGGCCCGGCAGTAGATTTCGACGCGGTCGATGAACATGGAGGGGGTAGTTTTCAGTCGTCAGTTATCAGTATTCAGTGGAGAGATAGTCAACGCGTTGTGACGAAGGAGTGACGAATGACGACGTGGGTCGGTGGTGGATCGAATAGGACGCGGATTTACGCGGGTTGGGCGGATTGCCGCTGAGGGCTTCGAGGCAGTGGTTGAACATACAGGACGGGAAGTTGTCAGTTTTCAGTTGTCGGTTTCTGCTGGATTGGCCGCGTAGCATGTGCGAGAACATCGAGGATGCTATCCGCGTCGCATCCGTAGATGCCGGAGCTTGTCGCCGAGTTCAGTTCGATCGCTCCCCAGCCTCGATTCTTGATATAGCCGACATCCAATACGACAGCAGACGGGACGTCAACGGCCGCGTCATTCAGCAGTTGTTCGGCAAATTTTCGTGCTGCACAAATCTCCGCCTCGTCCGCGACGAAACCAACCGATTCGAGCAGGATGCCCTCGCGCAGATAGGGTGAGAGGGTAATGACGCGCCGGTCCAATACAAAGCAGCGAAATTCGATCACCCACTCAACCGGATCCGCAACGAGCACTTGCGCCTGTTCCGGGATGTGCGAGGGCAAGGCAAGGCCTGAATCGTAGACTCGGGCTTCGAATGACTTGTCGTTCGGAGGCTTTACGAATTGTGGATGTCTGGCATCCCTTGCTTTGCCCATCGTTGTGAAACGAATCCAACGCTGAGCATACTCCCCGGGTAAGTTGGCCAACCAGTCGAGTGACGGTTCGACAAGTTGAACACCGAGCAGGCTCGCAACAGCCGCTGCATAGACTTCTTCCGTATAGAGCACATACGGCGGCGGTCCAATTGTTTCCGGTAGAGTCGGGCCGCGATGTCGATCGATTTCCCAGTCACGTGCAATGGCAGCGCGCCAAAGTCTCTGCGTGTCGGCGCATGCTCTCGATGTCAGAATCAATGTCGACATGTTCGCACAACGTGTTCCAACTTACGCGTCATGTTACCGATTGTTCAAACCAACGATGGAGTGGTAAATGGACGGGCAATGACCACCAACTGAAAACTGAGAACCTACAACTGACAACGCGCCTCACACTCCATGTTGAGTGTGCGGTTCTCGGCCGGCGCCGTTGGCGGCGGTGGCTTTGTTTAAGGCCTGGAGGTAGGCGCGGGCGCTGGCTTCGATGACGTCGGTGCTGACGCCTTTGCCGTGGTAGGTGCGGCCGCCGTGTTCGATTTCGACGGAGACTTCGCCGAGGGCGTCCTTTCCTCCGGAGACGCTGTGGACGTTGTACTCCTGCAGGCGGGCGGTGAGTTCGGTGATGCGTTCGAGGCAGCGAAAGACGGCGTCGACCGGTCCGTCGCCGGTGGAGGCGTCCTGGATTCGGCGGCCGTCTTCGTGGGTGAGTTCGAGGGTTGCGGTGGGGATGGTTCCGGTGCCGCCGAAGACGTGGAAGGCGGTCAGCTTCCAGTCTTCGGGGATGTGGTGGCTGCGGTTTTCGACGAGGGCGACGATGTCTGCGTCGTAGACGTCCTTCTTTTTGTCGGCGAGCGCGATGAAGTCTTCGAAGACGGCCTGCAATGTCTGCTCTTCGAGTTGGTAGCCGAGTGACGTGACGCGGTCGCGGAAGGCGTGTCGTCCGCTGTGTTTGCCGAGGACGAGGTTCGTGCCGACGAAGCCGACGTCGTCGGGCCGCATGATTTCGTAGGTGGTGCGTTCCTGAAGCATGCCGTGCTGATGGATGCCGGCTTCGTGGGCGAAGGCGTTCTGACCGACGATGGCCTTGTTGCGCTGGACCTTCATGCCGGTGATGTTGGAGACGAGGCGGCTGGTGGGAAAGAGTTTCGTGGTGTTGATGTTTGTTGTGACGCCGTAGACGTCCTGGCGGGTGCGGAGCGCCATGATGATTTCTTCGAGGGCGGCGTTGCCGGCGCGTTCGCCGAGGCCGTTGATGGTGCACTCGACCTGGCGCGCTCCGGCGTCGACTGCGGCGAGGCTGTTGGCGACGGCGAGGCCGAGGTCGTTGTGGCAGTGCGTGCTGATGACGGCGCGCTCGATGTTGGGGACGTTGTCTTTCAGGTACTTGATCACGTCATAGAAATGGTTCGGCGTGGCGTAGCCGACGGTGTCGGGGATGTTGACGGTGGTGGCTCCGGCTTCGATGGTGCGTTCGACGACTTCGGCGAGGAAGTCGAGTTCTGTGCGGGCTGCGTCTTCGGGCGAGAATTCGACGTCGGGGGTGGTGATGTCGGGCCGGGCCGCCATCTTATCGCAGGCGAGTTTGACCATCTCGACGGCGCGGCGGAGGATTTCCTCCTTGGCCATCTTGAGTTTGAACTCGCGGTGGATGGCGCTGGTGGCGAGGAAGACGTGCAAGCGGACATTCTCGGCGTCTTCGAGAGCGCCCCAGGCGCGTTCGATGTCTTCCGGTCGGCAGCGGGCGAGGCCGCAGATGGTGGTGCGGTCGCCGTAGGCGCGGGCGACTTTCTGGACGGCGTGGAAGTCGCCGGGGGAGGCGATGGGGAAGCCGGCTTCGATGACGTCGACGCCGAGATCGACGAGGGCCTTGGCGACTTCGAGTTTCTCGTCGACCGACATGCTGCAGCCGGGGGACTGTTCGCCGTCGCGGAGGGTTGTATCAAAGATCGTAATGGTGTCAGGCATGACAGAGGCAACCGTGGCAAAGGTCGACTGAACGGTGAACGTGCAACAACTTGCAGATGAGTGCCCACAAAAAAACCCTGAGGCTCGCGGGGAGTCTCAGGGGGATTGGTGTCTGGTTGACCTGTCAGACGAACTCCGGCCTAAGACCTCCCGTGGGGAGGCAGGGTAAGCAGCAGGCCGAGGTTGAGAGACAGTTTGTTCACGACGGAGTCCGCTGGTTTCGATTCAGTGGACAACTGTAACCCGGCCTGGTTCGCGCGTCAACCGGCGTCTTTTTCGTAGATGGGGGCGTGGCGGTAGGGAGTTTCGAGGATGAGGACGCTGAGGACGGTGATGTAGAGACGGCCTGCGCTGCTCGCGTATTCCAGCGGAACTCCGGCCGGCCGGGTGGGATGCCAGCTCCCGTCCGACGCCTGCTGGGATACGATTTCGCTTTGCACAGACAAGTACCATGCGGTCCAGTCGTCGCCGCCCATGTTGTGCAGGGTCTGGGCGGTGTAGTACCAGGCGTAAAGGTTGCGGCGGCCGTGCTTCCATTCGGGGGTGTTGCGTTCCGAGAGCAGGAACCGCACGCCGCGCTGGAGGGAGGGATCCTCTCTTTCCCAGCCGAGCCATTGACGGCAGAGGAGGCCTTCGGCCGTCATGGACCAGCGCTGGCTTTCTTCGGCCGCCCAGTCGGGGCGGTATTTGTAGAAGGCGTCTTCGACAGGCGACTCCTGGACGGAGTCGAGAAAGGATGACGCGAGGAGATATGTCTCCGGGGAGACCTCGATGCCGGCCATGCGGGCGGTGTGGAGCGCCATGAGGGCCCAACCGGTGACGGAGAGGTCTCCGACGCCGGTTTCGTTCAGCGGCCGGTATTTCCAACCCCCTTTAACGGGATTTTGTGCGGCGGTGAGGAAGTCGACCGCGCGTTGCGCGGGCTCGGTGAGGTCGGGGTCGCCGGTGAGGGCGAGCGCTTCGCAGATCGCGATGGTTCCCTGCGAGTGGGCGTAGAAATGGGCCTCTTTGCCCTGCTCGACGAGGTCGAAGAGGTCGCCGCTGGGTCGCTGGTTGTTGCGGAGCCAGTCGAGGCCTTTGGCGATGACCTGCTGGTATTCTCCGCCCTGGTGGGTCTGCCCGGTTCCGAGGAAGGCCAGGAGGGCGAGGGCTGTGGCGCCGGTGTCTGTCTTGATTGAGCCGGGATTGGGGTAGCCTTCGTGGAGGGACCAGCGGCCATCTTGCTGTTGCTGGCGGCTGAGCCAGCTGAGGGCTTTTTCGATGGCCCGCTGAGCATCTTCGTTGTGCTCACTGTTTTCTGGGAGCGGATTGCGTCCGAGGCCGCGGTTGCGGAGGGCGTCGCTGACGTCGACGGGCGTGACGCGGCGGACGATCGGCGGCGGGTCTTCCGGCTCTTGATCGGGCGTCGGGGTGGGGGTGGTCGGTTCGACTTCGCGGGGCGTGTTGGGAAGTTCCACAGGAGCATAGAGGGGTTGCTTCTCTTCAGTGGTTTGGTCTGCTGCGGTGAGCCAGCCGACGTCGAGCGGGAGGATGACGGGGTCTTCGACGGAGGCGATCAGGATGAGCGCGCCGATGATGAGCAGCGCGGTATGGAACAGGCCGCTGACGAAGAGTCCTCCCACGCCTGTTCTGGCGTCGCGTTTGAGCCTGTCGAGCCAGTTGAGTGAGGCGGGTTCGGTGTCGGGGGAGGTGTTAATGAGCCGGCGTCGGCGCTTTCCGGTTGTTCCGCGCGAGCGGCGACGCGGCGCGGGTTGAGGAGGGGGAGCCGACATGGGAGCGTTTCTGTCGCGTGGCCGTCGGAGCGAGAATCAATCGAAGAGATGGCTGACCGACTCGTTGCGGTGGATGCGGCGGATGGCCTCGCCGAGCAGGGCGGCCACGCTGACGACCTTGAGATTGGGCAATTGCTTCTGAGCGGGTTGAGGGAGCGAGTCGGTGACGACGATCTCCTCGATGGGGGCTTCGGAGAGGCGTCCGACGGCGGGACCGCAGAAGATGCCGTGGGCGGCGCCGACAAAGACACGGCTTGCGCCGTGTTGGCGGGCGACGTTGACCGCGCCGACGATCGACCCTCCGGTGCTGATCATGTCGTCGAAGACGAGGGCGGTCTTGCCTTCGATCGGCCCGCCGATGAGGTTCGCCTGCCGGGTTTCCGTGGCGCTGGACCGTCGCTTGTCGACGATGGCGAGCGAGCCGCCGAGGTGTTCGAGATGCTGGAGGGATCTCTTGATACTGCCTTCGTCGGGGCTGACGATGACGAGTTCCTCCGGCGGAATGTTGAGCGTTTTGAAGTATTCGTCGAGGATCGGCGCGGCGAAGAGGTGGTCGACCGGCAGGTCGAAGAAGCCCTGGATCTGTGCGGCGTGCAGATCGATGGTGAGGACGCGGTCGGCGCCGGCGACGGTGATGAGGTTGGCGACCAGTTTGGAGGTGATGGGGGTGCGTCCGGCGTCCTTGCGGTCCTGGCGCGCGTAACCGAAGTAGGGCAGGACGGCGGTGATTCGCTCCGCGCTGGCCCGCATGCAGGTGTCGACGAGGATCAACAACTCCATCAGGTTGTCGTTGACCGGCGGGCCGGTGGGCTGGACCAGAAAGACATCTCGGCCGCGGATATTCTGGTTGAGGCGGACGCTGGTTTCGCCGTCGGGAAAGTCGGCGATCTCGACGGCGGCGAGGGGCACGCCGAGGTATTCGGCGACGTCTTGCGCCAATTGGGGGTGGGCGCGGCCTGATATGAGCGTGAGGTGATCGTACATCGCCGGGGCAGCCTGGAGGTCGCTCGAACGGTTGCCGGTATGAGTGGCGTCGGCGTTCTGCGAGTATACCGGCGTTTGGCGGCGCGCGCAAGGAAGCGGCGAACGATCAGCGGCGAAGTTTGCGAAACGCCAAGGCGGCGCGGTGCGCGAGAGCCGCCCCATTCGCGCCCGCCGCCGCCGAGAGTTTATTTAGAAGTCGACCATGGCGCGGGCGCCGATGATGTCGTACTCGCCTTCGGTGAAGCCGTTGACCGGAGCGTGATCGTCGATCCAGCCGTGGATGTAATTGAACTGCAGGCGGGCGTTGGGATTCCAGTACCAGTTCATTCCGAGAGTGAGGCTGTTGCCGACGCCGCCGTTGATTCCGCCGTCGGAGAGGTCTGCGTAGGAATAACGGGCTGCGATCTGCCACGCGCCCCAGCCGCCGCCGTGTCCTCCGGAGGCGCGGTTCACCAGGAAGAAGTTCTCGAACGGCTTGACGCGTCCGAGCACGCCGCCGTCCCGTTCCCAGGGGACATGCTCCCCGGTGAGCATGTAGGCGACGTAGGCGTAACCGCCCCAGAACCAGAGATCGTCTCCGGCTGCGGCGGACCGTTGCAGCCAGACGTTCTGCAGTTCGCCGACGACCTGGAGAGGCCCGACGTTGACGACTTTTTCGAGTCCGAGCAGTTCGTACCACTGGGCGCCGGCGATGCGGCCGGTGTTGAGCCAGCGGCTGGTGGAGCGGGCTTCCGGCCGGGTTCGGAAGCGGGCTTCGTTCTGATGAACGCGCACTGTCGGCGGCCCGGGGGCGATGACGGTTCCACCGTCGCCGTCGGGGTGAGCGATTGTTCCGGAGACGGCCCAGTGGGCGTATCCGCGACCATCGGAGGACTCGTCGTACCACCAGGTGTTGGCGAGACGGCCGGCGCCTTCGAGCTGGTAATGGTCGCCGATGTAGCCGGCGTCGTTCTGGGTCAGCTCCATGTTGTAGACGCCGTAGCGCCAGTTCCAGGCCTCGTCGTCTGAGACACCGTAGGAGACGATTCCGAGTCGCCGCGCGTCCTGGTTGAACGCTTCGATGATGAACGGCCGTTCGATGAAGATGTTGTAGCGGCTGCTGTTGAGGTGATCCAAACCGTAGGGCCGCTTCTGATTGCCGATCAAGACGGTCTGCAGGACCGGGAGGTCGTTGAATCCGATGTAGACGTCGCGGTATTGGGGTTCAGCACCCTCCGCGAACTCCATCTCGATCTTGTATTCCATGTTGTCGCGGATGTCGCCTTTCACGCCGAACCGCATGCGGCGGAAGATGAACCGGTCCTGCGGATCGGTGCCTTCAAAGGCGTCAATGCCGGCGTCGCTGCCTGGGAAGGCCCAGTAGTCGGCATGGATTCGTCCGTTCAGTTGGACCGTGTTGTTCCTCGTGCCGGGAAAGACGATGCCCTTGGCGGTCTTGTCGGCGAGCGCCTTTTGGGCTTCGTCGAGCGCAGCCAGTTTTTCGTCGATTTCGTTCAGTCTGGCGGTGACTGCGTCGTCGGCTTCCGGTTCGTCGAAGAGCAGGATTGGTTCCGCGCTGGTGGAAAGGTTCGACGGCGGAGCAGGCGGCGGAAACGGCGCGGGCGCGGAGTCCTGGGCGGTGAGTGGAGAGTTCGCCAGCGCGGCGGCGAGCAAGAGCAGGGCCAGTCGAGCCGGCGTCAACTCTCGATCGAGGCCGAATGCTCGAAGAATGCTCGCGAAAGTCATTAGCGGGATTCCAGACGGCGACTGAGCATCCGCGAGAACGCCGACGCATCAACGCACGAAACACAGGTCTCTTCCGGCCGAGTCAACGGATGCGCTGGCGACGCGGCAGATGGACTGTTCCGGCGTCGCGCCTGCTTGGGGGCGTCAGGGGCCGGCCGGAGCGAATTGGTAAGTCCAATCCAGATTGGTTGTTGCAGCATATGTTCAGGCTCTGGACAACTTTATCGGTTGCGTGGGTTGTTCCAATTATTAAGACTGGGTTGTCGCCGGAGAATCGAGTGGACGCACCTCTACCCCAGTTGCCCTGTTTTGCTCATCTACCCTGTCGGGGCTCGTTTTCCGGGTTCGTCGCCCGACAAATCCGCATAGCGCGGGTTATTCACCACAGAGGCACAGAGGCACTGAGGAGTTTGGGCGTGCGTCAACCGGCTCTGCGATCAGCGGGACGCACGCAAGGCTGCGTGCGCTACGAATAATCCGGGCCAGGGGATTCTCGAACAGGACGCGGATTCTCGCGGATGTGGCGGATCAGCGCGGATTTCGCGGGGTATTCCCCAAGAGGCGGCGGCGCCGGGGCCGCATCGATTCAGGCCCGGATGGCATCGACGCGCAAGAAAGCAATCAGCGAAAATCGGTCCAATCCGTGGTCGTCCGAAGTCTCACGACTTCGGCTACACGACCGGGGTTTCCCTCGCTTCGCTCAGTCCAGCCCCGGCCACCCGGTGGCTGTGGAACTCTTTCAGAGTTCATGCGACAACGTCGCCCACGGCAACCCAGGAGGGCGCGGCTGCGCCGCTGACCCTGGGCTCTGATTGTGGTACGCCTTCAGCGTACTACGGTTATCTGCCAGTTCGTTTAGCCCGGATTATTCATGACGAGGGCCCGGTTCACTATAAGCGTTTGCCAAACAGCAGGTTATCGAGAAGTTGCCCAAAGCGCCGCGCTTTTCGAACGCATTACACGCCGACGCCAAGTCAACGGTGACGCACGCTGGCAGCGTGCGCTACGAATAATCCGGGTTAGAAGAGGACGCTCAGGCCGAGGAGGAACGAGTCGGTTTCCTGGCTGAGGCCGACGTTGGAGAGGGGGACCGGTCCGGCGGGACCGATGATGGGCCCGTTGATGGTCTTGTCGAAGGCATGGACCCAGCCGAAGTTCGCAATGATCGCATCGGTCAATTGGCACGACCCACCGAGGCTGAGGAGATGCTGGTAGGGGGCCGGGGCGAGAATGTTGAACATGGTGTCCATCTCGCGGATCGGATTATCGTGGTAGGAGTAGCCTGCCCGGAGGGTCAAGCGGTCCGTCACTTCGACCTGCGCTCCGAAGGCGACGAGGATCACGCTTTCCCAGCCGAGGCCGGTGAGTCCATTGGGAGTGATCGTCGTCGGCTCGCCGAATCCCTGGGTCGAATCGAAATCGACATAGCGGACGTCGACGCCGAGCAGGACATGCTCGATGCCGGCGTAGGCGGCGCCGAGGGAGACGATCATCGGGAACTCGAGTTGCGAGGAGACA
Source organism: Planctomycetota bacterium (assembly GCA_003388505.1). Classification (GTDB taxonomy): domain Bacteria; phylum Planctomycetota; class Planctomycetia; order Planctomycetales; family Planctomycetaceae; genus MB-PLM-1. Next base: position 132,514 of record QQVO01000059.1, read on the forward strand.
TCCCGCGGGAGGCCGGCGTCGTCGGTGGAGTTCCATTCGAATCGTTCGAACCACTGCGGGCTCTTGATCGAGGCTCCCAGATTGATCCCCGACTGCGACTGGTAGAAGAGACCGGCCTGGATGCCCAGACCCCAGACGGGACGGTTGCCGACGGCCTGCGGGAATCCGCCGGCGTTGGGGGCCGCGAAGGGAAACGGGCTGGCCTGGGCGTCGACCATGTTGATCGTCGGCGCCACGCCGAAGGAGAGTCCTTCGCTGATCTCGTAGGCGATCGTCGGCGCGACCTGAAGGACGGCCAGTCGCGAGTACGATTGGCCGATGACCCCGCCTGCGCCCGGCGGAATGAAAATCGGATTGGACGTGCTGGCCGGGAAGTTGACCATGAACCCGCCGACGGTGTTCAGCCCGAGTCCGTAGGTCCAGGGGGACGCGTCGGGCTTGTAGACGAGTCCGATGGCGGGGAGCGGCGAGACGCCGGAATTGCTGTCTGTGCTGCCGGTGATCTGTCCGGGAGTTCCGAGGGCGACGCCGGAATTGACGCGGTTGCGGTTGTAGACGAGGTCGACTCCGATATCGACGCGGGAGGCGGGCAGTCCGCTGATGGCGGCCGGGTTCCACTGGATGGCTCCGGTGGCGTCAACGGGCGCTGCGGTCGCGACGCCTCCCATCGAGCGGTTGACCGGACCGACGCCCGTGAGAACGAAGCCTTGTCCGAAGCTGGTGTCCGCGACGGCGGCGAGCGAGGAGACAATGCAGAGCGTGAGGAGTCGAGTGCGCATCCGGCCGTTCCTGTTGTGCAGGTTTTTCGAGAGATGCGCAAGTTATCGGCAATGCCTTTTGTAGCGGTGGAAGCGATTGATACGGACCCGCTAGTCTTACCCAGTTTCTCCAGGTTTTGCAGGAATTCGACCGTTGGGCGGGTGAAATCCCTCAGTTGGCGTGATTTCACGCACCGATTCACCGTTCCGGTTCGGGGCGCGGAGTGAGCGGGGGCTACTACTCCCTGCGCGGTCTGTCACCGATCAGGCGATCTTCCATTCGTCGAGGGTGCTGACGACGGTGACTCCTTCTTCGGTGACGGTCAACTCGCGGGCGCGGTCTTCGTCGGGGTCGAAACCGATTCTGGTTCGCGGCGGGATGCGGACCCCCTTGTCGACAATGGCGCGCCGGACCTGGGCGTGACGGCCGACGTTGACCCCTTCAAACAGGATTGATTCGGAGACTTCGGCCCAACTGTTGATGCGGACGTTACAGCCGAGGATGGACCGCCGGGCCAGTCCGCCGGAGATGATGCTGCCGGGGCTGACCATGCTGTCGACGGCGTGACCGACGCGTGGCCGGTCGGCATCGGTCTGTTCGAAGACGAACTTGGGGGGCGGAAGCGGGGGATGGTAACCGCGAATCGACCAGGAAAAGTCATAGAGGTTGAGCAGCGGGTCGACCGAGACGAGGTCCATATTGGCTTCGTAGTAGCTGTCGAGCGTGCCGACGTCGCGCCAGTAGGCGGCTTCCTTGTGGTTCTCGTCTCGAAACGGGTACGCGCGGACGCGGCTGGTTTCGATGATCGCCGGGACGACGTTTCTGCCGAAATCGTGCCGACTGTCGGGCAACGTGGCGTCGCGGCAGAGTTCGTTGAGCAGAAACGGCGTTTTGAAGACGTAGATGCCCATCGAGGCGAGGCAGCGGTCGGGATCCCCCGGGATGGGAAACGGGTTTTCCGGCTTTTCCTCCCAGCGGACGATGCGCCTCTCGTCGTCGACGCCGATGATGCCGAAATGGCGTCCCTCCGGAATGCTGACCGGGATGCAGCCGACCGTTGCGTCTGCGTCCTGTTCGATGTGCGCCTGGACGAGTTTGGCGTAGTCCATCTTGTAGATGTGGTCGCCGGAGAGGATCAGAACGTGCTCGGAGGGAAATTGCTCGATGGAGTAGATGTTCTGATAGACGGCGTCGGCGGTGCCCTGATACCACTGTTCGGTGACGCGTTGCTGCGGCGGCAGGAGGTCGATGAACTCGCCGAGTTCCCGGTGGAGAAACTTCCAGGCTCGATTGACGTGCCGGTCGAGGCTGGCGGCTTTGTACTGCGTGAGCACGAGGATGCGGCGGAGCCCGCTGTTGATGCAGTTGGAGAGCGTGAAGTCGATGATGCGGTAGATGCCGCCGAAGGGGACGGCGGGCTTCGCCCGTTCGAGGGTGAGGGGTTCGAGTCTCTGCCCTTTTCCACCGGCCAATATGAGCGTTAAGACGTTGCGCATCGCGTCCCTTCAATCATGGATCTCTCCGTGAACGTTCCGGCTTGCGTTACGACTGCCGGACGCGTCTCCTCAAGAATACAGGTTAAGCGCTCAAAACGAAATCGCGCAAAACCGGCCGACCGGAAAAGCGGGACTGCGGCCCGAATGTGATTGTGAAAGTGCGTCTGCGGGGGGCAAGTGAACGGGGAGGCTCGAGCGATGAGGGTCTTTTTCTGAGAGAATTGTTGACAGTCTCGTTGGCGAGGACTACGACGACATGCCCGGTTTGGGCGTTTTTTTCATGCTGTGGACGCGGTGTCGGCGATGAAGCCGGAGCGGACGGTCGTGTTCTGCGCTCCTCTTCGTGCTGTCGTTTCCGCGGCGACGTGGATCAGAGCAAATTGCTCTACCATGTGTCCGCGTCGAGCGGTGTTTGTACTGTCGAGGACGAGAATCGGCGAGACAGATCGCCAACACTGACTTGCAAAGCGCTATAGCCTGATGTGGTTGGACGATGCAACGGGAAGAGGGCGATTGCCGGCAGGCGTTGTGGGTGGAAAGAGACCGCGCGCGGGGAGGGACGTATCGGCTCCACAGCAGAATTCTGCTGCCGCGAGAGCGGGAGGGCGTGTTCGAGTTCTTTTCTGATGCTCACAAATTGGAGTCGATTACGCCGGACTGGCTGCAATTCAAAGTGTTGACTCCGCGGCCGATTGAGATGCAAGAGGGGTGTGAGATCGATTACAGGCTCCGACTGCACGGCATTCCGATCCGCTGGCGATCACGGATCTCCGTTTGGGAGCCCTGTGAACGATTTGTGGATGAACAGGTGCGGGGGCCGTACCGGTTGTGGCGGCATGAACACCGGTTCGAGGAGCGCCCCGAGGGGACGCTCGTGACGGACGACGTGAGTTACTCGGTTCCGGGCGGGGCGTTGATGCATCGACTGTTCGTGGGACGGGATGTCCGGGCGATCTTTGAGTATCGGCAGCGGCGCCTGCTGGAGGAATTCAGCGGGCAGGGTTCGCATGGTGAGAGGCCTTCCGGCAGTTCAGCGGCTTGTGCCGGAGCGGCGGATGGATGAACTGGTGAGCCCGAAACAAGCGGCCCGCGCGATGGGCGTGAGCGAGTCGTCTTTGAAACGGTGGTGCGACCGCGGGTTGCTGGCCGCGGTGCGGACGCCGGGGGGGCACCGCCGTTTGCCGGTGGCGGAGGTGCTGCGGTTTGTGAAAGAGCGCGGCCGCGAACTGGTGGATGCCGAGTTGCTCGGATTGCCGGCGACAACGACCGGCGCCAGGTCGCTGCCGCTGACGCGGGCGCGGGAATCGCTGCGGGAGGCTCTGGTTGCAGGACGAGAGGCTGCCTGCCGGCAGATCATTCTCGATCTGCATCTGGCCGGGCAGCGGGTGAGCGCGATCTCCGACAGGGTGATTTCGGGCGCGTTTGAGGAGATCGGCGACGCCTGGAGTTGCGGCGAGACGGACGTGTACCAGGAGCGGAGGTCGTGCGAAATCTGCCTGCGTGTGCTCCACGAACTGGAGCGGCTCGTTCCTGCGCCAAGGCCGGGGGCGCCGGTCGCCATCGGGGGAACTCTGGCGGGCGATCACTATCAGCTTCCCACAACGATGGCGGCGCTGGTGCTGCGGGAGAACGGCTGGGAGGCGCGGTCGCTGGGTTGCAATCTGCCTGCCGAAAACATTCAGAACGCGATCGCCGAGACGAAACCGGCGCTCGTGTGGATCAGCCTCTCGCACATTGCGGACGAGGCGTCTGTGCTGCGGGATACGAAAGAGATTTACGAAACGGCGACGACGCATCGCGCGGCGCTGGCGATCGGCGGCTACGCTGTGACGGCGGAGTTGCGTGCGGAGCTTTCGTGCGGCGCTTGTTGCGACACGATGCAGCATCTGGAGTCGTTCGCGGCGACGCTGCATCGTGCAGCGCAGCGTGATCCAGAGCCAACGGAATAGCGGGCGCGTCAAAGGAACGTCAAAGACATCTTCGAGGACGATGCAAGCCATGAAGTCAATTTTGTTTTCAGTCGCGGCGGGACTTGCGGTGTGTTGCGGCGTGCTTGACGCGGGGGAACCTGCAGCGAGCTGGCCGCAGTGGCGCGGTCCGGATCGGGACGGCGGCGTGGGGGACGCGGTGTGGCCGGACAGTCTGGATGAGTCGCATCTCGTCAGGGCTTGGACGACGCCGCTTGGGCCAAGTTATTCCGGGCCGGTGGTGTGTGGTGAGCGGGTGTTCGTGACGGAGACGTTTGAGCGACGCGATGAGATTGTGCGGGCCCTTGACCGGGCGAGCGGCGAAGAGTTGTGGCGAGCGGAGTGGCCAGGTGCGATGCAGGTGCCGTTTTTCGCTGCGGCCAACGGGAGCTGGATTCGGTCGACGCCCGCCTGCGACGGCGAATCGCTGTATGTGGCGGGGATTCGGGACGTTCTGGTTTCCCTGGACGTTGAGACCGGCGACGAGAACTGGCGAGTCGACTTCGTGAAAGAGTTCGATGCGCCTTTGCCGGCGTTTGGATGCGTGGCATCGCCGCTCGTGATGGGCGACGCGGTGTACCTTCAGGCGGGAGCAGGGTTCGTCAAACTCGACAAGCACAGCGGAGAGGTTGTGTGGCGTGTGCTGACCGACGAGGGCGGCATGGCGGGGAGCGCTTTTTCGTCGCCGATGCCGGCGGTGCTTGAGGGAGTGCCGCAGATTCTGGTTCAGACGCGCGAGCGGCTGGCCGGCGTGGACCCGGAATCGGGCGCTGAGTTGTGGTCTGAGAAGGTTGAAGCATTCCGCGGGATGAACATCCTGACTCCGGTCGTCCACGGGGAGGGAGTGTTTACCAGTTCCTACGGCGGCGGCGCATTCCGTTATGAGGTTGAGCGGGAGAACGACGAATGGCGGGTTCGCGAGGACTGGACGACGCGGCAGGAGGCTTACATGTCGACTCCGGTGGTGATTGACGGATACGCCTACCTGCATCTGCGAAACCAGCGGTTCACGTGCATTGATCTCAAGACGGGAGAAGCGACCTGGACCACGACTCCGTACGGCAAGTACTGGAGCCTGGTGACGAATGGAGAGAAGATTCTGGCGCTGGACGAGCGGGGGGATCTGTATCTGATTCAGGCGAATCCGGACGAGTTTCAGCTTCTGGATATGCGCAGCGTGGAGGAGGAGTCTCCCTGGGCGCACGTTGCTGTGGCCGGCGACGAAGTGTTTGTGCGGGGGTTGGATTCGGTTTCCGCCTACAGGTGGCGAACGTCGGAGTAGATCGATCGCGGCGTCACGATGGGGGGGATTCGCGCTTGTAGAAGGGGAGGGGAACGAGGGTTGCCGGTTCGCGTTTTCCGCGAATATCGACTTCGATTTCGGTGCCGGGCCGGGCGTGCGACGTGTGGATGTAGGCCATCGCGATCGACTTGCCCAGGGTGGGGGAAAAGGTTCCCGAGGTGACCGTGCCGACGGGTTCGCCGGACTTTGAGACGAGTTCTGCGCCCTCGCGGGCGATTCGTTTGCCTGCGAGCATGAGACCGACCCGCTCGCGGCCGGTCGGATTGTCCCGCACGGCAAGCAGTGCGTCGCGGCCGATGAAGTCGGCGGCGTCGAGCTTGACGCCGAACGCCAGCCCGGCGGTCAGCGGGTCGATTGATTCGTCGAGTTCGTGTCCGTAGAGCGGCATTGCCGCTTCGAGGCGCAAGGTGTCGCGGCAACCGAGACCACAGGGACGCGCGCCGGCGTCAACGAGTTTCTGCCAGAGCGGCGATCCCTGGGAGGCGTCGACGATGATTTCAAAGCCGTCTTCTCCGGTGTATCCGGTGCGGCTGATGAGGGCGGCCTCCCCTTCGATCCCGGATTCAACCGAGTTGTAGTACTTCATCGCTGTCAGATCGACACTGACGAGAGGCGCGAGGATCTCGACGGCGCGCGGTCCCTGAACCGCGATCATGCAGGTGTCGGCGGTGGTGTCGCGGCGAGTGACATCGAAGCCGGTCTCGTGGTCCTTGATCCAGGCGAGGAGCTTTTCCCGGTTCGAGGCATTGACGACGAGGAGATACTCATCGGCGAGGCGGTAGATGAGCACATCGTCGAGAATGCCGCCGTCCTGATTGCAGACGAGGGAGTAGCGAATTCGGCCGGGCTTGACGGCTTCGACGTGATTGGTCAGCAGCCGGTCGAGGAACCGGCAGGCGTCCTCGCCGTCGAAGCGGAGTCGCCCCATGTGTGAGATGTCGAAGACGCCGACATCGTTGCGGACCGCGCCATGTTCTTCGGTGATGGAGGTGTACTGCACCGGCATGTGCCAGCCGGCGAAGTCGACCATTCGACCGCCGTGCGCGGCGTGCCAGTCGTGGAGAGGGGTATGCAACATGCGGGGTTCGTGCAGACAGGCGGCGACGAGGGTGAGACGGCGTCAGTCGGCCGCGAGTGAGACGCAGACAAGTTCCTTGTCGTTTCGCGCGTAGAGGCAGCGGTTGGCGAATGCGGGATGCGACCAGACGACTTCGCGTCCAAGTCCTTCATTGGTGGGGTCGAGGACGTGGAAGCGGCCGAGTTCGTTGTAGCCCTCGCGGCTGAGTTCGGCCAGGATCAGGTCTCCCTGATCGTTGAAGAGGAAGAATCTGTCTTCGTGCTTCACCAGAAAGACGGTGGCGTGCGGAGCGGGTCGGTTGCCTGTGGTGGCGTCGAATGTGAGCCAGAGGGTTTCACCGTTTGCGGCGTCAATCGCCTGCAGTTCGCCGCGGCTGCAGCCGTTTCCGTAGATTACGCCGTCTTCAATGAAGGGGGTGCTGTTGGAACAGTAGAGGCTGCGGGCGCCGGGACCGCGCCAGGCGACTTCAGCCGTGGGAGAATCGTCGCCCAGGGCGAGCATGGCGGAGACGTTTCCGATGCCGCTGGCAAAGAGGTGATCGCCAGCCTGACGAGGGGCGGTGACGGACATCTTGTAGTTGGGCCGCAGGTCGAGGGACCAGTGGACGTCTCCGGTGGCCGGATCGAGCCCGCTGATGTGTTCGGGATCCCAGATCACGAGTTGCTGCGTCCCGCCGGCGTCGATCATGGTGGGGGGGCAATAGCCGGGTTCTTCGGCGGAGAGTGCCCGCCAGAGTTCCTCGCCAGAGTGCTTGTCGAACGCGACGGCGACGCTGCCTTCGCCGCCGACGATGCAGAAGAGCCGGTTGCCGTCGATGAGGGGTGCGGCGGAATATCCCCAGAATGGGGAGTCGGTGTTGTATTCCTGTTTGAGATTCTTCTCCCAGACGACGGCGCCGTCATCGACGTTGAGGCAGATGAGGCGACCCTCCGCGCCGAGTGTGTAGACGTGCTGACCGTCGACGGTGGGCGTGACGCGCGGTCCGCCCGCGTAGGAGAGGTTGTAGGTCTCGTCGTAGGCGTGCGTCCAGATTTCCTCGCCGGTTTCGGCGTCGAGGCAGAGGATCCGTTCCTGTCCTTCGGTGCGCGTGCGGCCGCCCGGGGAATTCGCGACTTCACCAGACTCGATGACATAATCGGTGACGAAGACCTTTCCACCGGCGACGGCCGGCCCGGCGTACCCCCACTGGACGGGAGCGCGCCATTTAACGGGAAGCCCGTCCTCGGGGATCTTCTCGATGACGCCGGTTTCCCGCCAGACGCTGTCCCGCTGGGGCCCCATCCACTGCGGCCAGTCGTCTGCGGCGGCAGAGGAAACAGTCAGCAGTAAGGCGGACAAGGCGATGAGGCTGGTTCGGCGCATGGTTGTCTCTTTTGAAGTCGGATGAGGGGGGGGGATCCCGCCGCTGAGATTATCGTAGCCGGAGAGCAGAGTGGCGCGAACTGAGTGGGGTGCAGCGAGCCGCAGCAGGTATGTGCCCACTTTTCGGACCGCCTCGCGCATCTGGTTTTTGCTCCGCGGAGCGGCCCGTACCGTCCTGTCAGGGCTTTATTTTCGGATCGGCTGAACCGCAAGTCCGCACGAAGCCCTGCAGGATTTGTGCTTGCGCGAGCACGGCTCAACGCGAAAAGCATGAATTGACGAACCACTACGAGAACATCACATTTCCAGGCTTCGCGTCCACAATGTGAATACCATGCTGACGGAATTCTGCAATCGCCGACCTCACCGCTGGCCACCTACTTCCGAACTGCTCACGCTTTTCCGCAATCCAGTCCCGCAGTATCTCTGGCGGAAAATCAGGCTCTTCGTCAAGATAGGCTCCGGCAAAATCGACAATGAATGGGGGAGAGACAACCTCCATTTCCACAACCATGAAGTCGTCGTGGCATCCGATCAGCCGAGGGATGTTGAAGCCACCGATTGTCCCGACTCCGTTCTTTTCCAGTCGCAGGTAGACGGATTTTTCTCTCTCGTATTGGGTTCGATATCTCAGCGCTTTGACTGCGGATTGCCGATTTGTTGTCAGTACGATTCCATCAAGACCGGACCCCAGTTGGTCGATCAACTGTATTCCTTGCCTCTCGGCATACCGAGTTGCGTTCTGCAGAGCCGTTTCGTACATGGAAGGCCTATGATTGAAACCGTCCGCGAGAATTACTCTGGCCGTGTCGAACTGCGGTTGCTGGTGAACGATGATACCGTATCGCTTGCCAAGATCGGCCCAGGGTATGTTGTGCTATCCGAAGCCGCTGATTTTCCAGCGGGACGCGGTCGAATTTCGATGACCATCGACGGACGGGAGCAAACGTGGAACGTGCGCCTTCCCCATGGGGCCGTACCATTCGACAGCACAGTCGAAGTGCGAGTTGAATGAGGATTGCTCGCGTCAGGCGTGGAATCCGGAAGGCGCAATCGCCGGCCGACCCCGAATCGGCTGCGTTCCCTCGTATCGCCACGGGAGCACGAAGACGGAGCTGAACGAGAGCCGCTGCGCCACAGTGGGGCCCAGTGGCCTCGCCCGGCTTTTTCTTGTGGATCGGTGGGCTACGAGACAATATGAACCACGAACGCAATGTCGTGCGTCCGTTCACTGGGCCACGCCCTCCAACCAAACCCACTGAGTGGGGTGCGGCGTAGCAGAGCGGAGGGCGCTTCAGTCGTCGTCTTCGTCGTCGAAACCGTCGTCTTCCCCTGAGGGGTGGATGGCGCGCTTGACGAGGGTGACTTCGTTGCCGGCGTCGTTGTAGCGGACTTCGTCCATGATGGAGCGCATGAGGCTGACGCCTCGGCGGGCGGCTTCATCCTGCTCGGCGAGGGCGCCGGTGGCGGTCAGCCTTTTCCAGTCGAAGCCGGGGCCGCCGTCGGTGACCCGGAAAACGGCCTGTTCGCGGTCGACGCGGGCGGTGACGTGGATGCGGCGGTCGCTGTAGGGGGATTGATAAGTTCGCTCTATCGCCAGGCGCATGTATTCTTCCCGCACCGGCCGCGGATCCTCCGCGCCGATTTCGAAGTTCCCGTGGAAATAGGCGTTCTTGAGGGCTTCTTCCACGGCGATCATGACGCGCAGCCGTTCGATTTCGTCGCCCAGGGGGAGGCAGCGGAGCATCTGCTGGAACAGACTGACGGCGGAATGGATGAGCCTGAGATCGTTGACGAGCGTGAATTCGAGTTCACAGCCCTGCATGTGATGCATCAAGCGAGTGTGCGTGCGGTCTTCGTGCGAGGCGGCGATGACTCGTTGCACGGTGGGAATCAGATCTTCGGCAAGACAGGCTTTTGGCACATAGCTGGCGGCGCCGTGCTGGAGGGCGCGGACGGCGACGCCTTCAGACCCTTTGCCCGTCATGAGGATCACGGGCACGGACGGGTATTCCTCCTTGACCGCCTCGACGAGCGCATAGCCGTCGACGTTCGGCATCAGCAGATCGGTGACGATCGCATCGGGAAGCGACTCTTCAATCGACTTGAGCGCTGCGGCGCCGTCGGGGGCGTGGGTGACTTCAAAGTCGCCCGCCTTTTTGAGCAGTCCTCCGACGATCTCACGGTCGACCGCCGAGTCATCGACCACCAGCACCCGCGCCATCGGTTCCTCCCGCTCCTCCGCGATTTCCCTCGCTGGGTGGAGAACCGGTCTGTGCGAGGGAGTCATGAAGTGTGTCTGCATTGTCATCACACGGCATCCTGAATAGCAAGCGCGGACGGACCGGCGGCGCGGAAGGATTTACGGCAGGCCGTTCCCCGTTATGACGCGGCAGCGATCGGAACGTTCAGCGAATTCTCGAAAGTTGTCCGGGCTCGCGACGTAACCTGCATCGCTGTAAACAGATTCCAATCGGCCGGACTGTGCGATCTTCAGCGGCGTCGCATCTGTCGGCGCACGATGAGCATGACGATGACCGGCCCGACGAGGGCGGCCGCGATGGCGAGCGGCATGGCGTCGTGCTCGAAGGCGTACGCGCCGAAGACGGCGTAGACGAGAGAGATTGCAGCATTAGCGAGCAGCATGGGAGGCAGAAACCTCCGCCAGGAAAAGCCTGTCGCGCCGGTGAAGAGCACGCACGCTTCGGCCAGCACGGGGAGCGGGCGCGTGATGACGATGGCCAGCATCCCGTAATCGACGACGACGCGTTCCATGCGGACGAGTTCGTCGGGTCCGGCCATGCGGGACGCCAGCGGACGGCCGCAGGCACGTGCGAGCGTGAAGCCGAGGATCGAACCGGCCGACATGCCGAGCCAGGACGCGCAAGCGCCCCACCAGGTTCCCAGCACTCCTCCCGCGTAGGTGCTCACGGCGCTGGAGGGGATCGGCAGCAGGATATCTGTTGAGAGGACGCCTGCGATCAGGGCGAACTGTTCAACGGTCGTCCATTCGCGGGAGATGAGTTTCCGGGCACTCTCCTCGAAGTCGTCCCCCAACAAGACGAACGGGATGACGGGAACCAGCAGTGCGAGGGCGAGCAGCAGGAGCGGCCGGATGAGACGGCCTGTGGGGAGATCGACGGGGTTTTCGGAGTCGTCCGGCGGCGAAGAGCCATCGTTGTTATCGATACATTTCCCGGTCATGTCGGTGGAGTGTTGCGCCGGTTCAATTCGATGCGATGGAGGTTAACCACGAAGACTCAAAGGACACAAAGAAGAAAAAGAAGACGAGGTTCTGTTTGTCTCTTTTCTCTGAGTCATCCTTGTGGTGAGAATCTGCACTTTGTACCGCAGATTCTCTCATCCCTTCGGGGCTCCCGGCAATTGATGGCCTTCATACAACGGTAAATCGAATTAAGCACGGCCTGCGCGCTGCGTCGAAACGAAGCGAACGGACAATGCTCGCGAAAGCGCAGGCGGCTCTTGGAGGAGGGGCGAACACGATCTCTGCCACGGCCTTGGAAGGCCGTGGTACGGGGGGTTGACGGACCGGGTTCAGCGTTTGCGAAGGACGAAGACGACGTCTTCGGTGTCGGGTTCGATGGGGATGGGATCGTCGATTTCGTAGCTGAAGTCGTAGGTTTCGACGACCTCGAAGGCGGGCGCCTTGCTGAGGAGTTGCCGCATCTGGCGGGCGGTGTACATGCGGTAGTACATTTCGTCTTCGATGCGAAACTGGCGCGTCGGCGTGTAGATGTCGAACGTCATGCCGAGATGTTCGATGCGCGTTTTGGAATCGCGCTTTTTGGTCCACATGTAGGAATTGACCGCCAGATTGCCGCGGCGGGCGGACCAGGCTTCGTTTTCAATGGCGTTGCCTTCGGTCGGCGTGAGATGGAGGCCGAGCAGGTAGAGTCCGCCCCGCGCGAGTGCGTCGGCGACGCACTGCAGGTGGCTGACGGCTGCCTTCTCCGAGGGAAGATGCCGGAAGCTGTTGATCATGTTGAAGGCGGCGTCGAACTTCTTTTTCACTTTGAAGTCGGCCATGTCGCCGACCGTTGCGGTTCTGGGAAATCCGAACCGCTTGAGGCGATCGTTGCAGTAGTCGACCGCCTTGGGATTGAGGTCGTTGCCGGCGACCTGATAGCCGTGCTGGGCGAGTTTGATGAGCAGCCTGCCGGTGCCGCAGGCCGGTTCGAAGATTCGCTCGACGTAGCGGTTGCTGTGTTTCTCGAAGGCTTCGAGCAGGAAGTCGAACTCGGCTTTCCAGTCGGACCCGAAGATGAGGTCGTAATACTTCGGGAAGTCGTAGAGGTTTGCGTTGAGGACGTCGGGCATGGGGAGCGTAGTTGGAGAGCTGGCTTCCTGGAGTGACAGAGTGGCGGCGAAACGGCAAACCGTGGTGGTTTGGCGAGATCGCGACTGCGGGAAACGTAACGGCTGTGGAGGCGGGGGGCCAGTGTTGCCGCGGGTGGCGCGATCAGGACATGCCGAGGTCGGCGACGAGTTTTGCTTCGGGCGTCACCTCGTCGGGATCAATCACGAGGACTTCCACGAGGACGTCGCGGAGGGTCGTGAAGACCTCGTCGTCGGACATTGTCAGGAGCGGGGCGTCGCTTTCAGCGAGTCGTCCGACGGTGACGTAATCGGCAAGTCGCCCAACTGTTGCAGCATCTTGCGGAATCTGTCTGCGCCATGTTTGCAGTCCGGTCGCCAACAGTTCGCTCGCTGCAAAAACTCCGGCGAGCCATCCTACACTGATGATCAGGCTTCCGACCCAGATGTGATCGATTGCGAATGCAATTCTCCAACCTGCCAACGTGATTCCGAGTACTAATGCAAATAATGCTGACGAGGCTGCGACCTTTGCCGAGCAAGGCAATTCCAGCAACGGAAGTTTGCTGTTCAGCATATCGGCGAGTTGCGACCAATGCCGGCGGCGGTTGGCGCGAGGAACGATGTCCTCAAGGTGTTCGTCAGAATCGGGGTCACGTCGGTCATAGAGAAAATGAGTGCGGAGGACTTGCCTCACTCGTTCCTCGACCTGCGGTCGTTGAGCACTCACGGTCTTGATTTCATTGCGACGTTCCAGCAGGAACGCGTGGATTTGAGCGACGGTCAAATCAAGGTCCTTTTGGGGTGCCGATTCGACGTCCCGTCCGGCCGCGACAGCGATGTCTTTCACGTCGATCTTGACACCGCATGAGCGTTCTAGTTCGAAGGTAATACTGAACAGATCGATGCCCATTTCATCACGCTGTCTTCCGGTGGGCGGCATTCGTTGCCGCTCGGTGTGCTGTCTCGACGATAAACGTCACGGTGAAGTTGTCTTTCATGTTCGCCGAGTCGACGTCCACAGGCAGGGCGACGTGCGGGAAGTCCTCGCGCAGCCTTCGGATCGAGTCGGGGGTCGGACGTCCTGATTCGTCGAGTTCCCAGCGGTCGGGCGAGAACATCTTGTGGAAGTTGGTGTGGGCGCCGAGTCGTTTTTCGAGATGAAAGTCGAGGTCGAGGACGTCGATCGACTCGCCGCCGAGATCATCAAAGAAATTGCTGTGGTGTTCAACTTCCTCCAACTCGACGCCCACGACCTCGGCGACGATCTCGCGCACGGATTGCTGGAATTCTTCGGGAATGCTCACGGGGTTCGCTCCTTTCAGTGGAGATTCATGCAGGAGGTTGGGTCGTCGGCTTCGGTGAATCGCCTGTCCCGAGACGGTTGGCCAATTGGGAGTAGTCCTCATCGGCGAACTGGGCGTAGATCGCGGTCACCATTGGGTGGGCGTGTCCCAGTTGACGTTGGACGAACAGCAGGTTGCCGCCCGTCTTCACGTAAGAGAGGTATCCGTAGGTGTGCCTGAGGAGTTGAACGCTCGCTCGCTCACCGAGGGCGCATGCTTTGAGGATGCGAACAACGCGGCGGTAGAGGGCGGTGCGTTCGTAGGGGTTGCCGCGTTCGTTGAAGATGAGCGGTTGCGACAGGTCGCGTGGATCGACGTCTGGCGGGAGCAGCGCGGGGCGGACGTGTTCGACGTAGTGGCTGATCAACTCACAGAGTGATTCGGGCACGTAGACGGTTCGGTCCTGTCGCGGGGTGCCGACGACCTGGAGGCAGGGGAGTGAGGTCGCCTGCGGGGTGTCCTGCAATCGCAGCCGGCAAAGTTCGGAGTTGCGCAGTCCGGAACAGATCAACGTCTCGATGATGAGCCGGTTGGTAGCTGCCGTGGTCTGTTCGGACTCGGCTGCAGCGGCTTCGTCGTCGCGCAGCCGGCTGAGGAGTTGAGCCACCTCTTCGACCGAGAGAAACATTTCTCGGGTGATCTTCCACGGGTCGCCAGCCATGCACATCTCCGATCGTTTATGTTGCACAGATTGTTATGCAACACTAGTGATTTGTCAAGATGCGTTGTGCTTGGTGCGTGTCGATTTCCGGGAGATTATCGGGCGAAATGGGCTTGAGAATGTGAGATTCACCACCCCATCGGTGCTATGGCGCGTCGCGCGATTGCTCTGTGAAGCCTTGGATTGCACTGGGAAATCCCTCTTGACCGGGTGTGGGGCACGGCCTATCGTCCGCGTTCCGCAGCGGCGAGTTCTGCGCCGGGGCGGCATTTCCCCTCATTTCCCTCAAGGTTTCGACGTTTCCCCTCGTGAGTCGGTGTGTCGGTTCCTGCTGCGCGAAGCGGAACGACATTAAGCCGGCGACCTGTTGAGAGACCGGCCGAATCTGCCGGTTCCCAAACACATCCACGCCCCCTCCACTGCGTTCTTCGCCAGGAAAGGACTGTCCCCATGAAACGGTTCCTGTTGTTCTCCGTCTGCCTCACCCTGATGACAGCCCTCACCGGCTGTTGCTGCATGGGACCATGCGGCGGCAACCCGTGCGCCAGCCCCTGTGGCCCCGGCGGCTGCAACTACAATCCTTACGGCCCGTACGGATCGGCCGTCGCTCCGACGACCGCGTACCATGCGGGCGTCTCGGTCCAGGCGGCCGCCACTCCGTATGCCCCCACGTACGCGGCCGCCCCGGTCAACGTGCTGCCGACCTACTAGCCTTGCCAAGGCTTTGTTTTCGGGTTGGCTGAGTTGCAAGTCCGCACGAAACCCTGCGGGATTCGTGCTCTTGATCGAACCGCTCGATCCGAAAACCTGAGATTGACGACCTACTAGCGACAAAGCCGGCGGACGCGGTGAGGGTTGGGCTGACCTGACGCGCCGGTGGCGACGCACTTTGCGAATTCCTCCTCGACGGCGACAGGCGATGCGCATTGGGTGCATCGCCTGTTGTCGCGCGCGGGGACTGCTATAATCGGGTGAAAGACGACTGATTTCGACGACCGACGACATTGAGCTTGCTGCATGGAGATTGTTCATTACCCGCATCCCGCCCTCCGCTGGAAATCGAGCGATGTTCGGCAGATCGACGCCAACCTTCGCAAGACGGTCCGCGAGATGTTCGACTTGATGTACGCCGCGAAAGGCATCGGGCTGGCGGCGAACCAGGTGGCGCTGCCGTTGCGGCTGTTCATCGTCAACCCGACGGGCGAGGCAGGCCAGCCGGAGGAGGAGCATGTCTTCATCAACCCGGTGATTACGAACCGCAAAGGGGCGGAGATCGGCGAGGAGGGATGCCTGTCGCTGCCGGGTTTGTACTCGGACGTTCGCCGGGCGGAGACGATTGTGGTCGACGCCTTCGACATCGACGGCCAGCCGATCCGGGCGACGCTGAGCGAACTCCCGGCACGGCTGGTGCAGCACGAGACGGATCATCTGGACGGAGTGCTGTTTATCGACCGTCTGGAGGAGTCGTTGCGGCGGGAGGTCGATGCGAAATTGACCGACTTCGAGACGAGGTTTCGCAAGCAGCAGGCCGCCGGCGAGATTCCGCATGATGAGGAACTGCTGGAGCGGCTGAAGTCGTTCGGCGAAAGCGCGGCTTGAACTCGTCACCGAGCCAGGAGGAGCGACTGTGGCGCTGCGGCTGCTGATGATGGGGACCGGCGGTTTTGCGCTGCCGACGTTTCGCGCACTGCTCGATTCTCCGCATGACGTCGCCGGGCTGGTGACGCAGCCCGATCGCACCGGGAGGGGACATCACCATCACACGAACGTGATGAAGGAGGCGGCAGAGGCAGCGGGCGTCGGGGTGTTTCAGCCGGCCAAGGCGAACGCGGAGGATTCGCTTGATCGTCTGCGGGAGTTTGCGGCGGACCTGTTTGTGGTGGCGGCCTATGGGCAGATTCTCTCGGCCGACCTGCTGGCGATTCCACCGCGCGGAGCGATCAACGTGCATGCCTCCTTGTTGCCGAAGTACCGGGGTGCGGCGCCGATCCAGTATGCGATTCTTCACGGAGAGACGCGGACCGGGGTGAGCATCTTTCAAATCGAGCCGAAGCTGGACGCGGGGCCGATTCTGGGAGTCGTGGAGACCGAGATTGGCCCGGAGGAGACAAGCGGCGAACTCGAGGCGCGACTGGCGGACCTGGCAGCGCCGCTGACCGTGCAGGTGGTCAACGATCTCGAACGCGGAACGGCCCAGGGGATACTGCAGGATGCCGACCAGGTGACGCTTGCGCCGCGAATGGCGAAGACGATGGGCGAGATTGACTGGTCGCGGACATCGCATGAGATTGCCTGTCACGTGCGGGCGATGCAGCCGTGGCCGATGCCTTACACGTTTCTGCATCGCGGCGGCGCGGCGCCACAGAGGCTGTTAGTCCTGGAGACGGCAGACGTGGAAGGCCGACCCGCAGGCGGAGACAACCTCGAACCCGGCGATGCGATCGGGCTGGATGAGGCCAGGCTGATCGTACGAACGGGGGACGGCTTTGTGGAAATCACGCGAATTCAGCCGGCGGGCAAGCGTGCGATGAGCGCCGCTGACTTTTTGCGCGGACGTCCGTTGAGCGAGGGGGACCGGTTCGGTGGGGAAACGTGACGGCTGCGGGAGGCCGAGGCGGCGGCCGGCACAACCGACGAGAACTCAAAAAGAGTTACTCAATTTCCGAGATGATCCAATCCGGGTCGCGGGGGTGTAGGGCGCCGGCGGTGCAATCGACGACGAGGTCCAGTTCTTCAAGCACGACCGCCCCGAGCAAGGCGGTCTCCCGCTTCGGTTCGACGATCGCGGTAAAGACCGCCTCGCGTCCGGCGGCCTCCAAGACCACGTTGCTGACCCGGCGGCGCTTGCCGGTCCGGTGAACGGCGTAGCGCACTTTGACTTGGCCTGCTTCCGGAAAGCCAAGTTCATCAACGACTTTTTCCGGCAGGACGAGATGAGCCGCGCCGGTATCGACGACTGCCGCCACCACGGCCCGTCGAACCTCGTCCTCGCTCAGCGCGCCAGCCGCCGCGAGTTGAACGTCGCGGTTGTTTGCCAGTGAAATGTCGACGGAAAAGCGTCCCATTTCGCCGGTTTCCTTTCGTTGAGATTCGCTGATCATGATCGACTCCTGTCGGCGGCGATCTGGTGCTCGGTCTCGGTCATGCCGCCGTTTTCCATTGGCCGAACAGCACGGGGCCGGTTAGGCCAGCCGAGGTATTCGCGCTTCGGCGGCCGGCACAGCCGGCCCTACTTCGGTTACTCGATCTCCGCGACGATGCGGTCCGGGTCGCGGGGGTGGAGCGTCTCGTTGGTGCAGTCGATGAGCAAGTCGAGTGTCTCGAGGACGATCGCGCCGATCAGCGCCGTCGTGCGGTCCGGCTCGAGGATCGCGTCGAATACGGCTTCGCGGCCGCCGAGGCGGAGACGCACTTCGGTCACAATCCGGCGGGTTGCCAGTCGCCGGTCGGCATAGCGCACTCTGGCCTCCCCCACTTCCTCAAAACCGAGTTGATCAGCAACCGATTCCGGGAGGACCAACCGAGCCGCGCCGGAATCGACGGTGCCTTCGAGCGTCATTTGACGCACGTTGCCTTCCTCCAAGGCTCCGGCTTCGGCCAGGATGCGGTCGCGATTGTTGATCAATGTGATCTCGACCGAGAAGCGGCCCATCGGTTTGGCTCCTCTGCGACAGGCTTCAATAATCATGACGGGCTCCTGCTGGAAATTGGATGCCGGGTTCAACTCCCGGCATCCAATTGTACCAGTTCCGCGTCGTGCTGGATCGATTTTGCCTCGTTATCTTCTACGAAATCGCTGTGGCACGATGCCTTGTGGCCTTCGGTTGCCCCCACGGCCTGCTTCGTCTTACTGGCCAGCTTGTGGATTTCTTCCGGCGAGAGGACGCCGCGCTTTTCGAGGATCTCCTGTTGTTCGGGCGTGAGAGCTTGTGAGACTTTGGCGCGGTCCCAGGCGTAGCCTTCGTCTTTGCCGCTGGCGAACTCGACGATCTCCCTGGAGATGCGGACGCTGCACCAGTCGTGGCCGCACATGGCGCAGAAGTCGGTGTCGACGTCGAGGTCTTCGTCGTGGTAGGCGCGGGCCGTATCAGGGTCGAAGCTGAGTTCGAAGTGCTTCTCCCAGTTGAGCGCGGCGCGGGCCTTCGTCAGTTCGTCGTCGCGGTCGCGCGCGCCGGGGATGCCGAGGGCGACATCGGCCGCGTGGGCGGCGATCTTGTAGGCGATGCAGCCCTGTTTGACGTCGTCCTTCTTGGGCAGACCGAGGTGCTCCTTGGGGGTGACGTAGCAGAGCATGCTGGCGCCGTGGTAGGCGATCGAGGTCGCGCCGATGCAACTGGTGATGTGGTCGTAGCCGGGGAAGATGTCGGTCACCAGCGGCCCGAGCACGTAGAACGGCGCGCCGTGGCAGAGGCGGCGCTGCAGCTTGGCGTTGTACTCGATCTGGTCGAAGGGAACGTGGCCGGGGCCTTCGATCATGACCTGCACGCCTTTGCGCCAGGCGCGTTCGGTCAGTTCACCCATCGTGGCGAGTTCGGCCAGTTGGGCGCGGTCGCTGGCGTCAGCCAGTCCGCCGGGACGGAGTCCGTCACCGATCGAGAACGACACGTCATAGCCGCGCATGATGTCGCAGATGTCCTCCCAGAGGGTGTACATCGGGTTCTCGGCGTCGTGGTCGATCATCCACTTGGCGAGCAGCGAGCCGCCCCGGCTGACGATGCCGATGAGGCGGTCTTTCACGTACGGCAAATGCTTGCGAAGCAGGCCGGCGTGGATGGTGAAGTAGTCGACGCCCTGTTCGGCCTGATGGGCGACCTCCTTGAGGATGACGTCGTCGTTGAGGTCGGCGAGTTTGCGGCCGACGATCATGGAATAGATCGGCACCGTGCCGATCGGGACGGTGCTGTTGCGAAGGATCGCCTCGCGGCATTCGTCGAGGTTGCCGCCGGTGGAGAGGTCCATGACGGTATCGGCGCCCCAGCGTTCGGCCCAGCGGAGTTTCTGGACCTCTTCGTCGGTGCTGGACGAGACGGGCGAAGCGCCCAT
>QQVO01000002.1 GCA_003388505.1 Planctomycetota bacterium
GCAGCGCCTCAAAGGCCGCGGCCGCCGCTGGGACCGCCGCAACGCCGAAGCGGTCGCCGCCCTGACCACGCTCAAAGACAGCCGGCAATGGCAAGCCTACTGGACAACCCCCGCCGCCGCATAAACTTAACCCCGCCAAAAACTCTGGCCAGACCCCTTGTTTCTCCCCCGCGACAGACGGGGTTGCATTGCATCCGCACGGGATTAGAATTGCGGACTTGCGACATTCCGTGAGCAGGTTCGCTCCTCGTGTCGGAAGCCGCAGCACAACCGTAGGCTGGCGCCGTTCGGCAGGTGCGTCCCAAGCCGGGAGCCGCGCCGGAAGCTTTCGGAGTGGGTGAATGAACTCCTCTGTGGCAAAGCCGGGCAACAGCCCCATCATCCCCTGTAGCTCAATCGGTAGAGCGAGCGGCTGTTAACCGCTAGGTTGTAGGTTCGAGTCCTACCGGGGGAGCCTTCTGAAAGGTAGCGGAAAGACGCTGCCCGTTGGTTTACGGAGAACGCCGGGCGCGAGAGTGCCCGGCGTTTTGCGTATATCCCGAACGGGGCAAGGGATTTGGCGAGGCGGCTCCACGCGGAGACGACTCTCTGGTTCGAAACGAAAAATCGGGGTCCGTTCCCAACACCCACAGTTCGGAACGGACCCCGTTCTCAACTCGCGGAAACTCTCTGACTCTCTGGTTGGGCGCGCGAGGTTGGTTAACGGCCCTGTCCGACACGGCCGCCCGTGACGGATACGCAACATGACCGTCACCACGAACATCCAGATTCCCGACGAGCGACTCGAGGCGCTGTGCCGGAAGTGGAGAGTCTCAGAACTCTCTCTCTTCGGCTCGGTCCTGCGTGAGGACTTCGGCCCGGAGAGCGACGTGGACGTGCTGGTCTCGTTCGACGAAGATGCGCCGTGGAGCCTGTGGGACCTGATCGCCATGCAGGATGAACTGGCCAAGCTGTTCGCCCGCCCCGTCGATCTCATCGAACGAGAAGGCCTGCGGAACCCGTTTCGTCGTCGGCGTATCCTCGACACCACGCAGGTGGTTTATGGCGGCGGACAGGGATGACCTGGCCTATCTCTGGGACATGCTGACAGCGGCCCGCGCTGTCGAGGGGTTCGTCCGAGACCGCGACTACGACGGCTATCTGGCGGATCTGATGCTCCGCAGCGCGGTGGAACCGCAGATTGAGATCATCGGCGAGGCCGCGCGTTGCGTCTCCAAAGAGTTCCAAACCGCGCATCCCGAGATTCCTTGGCGGTCGATCCAGGCACAGCGGCACGTCCTGACGCACGAGTACGGCGAGATCAAGCACGATCGCATCTGGCGGGTGGCCACGGTCCACGTTCCCGACCTGATGGCGCAACTGGAACCGCTGGTCCCGAACCCACCGCCCGATTCCAAGGATCAGCCGTGAACCCTCCGCGATTCGATCGGATCACCTTCGATCCTCAGGTGATGGGCGGCAAACCTTGCATCCGTGGCATGCGCGTCACGGTGGGAACCATCGTGGGGCTGTTCGCGGGAATGTGTGTGTGATGTATGTGTATTTGACGACAGTCATTGTCGCACTTGCGGCAACATGTGCTTATAAATGGGGAGATTGGAAGGGCGACGGGCTGAAGGTGGCTTGCGGGCGGTGGCACATCTATCTCTTCGTGTGCTTTTGTTTGCCTTTTTATTCACCGCTGTTGTTGTTCCGGCTATGGTTGGGGTCGTTGATCCGTTGGGTGGACAGATTGGTGACGACTGGCAAGCACAGGGGGAAGTAGTCACACAGAGTTGCAGGGTCGGGTGGACTTGGCTGACCGAAGACCGGGTGACGACGCTGCAAGTAGGGTGTTCTCTATTGTGGACGACGACGTGCCAACAACGCACCTCGTCGAATACGAGTATCTCGGTTTGGGAATGGGCCAGCGCGCACTTTGGGTAATTCGCACAGGCTGGGGGGGGCTCGCGCCCTGCGGCCTGATCTGGTAACACATGCTCCGTGGGATTGTCCCGGAACACTCACGGAGGATGTGCGATGCCCGAGGAAACGCGGATTGGATTGGACGAGGTCGTTTGTCATTTTTCCGAACTCGAGGATCCGCGGTCGGAGATCAACCGGCGGCATCCCCTGGTCAGCGTGGTCGTCATCGCGCTGATGGGCTGCCAGACGGAGATTGCCGCGCAGGTCGTCGCCGGCCAGGCCGACTACGTGCTGGCGCTGAAAGGCAACCAGGAGACGCTGCACGACGCGGTCATTGAGTACGTCAACGAGCAGATGGACAGCGACTTCGCGGACTGCGGCGCGCGGCGGCACGTCACGAAGGAACAGGGGCACGGGCGCGAAGAAGTCCGGCATTACATTCAGATGCCGGCGCCGGAGAAGCTGGCCGGCGCTGCGCGCTGGAAAGGACTGTTGACCATCGGCGTGGCGATGCTGAGCTGCGTGCGTAACGGCAAGGAGACGATGGACGTGCGCTACTTCATCAGCAGCCTGCCGATGGGAGTGAAGCGATTCGCCCATGCGGTGCGGTCGCATTGGAGCATTGAGAACACGTGCCATTGGAGCTTGGACATTACCTACCGGGAGGGCGAGTCACGCATCCGCGACGAGCATCTGCGCGAGAACGTCGCCTGGTTGAACCGGTTCACCTTATCGCTGCTGAAACAGCATCCGGGCAAAGACAGCCTGATCATGAAACGCCGCTGCTGCGGCTGGAACACCGACTTCCTGCTGCAAGTCCTGACCGGCAAACCCACTTAGTGTGCGCTGGCCCTGTTTGCCAGTGGCACCCGGCGTGCAGCAAGTTCCTCGTCATGGACATCCGACTCGCGGAGTGAGTTGGCTACAATGGTTGCGGCCGGAGGCCACTCTGTGCATGCAGCTTTCTCTTCCGGTGATGGTTGCCGGGAATTCATGGGCTGACGCCGATGGCTCGACAAGTGGCTTGCATTTCTGCCATCGGTTCGAGCGGTTGAGGGTCTTCTCGCCAAGTGTCCCGCGTGAAGCTACAGTACCGACCACCGCATGCCGCCGTGTTGGCAGCGAGGCGGATTCCAACGGGCACTCATCGGGGCGGGCGAATGGCGGACCAGCAGCGGCAGGGGGGCAAGCAGATTCCGCCGCGGGGATACACCGCGGAGGACGTTGAAGCGCGCCGGCGGTGGCTCGAGGAGCGGACCGGCGCCGCGTTGCCGGAGTTTCATCTCGATGCTCCTGAAGAGCTGGAGGGGCTGGTCGAGAATCAAGTCGGCTACGTCGGGCTTCCGCTGGCGGTGGCGGGGCCGCTCACTTTGCGCGGCAGCCACGCCTGCGGGCAGTTTCAGGTGCCGCTGTGCACCCTGGAGGGGACGCTGTCCCTTTCGATGACGCGGGGCATGCTGGCCGCCCACCTGTCGGGCGGCATCGAGACGCAGCACATCAAACAGGAACTCCCTCGCAGCCCGATCTTTGTCTTTGAGGAGCTGGGTGACGCCGGCCGCTTTCGGGAGTGGGTCCAGGAAAACCTGGAACCGATCCGGGCCGCGGCTGAGGCGACCACCCGTCACGGCAAGCTGCTGCGGATCGACCAGCATCCGATCCATAACCGGGTCATTCTGGACTTCGTCTACAGCACGGGCGACGCGGCGGGACAGAACATGGTGACGCTGGCGACGCACGCGGCCTGCCAGTTCATTGAGGAGCGATTCCGGGGCGAGCGCGGTTGCCGTTGGCTGATCGAGTGCAATCTCGCGGGCGACAAGAGCCCGACGCATCGCAACCTGCTGCTCGGCCGGGGGCATCACGTGATCGCAAGCTGCCGCGTGAAGGGGAGCGTCGTGCGGAGGCTGCTGCACACGACCACGGACGAAATGATCGCCGGCTTCGCCGACATCAACATCGGTTCGCGACTGGGCGGCGTGTCCGGACTCAACCTGCACGTCGCCAACGCACTCGCGGCGATCTATCTCGCCACCGGCCAGGATGTCGCCTGCGTGGCCGAGAACGCGGTCGGCGTCTGCAGCGGTGAGAAAGTGGGGGACGACCTGCTCGCGTCACTGAGCATGCCGTCGATCACGGTCGGCACGGTCGGCGGTGCGACGCGGCTGCATCAGCAGAGCGCCAACCTCGAACTTCTGGGATGCCGTGGAGAGGGTTCGGCGAAGAAGTTTGCGGAGATCATCTGCGCTGCGGCGTTGGCGCTGGAGTTGTCACTGGCGGGGGCGATCGTGAGCAACGAATTCGCCGATGCGCATGCGCGGTTCGGGCGGCGGGGGGAGTGACGCCGATTCGTCTCGCAATCGGCAACCGTGCGTGCGAAAATATGAGTCGTCCAAGGCAGAGGAGAGAGATTCCGTGATCGCGACCGACGAGTATCAATACCTGGAGCCGCGCCCGCGGTCGAACTACCGGCAGCTCTGGATCAAGGGGCGGCACATTCGTGCGGAGGTGTTGTACCGGCATACGGTCGGGGCGGAGCCACGAACGCCGGAAGAGGTGGCCGACGACTACGGGCTGCCAGTCGACGCCGTCCGTGAGGCTGTCGAGTATTCGGTTCGCAACAAATCGTTGCTGGATGCCGAGCGCAGCCGGGAAGAGTCGCGGCTGTGCGAAGCTGGATTGAACCAGCCTAGCCGCGTTTCTGATCCCGCCGGACGATGAACCTGTACCTCGACGATGACCCGTCCGATCGGCGACTGATCGCGCTGCTGCAGCGAGCGGGCCACACGGTTGTCACTCCGCAACAGGCCGGGCATCCGGGCTTGCCGGACGCCCGTCACCTGATCTACTGCTGCCAGAACGATCTCACCCTGTTGAGCCGGAATCATGACGACTTTCTCGATCTCCATCTGGTCGTCGAGGCTGCGGGCGGCAGTCACCGCGGAATTCTGATCATCCGCCTGGACAACGATCCCACGCGCGATATGACGCCCAAGGGGATTGTGACCGCTCTGGGACGGTTGGAAGCCTCGGGCATCCCGGTCGCGCGTCAATTCCTGATCGTCAATCAGTGGCGGTGACAGGAGGGCTACCGCCTCACGATTGACTGGTGCACAGTGCGGGGGGGATCGGAGGCGGATGATGAGTCATCTTGTCGCTGCGCGACCCGGCCGGGATCGAGGCGGGGCGAGCCGCGACTTGGGCTTTCATGCGGCTTGCTTCCGGACTCTTGCGGCTGCGCCGCCCCGGTTCAGAGAACCGGGGCCACCCTGCGCTGTCACTGGCGGGTGCGATCGTCAGCAACGAGTTCGCAAACGCGCATGCGCGGTTCGGGCGGCGGGCGGAGTGACGGCTGGCTTCGGGGCCGGCTGGGTGTTAACCGGGCTTCAGCTGTGATGCGGAGTTAGCCGGAGATCGTCAGAGAGCTTCTTCTTGTTGCATTGCAACGCGGACGCGGGAGCGTCCGGGCCACTCTTCGGCGTAGCCCGTGTTTCAGTTTATCTGCAGTTGCCCCAGTCTTCTCCACTCCTCGATGAATCGAGGCCCCGCCTTCTTCGCTTGCTTCCGCGACATCCCGCGACTGCGAAGATGCCGAATCGACTGCCTCAGGAAGATCCTCTCCCATTCTCGTTGAAAGCCAGTGTCAGGAACTTGAATGAGGAGACGCGGATTCTTCAAGGTGGTCGCAAGACGGTCCCCAGTGCGCCCAGGTTGGAAGTATACAGCGTTCCCTGTGACGATCTGATCAATGATGCCTGAGCGGGTTGTGACGTCGAGCCTTATGACGAAACTCAATTCACTTGGTCGGGAAAACTCGCAGACTAACCCCAGTTGAGGAAGCTTCTTGTCCAACCTTGACCATACTGTCGAGCAGTCGCCGGAGTCAAAATGTTCGTGCACCCGCACAAGCTCATCGATATCCGGTCGCTCGGATGTATCAATAATCAAGAGAGGGATTAACCGGCCATGCCCGAGTTGCTGCGTTGCGATTGCAGCGTCCGACACGACTTCTAGTGGACGAGAATGATGATGGTTGCGAAAGACGATGGATTCACGATGCCAACCCAGACTCATCGACGACCTCCTTCAAAGGTGGGGACTGCAAATCGAACACCAAGCCATTTGCGTCTGTGAACACCAAACTCGTCGACTCCAATGAGACTCCGTCAACCAGCGCTGCAGGAACGTTGAAGAGCACGAGCCCCGACGTTGAACCCCGCGCGGGAATGTGCTGCGGGACATCCAGTAGCGTCGTCTTGCCGAACACGGTGAGTTTCGGGGCACGTGCAATGCTGGTGACCTTGAAGTTGGTGGTCAATCCACCTTTTCTGTGGTAGTTGAATCGCAGTTCACAACGAGCGATTGAATTGTCTATATCCGTCGGATTGCTGATGGTTACCAGGTACATGTATTCTTGCGAGTTGTCCGGCAATCGCGTCCAAAGCCCGCTGTCGAGGTACACATCAATCGCTGGTGTGCGACGCGATTCTTGTAACTCGGCCAATTGCAACGCGCGTTTCGCGATGGCGTTTCCTCGACTCGCGTAAGCGGCAGATGCAATGGCTGCGAGCACTGCAGCGATTGCAATCCAATCCGATTGGTCCATTCCTGCACCCGCCAATGCGTTACCTGACAAGGAAGCGATCTACGATATAACGTATGGTGGACTGTTTTGGATAAAAAAAAACCGGCTTCTTGGAGAAGCCGGGGTTGAGAAACTGTTGGTTGGGTGGAGCCCATTAACTCTCCACCCTGGCCTCTGAAACTCTTAGTACAAGTCGCTGTCCCCGCCGCCGCTGTGGTCGTCGTCTTTGGGCTTCTCGGCGATGAGGGCATCGCTGGTTAGGAGGAGGGTGGCGACGCTGGAGGCGTTCTGGAGGGCGGTGCGGGTGACTTTGACGGGGTCGATGACGCCGGCTTTGACGAGGTCTTCGAAGGTGTCGGTGGCGGCGTTGTAGCCGTCGTTGCCCTTGGCCTCGGAGACCTTCTCGCAGATGACGCTGCCGTCCATGCCGGCGTTGTTGGCGATCTGCGTGAGGGGCGCCCGGCAGGCGCGGCGGATGATGTTGTAGCCGACCTCTTCGTCGTGCGAGATCTTGCCGGGCTGGGCGCTCTTTGAGGCGCGGAGGAGGGCGACGCCGCCGCCGGGGAGAATGCCTTCTTCGACGGCCGCCCGGGTGGCGTGCAGGGCGTCTTCGACGCGGGCCTTCTTCTCCTTCATCTCGCTCTCGGTGGCGGCCCCGACATTGATCTGGGCAACGCCGCCGGAGAGTTTGGCGATCCGCTCTTCGAGCTTCTCACGATCGTAGTCGCTGGTGGAGTTTTCGAGTTCGCGGCGGATCTGGTCGATGCGGGCCTTGATGTCGGCCGTTTGACCGGCGCCTTCGATGAGCGTGGTGTTGTCCTTGTCGACGGCGAGTTTCTTGACGCGGCCGAGGTCGGAAAGCTGCACGTTCTCAAGCTGGATTCCGAGGTCTTCGAAGATGGCCTGGCCGCCGCACATGATGGCGATGTCCTGGAGCATGGCCTTGCGGCGATCTCCGTAGCCCGGCGCCTTGACGGCAACGCACTTGAAGGTGCCGCGGAGCTTGTTGATCACCAGGGTGGCGAGGGCTTCGCCTTCGACGTCCTCGGCGATGATGAGGAGCGGCTTGCCGGCGTTGACGACTTTTTCGAGGACCGGGACGAGGTCCTTGATGTTGGTGATCTTCTTCTCGTGGATGAGCACGTAGGCGTCTTCGAACTCGCACTGCATGCTCTGGGGGTCGGTGACGAAGTAGGGCGAGAGGTAGCCGCGGTCGAACTGCATGCCCTCGACGACTTCGAAGTCGGTCTGGAGGCTCTTGCCTTCTTCGACGGTGATGACGCCGTCCTTGCCGACTGCTTCCATGGCGTCGGCGAGGATGCTGCCGATGGTGTCGTCTCCGTTGGCGGCGACGGTGCCGACCTGGGCGATGGCCTTTTTGTCGCGGCAGGGGATGGCCATGCTCTTGAGGTTGTCGACGATGTCGGCGACGGCCTTGTCCATGCCGCGCTTCATTTCGAGCGGGCTGACGCCGGCGACGACCGATTTGAGGCCTTCGTTGTAGATGGCCTCGGCCATGATGGTGGCGGTGGTGGTTCCGTCGCCGGCGACGTCTGAGGTTTTGCTGGCGACTTCGCGGACCATGCGGGCGCCCATGTCTTCGAACTTGTCACTGAGTTCGATCTCGCGGGCGACGGTGACGCCGTCCTTGGTGACGGTGGGGGAGCCGAAGCTCTTTTCGAGGATGACGTTGCGGCCTTTGGGGCCGAGCGTGACGCGGACGGCTTTGGCGAGCTTGCTGACGCCGCGTCGCATTGCCTCCTGGGCTTCCTGGTCGAACGCAATCATCTTGGCCATGGTCTATTTTCTCCGGTGAATGGTTTTCAGTTTTCAGTAGTCAGTTTTCAGTGCTTGGAGCAGTCCCATTTCCGGTGTCAGTTGCGGTGCCGACGAAATCAATCTCACCAACAACTGACGACTGAGAACTGACAACTCAGTACGTCGCCAGAATGTCGCCTTCGCGGAGGAGGAGGAATTCGTTGTCTCCGATGCGGATTTCGTCGCCGGCGTAGGAGCTGAAGATGACGCGGTCCCCGTCCTTGACTGTGAGGGGGACGCGGCTGCCGTCGTCGCGGACGTGGCCGTCACCCACGGCGACGACTTCGCCCCGCTGGGGTTTGTCGCGGGCTGTGTCGGGGAGAACGATGCCGCCGGCGGTGGTGTCTTCCGCTTCCTGCCGCCGCAGGACGACCTTGTCGCCGAGGGGAACGATGCGTGTGCCGCTGGCGGACTTGCTCTTCTTGGCCATGAGTCGCTGAAGCTCCTGTTGCGAAACCGTTGCTTTATGGACTGCCGCGACGAGTGTGTGATGCTAGCGTCGTCGGCTTTCTGCCAAAGGGGGATGTCGGCGGATGCACCGCTCCCGTTGGCGGAGGGTGATAGCGAAGCGCGTGCCAAGGCGGCGTTTGCCGTAATTGTTGGTGCAGAAACGCATTGCGTGATCCTGGCAAACAAGCGGGTCAGCCCAAATGGCGGTTCTGCCGGTTGGGAGGGGCGAGTCGGCTGCCAAATTGACAGCGGGCGGGGCTCACTTCGGCGAACGTCACCGGCAGCGGGGCGGTTACCGGGACCAGTCGATGGTCGCGTAAAGCTGAAGCAGTTTGGCGCCGCGACGGGGATTGAGGTGGGCGACGTGGGCGATGCGGCCGCGGAGATGTGCGGCGAAGTTTTCGTGGGCGCCACGGTTCTGGGTCGACGGGCCGCGCTTGGCGCAGTTGGTGAGGATCGCCTTGAGCGTGTCGTAAGCGTCGCGGGAGATGTTGGGCTTCTCGTTGACGACGACGCCGGTGACGGTCTGTCGTTTGTTGCGGCGGATGATCCGCTGTTTGCTGCGGTTTGCTTTGAAGCGTTCGTCGCGGACGATGCGGGTCACGAGGGGGGCGAAGTCGCGAATGGCGGCGGCGAAGCGGTACGAACCGGAAAAGGTGAGGTCGTCGGCGTAGCGGGTGTAGGTGACGTCGTAGGCGCGGGCCATGCCGGTGAGCCTGACGTCGAGCGAATAGGCGGAGAGATTGGCGAGGGCCGGTGAGGTCGGCGCGCCTTGCGGCAGGTGCCGGGAGAAGTAGGGCCAGACGGCTGCGTGGCCGCCGGCCGGCCGGGGGATGTCGTGCGGGACGGCGGAAGTCGTCAGCCGGGCGAGCCAGATCGCGACATCTCTGCTGAAACCGACGCTGCGAAAGATGGCGACGACGCGGCTGTATCTGACCGAGGGATAGAAGTTCTCGAGGTCGAGTTTGAGGACTGCATAGGCGCCGACGTGCGGCCGTGCGTTGGACAGGATCGAGCGGCCGGCGACGAAACCGTGGGCGTTCCGGTGCGGCGGGATGCGTTCGATGATGCCGCTGAGGATTTTGCGTTGGGCGCCTTTAAGCGACGTCTTGGGGGATTCGATGAGCCGGTGCCCGCCGGTTTTCTTGTTGAGCCACTGGAAATGGTAGTGAGCGGTCTGGGCGGAGGGGGGGCGGCGGTCGTCGCAGAAGCGGTGTGTGAGCCAGCCGAGCCGGCCGATGGGCATCTCGAGCCAGTCGGCGAGATCGGCGGGCGTTTTGAGATGCGGAAGTCCGTAGTAATCAAGCCAGCGCGGGTCGGCGTCGGTGGTGAGGTCGAGCCAGCGTCCGGTGCGCGGGTTGCGGTGCGCGAATTGATAGGGGGGATCCGATCCTGCGGATTCGCGGCGACTCGGCGTGCGGATGAGCGAGGACCGGTATTCAAGCCGATCGAGGCGGGCGCGGCTGTGACTGACTCGCTCGCCGGTCACCGGATGGACGTCACGCCCGGCCGGCGGTGGTTGGTCGGGCGTGAAATCGCCGGTCGGTTGCGGCGGGGCGCCGAAGAGAACCGTGCGGAGCCAGTTGAAGAGTCCCATGGGGGCCGATTGGCGGGGCGGTCCGAGGGTTGGAAAAACGTCAAGTACGTGAGCAAGTGACGGCGGGCTGACGCCCGCCGCTCGCCGGGGTTTTGAAACAAGGATGGCCCGCGGGCCGCACAACGCATCCTGTGGCGGGCAAACCGCTGATTGTGAGCCACAATCAGCGCGTTTGCTCACGCATGAATGACGAACAACGCTTCTGCCGTGGGGTAGCCCCACAGACCTGACAGCTTGTGCGACCGGCGGGCCACGCGGGAATTATGCGGCCGCGGCGGCTGAGGAGTCAACAGCAGGAGCAGGTTCGACCAGGGCGAGGGCGCATGCGACGCATTGCAATTGTCGACGCAAAGCCGCAAAGAGGCAAAGACGCGCAAAGTTCAAACGAGGAGCGCGGCACGCGAATTTCACGTGCAGCAAGTTCCGCGTCGTGGATATCCGACTCGGCGGAGCGAGTCGGCCACATTGGTTGCGGCCGAAGGCCGCGGGCCTCGCCTCTGCGTCGAAAGGAACGCAGCGGTCGTGCTCACGGACCGTCTTTATTGCTTCACCAATCCGCGCGAGAGGTGACGGGCGTAGCGCCAGGGGGCGAGCAGGTTGTCGCGGAGGGGGACGGTCTCTTCGTTGGGAGTGATGAGTGCGACGGTTGCATCGTCGTTCGTGAGGTTGGCGGCGTTCTCCCGCCGGAGACGATCGATCAGCCAGGGAATGACGTGGTCGGGCTGCTCGACGGGAGCGTCGATGAGCAGTTGCAGCAGGCCGCCGCTCTGGAGCATCTCGCCGTTCGCGCGGTGGGCTTCGCTGAAGGCGTCGCTGTAGCAGATGACGAGGTCGCCCATGTTCAGTTTGACCGAGGATTGCGAGTATTCGACGTGCGATGTGATCCCCAGCGGGAGGCTGCGGCCGGATTCGGCCGGTTCGTCGCCTGCGGCGAGGAGGGACCAGCGGCCGGTTTCGCGGTGATAATGCAAGGGCGGGGGGTGGCCGGCGCTGGAGACGGAGAGCGTTTCGCGCGGGGCGAAGTAGGTGAGTACGACGGCGGTGGCGAAGTAGCCGAGTTTGGCAGACGCGGTGAACTCCTCGTTGATGCGCTCGCAGAACCGGCTCTGGCTGATGTGGTTGGCATGCTTCTGCATGAGTTCGCGCAGCGTGCGGGCCACGTCGGCCGCCTGGGCGCCGTGGCCGCTGACGTCGGCCAGGAGAATCCGCGAGATGCGGCCGGACGCGCACGAGGAGAGGTAATAGACGTCGCCTCCCTGCTCGTTGCCCTCGAACGGCCGGCTGACGATCCGCACGTCGATTCCGGTCATCGTGACGGCCGAATCGATGGCGCGATTGCTGCCCCAGATCTGCATGCACTGCATGCGGTGCGGCTCGGCTGTTTGATCGGGACTCGGCTCGGAGAGCGGCTCTTCCATGATTGCATTGTAGGCGGCGGACCGGCTGAGACACCGGATTTCCCGGAGAATCCATCGGCAGAGGCCGCCAGCCTTGCCGTCGCGGGAGGAATCGCTGAAAACGTCTACCCAGTAAGGCACTGGCAGAGCCAGTGGCACCCAACTCCCGCGGTCAGGGTTGAAGAACCACGACGTTGAGGGCGGCTTGGAACGAGATGCCGGGGGGCGGGGCTGCTGGGGTTCAGTCGTCTTGCGGGTCGCCGAACTCTGCGAGGTACTCGTTGAGTTGGAGCTTTTTCCGCGTGCTGTCGCTGCTCATGAAACGAATCTTGCCGAAGATGGGGCGTTCCGGACCCCAGGCGCGGTCGTAGCGGCCGAAGCACCAGAAGATGCCGGAGTAGGAGTTGGGATTGCGACCGTCGACGGCGTACTTGTTGTTGAGGTGGATCAGAGTCTGGACGGCGTCGCGCGGGGTCTCGGACCATTCCAGGACTTTCTTGCCCCACAGCATCCGGAGGTAGTTGTGCATGCGGCCTTGCTGAACGAGTTGCCGCTGGGCCGCGTTCCAGATCTCATCGTGCGTCCGGGCCGACTCGAATTCGTCGAGCGAATAGCGGAACTCGCGCTCGTCTGATTCGTGCTCGGCGAGGGTTTCCTGCGCCCAGTCGGGGAGGGACTCGAAGCGGTCGTAGTCGCTGCGCTGCCAGCACATGTTGTAGCCGAGTTCCCGCCAGGTGATGAGCTGATCGAGAAAGGCTTCGGCGCCTTCGCTCATGCCCCACCATTCCTCGCGGGCTCCTTTCGCATTGTCGGCCACATCGCCGGGCGACCAGTCTTCGAGTTCCACAATGCGGGTGAAGACGTCGTGCGACGAGATATGGCCGAAGTGGAGATAGGGAGAAAGGCCGCTGGCGGTTTCCTTGTCGGGGGAGTTGCGTTCACTCGCATAGACGGGCAGGCCCTGCTCCAGAAAGCGGGAGAGCGCGGCTTCTGCCGCCGCTGCGCCGCCGTCGAAACTGGCCGGTTTGACGTCATGGTCGATGTCGAACTCCGCGAGCGCGGAGGAGGACGCCTTTAACACGTCCTGAGTCGCTTCCGGCCAGCGATCGAGGACTGTCCGGGGAATGCTCGGGGGATTGCGGAGATCGTAGCCCTGAAACGGCGCGGATTTGGGAAGGGCGTCGAAGTGCCTGGGAAGTTCTTTCTGCAGAAACCGGCGGAAGGCGTACGCGGTGGGATAGACCTTGTCGGCCGCACGCATCGGCAGGACGCCGTTGGAGTCGACCGCCTCGAGCTTGACGTCCAGCCGGTGTGAGACCAGCCTCAGCATCGCCGGGAGAAAGAAGCAGGGGAAGTCGTCGGTTATGACAACGGCGGAGTCGGCGGCGAGTGTTTCGAGGAGTCCCTCGGCATGGCCGATCTGCGGTTCGACATAGGGATAGTAGCGGGCCGGCGCGTCGTGGAGTGCGGCCTGATTGTCGGCCATGCCCTGCAGGATGAAGCGGTGCAGCCGGTCGCTCGCCCAGCGATAGCCGATGCGGAGCGCCTCGAAGACCAGCAACGGCTTGTCCAGTTCGGCGCACCATTCGATGGCGCGCTGGAGCGAGAAGTTGTAGCGCGTGCGGCGGTTGGCGGTCATCCAGTAGAGGACGTGGTCGCCGTCGGTGCGGACTGGTGCCTGGTTGAGGGCGCGGATTCGGAGTTCGGGGACGGCGGGCATGACTGGTCAGTGCGGAGCGAGATCGGACCGACCAGTTGTAGGGGACCGAGCGGGTGATTCAAGCGGGGGGGATGCGGGTGTGCCCGAACGGAAGTTTGGGCACAAGGTCTGATAAAGGAGGTCAGGTCCACGGCCTTGGAAGGCTGTCGTTTACACACATCTCTCGATCTCCGATTGAGTGGCTCTTCGAAAGATTCGAATGGTACGCGGATGACCACGGATGGGACCGATTTTCGCTGATTGTTTTCTGTGGAGTGCAGAGTACTCACGCCTGGATCAATGCGGTCCCGTCGCTGCCGCCTATCGAGGGATACCTCAAAATCCGTGGCGATCCGCCAAATCCGCGAAAATCTGTGTCCTGTTCGAGAATCCCTTGGGCCCGGCTCCTCGGCGGCGGGCCCCAGCCGAGTTGTGTGTAACTGACTGCCTTGGAAGGCCGTGATACGTTGCCTGTAGAACGGCCGTCCCAGGCCATACGGGCGACGCCGGCGATAGGTCTGCGTCGTGCATCGTCGCAGCTATGCAAGGATACCGGTGACGACCTGGCCGTGGACGTCGGTCAGGCTTTCGTTGCGGCCCTGGTGGAAGTAGGTGAGGCGCTCGTGGTCGAGGCCCATGAGGTGCAGGATGGTGGCGTGGATGTCGTGCAGGTGGACGCGGTCGACGACGGCTTCGAAACCGAACTCGTCGGTCTGGCCGTAGTTGATGCCGCCCCGGACTCCGCCGCCGGCCAGCCACATGGAAAAGCCGTAGGGATTGTGATTGCGACCGGGCGCGTCCTTGCCTTCGCTGAAGGGCATGCGGCCGAATTCGCCACCCCAGACGACGAGGGTTTCGTCCAGCAGGCCCCGCTGTTCCAGATCGGTGAGTAAGGCGGCGATCGGCTGATCGACCTCGGCGCCGTGCCGGCCGTGGTTCTTCTCGATGCTTTCGTGGGCGTCCCAGGTGTCTTCGAGGTGCCCGCCGCCGGAGTACAACTGGACAAAGCGGACGCCGCGTTCGACGAGTCTCCGAGCGATGAGGCAGTTGCGGCCGTATTCGTCGGTGGGCTGGTTGCCGATGCCGTACATCTGCTGCGTCTCGGCGGTCTCCTGGGTGAGATCGACCGCTTCGGGTGCGGCGGACTGCATGCGGAAGGCGAGTTCATAGCTGGTAATGCGGGCGGCGAGTTCGTCGGTTCCGCGTCGCCGTGAGAGATGGTCGGTGTTGAGCCGGCTGAGCAGATCGAGCTGTTCTCGCTGTGCCGCGTTGTCGATGTGCTCCGGACCCTCCAGGTCGAGGATCGGATTTCCGACCGGTCGGAACAGTGTTCCCTGATACTCCGACGACATGAAGCCGCTGGACCAGTTGGGCTGCCCGCTGATCGGTCCGCCGCGCTTGTCGAGGATGACGACGTAACCGGGGAGGCTTTCGTTCTCCGTGCCCAGCCCGTAGACGGCCCAACTGCCGAGCGAGGGCCGGCCGATGAAGGTCTTGCCGGTGTTCATCGCCACCAGGGCGGACCCGTGGGCGTGGCTGTCGGTGTGACAGGAGTTGATGACGGCGAGCTTGTCGGCGTGTTTGCGGACGTTGGGGAAGTAGTCGGAGACGAGCAGGCCGCTTTCACCGCCGGGGCGAAACGGCCGCCAGGCCGGCGTGAGATACCCGACTTTGCGGCCGCCGGAGTTGATGTATTCTTTGTCGGGGGGGAGTTCCTTGCCGGCGTATTTTTCGAGTTCCGGCTTGTAGTCGAACGTGTCGACCTGGCTCGGCGCGCCGTTCATCAAGAGGAAGATGACGCTCTTGACGCGCGGCTGAAAGTGCGGCTTGCGGCCCGTGCCGGGTGTGGAATGGCTCTCTGCGGCCGATGCCGTTTTGCTGAAGAATCCATCGGCGGACAGCAGCGAGACCAGAGCGGTGCCGGCGAATCCGGCCCCGGTCTCCCAGACGAACTGCCGGCGCGTCTGTCCGCAGGGGAAACGTATCGACTCAGGCGTGTTGTTCATTGTGTGCCACTCACGGTGAGAATCTTCACGTGATGCGTCAATTTCGCGTGCAGCAGGTTCCGTGTCATGGACAGCCGACTCGACGGAGCGAGTCGGCTAGAGCAATTTGCTCTACCATGTGTCCGCGTCGAGCTGTGTTTGGACTGTCGAGGACGAGAATCCGCGAGACAGATCGCCAACACTGATCTGCAAAGCGCTATACATTGTTTGGACTTACGTGGCAGGCCGCGTTTCTGCTGTTCGCCCTGCGGCGTGACGCCCCGTTCAGTTTGGCAATCAGCCGGTGTTGTCGCTCCCGCTGGATTGGTTCATTCTGCTGTTCCATGATTGCTTCGTAAAGGTCGTCGATCTTCGGGAGCGCGTCGACGATGGCGACGGCTGTGGCGTTGCACGTTGTCTGCTGCAACTTCCGCTGGCGGGTGCGGGAGAAGGACAAGGG
The DNA here is from genome assembly GCA_003388505.1 of Planctomycetota bacterium. Lineage (GTDB taxonomy): Bacteria > Planctomycetota > Planctomycetia > Planctomycetales > Planctomycetaceae > MB-PLM-1. The sequence continues at coordinate 15,894 of QQVO01000002.1, forward strand.
CGGGAAACGGACACCGACGCCGCGATGATGACCGGGCTCACGGATGAACTGTGGGACTTGATGTGGACGTACGGTGAGGTGATAGAGCAGGGCGGGCAGGATGAACTCGGCTGGAAGATGGATCGGCTGTTGGCTGCTATGAAGGCCAGAACGTAGAATACGTCAGCACGTGGTCAGGAACTCCCTTGGAATTTTTGGCGGCGGCCGCGCAGCGGTGTTATGGACAAACGACGACGAATCTTCAGCGCGGCCGTATTCATTGCGCTCGGCGTGGCGTCGATTGTGCTGGGTGTCCGCGGCCTGATGATCTACTCGAAAATCCCGCCGCTCTACAGCCTGTCGCAATTCGCATTGTTGCTTGCGTTGCTTTCGATCTCGATCGGGATCTCCTCTCTCGTTCAACGAAAGTGAAATCGACCGGCGTCTACGTTCGGATCGCGATTGTGGGAGGATGGTACGCGGGTTGATCTCGTCAGCTTCGGTTGTACTTGTCTCCAGGATGTTCAGGATAGAGCACGTCGTCGACAACAACATATTTCGTCGACATGCGGCAGGCGTGGACCCGCCCCGGGCGGTCGACCCGGTGTTGGATGGAACGCGACGGGGTGGGGAGGAGTCGGGGAGGGGAGTTCAATGAGTGCGCGCGGCAATGGGGAGTCGCCGGGGAAGTGGGAGACGATCGCGGCGGCGGCGGCGATGGGGATCACACTGGGGGGCCTCTCGCTGGTGATGAGCACGGTCGGGCTGATGGAACTGGCCCGCGGAAGAGACGGGTTGGCCGGCGGGCTGATGTGCTGCACGCTCGGCGCACTCCTGTTCTGCTTCGCAGCAGGCACCGTGATGCGGATGTTGTACTTGTTCAATGAGGATTGAGTCCGGACGGCGTTTTTTGCGAGCACACGGCGCGATACGTTGCGGACTGCAAGTTCGGGTGGCGACTCCGCCAGCAGGGCAAGAGCGGGAAGAGGACACCCACCTCCGCGATGATGACCGGGCTCAAGGATGTTCTGTGGGAGTTGGAGCGGCTGTACGGTGAGGCGATAGAGCAGGGCGGGAAGGATGAACTCAACCGGAAGAATGGACCGGCTGATCGCAGCAATGGGGCGGAAACCGTAAGATTCGCCTTGGGCGTTCAATGACCCGTACGACACGGTGGTGGCGTGAAGCGACATGACATCAGATCAGCTTGTCGCCTCGTCATTTTCATGACAGTGGGGGCGTTCACTGGTCTGTGTTGCATTGCCCCGTATTTCATTGCGGCGTTGGCCGATGCCGCAGCCGGGATGGACTACGAGTCATTTGCCATTGCCGCAATGTACAGCGCATTCGTGTCAGTCGCAGTTGGCGCACTTGTTGGACTGGTCATGCATGTGCGATTCGGGAATCGCGGAAGTTCAAATTAGGACACCACCCCAACAAACGGTGGTGTCCGAAGTCCTGCGTACCAACTGTCCGGTGTTTGCGGGAGGGTTGTGTCGCGGGGGTTTGGTGGGGAAGACGCGGGGAGTTTGCTAGCGTCGTAAACGGTGACGGTGGGGGTGTGCTGCGGGGTGGGCTCGGTTGGCAAGCGTTTGCCGTATTTGAAGTTGCGACGCTGAATGTCGCTCGGCGAAACGCGCGGTTTGCTTGACCGGCTTGCGGCAGCATGTAGAATCTTAATGCAACGCCGGGCGGGTCCGCAGGGATCGCTCGGCAACATCTGTTCACTTGTCCGGTCGGCGTTGCGCAGCAAGGGTGAGACCAGCCTTTGCCGGTCGCGACAGTTCGTCCGGGGCTGCGGACGGCTGCGGTTGCGGCCTGCAGAGGAGCGGCGAAAGGGCTCGCCCTTCCTGCCCATCCAATCATCGCATCATGCCGGCCTGTGGCCGGTGTGGTGAGCGTCGCTGTCATTCGGCTTGGGGATTTCCAGTAACCGGGGAGTGGCTGGTGTCGACGGATCTGTCGAACGACTTCAAGGAAACCGTCCGGGGCCGCACGGATATTGTCGCGCTCATCGGCGAGTCGGTGGCCCTCTCCAGCCGCAGCGGCGGCCGCGAGTTCGCGGGGCTGTGCCCGTTTCATGACGATCACGATCCGTCGCTGAGGGTCTATCCCGACCGGCAGAGTTATCGCTGCTGGGTGTGCAATGCGGGAGGTGACTGTTTTACGTGGGTGATGGAGCAGGACCGGGTCGAGTTCCGGGAGGCGCTGGAGATCCTGGCGCAGCGGGCGAACGTTCCGATCCCGGCGCGAGGCCGCGGACAGGGGGGCGGACAAGGCAACGACAATCGGGTCGGGCTGCTGGAGGTGCTGCAGTGGGCCGAGAATCTGTTTCATCAGACGCTGTTGCAGGATCCGGCGGCGGCCGGGGCGCGGGAGTATCTGGCCTCGCGTCAGTTTTCGGCGGAGACGATAGGCCGGTTTCGACTGGGTTATCACCCGAACGACTGGGACTGGCTGCAGGCGAAAGCGCGGGGGAAGTTTCCCCCGGCGCAGCTTCTGGCGGCGCGGCTGATCGGGGAACGCAACGGCGGCGGGGGTTATTACGACAATTTCGTGGACAGGCTTTTGTTTCCGATTCGCAACGAACGGGGCCAGCCTGTGGGATTTGGAGGACGCGTGTTGCCGGGAGGCAACGACGATCACGGCAAATACTGGAACAGTCCCGAGAGTCCGGTGTTTCACAAAAGCCGCCTGGTGTACGGGCTGCCTTACGCGCGGGAGGCGATCAAGGATTCGCACACGGCGATCGTGGTCGAGGGGTACACCGATTGCATTGCGTTGCACCAAGCGGGCGTTGCGAATGCGGTCGCATCGCTCGGCACGGCGCTGACGGAACTGCAGGTCGCGACAGTCAAACGATTCGCACGCAGCGTGGTGCTGGTGTTTGACGGGGACGCGGCGGGTCAGCGTGAAGCGGAACGGGCGATTACACGGTTTCTGGCCCAGGACGTCGACTTGCGCGTGTTGACACTTGAGAACGGACAAGACCCCGCAGACTTTTTGCAGGAACATTCGGCGGAAGCGTTTCAGCAGTTGGCCGCTTCCGCTCCGGAGGCGTGGGAATACAAGTTCCGCGCGGCGCGCGGAAGATATGGTATGGAGTCGGTCGACGCGCGGCAGCGAGTGATCGAAGAGATGCTCGAACTGCTGGCGAACGCGCCGAACATGTCCCGGAATCTTCGCGAAGGCATCCTGCTGGGCGATCTGGCGTTTCGCACGCGAGTGAACGAGACGCAGATCCGCGAGCGGTATCAGGAGGTGCGGGGTCGGCAGCGGAATCGCGGTGCGGCGGGTCAGGAACGGGAAACATGGTCGGAAGACGCGGCGCGATTGCTGAACGGCAAGCCGACTCTGGACGACCGGTTGGAGAGTGAGATCATCGAAATCCTGTTTGCCGATCCTGAGCAGGGCGCGCGGGTCCGCGAGGACGTGGCGGCCGACGCGATCGGCAATACGCCGCTGCGGCGGATTCTGCAGACGTGCTACGAACTGATGAACGAACAGATTGCGCCGTCGTTCGAGCGGGTGATGAACCGGCTGGAGGACGGAGAGTTGAAGCGTCTGGCCGTCTGGATTGACGAACAGGCGCGATCAAAAGACATTGAAGCGAAGCTTCGCGACGAAGGCGTGGAGTCTGAGACCGACTGTCCTCACTTCCTCCGGCGGTCGCTGAATCTATTGAGACGGCGCCGGGAAGAGCAGTCGGGCGGGCCTGAGACGGATGACTTGTCCGTAAGACCTGATGGAGCGCACCAGATGGACGCCGCCGCGGAGGCACGGCTGCGTCGATTGACTGAGTTTCACCAGAGACGAGCCACCAAGAGGGCGGAAGTGTAGACCCCCGGTTTGATGACTGACCGGCCGCGACGTGAAGCACTCGAGATCTTTCAGAGAGAGTGCGAAGCGGGCGAGCCGTTGTGAGGCATCGGATTCGGGGGAGCCATTCACTGACGCCGCGCATCCGGAGGAGACGATTCGTGCATCGACTTGACCAGAAGCTGAACGAGCTGATTGAACTCGGCCGCAAGCAGGGGTATCTCACCTTCACCCAGGTGAACGACTACCTGCCGGACGAGGCGGTCAATCCGGAGAAGCTCGACAACCTGCTGAGCGCGATTGAGGAACTCGGTCTCGAACTGCGCAACGAGGACAAGTCTGCGCCCAAACCGGAGGCCGCCTCAAAACGGCGGAACGGAAGAGGATCGAAGTCGAAGGCGCTGACGGAAGCCGAAGCGACGCGGAGGATCGACGATCCGGTGCGGATTTACCTGACGCAGATGGGGGAGATTCCACTGCTGACGCGCGAGCAGGAGATTGCGCTCGCGAAGACGATCGAAGTGACGCGGCGACGGTTCCGCCGGCAGCTTCTGCAGAGCGACTTCGCCGCCGGGGCGGCGCTCGACGTGTTGTGCCAGGTCAATAACGGGGAGTTGCCGTTCGACCGGACGATCAAGGTGTCGCTGACGGAAGGGCTCGAAAAGGACCAGATTCTGGGGCGGATGCCGCACAACCTGAAGACGGCGGCGCACCTGCTGGATCAGAACAAGGCGGACTTCGAGCGAGCGATCGACGAATCGAAATCGAGCCGCGTTCGCGATCAGGCGTGGGATTCTCTGCGCCGGCGACGGGCCAAGCTGGCGACGCTGCTGGAAGAGATGAGCCTCCGCACACAGCGGTTGCAGCCGGTGATGAAGCGGCTGGAGCAGATCGCCTCCCGCATGAAGGAACTTGAGCGGCAGATTCGCCGGCTGAAGCGGGTCCGCAGCGCGAAGGAAGAGCGGGCCAACCTGCAGCAGGAACTGTACGACCTGATGTCGCTGACGCTGGAGACGCCGCGGAGCCTGAACGAGCGGGTTCGCCGGATCAACGAGCGGTTTGCGGCGTACGAGCAGGCGATGCGGGATCTTTCGGGAGGCAACCTGCGGCTGGTGGTTTCCATTGCCAAGAAGTACCGCAACCGGGGACTCAGTTTCCTGGACCTGATTCAGGAGGGGAACACGGGATTGATGCGGGCGGTTGACAAGTACGAATACCGTCGCGGTTACAAGTTCTCCACGTATGCGACGTGGTGGATTCGGCAAGCGATCACGCGGGCGATCGCCGATCAGGCGCGAACGATCCGCATTCCGGTGCACATGATCGAAACGATGTCGAAGCTGCGGCGGGTGGGGAAACGCCTCGTCCAGGAACTGGGCCGCGAACCGACGGTCGAGGAACTGGCCGAGGCTTCGGGCGTGACGGAGGACGAAGCGCGGCGGGTATTGAAAATCTCCCGCCACCCCGTTAGCTTGGATCGCCCGATCGGAGAGAGCGAGGACAGCTTTTTTGGCGAGTTCATCGAGGACGAGAGCACGGAGAGTCCGGTCACATCCGCGACTCAGGAGATGCTCAAAGACAAGATCGACCAGGTGCTCAAGACGCTCACCTATCGCGAGCGGGAGATCATCAAGCTCCGCTACGGCCTGGGCGACGGGTATACATACACGCTGGAAGAGGTGGGGCGGATTTTCAAAGTCACACGGGAACGTGTCCGGCAGATCGAAGCCAAGGCGGTGCGAAAACTGCAGCATCCTGTGCGAAGCCATCAACTCAAAGGCTTCCTGGAACGGATCAACGCGGCAGTCGGGAACTGACGCGGTCTTCAAGCCGGTCGCAAGTGCGACCGGCTTTTTTTTCGCCGCCGGTTCCCGCCATTGAAGGAAACCACGAGACATGGCCACGGCGGCGACTTCTTTTGCAGAACTGCACCGATTGCACCTCGCGTTGAGGGAGGTGCAGCAACAGCTCGATCGCGGCCCGCGGCAGATTCGCGCGCGGGAACAACTCGCGGCACAGGCCGAGGCGGACGTCGCCGCCAAGCGCGAGGAGTTGAAAACGCTCCGCGCAGCGGGAGAAAGGAAGTCGCTCGAGCTGAAGACCAACGAGGCGAAAATTGAAGAGTTGAAAGGCAAGCTCAACGCGGCCGCCTCGAATCGCGAGTACGACATCATCCGCGGACAGATCGACGCCGACACCGTCGCGAACAGCGTGTTGCAGGATGAGATTCTGGAACAACTGGAGAAGGTCGATCGGGTCGAAAAGGAAATCAAGGAGGCGGAGGCGGAGGTGGAGCAGAAGCGGGCGGCGGCGACCGGGTTCCGGGAGCGGTTCGAAGCGGACTCGGTCGGGCTGAGCGAGCAGGCCGAGAAATTGCAGGCGGAGATTCGCGGGATCGAATCGGGGCTGGGGGGACAGGTCACCGAGAAATATCGCCGGCTGGTCGCCGCGCACGGCGCCGACGCACTGGCGCCGGTGGAGAATTCGGTTTGCGGCTACTGCCACGTTCAGATCACGCGGCAGAAACAGGTGCAGCTCAACGCCGGTCAGGTCGTCTTCTGCAGCAACTGCGCCCGTTTGCTTTACGTCTCCGGCAAGTAGAACGAGCCAGCCGCATTGCGGGTCGTTCTCGGCCGCGATCGCCCGGAGAGCGGCGTTGATACTCTGTCGTTTACATACAATTGGGCTGGGGCCTGCCTGATCGGGGTGGCCGGGGCGCTTGGCGTGGCGCACAAATTCTGCCAGCCCGTTTAGCGTTCGAGTGCTCAATTGGACGACCACAAAGGCACAAAGAACACCAAGAAGCGCCCTCGACGGGGAATCTCGAGGTCAGACAGGTTGGAGGACTGACTTACCTGGATGGTTGGCTTCGTGTCCTTTGTGTCGTCGTGGTTCACCAACGATGTGCGGTGTGTCGCGTACAGTGGGGACTGCGCGAGTCGTCTTTCGAGAGGACTGGTCCGGCAGAGAGGTTGCTGTCGCCGCGTTCGCGGCTCACTTCATTTGTGAGCGGCATGTTTTCCATGTGCTTGCGCTCACGGCTACATGCTCTCGCGGCTTCGCCGCTCGCTGTCGATTCGTCTCCGGTTGGGTTTCGGCCGGAGGCCGCGCTGGATCTTCTTGTGTTTCTTGTGGCCCTTTTCCGTGGTTTCCGTGGTGGTTCACCAACCCTGATATGTGGGTCACGGCAAGGGCTGGAGCGACCAACGGGAGTGAAGGCCCGGGCGTGGGAAGTGTTCGTCCGAAGTCTCACGACTTCGGTTACACGACCGGGGCTTGCCTCGCTCTGCTCGGTCCAGCCCCGGCCACCCGGTTGAGATGTGTGTCACTGACGGCGTTGATGCTCCGCGTGTTCAATCTGCGGTGCGGCGGCTTGCGCGATGTTGCGGGAATTGAACATCGCGCCGGGCGATGTTTGCGGGCGGCAACGCCGGAGAGCGGGCGGAATAGCGTGGGGCCGTTTTCAAGACCCGTTACTCCTGTCTGTATAACGAGTTGCCGCGACTTCTGTTTCTGCGGCCGGCGGCGTTGCACACATGGTGCGCCCTTTGCGATCCGGGTTGGTTGTCACCGACGACCAATCCAACCGATTGCAGGGCATCATGGCCGAACGAAAAAACACGCACGGGCTCTCGCTGACGACTCATTCCAATCGAACGATCGTCGACATCGGCGACATGGAAATCTGGGACGGGGCCGACCTGTCGCTCATTCGCGATACGTTGACCCGACTCATCGAGAAGGAGCGCCGGAAGTCGGTCGCGATTCAGATGCGTTCGGTCAAGTACGTGCCGAGCGGGTTCTTCGGCATGCTGTACGACTATTTTGAGCAGGGCGTCTCGATCCGGCTGATCAGGCCGCAACCGCGGATCGCCAACATGCTCTGGTTCAAGCGTTTCTTCGCGCCGGAATCGGGTGGAAGTCACGTGCTGTGCGGGGACCGGCGGAGAGAGACGGCCGCGATGGCGCTCGCCGGCCGCGAGGCCTGGGAGGCGAACTCCGACTCCACGGAACTGAGCCACGCCAAGGTGTGAGGCGCGGTTACGCAATCCTGTCGAGTTCGGAGAGCACGTCGGCTGCGGCGTGAGGGCGAGCCAGAGCCGCCATCCGCGACGCTGTGTCCAGTCGCCGACGATCGTCTGTCAGGAGTGGTTCGAGTTCGGCGGCGAGTCTTGCCTTCTCCAGTTCCGAAACGACGACCGCGGCGCCTGCTGCTGCGATCGCCTCGGCGTTTTTCTGTTGATGATCCCGGACGGAGTGGGCTGCGGGAATGAGCAGGGCCGGCACGCCCGCGCAGGCCAGTTCCGCCAGAGTTGTTCCTCCGGCGCGGGAGACGGCGAGGTCGGCGCGTGCGAGAACTTCCGGAATGTCTTCGAGGAACGGCCGGACGTCTGCGGAGAGCCCGAGCGAGCGATACTGCTGTTGCACCCAGCCGTCGTTCTCGTTGCCGGTCTGATGAATGATCGTCCAGCGGGCCGCGAGGCGGGAGAGTTGCCCGAGGGCGGCCGTGACGGCGGAGTTGACGGCCCGCGCTCCCTGGCTGCCGCCCAGGACGAGCAACGTCTGCCTGGATTCGTCTCTGCGCTCAGCGGAGCTTTCCGCCAAGGCGGCGATTTGCCGCCGCACCGGATTGCCTGTCACGACGCAGTTGACTGTTGTCGCGAGATGCGAGCGGGACGATTCAAACGTCAGGCAGACGACATCGGCCTTCCGGCTGAGCCACGAGGTCGCCCGCCCGGGGACGGCGTTCTGCTCCAGCAGCATGATGGGAACGCCGAGCCTTGCCGCAGCGTAGACGGCCGGCACGCTGGCGAATCCGCCACATCCGATGACCGCTCTGGGACGATGCGTGATGAGCGCCTCTCTGGCCGCACGCAGGGACGCCCCATTGTCTCGCAGGAAGCGGAGCGGATGCCGCCGGAATGTGCCCAAGGATTGAACGGGCAGCGCGAGATGGGCATAGCCGGTCGGCTCCAGAATGGACCGTTCGACGGGCCGCTGGGAGCCGACGAAGACGATCGAGGCCTGGGGCGACCGAGCCCGGATTTCCTCAGCCACGGCCAGGGCGGGCATCAGATGGCCGCCGGAGCCGCCGGTCGCGAAGACGTAGCAGTCATTCACTCAGCACCCGTCACCCGAATTCTCTATCAACAATATTCCGTTGTGCCGAAGCTTCCGTCTGCGCACAGCAAGGCGAATCGCGCACGTTGTTTTCGAACCGACTCTTGCAAACGAGGGAACACCGCAGGAGGCTTGCTGTTTATTGCCGCGGAGCGCTCAATCTCCGGCCGGAGGTCCGATCTCCGTCAAGGCGGCAGTGTCGCGTCGTGACATGCTGACGACAATGCCCAGCGCCGCCAGGGTCACGACCAGGCTGCTGCCGCCATAGCTGATCAGCGGATGAGCGATCCCCTTGGGAGGCACCATCGCCGTCACCACGGCGACGTTGAGGGCGGCTTGCAGGACCACCTGTGTGAGGAGAGTCGCCCCCGCGGTGAATTCGAAGGAGCGAACCGGCTGGACGGCAAGCAACCGCAGACCGAGCAGAAACAGCGCCGTCCAGAGCGCGATCAGGCCCAGGGTTCCGATCAGGCCGAGTTCTTCACCCAGCACGGCGAAGACGAAGTCGGTGTTGGCCTCCGGCAGAAAGCTCAGTTTCTGCCAGCCGCTGCCCAGTCCGACGCCGTGAATTCCCCCCACGCCGAGCGTCGTCAGAGACTGCCGCACCTGGTAGGGGGCGAGGTCGATGTCGCGCCAGGCTGTGAGAAAGCCTTGAATCCGTTGCCATTGATAGGGTCTCAGCACGAGCGCGGTTGTGGCGAGCGGCGCCACGGCGAGCGTGGAAATGACGAAGTTGCGGATCGGCCAGCGGCTGAGGAAGAGGGCGATTCCTGCGATTCCTCCCAGGAAGGCGGCCGTTCCCAGATCGGGCTCGACCACAATCAGGCCGAGTGTGAGTCCGATCGGCACGATCACTGCGAACCGGGTCAGCCACGACCGAAAACGGCTGCGGATCTCGTCGGGTGCATTTCTGCGGGGCGTCAGCCACCAACAGACGAGCAACGGCAGAGTGACCTTCGCAATCTCGGACGGCTGCATCGAAATCGAGCCAAACCGCAACCAGCGTTGTGCGCCGTTGACGCGGTGCCCGATGCCTGGGACCAGAACGATCGCCAGCAGAATGAGTGTGAGACCGAACAGCCAGGGAGCCGCCCAGCGCCAGAACCGCGAAGGGAGGAAGGCCGCCGTCAATCCGACGCAAACGCCCCCGCTCAGGAACGTGAGGTGCCGGGAAAGATACACCTGCTCAAATTCCGTTGGGCGAGCCGTAATGCTCGCGCTGTAAACCATCAACAGCCCCATACCCAGCAATACGCCGATCAGCGACAGGAACGAATTGCGAAGCAGAGAATGCTGCATGGTTGAACTCACGCGACATCGCGGTTGATTGCAGCATTCCGATGGCGAAAGCGAAACGCCGCTCAATAAGCCGTATCGGCTCTGTGTCGCAATAACATGGGAGTGGCGGGCCGGACGTCATATAATCACAACCGGCAAATCCGGAAAGTGAGATCTCAGGCCAAGGGACAGATTGAAAACAGTCATGCTACGTACGTACGTCGTTTCAGCGCTCCTCGCGGGACTTCAAGCGGTTTGCACAAACTTCGCCCGCGCGGAGGATGCGACAACCCCGGTCTCATTCAACCGGCAGATCCGGCCGATTCTCTCGGATTCCTGTTTCCCCTGTCACGGACCGGACGCGGACCATCGGGAGGCGGACTTGAGGCTCGACCGGGGGGAAGACGCCGTCGCCGCGCGGGGCGGGACGCCGGCGATTGTTCCCGGAAGCGTGGAACAGAGCGAAGTCTGGAGGCGGATTACCAGCGAGGACGAATCGTTGCGGATGCCGCCGGCCGAGTCCGGGAAAGAACTCTCGGCGGAGGAGATCGAACTCATCGGACAGTGGATTGCGGAGGGGAGTGAGTACGAACCGCACTGGTCATTCATCCCGCCGAAACGCCCGGAGGTTCCTCAGCACGGCGGCGGTTGGGCCCAAAACGACATCGATCGGTTCTTGTTAGCCCGTTGGGAGCCGGAGGGAGTCGGTCCGTCTCCGGATGCCGATCCCCGGACGCTCGTGCGGCGGGTTTGCCTTGATCTGACGGGACTTCCTCCGACGCGGGAACAGGTCGAGAGATTTCTGGAGGACGACCAGCCGGGCGCATGGGGACGTCTCGTCGATCGACTTCTTGCGTCGCCCCGTTACGGGGAACGAGTGGCGTCCTACTGGCTCGATCTGGTCCGCTACGCCAACAGCGTGGGATACCACGGCGACCAGGAGCATGCGATCGCGCCTTACCGGGACTGGGTGATTAAGGCATTCAACGACAACATGCCGTTTGACCAGTTCACCGTCGAGCAGCTTGCCGGCGATCTGCTGCCCGAGGCGACGACGAATCAGCTAATCGCGACCGGTTACAACCGCGTGCTGCAGACTTCCCACGAAGGGGGCGTGCAACAGGGGGAGTACCTGCACAAGTACGACGCCGATCGCATCCGCAACCTGAGCGGCGTGTGGATGGGGGCCACGCTGGGCTGCGCCGAATGTCACAACCATAAATACGACCCTTACACGCAGAAGGACTTTTACCGCCTGGTCGCTTTCTTCGCCGACGTGGATGACCTGCAGTCGTTCCGAGGGGGCGATACGACACCGACCAAACGGGAACCGGAACGGGTCGTCCTCTCCCCGCTCGTGCAGGATGAAGTCGACCGGTTGAAGGCGGAACTGGAATCACTGGAAGCGGAGGCCGACCAAGCGGACAACTCAGCGAGGATTGAGGAACTCCGGACGCAAATCGAAAAGCTGGAATCGCAGACGCAGCGGACGATGGTTACCGAGCGGATCGAGCCGCGCGTCATTCGCGTGCTGGATCGCGGGGACTGGATGGACACCACCGGCGAGATCGTGGAGCCGGCCGTACCGGAATTCATGCCGCAGATCGAAACGGGCGATCGCCGGGCGACGAGGCTCGACCTGGCCCGCTGGTTGACGTCGGCCGAGCATCCGCAGACGTCGCGCGTGTTTGTGAACCGGTTGTGGTATCTGCTGTTCGGGCGAGGGCTCTCCAGCAGTCTCGACGACAACGGCGCACAGGGCGCGTGGCCTGATCATCCGGAACTGCTCGATTGGCTGGCGGTTGAATTTGTGGAAAGCGGCTGGGACGTTGAGCACATGGTCCGGCTGATCGCGACGTCGCGGGCCTACCGGCAGTCGTCGCTGGTTTCCGAAGAGCAGAAGGCGGCCGACCCGGAGAACCGGTTGTTCGCCCGTCAGTCGCGGCCACGAATTCCGGCGGAGATGGTGCGGGACAGCGCCCTGCAGGTGAGCGGCTTGCTCGTCGACCGGCTGGGAGGCGCGACGTCGCATCCGTATCAGCCGGCGGGATACTACAAGCCGCTCAACTTTCCCAAGCGAACCTACATCTGGGACAGCGACGAGAATCAGTTTCTGCGCGGCGTCTATGTCCACTGGCAGCGGCAGTACCTGCACCCGATGCTGCGTGCCTTCGACGCACCTTCGCGGGAGGAGTGCACGGCCCGCCGGCCCGTGAGCAATACGCCGCTGGCGGCGCTGGTGATGTTGAACGATCCCACGATGGTTGAAGCGGCCCGCGGCTTTGCGGAGCGGATTCTGCGGGAGGGCGGAACGTCGCCCGATGAGCGGATTGGCTGGGCCTGGCAAACGGCGCTCTCCCGTCCCCCGTCGGAGCAGGAATCGACGATTCTGCGGGAGCATGTCGACGCGCTGCGCAGCAAATTCGCAAACGATCCGTCTGCGGCCGGGAAACTCCTCGACGTCGGCATCACTCCGCCTGCGGACGACCTTGACCCGGTTGAACTGGCGATCTGGACCGAGGCGGCCCGCGCGATTTTCAATGTGAGTGAGTTCATCACGCGGAACTGAAGTTGGGTGTGCCGGGAGTTCGGTGGCTGTTTGGCCAGGTATTGTGCGTCTTCGGTGTGCGGTGAGCGCCGTGGCTGGTTGTTCGCCACCGGGGCCGTCGATGCTCTGCTGGTGTTGTCTGAGGCATTGACCGGTTTGACACAGGAACGGACTCCTGATGTGATGCAATGCCGGCGTCGCGACCTGTCAACCGGATTGAACAGAGGAGGTTGTCCGATGAACTGCCGCATCGGCCTGTTTGGCGCGTGCCTCGTCGTTGGTTTTACCCCCGTTCTGGGTCAGGGACCGGGCGTTGGCGAGTTGGACTTGGCGTTGGTGGACGACGTCTCCCCCCAGGCGCCGTTGCTTGACGGGATGGGGCGGCACAAGCATCCGGTGTCGACGGACAATGAACTGGCGCAGCGGTACTTCAACCAGGGAATGATCCTGGCATTCGGGTTCAACCATGCGGAAGCGGCCCGGTCGTTTCGGGCGGCCCAGCAGCTCGATCCCGATTGTGCGATGGCCTACTGGGGCGAAGCGTGGGTGCTCGGACCGAACATCAACGCGCCGATGGACCCGGCGAACGTTGAGCCGGCATGGGAGGCGGTTCAGAAGGGGCTCGACCGCCTGGAGAGCGCCACGCCGCGCGAGGGCGATTACCTCCGCGCTCTCGCCAGACGCTATTCACCCGAACCGGTGGACGACCGCAGCGAACTCGACCGCGCCTTCGCCGATGCGATGCAGGACGTGGCGGAGAAGTATCCCGAGGACTATGACGCTCAGATCGTCTACGTCGAATCGATCATGGATACGATGCCGTGGAAGTACTGGAACACGGACGGGACTCCGAAGGCTGAGACGAAGGAGGCGTTGGCCGTTCTCGAGCGAGTCCTGACGCGGTACCCCGACCATCCCCAAGCCTGTCATCTCTACATTCACGCGGTGGAGGAATACCACCCCGAATGGGCGACCGCCTGCGCAGATCGGCTGGACGGACTCTGCCCGGGGGCGGGTCATCTGGTGCATATGCCTTCGCACATCTACATCCGCGTCGGCCGGTACGGGGACGCCGTCGACATCAACGAGATGGCCGTCGAGGCGGACGACGAGTATGCCGCCCAGTGTCATGCGCAAGGGCTGTACCCGGTGGCCTACATGCCACACAATCATCACTTCATCTGGTTCGCGGCGACGATGCAGGGACGCAGCGCGCGGGCCATGGAAGCGGCCTGCCACATGGCGGACCACGTCGACACCGAGCTGATGCGGGAGCCGGGCTATATCGTGCTGCAGCACTTCACGCTGATCCCGATTTACGCGGAAGTGCGATTCGGGGAATGGGACCTGCTGCTCGCCGAACCGGAGCCGGACGAGGATTTGCTCTATCCGCGCGGCATCTGGCATTTCGGCCGCGGGATGGCGTTTCTGCGAAAAGGGGAGTCCGAGTCCGCTCGCAAGGAATTGGAGCGTCTCTCACAACTGGCGGCCGAGGAGTCGTTGGCTGACGAGTTTATCTGGGGAATCAACTCGGCGCAGCACCTGCTGCAGATCGCCGAGCAGGTTCTCTCCGGAGAGATCGCTGCGGCCGCCGGCGAGTTTGAGGAGGCGATTGCGCATCTGCAGCGTGCGGTGGAAATCGAGGATTCTCTCGTCTACGAAGAACCGCAGTCGTGGCATGCCCCCACGCGGCTGAACCTCGGCGCGATCCTCCTGGAAGCCGGCCGACCGGCCGATGCCGAACAGACGTTCCGGAAGGAACTCGAGAAGTATCCGCAGAACGCCTGGGGCCTCTTCGGCCTGAAGCAGTCGCTGGACGCCCAGAACAAGACCGAGGAAGCAACCGAAGTTGGCGGAAAGTTCGCAGAGCAGTGGGAACACGCCGATGTGGAATTGCAGTCGGCGCGGTTTTGAAAAGTAGGGCCGGCTGTGCCGGCCGCCGCATTCTAAGTTGGCTGGTTACAGATTCCGGCCGGCACAGCCGGCCCTACGGCTCTTGGCAGACGACAGCCCGACGGGTCCGCTTCGCGGACCGGTTGCGTTGTTTCACATTCGCGGTCCGCGGAGCGGACCGTACTTGCTTTCGGCCGGCAGAGCCGGCCCTACGCCGTGACCCGGCAAATCAAGCACTTCAAATACGCGTTCTCCAGACACTGCACCGAGACCGGATGGTCGGCTGCCTGGCCGCGGGATTCGAGAATCTGGATCTTGCGGCCGGTCTCGGCGGCAACGCGGGCCAGGACCTGCTCGAAGTCTTCGCGTGAGACGAGACCGGAGC
This sequence comes from Planctomycetota bacterium, assembly GCA_003388505.1. GTDB lineage: Bacteria > Planctomycetota > Planctomycetia > Planctomycetales > Planctomycetaceae > MB-PLM-1. The sequence goes on from QQVO01000002.1 coordinate 30,917, forward strand.
AACTGCAAGTGACCAGGATTCCGCCGGGTTTCAAGACCTGGACGGCGAGCCTGTTCAGGCTGAGATATCCGCGCAGGGCTCGCTCCAGTCCGCCTCGACTGCGGGCCATTTTGGGCGGATCGAGGATCACGCCGTCGAACTGTTCGCCTGCCTCGTGCAATTGCTCGAGTTTTGCGAAGGCGGCCGACTGTTCGAAACGCATCCGGTCGGCGAGGCTGTTGAGTTCGGCGTTGCGGCGTGCGAAATCGAGCGCGGGTTGAGACGAATCGACGCCGAGGACTTGCGTTGCCGACCCGTGCCGGAGCGCGTTCAGTCCGAAGCCGCCGCTGTAGCAGAAGAGGTCGAGCACACGGCCGCTCAAGTAACGGGCTGCGGCCAATCGGTTGTCGCGTTGATCGAAGTAGAAGCCCGTCTTCTGACCGGCGACGACATCCACGCCGTATTGCAGGCCGTGCTCCTCCACGAACAGCGGCAGCGGCGGCTCGGCGCCTGCGACAAGTCCGTCGGTGAGCGACAACCCTTCGGCTTCCGCCATCCCCTTTTCGGTCCGCCGCCAGATTCCCGCCGGTTGCAGTTGCTCTTGGAGCATTTTCACAAAGAGCGGCTCCCGTTCTGCCAGCGCCCGGCTGGTCCACTGCAGCAGAAGATGGTCTCCGTAGCGGTCCACGACCAGCCCGGACAGGCCGTCCGCCTCACTGAAGATCATCCGGCAGCCGCGCTGTTCGAGGCCGCCTTGAAACAGCGAGTTCCGGAGGTCGATCGCCGCCTTGATCCGCCCGGACCAGAAATCCTCATCGAGTCGCTGGTTCGCGTCCCACGTATAGAGACGCACCCGGATGTTGCTCTGCGGATTGAACAGACCGCGGGCGATGAATTCGCCCTCGTGCGTGGAGACGTTGACCTCGGCGCCGGCGGCCGGTTCGCCTTCAACGCGCTGAATCGCGCCGGCAAACACCCAGGGATGCCCGCTGAAAAACGGCAGGGCGCGCCGCCGTTTGATAACGACCCGCGCGAGGTCTGCATCCGAGGCGTTCATGATCGATCAAATCGCGCGAGAGGAAACATCGGCCGGATCGGGAGCGACGGTTCAGGCCGTTACTCGCTCCGGGTCCCCGGCGCGTGAGCGGCTTCGACTTCCGCGACGTAGGCCAGCAGCCGGTCGCGCTCGGTCTTCAGGTGGCGCACCCGCAACAGCGACCGTACGCGGGTCGTCAACTCCAGCCGGTGCACCGGTTTGGTGAGAAAATCATCCGCGCCGGCCGCAACCGCTTTTTCGATGTCGCCCATCTCCTTGAGGGCGGTGACCATCAAAACCGGCACGTCCCGCATCGCGTCATCCCGCTTGATCTGCTGGCAGACTTCGTACCCGCTCAGCCGCGGCATCATGATGTCCAGCAGCACAAGATCCGGCAGATCCTCGCGCATCTTGTCGAGAGTGTCCTGCCCGTCGACCGCCATGCGAATCTCGTGTCCCTCGTCGGCGAGATAGGCCTCGAGCAGCTCGCGATTCTGCTGGTTGTCGTCAGCGATCAAGATGCGGCCCTGGCGGGCCGGTTCAGGGGCGGTCATGACGGGGTGGCGTCAGTGATGAAGACTCGAAAAACATGCCGCAACGAACGACGGCTTCAGACTGACAGTATACCGAACGCCCGCGATGAAAGTGAGCCACTCGCGAGCGACATCTCTGGTTCTACTGCGACGGCTCGCAGTAGGGGCAGGATCTGCGATAGACGATTTTGTGGCATTTCGGACACTCACGCGGGCCGTACAGGAGCGGCGGTTCCATCTTGAACTGCTGGTAAATCAGGTAAACGAGAGTGAGAATCAGGATCGACGCCAGCGCGCTGGCGGCCGATTTTCCGTCGTCCCCCAGGCTCCTCAGCATGTTCCACATCAGGAACGCGACACACAGCGCGTAGATGCCGATCACCCACCACTTGTTCCGGTTGAAGGCGGTCCGTTGAATCTGTGAGTTCACTTCTTCCGCGACATGCGACTCCAGCAGATCCTGCTTCTGGCGATTGACCTCGGCGACGTTGGGGGCGTCGACCGAGGTGAGAAGGCGGCGAACGCTGTCGACGACGCGGTAGGTGTCGTCGAAATCGAAATCGTGCTGATGGGCCCAGCGATTGCGAAACTCGCGCAGTTCGCTGACCAGGCTCCGCTCGTAATGCCCGAGATTGTTGCGGAACACGGAGTTCCACTGGTCCCACATCACCGTCAGCAGCGAGTGCGTGTCCCAGTTGATCGAATCTCCGCTGACGCGGTTGCGCCCGTCGCGGAAACTGCCGGTGGCCGATCGGATCCAGTCGTCGCCGTAGGTTTCCTTCAGGCGGCGCTCCACGAACGGGGCCAGTCCGGACTGCAACTGGTCAAGCGCTTCTGTCACTCGTTCGTTGGATGTCGGCACGAGACGTCGTCAGGCTGTCGGTGAATCAGGGCGTATCAGAGACGAACGGGTCGCGCCTCGGAGGGGGTTGAGTCGCTGAGCAAGCGCGTGGCGCTATGTTAGCAATTCCGTGCGATCGTCACATTCCAGGTTTTCACCCCTCAAGGAGATTTTCGCAGCGACGGCCCGGTGGCACGAAATCCGGGGCCCGCTTGCTCAAAGGCGTTCCGCGTGGTGTTCGCGTCGCCGGCCGGGATGGACCGTAACGCCGATTACCAGCAGCGCTCGCGGCGGCCCTCGTTGCGCTGGTCTGCGCCGGCGCGCCGATTCGCAGCGACACCGGCCGGGTCATCCCCCTTTGCCCATCCGGATGCGAGCGACCTTCGAGTAGCGAGCGCTCCCCTCCGCCGGGGGGATCATGCGGACCGTTGTCGGCAGCCATGCCGGTTTCTCCAGTTTCTCCTCGGGGAGTTCACTCAGCGGGGTCAGCGTCGGTTGGCGGCCGTCCTTGTAGACCTCCGGGTCGCACGGATTGAGGTATGTCCGCTTGCCTTCGATAAACTTCTGGATCAGATCGGCCAGTTCGCGGCTGATGCGGGTCCAGAGGACGATGCGGGGATCGTGCCGCAGCACGAGGCCGAACTCGCCTCCGGTCTCCATGTACTCCGCGAAGTCGTTTTCGATCGCCGCGAACGAAGCCGACTCGCGGTAGCGAACGTACTCGACGAACGCGGCGTCCAGCAGGCCGTGTTCGGCCAGTTCGCGCCATTTGTACTGCGGCCCGGTTGCGGCGCCGTCGGCGACGTCGGTCTCCCCGCGTCGCTCCTCGTCTTCCATGACCTGGATGACGCGGCTGTCGGGCGAGGCGGGGCGGCAGCGGGTCCGCGCCCATTCCCGCAGATCGAAGATCTTGTCTTCCATCGTGACCGAGAGCGGGACGGTCTGGTCCTTCGCCTCCAGCAGGTCTTTCTGCGCGAGCATCCGCCCCTGACTGTACGATTCGATGACGGCCGAGTTGACGATCGTCTCAATCTCGGCGCCGCTGTAGCCTTCGGTCTCCGTAGCGAGTTCCTCGACGTCGAATTTTTCCGGTTTCCAGCCGCGCTTGGCGAGGTGGATGTTGAACACGGCCTTCCGCTCGTAGTAGTTCGGCAGGTCAACGAAGAACAGTTCGTCGAACCGGCCGCGGCGGAGGAGTTCGGGGGGGAGATGCGAGACGTTATTGGCGGTCGGGACCACGAAGACCGGCTCGGTATGCTCCTGCAGCCAAGTGAGAAAGCGGCCGAAGATGCGGGACATGGTGGCGTCTGTCGCCGCTTCTTCATCGAAGCCGGCGAACGCCTTGTCGATTTCCTCCATCCACAGCACGCTCGGAGCGATCGTCTCCATCACCTGCAACACGTCGCGGAGATTCTGCTCCGAACTGCCCCGTTGCGATTCCAGCAGGTTTGACAGATCGAGACGGACCAGAGGGAACCCCAGGAGACGTGCGATCGCTTTCGCGCTGAGACTTTTCCCGCAGCCCTGCACGCCGACCAGCAGCACCCCCTTGGGATTGCTGATGCCGCGTTCCTGGGCGTCGAGACTGAACGCCTGGGCGCGGAGCGTGACCCACTCCTTGAGGCCTTCCAGCCCGCCGATATCAGAAAGCCCCTCGTCGAGATCGAAGAATTCGAGCAGATCGGAGCCTTGCACCATGTGCCGTTTCTCGGCGACGAGGGCGGCGTAGACGTCGTCGGTCACCTCTTCCCGCCCTTGCAACGCGCGGGAAAACGCCTTTCGCGCCTCCTGGGCCGTCAACCCGAGGACCGCGTTCAGCAAGTGCTCCTCCTGCTTCGGATCAACCTCGACCGTCACCGGTCCGTCGCGCTCGGCGAGCACGGCCGAGAGTTCCTGGCGCATCTCCTCGAGTCCCGGGAGCGGCAACTCGATGATGGAAACGTCTTTCAGCAGCTCCAGCGGAACGTCATCAACGGGCGCCATCAACAGCAGAGTCTTGCGCTCCCGCCGCAACCGCGCCACCATGTCGCGCAGCTTGCGGACCACCTTGGGGTCGCTCAGAAACGGGTGCAGGTCCTTCAACAGGAACAGGTGGTCGGGCGGGTACTCTTCAACCTCTTCGAGAAACGCGAGTGGATCGGGCCGGCCGTCGCCGTTCGAGCGGAGCGCGGGCTGCGGACCGCTGGTGACGGACCACACGACCAGTCCGCGTTCCAGTTCGAGCGCGAGGTCGGCCAGTTCGTTTTCCCAGCGTTCCTCTTCATAAGTGCGCAGGAGGAGGATCGCGTATTCCGAAAGGATCCGGGACCGCAGGTCGTCGAGCGATTCGGCAGTCGTCATGAACAGTCTCCTGCCCTGCCAGGGTTGTGTTTACGAGATGGCTGGACGGCGAATTCGCACGAAACCGTGCGGGATTCCTGCTTCCGTGAGAACCGCTCAGCCTGCAAACTCGGAATCGGCGGACCACTCATCTGTCATCGGTCTGTTCAAGATACCGATTCTCCGACGTCGCACGAAGGGGAGCCTCGGTTTTCCGGCGAGCGGCCAGCGTCAGCCGGCCGCTCGCCTCCTCAGTCTTTCGACGCCTGTCATGGACACCAGCGCTGGCCACTCGTTTGTCTGAAGCGCTATGGGGCTTCGAAGGCTATGAACGTCTGAAAGCGGCGACAGGTCGCCGCACTCCGAAGAATCGCTGAGCCGCAGCGGCGCGTGGTGAATCGGCAACGACGTGTGGGCGATCGGCATCATGGGGGTGTTGCAAATTCCCCACGTCGGCGGTGGACACTGCCCTAACTCCAGTCGCGGCCCGGCGTTCGGCCGTCGTCGGAAGCCGCGTCACGGCCCGGCACGGAAATCGCCTCAAGCACCGGCGTCAGTCAGTTGAACGCGGACTAAACCGCGCCGGGAGTGAATCATGTCGACCGTCGAGACCGAAGGCCGCCAGCGAGCGGTCGCCCCGTTCCAGATCAAGGACGAGCTGGTCACGAGCAACATCGCGGGCACGCTGATGCTGAAGCTGTGCGGATTCGTTGAAGACCAGCAGGCCCGGATTGTTGATATCAGCGAAGATCACCTGAAGCTCAAGATTGGCTACACGCTCTTCGAGCGTTTCTGGCACGGCCTTTCGGGTCACGGTCCGCTAGAGGTGACGCTCGACATTCGCGACGGCGCCGGCGAAGGCCTGGCTGACTGGCAGCGGTCGCAGGCGCGGCACGCAAGGGTCTGTGTCTGTGTGAGGCCTGCGGGTGGGGCGTGGGGGCAGAAACGGTTCGAGAGTTGCGCAAACGCCGTGCTGCACCGGTTGAGGCTGTACCTGATGTCAGCCTGACGCTCGGCCGCTTCAGAATTGTGTTGCGCTATCATGACGGCTGATTGCCGGCGCCCGCTCAATGTCGGGCTGCGACCGAAACGCGCAGCGGCGACATGTTCTCACGGCTTCTCCCAGCGCGGCCTCCGCCCGCAACTCCACAACGTAGCGCACGCAGCCTTGCGTGCGTGCCGCTGATCGCAAAAGCCGCTGACGCACGCTAGCAGCGTGCGCTACGGGCAACCGCGACAATTTGCGCAGGAAGACAAGATTTCATACGTTCGTAGCACGGAAACGACGCGCGAGCCTCTGATGCCCGCCGGTTGTCGCCGGGCCTACTCGTCCGGATCGAGCCGGTGCTCGTGTTCCTCGATGAACTTGCGGGCGCGATCGGCGTCGACGGCCCGAACCAGCAGATCGATCTTGAGCACGCCGGCGAGTCCGCCCTGGTTTTCGCCGCTCACTTCACAGGGGATGTTCTCATCCTCGAGTTCAGCGCGAATCAACTCGGCGAGCGTCGGTTCCGTCACCGTATAGACCGTGACGAGTGCGTTCGGATCGTCGGACGACTGAGTGTGGTCGGTCATGGATCAGTCCACCATCCTGCAAAGTCTTCGAGAAAAAGGCCGGGAACGAATCATACCTTTTCGTTGGAAACGGGACAGTGGCAATCATGAATTGGGGGCGGCAACCGGAGGGAAACCGGGAAATTTCCGAGAGCCGCGCTCCGGGATGCCCCATCACCGGGCCGGCGCTGCTTGCCTACCCTGTTTGACGCATTCGACCCGACGCGGCCCGCGCCGAATGCCGAATTCTTTGCGCGGTTCGAATTCCCTACTCGCCCGAGAACCACATTGATATAGTGCAGGAAATCAGAGTGAGTGGGTCAGTCTGGTCAGCGGCGCGGCTGCGGGCGTTCCTGATTCGATCGCACGCCGGAGATTTCGCAGGGGAAGTTGCGTTGGCTTCCCGCCGTGCGGATCACGCGCCGGACGGCTCCACGCGCTCTCCACCGGATGGACTCGCACGAGAATTCAACGGGTCGCGGAGACCGGGCTCCCCAACACACCCCCAGCACGTGGTCGCATCATGGATTGGAAGACACACAACCGCTTCGAACCGGCCGTTCCCGGCAACCTGCTCCCTCTCGAACGAGTTCGATCGGCGCTTCGCTCTTTGGGTCGCCGGAGTCTCTGCTTCACGCTCACGCCGCTGGTGTTGTTCTGTGTTGCCCTGCCGGCCGATGCACAACAAGCGGCGCAGCGTCACATCGCGCTCGAACTCTACATTGACGGCGGCGCTGAACAGGGCGACGTCGAACAATGGATGCACGAAGCCGTTGACGAGCGAGACGGTGTGAGCGTCCGCGTCGTGGACGTTTCCGCCGGGGGCGACGACCGCACGCGGTTCGAGACGATCTGTTCGCATTTCCGCCTCGACCCGGACGCGAGCCTCCCGATGGTGTATGGCTGCGGACAGCATTTCTCAGCCCCCAAGAGCAAGTCGGACCTGGAAGCGAAGCTGGACAGCATGCGGACGATGACCGTCTACGTCCGTTCCGGATGTCCGCGGTGCGCGGCAACGAAACGGTACCTGAGCACGGCGATGCAGAAGTATCCGGGGTTCAAGCTCGTTTACCGGGACGTCCGGACTGACCGGCAGGCGTCGTCTGACATGAACGACCTGGCCCGACGTTACCGCAAATCGGGGGTGAGCGTGCCGGTCTTCCACTTCTGCAACCAGTTGCAGATCGGTTGGAGCGGGGAATCTTCGAGCGGCCGCCGTCTGGAGCAGGCTCTGGATCGGTGGACCTATGAGAAGAGCAGTTCCTCCGGAGCGTCGCTGCAGCGCGAGCAGCGGTCTTTCAACTCGACGGCCGCGCAGCAGTCGGCCGATCGCGAGCGAACCATGCCGTTGCTCGGGGGAACTGCGGTCCGCACAGGGGTCGGTCTGCCGGCGGCCGGCACGGCGACGTGGTCCGTGTGGGTGCAGGCGGTCACCCAGGCCGACCCAGCCAGCGGTCCGCGGGGGCCGCCGGAGGAAACTCCGCCAGACGAACAACCGCGGGCCAATGCCGACGACAACTTCGAGCTTCCCCTCCCCCCCGCGCCGGACGCCTCCGACGCTCCCGCCCTCCCGCTTCCTGTTCCGATTCCCGAAGATGCCGAAGACTCTGGCGGCGCGCCCCCACTCCCGCCGGTCGCCCCCGCTCCGCAGAAAGTTGACACGATTTTTCTGCCGATTGTCGGCGAGGTGCGCATCAGCGACCTGGGAATGCCGCTGTTCACGATCGTGATCGGGCTCGTGGACGGGTTTAACCCGTGCGCCATGTGGGTGCTGCTGTTTCTGCTTTCGATCCTGGTGAATCTCAAGAATCGCTGGAAGATCATCGCCGTCGCCGGATCGTTCGTGTTCGTCAGCGGAGTGGCCTATTTCCTGTTCATGGCGCTCACACTCAATGTCTTCGAACTCGTCCCCGCTCGATATGAACGCGTGCTGCACGCCACGCTGGGCGTGATTGCCCTGGTGATCGGCAGCATTCACGTCAAGGACTTCTTCGCCTTCAAGAAGGGCGTTTCGCTGTCGATTCCGGAATCGGCGAAGGCGGGGATCGCGGCCCGAGTGCGGGCGATCGTGATGGCGGAGAACCTGATGGGGGCCATCATCGGGGCGATGACCCTGGCGGTGCTGATCAATCTGATCGAACTGATGTGCACCGCCGGACTGCCGGCGCTGTACGCCGAAGTGCTGGCGAGCCGGGACATCGAGGGCTGGGGCAAGTACGGCTATCTCCTGCTGTACAACCTGGCCTACATGTTCGACGACGCCCTGATGGTGGCGATCGTCGTGACCACGCTCGACAAGACCCGTTTGCAGGAGAAGCAGGGCCGCTGGCTGAAGCTGCTCAGCGGTGTGTTCGTCCTGGCGCTCGGCCTCATCATGCTCATCAATCCCGACCTGCTCAATTATCTTTCGCCGTAGTAAACGGGAACGGCATCGGGTGAGACGACAGGTCTTGTTCTGCTCTGACGCGTTCGTTTCACCCGCGATGGAAGTGCCATGACGGCGGACGAACTGGAAATCCTCTGCGAAGACGGGCCGGTCATCGCGGTCAATAAGCCGGCGGGCCTCATCTCGCAGGGCGCGCCGCAGGGCGTCTCCGGTCTGGTCGACCTGGTGAAGGAATACCTCAAGCACAAATACAGCAAGCCGGGACGAGTCTATCTGGGAGTGCCGCATCGCCTCGATCGCCCTGTCTCGGGCGTGATGGTTTTCTCCCGCAACTCCAAGTGCGCCCAGCGGCTGGCGGAGCAGTTTGCTGAACGCAGCGTGCGGAAAATCTATCGGGCCGCTTTGGAACGGCCGCCGGAATCCGACTCTGGCACGCTGACCGATTGGATCTACCGCATCCCGGACCAGCCGCGCGTCAAGACTGTTCTTGAGGGAACGCCGGATGCCAAACAGGCGGTTCTCGATTACCGCGTGCTCGCGCGCGTGAAAGGACGTACGTTGGTCGAGGTGGAGCTGAAAACAGGGCGGATGCATCAGATCCGGGTTCAGTTCGCCAGCCGAGGCTGCCCTATCGTCGGAGACGAGCAGTACGGGGCCGCCTCTCAGTTTGCCGGCGCCAGTTCGCTTGACCAGGCACGCGGGGCCATCGCCCTGCACGCTCACAGCCTGACCTTGCTGCATCCGATTCGTTACGACGAACTCACCATCACAGCGCCTCTACCGGCAACGTGGCGCGAACTGGGTTTTGAAATCGATTGAATTGCGCCTTCGAGTCGACGGCAGGCGGTCGCAACCCAGCAGGGAGCCAGAAACCCGTTCTTTCCTGAAAATCGGATTTCTGGATCCGGCAGACGGCAACATCGTTTCACTGTTCCGTACGACTGTCACCGGTCGGGCGAATCGGGCATCTTCGACGCACCGCAACAAATCAACTGTTTCCAATGTGTTGACAAGCAGTGTATAATTGTCGTGAGGTCCCACCATGCTATCCCACCGCGTTTGCCTCCGCTCCCTGGGGGCGCTTTTCCTTACTGTCAATATTGGTACGGCTCAGGACGAAGCCGTTGCGCCGGAGGTCTCCTTTGAGCGCGACGTGCGGCCGATCCTCAAAGTGGCCTGCTTTCAGTGCCACGGCGAAGAGCCGGTGGTCGAGGGGAGTCTCGATGTCCGCCTTGTCCGGCTGATGGCGGCCGGCGGCGACAGCGGCGCCTCCATCGTTCCCGGCAACCGCGAGGAGAGCCTGCTCTATCAGCGGGTTCGCGACGGCGAAATGCCGCCCGAGGACCGCAAGCCACTCACGCCGGAAGAGATCGAAACGATCGGCCGCTGGATCGACGCCGGCGCGCCGACGCTCCGGCCCGAGCCGGACAGCATCGACGGGTATCTGATTACGGAAGAAGAACGCTCGCACTGGTCGTTCCAGCCGATTGCGCGGCCGCCGCTGCCAGCCGTCAAGAATCGCGACCGTCTGCGGACGCCGATTGACGCGTTTCTGCTGGCCCGGTTGGAACAAGAAGGGTTCGCATTTTCTGCGGACGCTGCGCCCGAGACCCTGTTGCGTCGGGTCTATCTCGACCTGATCGGACTGCCGCCGACTCCCGATCAGGCGGCCGCATTCCTCGCCGACGACGCCCCCGGCGCCTATGAGCGCGTCATCGACGAACTTCTGGCCTCACCGCATTACGGCGAACGCTGGGGACGCCACTGGCTGGACGTCGCCGGCTATGCCGACTCGGAAGGCTACACGATCGAAGACGTCGAACGCCCCTGGGCGCACAAGTACCGCGACTACGTCATTCGCTCGTTCAACGCCGACAAGCCGTTCGATCAGTTCATCCGCGAGCAGTTGGCGGGTGACGAAATGATCACGTCGCCGCTCAACAACCTCACCGAGGCGGACGCCGAACTGCTCGCCGCAACCGGATTCCTGAGGATGGCCCCCGACGGCACCTCCGGGACAGTCGACGACGCCAATCTCGCGCGGAACGACGTGATGGCGGAGACGATCAAGATCGTTTCTTCGTCCCTCATGGGACTTACGCTCGGTTGTGCGCAGTGCCACGATCACCGCTACGACCCGCTGCCGCAGACCGATTACTACCATTTCCGCGCCATCTTCGAACCGGCCATCGACTGGAAGAACTGGCGGAATCCCCGTCAGCGACTGGTTTCGCTCTACACGGATGAGGACCGCGCCCGGGCGGCCGAGATCGAAGAGCGGGCCAAGGCGATCGAAGCCGAGCGGACCGCAAAGCAGAATGAGTTCATCGAGGCCACATTCGAAAAGGAACTGGCCAAGCTTCCGGCCGAAATTCAGGAGGCAGCCCGCGCGGCTCGCGAAACCCCCGAAAAGGAGCGGACCGAGGAGCAGAAACAACTGCTCAAGGAGCATCCCAGCCTGAACGTGACGGCCGGTTCTCTCTACCTCTACGACAGGCAAGCGGCGGATGAACTGAAGGCGATGGCTGAGGAGGCGGCCGCCGTCCGCGCGACCAAGCCGCCGGAGGAGTTCGTCCGCGCCCTGACCGAGGTTCCCGGCCAGTCGCCGCCGACGCACTTCTTCTTCCGCGGCAATTACGATCAGCCCCAGCAGGAACTCACGCCGGCCGACCTGACGATTGTTTCACTCGTCACCGAAGACCGCGAGATTGCGGCAGTCGACGAATCGCGCCCCACCACCGGCAGGCGGACCGAACTCGCCGAGCATCTCACCAGCGGGAGACACCCTCTCGTCGCGCGGGTGATCGTCAACCGCATCTGGATGCATCATTTCGGCCGGGGCATCGTGGCAACGCCCGGTGATTTCGGAACGCTCGGATTGCCCCCGACGCACCCGAAGCTGCTGGACTGGCTGGCGGCTGAGTTCATGTCGAGCGGATGGAGCGTCAAGCACGTTCATCGGCTGATTCTGTTGTCGACGGCGTACCGGCAGGCGTTGCGGGTCGATCCGCAACAGGACGCCGAAGATCCCGACAACCTGCTGTATGGCGGTTCGCGCCTGAAGCGCTTGGACGCCGAGGTGATCCGTGATTGCGTCCTCGCCGTCAGCGGGCAACTGAACAAAAAGCCTTACGGTCCGCCGGTCCCCGTGATGGCGGATCGCGTCGGCCGCTGGGTGATTGGCCAAGAGAATCTCAACGCCGGCCGGCCGGGTGAAGTGATCCCGATGAACGGCGAAGACCTGCGGCGCAGCGTGTACGTTCAGGTCCGCCGCAGCCGGCCCCTGGCAGTGCTCGACACGTTCGACTGGCCGCGGATGTCTCCCAACTGCGAGGTCCGCGCCAGCTCGACGGCGACGCCGCAGTCGTTGATGCTGATGAACAGCGACTTCATCCTCGGTCAATCGCGGCTGATCGCCGACCGCATCGCCGCTGACGCCGGAGAGGACCGTACGGCGCAGATCAATCGCGCCTGGCAACTCGTCTTCACGCGAGCCCCGGATGAATCGGAACTCCAGTCGGCCAGGACATTCCTTGAGGAACAGACGGCCATCTTTGCTGAACGCGCCGGCGCACCAAAGGAAGGCGCTCCCACCCCGGAACGACAGGCGCTGTCCACCCTCTGCCAGATGCTGTTGAGTTCGAACGAGTTCTTGTATGTCGATTGACGACACCCGCGATTACATGATGACCAATACATCTCACCCCCGGCGTCACTTTCTGGCTCAGTCGGCAATGAGCGCCGGTTCGGTTGCGCTGGCGTGGCTGTTGCAGCGTGACGGTGCATCGGCCAATCCCGCCAAGCCGGAACTGGAGCCGCGCACATACGACACGCTTCCCAAGCCGGCGCATCATGAGCCCCGCGCGAACGCGATGATCTCGCTCTGGATGCAGGGAGGCCCCAGCCAGGTCGACCTGTTCGATCCCAAGCCCGGCATGGCCGAGTACGACGGCCAGCCCTTCCCCGGAGAGATCAAGTACGACAACGCCGCCCAGGCGAGTTCCAAGGTGTTTCACTCGCCGTGGAAGTTCGCTCCGCGCGGCCAGTGCGGCATGGAGCTTTCCGAACTCCTGCCTTACACGTCAAACATCGCCGACGACATCTGCCTGGTGCGCTCAATGCACACCGGCGTGAACAATCACGGGCAGTCGATCCTGGCGCTGCAGACCGGGCGGACTCTCTCCGGCCGCCCGACCATCGGCAGTTGGCTCACCTACGGTCTCGGTTGCGAAGCCGACAACCTGCCGGCCTTCACGGCGCTCATCGATCCGGGACAACTCCCGGTGCTCGGCGTCGAGAACTGGTCGAACGGGTTTCTCCCCGCCCTGTATCAGGGAACGGTGGTCCGGCCGCAGGAACCGCGCATCCTCGATCTCACGCCGCCGGCCGAACTGGCCGGCCGCCCGCAGGACCGCGCCCTGGAGTTCCTGGCTGAAATCAACAGCCGCCACATGGCCGAGCGCCCGGGGCAACTCGACCTGCAGGCCCGCATCGCCTCTTACGAACTCGCGGCGAAGATGCAGACCGCCGCCACCGAGGCGCTCGACCTCACCCAGGAGACGAAGGCGACGCAGGAGATGTACGGCATGCACGATGAGAACGCGACGACGCGCGACTACGGGGCCCGCTGCCTGCTCGCGCGGCGGCTCGTCGAACGCGGTGTGCGATTCGTGCAGGTCTACACTCAGAACCAGTTGTGGGACCACCACGGCGGCATCGTCAAGGCGCTCCCCGCTGCTTGCAAAAAGGTCGACCAGCCGTCGGCGGCTCTGGTCACCGACCTCAAACAACGGGGCCTGCTCGATTCCACCGTGGTCCACTGGGGCGGCGAAATGGGGCGGCTGCCGGTGATCCAGAACGACGCCGGACGGGAGAAGATCGGCCGCGACCACAACACCTACGGCTTCAGCACGTGGTTGGCCGGCGGCGGCTTCAAACCGGGCTGCGTTTACGGGAAGACCGACGAGTGGGGGCATCACGCGATAGAAAACGTGGTCAATCATTACGATTACCACGCCACGCTGCTGCACCTGTTCGGTCTCGATCACGAGCAGTTGACCTACAAGCGGAACAACCAGGACCAGACCCTGACTGACGGCCAGCCGGGACAGATCGTCGAAGGCCTCCTCGCCTGACGCGCCCGTCCTCTGCGCCAGCATCCTTTGGTCGCCGATCAGCAGACCGCGCCGCCGTGGTGTCTTGACCCGCTCTTGCGGATTCGGCGGCCGGTGTCAGAATGTGGGCGGACGCTTAAACGACCGCACTCTCGGAGGGCACGATGGCCGACCTGACCCGTCGCGAATTCGCCCAGCGCACGCTCGGCTCCCTGCTGACTTACTCGCTGCTGGAGACCCTCTTCTCGGCGGATGCATTTCCGGCCGAAGTGAAACCGGTCGCCGCGGCGTGGCTTGCCAGAGTCGACGCCGCCGGCCGCGATCTCAAGGGAGAGAAGCTCTCGCAGACGGAGTGGCAATCGCAGATTGAGGAACTGTTCGGCCAGATTGAACTCGCGGAGTTGTTGAAGTTCATCGACTTCGACCAACTGACGGCGGAACTCGAGTTCCGGGAGCAGGGAGAACGGTCCCTCAAGCCCAAGTTCCCCGAGGTCGAAGGTCTTCCGACAGACCTGGTGTTCGGGCATCAGTTGTTTGCGTTGCGCAAGGGGCGCTCCGTCGTGCCGCACGGTCACGACAACATGGCGACGGCGTTTCTCATTCTTCAGGGCGATTTCCACGGCCGGCACTATGACCGTCTCGAAGACGACGGCGACTCCATCATCATCCGGCCGACGATTGACGAGTCGTTCACCGTCGGCGGATGTTCGACTGTTTCGGACCACAAAGACAACGTGCACTGGTTCAAAGCAACCAGCGAGACGGCGTTCATCTTCAACATCCACGTGCTGAACGTCGTCGAAGGCCGTAAGACGGGGCGGGTCTACATCGATCCCGACGGAGAACCGCTTGCCGGGGATCGCGTTCGCGCCCGCCGTCTCAAAGCCGCCGAGGCCTACAAGCTTTACGGTTAAGTTGCCCCGTCAGTGCCGGGCCACTTTCCACCGATCGCGTCGGCGCCTCCACCCGCCGGCAGCATCGCTACGACGGCAGCGCGAGACGCTCACTGCTCGGCGGTCGGCCGCTGTCCCCAGAAGAAGAGCAGGATCAGAAACGCGGCGAGCGGACCGAGTCCGACGGCCGTGACGATGGCCGGTTTCGTTTCGGGGTGATGTTCGATGATCCATCCCACCAGCGCGTGAAACGGGATCAGAAGCCCCCAGGTCGAAAACCCCAGCGAGCCGCCGACTTTGCCCTGATTCTTCGCGGAGATTTCCTGATTCAGCGAATAGTAAATCGGGAACAGGCCGAGCGAACCGAAGGCAACCAGAAGCAGTGTGCCGAGAAACAGATAACCTTTGGGCATGTAAGCTGCCGGGACGACAAGGCTGGCCAGGACCGCGAACACGAACCAGACGGCCAGCCGCGCGCGGTGGACGTTCCAGCCCCGGCGGGGAAGCGCCGCGGTCAGCGCTCCGGAGGCGATCGCTCCGAAAAACGTCACGCCGTAGTAGACCGACGTGAACTTCTGCACGAACTCGTGCGAATAGCCGTGGTCCTCCTCCAGCCAGATCGGCATCCACACCCGAATGTAATGCCACATGATGTTGATGCAGGAAACGACGACCAGCAGCAACCACCAGCGGCGGGTGGTGAAGATCCGCCAGAAGGGGAGTTCCTGCATCTCCTGCTCTTGTCCCTCTCCGGCAGCGGTCTCGTCTGTCTGAATGACCGGGCGGCTGACGTCTGACTCCTTCACCATCAGCAGCCAGGCGATCGCCCACGGCACACAGAGACCGCCGACGATGAAGAACCCGAGCCGCCAGGCGTCAGGATTCGTGTTGTGAATGAACAGGACGAGCATCGGCGCCAGAACGGCCCCCACCGAAGCGCCGCTTTGCAGAATGGCGTTCCCCAGCGTCCGCATCGCCGGCTTGAAGTTGCGCTGCGTCGTTCGCAGGGCGCACGGCCAGTGACCCGCCTCGAAAAACGCCAGCAGAAACCGCAACACCGCCAGCGATGTGACGTCGTCAACGATTCCGCAACCGATGCTGGCCAGCGACCACAGCACCACCAGCGCCGGATAGAGAATCCGCACACTGATCAAATCGGCCAGAATTCCGAACGTGAGTCCGCCCAGAGCGAAGCCGAGCGCAAACGCGCTGTTGACCGTACCGTACTTCGCATCCCCCATGCCGAACGCCTCCTTGATCGGGACGGCGTTCTGAGTGAAGACGAAACGATTCGCATAGTTCAGCAGCGTCGCCCCCAGCAGCACGACGCACAGGCCCCAGACCCAGTTCAGCGAACGGGGAGGCGCGTCGTGCGTGAACGGGGCAGAGGACATAGGGTGGACGGTCTACGGTGAACGGTTCACAGGGATTCCCATCAGCCTCCTGGTGAGGCCGCAGAGACCCTGTTCATGCTTCCTCGACGACGGGGTTCGTCAGCGCTCCGATCTTTTCGATCTCGATCGTCACGCTGTCGCCATCCTTCAGAAACACCGGAGGTTTTCGCGCGCCGCCCACGCCGTGCGGCGTGCCGGTGAGAATGACCGTGCCGGGAGAAAGGACCGTGCTGCCGCTGAGGAACTCGATCAGCGTCGGCACGTCGAAAATCATGTCGTCGGTCCGCCAGTCCTGCATGGTCTCACCGTTGAGGACGGTCTTGATCGAGAGATCGTTGGGATTGGAAATCTCGTCGGAGGTGACAAGGCAGGGGCCCAGCGGGCAGAACGTGGCGAACGTCTTGCCGCGGCACCATTGTCCCCCGCCCCACTTCAACTGCCAGTCGCGGGCGGACACGTCGTTGGCGCAGGTATAGCCGAATACATAATCGAGCGCGTCCGCTTTCGACACGTTGTGACACGTCTTCCCGATGACGACCGCCAGTTCACATTCGTAGTCGACGGCGTCGCTGCGCAGCCTGCGCGGCAAGACGATCGGGTCGCCGGGGTTCTGCACGGCGGACGAGGTCTTCATGAACAGGATCGGATGCTCCGGAATCTTCTGCTGCCCCTCCTCCGCGTGACGCCGGTAATTCAGTCCGATGCAGAGAATGTCGGTCGGCGCCAGCGGCGCCAGCAGTTTCGCGACGTCGGCCGGCTCGCCCGTGTCGCTCAGGCCGCCGAACAACTCTCCTGCAAGACGGGTTGCCGATCCGTCTTCCTGCTGCGCTCCGAGCATTTCGGCGCCGGACTGATCCAGATAGCGGATGATCTTCATGGGGATGCGTGTCTGTTGGGGGGTGGTCACTCTGTAGTCGTCTCGCCGGATCGGCCGGACAGCCGATCAGGTCTCAGCGCTCGCCGGTCCCGTTTCGCGGGGTTTGGCTCGCAGGAAGCGGCGCTTGCCTCTGATTTTCATGTTGATCATTTCGACGACCAGCGAGAACGCCATCGCGAAGTAGATGTAGCCTTTGTTCATGTGCGTGCCGATTCCCTCGGCAACGAGCAGCACGCCGATCAGGATCAGAAAGCTGAGCGCCAGGATCTTCAGCGTCGGGTGCTTGTCGATAAAGGCGCTGACCTTCCCCGCCGAGACGAGCATCACGACGATCGCCACCACGATGGCCCCAATCATCACGGCGAGCGCCCCTTGCTGTTCGGGGTCGACCATGCCGACGGCGGTAATCACCGAATCCAGCGAGAAGACGATATCGAGAATCGCAATCTGGATGATCACGCCGGTGAAACTCGCCGCTTTCGCGTCACGCTCCTTCTCGTCCCCTTCGATCTTGTGATGGATTTCGAGCACGCTCTTGCCGATCAGAAACAGCCCGCCGCCGAGCAGAATCAGATCCCGCCAGGAGACGGCGTTGATCTCCATGTGCGGATTCTCGACGCCCTGCTCGGCCGATTCGGCGACGGCGTCCGGCAGGATCTCCGGGCTGAACCACGTCTCGGGCAGAAAGTCGGACAGGTGGAAAATCGGCGCGGTCAGACCGAGGATCCACTTGAGTGAGAGCAGCAGCAGGATGCGCGTGACGAGGGCCGCCGCCAAACCCAGCGTTCGCGCCCTGGCCCGCTGATTCTCCGGCAAGCGACCCGCCAGGATCGCAATGAAGACGATGTTGTCGATCCCGAGGACGATCTCCATCGCCGTCAGGGCGATAAACGCAATCACCAGATCCATGCCGCTCGCTCCAGACACGCAGTTTCCGGACAGGGAAGGTCGCGATGATACGCATTCGAGCGGCGCGGTCCCACCCTGCGGCAAGACGCGACCGGATTCGCGGCGCGGGAGCGGCCTCTGAAGTCAGCGGCTGTTCAAGTACCAACCCAGCAGCAATCGGAACGGCGGGGTGAATTTCTCCGGACTCTCGGCCACACGCCGGGCGAGAGCCTCCACTTCGACGTACTCGATCGACTCAATCTCAAATGGATCAGGCGTCGGCATGTCATCGGTCTGTGTGCGATACAGGTGCGAATGCTCGTTCGCCGTCTCCGGGCCGGCCGGCAGGGACGTCAGAAATTCGAGCGGCGACGTGAGCCCCAGTTCTTCTTCCAGTTCACGGACGGCGGCGGAGTGATAGTCCTCGCCGGCCGAGAGATGGCCGGAGGCCGACGACGTGAACCGCAGCGGATACTCATCCTTGCCGGCCGACCGGCGGTGCAGCAGCAACTCACCCCGCGAGTTGAACACAAAGATGTGCACCGCGCGGTGCAACAGCCCGCGCTGGTGCACTTCCCCCCGCGTCGCCTGCCCGATGACGACGTCGTTCCCGTCGCAGACGTCGAAGAGTTCCTGCTGGTCGTCCGCCGGCATCGCACCTCTCCGCCTGCAAGGATTGGCCGCACCCGCCTTCCTGCCCCGGCCGGGGGTTGACGCTCGCTTACTCGGTGAGCCAGTTCCAGGCCGCGTCGATCTCGCCGGCGTCGAAGTATTTCACGGAGGCCATGGTGAACGGCTTGCAGACCCTGGCCATCCACTCTTCCCACTTTTTTTCGCCGACGAGCGCAATCCGCTCCATATCATTGCAATGCTCTGTCGCGAACTTGATGTCGTCCCACAGCGCGCGGGCGTCCCATCCATGAAAGTCGTGGAACTGGGCCAGCAGGCGGATTTTGCCGTGCTGCTTAACGGCGGCTTCGACAGCAGGAACAAACGTCTTGTAGTCGTCATCATGCAACTTGCCGCTCATGCGAAAGGCAAGGACGTTGTCCTGACGGGAGTCGAGTCGTTCGATCATGATCTGCTCATTTCGGAAGAAGTGGATGAAGGAGAAAGGTCACTGCAAGCACGCGAATCGGCAATTCGACACGAGGCATTGATTCCCGAAGTGTCCATCGTATCGCAGGGCCGAAATGCTTCAAGCAGGTGTGGAGCGCTGCGCTGCGAGCCCGGAGAAACCGATGAAAGGCAGGCTGGGCCAGACTGACTTCGTCCAGATCGGTCAACGAACGGCGCGGCGAGAGGGTTAATCAGCGGCGAGTGGTCCTCGTGGGCGATGTTGGTGTGCAATTACGCAACACTGGCTCATCGGATCGCGTTCTTATAGCGATTTGCAGGTCAGTGTTGGCGATCAGTCTCGCGGATTCTCGTCCTCGACGGTCCAAACACCGTTCGACGCGGACATATTGCCGAGCAATTTGCTTTAGCGACAGGAAATGCGTGAAAACACTTGCTTTTATGATTCGCCATGTATAAGTTGACAGCTCATCAAGACGGGCTCTCTAAAAGTAAGCCGTCCAACCCTCGACGTACCGCAATTCATGCCGTTCTGCCGCCGCCAGATGGATGCCCGTCGTCGGTCTATCAGGTCTTCATTCGACGCGGGGCTCACGGACGCCTGGCAGGCTGACCTGCCGTTGCCTTATCGAACCGACATCGTTGCGTTGGTGGGCGGGCCCAGTTGCTCGGCGGGCAAAGTGGATCCCATGCGCCACTCCAACTAACCAGAATAGGGAAACGATCACCATGGCACGAACTAAAGTTGATATGACGGTCGCACAATTGGAGAAGGCGCTCGAGAAGAAACGAGACCGGCTCGCGACCCTCGTCAAACGCCGCGAGACTCTGCTCAACGATCTGTCCAAGGTGGAACAGCAGATTCAGGACGTGGGAGGACGCGATCCCTCGCTCACCCCCGTGCGTCGCAAGCGGCCGAAGAACAAGAAGTCGCTGCGGGCCTACGTCGTCGAGATCCTTTCACGGAGCAAGAAGGGACTCACCATCGGCGAACTGCACGATCGCGTGACGCAGACCGATTACAAGTCGCGCAGCACCAACTTCAAGAACGTGCTCTACCAGACGCTCTATAACACCGACGAGATCGTGCACGACAAACAAACGGGCAGGTACACGCTCAAGAGCTGACACCGGCCGACGCGGGACGGCGTTCAGCCGAGGTATGCTCCCGGATTTCCGGAAATTCGCATCTGCGGGGAATACACGACCGGTCTCGCGGATCAGCGAGATATGGAACTGTTCTACCGCATACTGGCGGACATCGTCGTCGTCATCCATGCGGCGTACGTGCTCTTCGTCATCGTGGCGCTGCCGCTGATTCTCGCGGGGTGGTTCTGCGAATGGCAGTGGGTCCGAAACCCCTGGTTCCGTTTTGTGCATCTGGCGATGATCCTGATCGTCGTCGTGCAGGCCCTCCTGGGGATCATGTGCCCGCTGACCGTCTGGGAGCAGGATCTGCGCGAACTCGCCGGTCAGGAGACCTACCGGGGCGCCTTTATCGCCAACATCGCCCACGACCTGCTGTTCTATGAGGGGCCTGCCTGGGTCTTCACCGTTTGTTACTGCGCCTTCGGGCTGGCTGTGCTCGCCGCCTTTCTATTGGCGCCGCCGCGATTCGGCCGCCGCGATGACGGCGTGAAGCCCGAGCCGCCCGTGGACCGCGATGCGTCCCCCGCATAAGGCTGTCGCGATTCAGTCGCGGTCCGACTGTTCTGGTTTTCCGGGTTGAGGGGTTCTCACGGGAGCACGAGTCCCGCCGGGTTTCGTTGCGGTACGATGCGTTTCCGCGTTCGGTCGACAGTGCCCTGACAGGGCGCTCCGCGTTCCCGCTGATTCTCGAGAAGGTACCTCGCGAATCCACGCGACGTCACTTCCCGAAAACCGCACTCCTCCGCCACGATGAGATCAACCTCGGCGTCGCACGTGCAGTTGACGAGCCGCACTCCCGCATCCGGCCCCAGCACGCTGACGGCGGTGGCCAGGCTGTCGGCCGTCATGCAGTCGGGAGCGATCACCGTGACGCTGCTCCGCGTCGTCAGGCCGAGCCCCGTCTCGGGATCGACGATATGCGAGTACCGGACGCCGTCGATTTCCACAAAGCGATAAGCGTCTCCCGACGTGGCGACGGCGCTATTGGTCAGCAGCAGGACTCGGGGATCGCTTCGCTCCTTTTCGGGATCGCGAATTCCCTCCATCTCGATCCGCCAGCCGCTGCGCCCGGGAGGCGCGTCGCCGACCACCACGTCACCCCCCGCGTCCACAAGGGCGCGTGGCAGCCCATGCTCGCGCAGGATGCGGAGCGCCTCGTCGGCCGCATAGCCTTTCGCGATCGCGCCCAGGTCGAGTCGCATGTCCGGCTGCGTGAATGTGACCGTTCGCCCTTCCTCATCGACGATCACAGACCGGAATCCGACGCGCGCCAGCGCCTCCTCAAGTGCCGACGCGTCGGGCATTTCCTCCCGGCGTCGTGCCTTCCGCCACAGGTGAACCACCGGCCCGATCGTCACGTCGAACCGGCCGCCGGTGCGCTCCGAGAGATCGCGCGCCCGTGCCAGCACGTACGCCAGTTCCGCGCTGACGGGGTGCGGCACACCGGGCCGGGCGTTCCGGCAGAGTTGCATCAATTCGCTGTCCGGATCGTAATCGCTCATCATCCGGTCAATCGCCCGGATTCGTTCGTAAGCCGCTTTTGCCGCCGTGTTTGCGACCTCTTCCCCGGCTGCGTATAATTGAATCGAGACGGGAATCCCCATGCGGATTTGCAGGAACTCGAATTTCTGGAGTTCTTCGTCCGCGGCCGCAACGGAATGTCCCCCCAACACGATCACCCACGTTCCCGCTGCGAGAAAAGACCGCCAGGCCCTCTTGTGTCGAGACCAGACTCGCGAATTTCGCATTTGCGGTGTTGTCATCTGAGAGGAGTTGATGGAATGACCAGCTTCACTTCGCCGGCTGCCGGCGCCCGGTTTGAATGCACCACTCATCGTACAGCGCGGTGCCGGTGGGTGTGCAGTGTCATCGCGTTTTCGTGCCTGCTGACAGTCGGCGGGCGGCCGTGCGACGCCGGAGAGCCCGATCCCAATGATCCCTATCTGCGGGATCCCGACAGCGAGGCGGCCAGCGAAGAGGAGATGAAGCCGTACCGGCAGAAGCTGCGGCACACCGGCGTCTCGTTCGACATGGTCCCCATTCCGGGGGGCGAATTCATGATGGGCAGCCCGGAATCGGAAGAAGGCCGCGCCGAGGATGAGGGCCCCCAGTTCCGCGTCAAAGTGGAACCGTTCTGGATGGGGAAGCACGAGGTCACCTGGGACGAATACGACGTCTGGCGGCTGAGCCTCGACATCCAGCGGCGCAAGCTGGCGAATCGAGACGCCGACGAAGTCGACAAGTTTGCCGATGCCATCACACGCGCAACGAAGGAATACCAGCCGATGGACTTCGGCATGGGGCACGACGGCTTCCCCGCCATCTCCATGACGCAACTCGCCGCCAAGCAGTATTGCGAATGGCTGTCCGCCAAGACCGGACACTACTACCGCTTGCCCAGCGAAGCCGAGTGGGAGTACGCCTGCCGCGCCGGAACGACGACGGCCTATTCGTTCGGCGACGATCCGGCCGACTTAGACGACTATGCCTGGTACTATGAGAACTCCAACGACGCCTATCAGAAGGTGGGACAGAAGAAACCCAATCCGTGGGGCCTGTATGACATGCACGGCAACGTCGCCGAGTGGGTGCTCGACCGCTACGACCCCGAGTTTTACAACTGGTTCGCCGCTGATGAAATTGCCGAGTTTCCGATCTGCCTGCCGGAAGGGGACGAATATCCGCGCGTCGTGCGGGGAGGGTCGTGGTTCGACGATCCGGAGTACCTGCGGAGCGCGGCGCGGATGGCCTCCACGCCCGACTGGAAGATACAGGACCCCCAGCTTCCTCAGAGCAAATGGTATCTCACCGACGCGCAGTGGGTCGGTTTTCGCGTGATTCGTCCACTGAGAGAGCCGAGCGAAGAAGAAATCAAGAAGTTTGTGCTGCACCCGGATGTCCCCAAGGGTCTGGAAGGACGTCCCTGATTCAAGGTCAAAGCCCACGGGTTGCAACCCGTGGGCTTTTGCGATGAAATCCAGGAACGAATTCACAACAAAACACCACCGCTCCGGAGAGATTCATGTCGCACCCCAATCGCCGCGATTTCCTCAAGCGATCGTCCACTGCCGCCGTCGGAGCGGCCGCACTCGGCGCGCTGCAACGGGGCGCGTTCGCTGCGGGGGACGACACGATCCGCATCGGCCTGATCGGCAGCGGCGGGCGCGGTTCGCAGGCGTGCGTGCAAGCGCTCAGCACTGAAGGCAAGGTGCAACTGGTCGCCATCGGCGACGCCTTCGAGGACCAGTTGAAAGCGGCCTTGAACGGCATCCGCAATGCATTCGCCGACAGGCCGGAACGAGTGGCTGTTGACGAAGACCACAAGTTCGTCGGTCTCGACGCCTATCGCAAAGTGATCGACAGCGACGTCGACCTCGTGATTCTGGCGACGCCGCCGGGGTTCCGGCCCACGCACTTCGAGTACGCTGTTGAGAAGGGGCGGCACGTCTTTATGGAAAAGCCCGTCGCCGTGGACGCGCCGGGCGTCCGGCAGGCCCTCGCTGCCGCCGAGCAGGCGAAACAGAAAAATCTCAAAGTCGGCGTCGGGCTGCAGCGCCGGCACCAGAACTGCTATCTGGAAATCGTGCCGCGCGTGCACGACGGTGAAGTCGGCGAAATCACCGCCATGAGAGTTTTCTGGAACAGCGGCGGCGTCTGGGAACCGAACCAGGGGCCGTACCACCTCAGCCGCGAGGAGTGTGGGTCGGAAATCGAATACCAGATGCGCAACTGGTACTACTACAACTGGCTCTGCGGAGACCACATCTGCGAGCAGCATATCCACAACCTCGACGTCGGATGCTGGCTCAAGAACGCTTACCCGGTCAGCGCCCGCGGCGTCGGAGGCCGGGAGGTCCGCACCGATCCCAAGTACGGCGAAATCTTCGACCACCACTGCGTGGAATATTTCTTTGAAGACGGCAGCTTCATGCTCAGTGAGTGCACGCACATGCGCGGCTGCTGGAGCGACGTCAGCGAACATGCCGTGGGAACCAAAGGAACCGTCGACCTCAACAATAATTCGAATCCGCGGAACAACAAGATCGTCACATTCCAGGGTTCCGGGTTCTCGTATCGGGGCGACAATCCGAATCCGTATCAGATCGAGCACGACAAACTGTTCGCCGCGATCCGCGAGGGGAAGTCGTACAACGAGGCGGAGTACGGCGCGAAGAGCACGATGGTCTCCGTCCTGGGGAGGATGTGCACGTATTCCGGGAAGCAGATCAGTTGGGAAGAGGCGCTCAACAACGGTCGACGCGTGACGCCGGAGGATATCCCAAACCTGACCTTCGACAGCACGCCTCCGACCGTTCCCAACGAGCAGGGCGAGTATCCCGTTCCAGTGCCCGGCGTGACGGCGGTCACGTAGCGCTGCATCAAAGTTGGATTAACGAGTGCCACTGGCTCCGCCAGTGCGAACCAGAAAGGACGTTCGCCCTCGTTTCCAGACTTCCGTTCGGAAACGCGCTGAAAGTCTGTCCTTTACACGCATCTCTCGATCCCCGTTGGAGTGACTCTCCGAGAGATTCGAATGGAACACGGATGACCACGGATGGGACCGATTTTCGCTGATTGCTTTCTTGCGTGTCGACGCCAGGCGCGCCTGAATCGATGCAGTCTCGGCGCAGCCGCCTCTTGAGGAGTACTCCGTGAAATCCGTGCTGATCCGTCAAATCCGCGAAAATCTGTGTCCTGTTCGAGAATCCGTTGGGCCAGGTTTCGCGGGGCCGGGCCCCAGCCGAGTTATGTGTCACTGACAGCGCTGAAAGTGCGTCCAGCCACAAACCTCGATGCTATAAGACGTGTTTCGGGGAAAGTCGATCCGCGATCACGCTCGGGATCCGCCGCGCGAACGTTTCACGCAGCCTGCTTCTCTTCCCCCCGGCTGTTCGCGCTTGCCGTCAGCGGCGTCAGCGAGACAACGGCCGGTTCCCCGCTGCCGGTGGAGCACTCGCCGCTCTCACAGCCGGTTGCCGATTCCTCCGCGCACTCGCTCTCGGCGACCGGTTCGTCGATAACGGGAGTGAGCGCCGTATCGGTGTACGCTTTCGCTTCCGGATCGGCCTGAATCCTGCGGCAGATCCGTTCCAGGGAGAGTGCATACAGCCCGGCTGAGACATAGGTCTTGAGGGTGTTCCAGACTTCTCTCGGATAGAAGATGAACGGATTCTCCCGGGGGAAGGTTGAACGCCGCGAAGTGCGCACCTTCCAGCGAACGAGACCCGATTGCAGCGGGTGCAGGTGCTGGAACCTGAAGCTGCCGTAGTAGAGCATGATCGCCGCCATCATCCGGTGAGCCTTGATGCCGCTCGCCTCAGCCCGCCGCATCAGCGTCTCGACGTGATCGCGGCTGTAATAGAGATGCCACGCCCGCTCATAGATTCCCTGCCACTCTTCGGCCGTCATGCGGGGATGATTTGTCGTCACGTGTTCCGAGTCGTACCGGTTCATGTCCGGGTGCATCCACTCGCCGCGCAGGTACATGTCGCGGTGGTCGGCTGAACCCGGCAACGGCGTCATCACGAAAAACTCCAGAATATCGATCGACAATTCCTCCTGAATGACGCGAATGTCGCGCTCAATCGATTCCGGCGTGTCGGCCGGGAATCCGAGAATGTAACCCGCATGCGTCAGCACGCGCCGCCTGGTCCACTCCAGCAGCATCTTGCGGTATTCGCGGATGTTGTTCTGGAATTTTTTGGCCGCGGCCAGGTTCTCCGGGTTCACGCTTTCCATTCCGATGAACACGCGGTTGACGCCCGCCCGCACCGCCTTCTCGATGAATCCGGGAATCTTGTGGCACTGCGTGTCGACCTGAATCAGCATCCGGATCTTGAACCCCTCCTTCTCGCGAAGTTCAATCAACCGGTCAAAGATCGATTCCCAGTTCTTGTTCCGCGCCATGTTGTCGTCGGTGATGAAGAACCGGTGCACGCCCTTCCTGGCGTATGTCCGCACGATGCTCTCCACGTCGTCCGCATCGCGAAACCGCGACTTGCGGCCCTGCACGTTGATGATGGTGCAGAAGCTGCACCGGAACGGGCAACCGCGACCCGCATCGAAGGCCGTGAAGTTGAACGACCCCTTGGCGATATGCGGCGGCAGATACGGAGTGATCTGCCCCTGCAGGTCGGGCAGGTCAAGCAGGTAGTTGTAGACCGGCTTGAGTTCTCCGGCATGCGCGTCCTTGAAGAGTTCTTCGAGGCGGCCCTCCGCCTCCCCGGCGAACAGCGAGATTCCCTCGTCCTGCACGGCCTGGATTTCCGGAGGCAACTCCGGCAGCATCGAGATGCAGCCGCTCACGTGGAACCCCCCGATGGCCACCTGGATCCCCGCCTGACGGAACTCCCGTGCCAGGTCCGCGGCGCGGGGAAACTGGTTCGACTGCACGCCGGTCATCAGCACGATGCCCTTCCCGCCGGCCGCCTGCATACGGCGTATGATCTTCCTGACCGGAATGATGCGGTGCGTCTCGTCGTAGCCGTTGAGGACGATTTCCACGTCCTCGCCGAGCACCTGCCGCCGCTTCGCGTCCTCAGCCAGCGCCCACAGACACGCGAGCGAATTCGACGGAATGAACGCCCGCATCCACTGAATCACATAGCCGTCGTCGTCGTAATGCGACGGTTTGATGATCTCGACGTGGAATTTCTCGCGAGCCTTGGTCGACTGGTGCATCCTGCACTCTCGCTGAAATGTTGGACGGCGTCATGCCGAAGCAAAGGGGGGAAGGTGATGCCCGATCCGGTGTTGAACCTGCCGTGGGGGGCCCGTACCGGGAGCGCTTCCCGGAATGGGGCGGACTGATAGCAATTCGTGCGAGATCGCGTCAATCCCAACCCAGCCAGCGACTTGCGACGGGGCGCCGTCGCGCCGGGGTGTACGACGCACATTCCAATTCTCAACGCAAAGTCGCCAAGGCCGCAGAGCAACGCAGAGAGTTTTCTGATGTCTGTCCGGCGACGTTGTAGGTCGAGAGCCAAGAGCCAAGGGATCCAAATGGCTGACACATCGTTGGTTGCGTCTCTGCACTCTCAACTCTCAACTCTCAGCTCATCTGCGGCGGTGCATCCGCGTCTGTCTCGTCCCCGTTCGGTTTGTGATCGCCGTCTTCTCCGGATTCGATCGCTCCCAGCCACCGACCGAATCGTCCGAAGCGTCCCTGATAAAGCAGAACCAGGTAGCTCGGGACAAGAATCGGCCTGACGACAAACGTGTCGAGCAACACGCCGAAGGCCAGCGCGAACCCGAGTTGGACGATCCCGGTCAGCGTCCCGGTCGTGAGAGACGCGAACGTCCCCGCCATGATGATGCCGCAACTCGAGATAATCCCTCCCGTCTTCGTGAGCGCCGCGAGCACCCCCTTCACAGGTCCGAGCTTGCGTTGCTCTTCGTCGACGCGCGACATGAGGAGGACGTTGTAGTCCTCGCCCATCGCCACGAGGATCGTGAACACGAAAATCGGCGCTTTCCAGTCCATGCCGTTGTACGTCCCCGGCTGTAGCATGAAGACGCAGTGCGTCACACCCAGCGTCACGAGGAAGCTGAACACCACGCTCGCGATCAGATAGAGGCTGATGGCGGGCTTCCCCAACAGCGCAATCAGGACCAGATAGACCGCGATGGAAACCAGGACCGCGATCGTCACCCGGTCACGGTCGGTGACCTGCTTCAGGTCGCGCAGGCTGGCCGTCGGACCGAGCACGTGCACCTCGGTCTCCTCCGTCAGCGAACTGTACAACGCCCGCTCTTCGTCATCCTCGATGCCGGCCGCCCGATCCTCCAGAGCCTGGAGCGAGTCCCGCACCGCGTCCTCGGCGGGAGTGAGACGTCCGATGCTTTCGCGGGTGAACGGATCGTTCTCGAAGACGAGGTCGACTCGGACCACTTTGCCCGCCAGTGGTTCGGTCGAGGAGACGTACGTGGCGTGTGCGAACTTCCGCGCCAAATTCCGCTCCGCGAGGGAGCCCTGGATCGCGCCGGCGTTCTTGATGCCGATCGGATCGCTCTGGCTGCGGATATCGGCAATCTTCAGATTGTCCGCTTGCTCCGCAAGTTCTGCAGTCAGCGCCTCTGCGAACTTCTCACCGTCGCGCAACCCGCGCGTGCCCGCGAAATCGAAGTTGTCGTTCTTCAGCAACACCGTGGTCACGCCGGTGATCCCGGCCGGAAAGTGCTCCTGGACCGCCTTCGCGCCGACCACGCTCGTCACTTCGGGCTGCAACTCCGAGAGCAGCCCGTAACTCAACCGGTTGTAATTCACGCACGCCACGATCACGAACGGCGTCATCGCCGCCACCGCGATCAGAAACACGCGGCCGGGGCGGCGCTCGATGATCGATGCGATGCGGGTCCAGATGTTCTCGGTCCAGGGCCGGTCGCTCACCAGCAGCGACCAGGCGCTGGTCATCGGGATCCAACCCTTCTGGGCCGATATCCGCTCCTCGCGCACGTCCGGCCAGAACGCCCAGCGGCCGGCCAGACGCAACAGCGCCGGCGTCAGCGTCAGTGCACAGCACAGCACAATCAAGAGCCCGAACGAAATCGAAAAGCCCGCCTTCGGGAACTTCCCGAATTCGGCGAACATCATCATCCCGATTCCGGCGATGCTCGTTCCCGCGCTGGTCGCCAGCGCGATCCCCACGCGCTCCAGCGCCCGCGAGATGGCGTCGTCGAAAGAGGCCCCCGCGTGCAACTCCTCGCGGTAGCGGGAAATCAGAAACAGACAGAAGTCCACCCCCGCCCCGTAGACGACCACCGTCACGTAGATCCGCAGCGCCGAGAAAACCTCAATCCAGCCCAAAGCAGCCATGTGCAGCAGCAGGCTCATCGTCAATTCGACCGTCAAGCCGACCGTCAGCAGCGGTATGACCACGAGCAGCGGGGCCCGGTAGATCAGCAGCAGCAGCACAATCACCAGCACCTTCGTCCAGCGTTCCGTGTTGCTCGTGCTCTGTTTCTCGGCGCGGAGCATGTCGCGGCCGACGGTCGCCGATCCGCTGATCGCCAGTTCGAGATTCGCCGGCAGCTTGAGGACGTCGTCCGAATCGGCCTGAGCGGCCAGTTCATCGCTCTCGGCCTTCTCGTACAGATGGCGGTTGGTCACGATGTCGTTGACGAACGCCTCGATGCGGTCCAGCAGCAGCCCGTTCTCGCGGTCCAGAAACTCCGTTTTCACGTCGACCACGACCAGCGTCGATTTCTGATCGGGGCTGATCAGCAACGGGCCGACGCCTCGCTGCTCGAACGTCCACACGGCGTCGACGATCCGTTCCTCCTCCGGCACGACGCCCGCCGTTTCACCTTCCGGACCGTTCCGCCCGGCGACCGCTTCCCGCACCTGCTCCAGCCGGGTTTCCCGGCGTCCGGAGAGAGACTCGCCGGCGAGCTGCAGCACGCGGGGCCGCACCCGGCGGTTGATGTACGCGCTCGAATCCTCACTGTCCGCATAGCCGAACGGCGTCGTGACCTGGATTACCTCCAGCCCGGTTCTCAGGACGGAGATCACGAATTCCCTGTCGGCGCTGGTCAGGCCGTCGGGCAAATCCTCGCGCCGCACCACAATCGCGACGTTGCTGCCCATCGGGTCCTGCCGCACCTCGCTTTCCCCCTCGCCGCCATCCTTGCCGCTGGGAAACGCACGGCGATAGAGTTCCTCCGCCTGTCGGCTCGGCGAATCCTCCGGCAGAAAGGTGAATTCCCCCTCTTGCGAGACGTCGGACCACTCGGGCGCCGACTCGATCAGCAGCACGCCCGCCGTTGCCCAGACCAGCACGATCGGAATCGGAGCGCGGGTGACGACTTTTCCGATCCGCTCAAACATGGAGGACGCATCTGGCGAGGCAGGAAGGGGAGGGGCAAACCCGCCGCGGAGCGAGTCGGCCGATTGGCTGGTCAACGTAGTCCGCGCAATGCAGGGCGTCAATCGACCGAGCGATCGAACATCATGCCCGTCGCACGCAGCGCGTCAGCGCTGATAGATCGGCAGGTAGCGGTAATCGATCGTCAACGCCAGGACCGCCAGGCTGGTGCTGTAGACGCGGCCGATGCCGCGCTCGCCGCCGTGCGGCGACTCCCAACTTCCGTCGACCTCCTGCTTCGGCAGCAACAGGTTCACCAGATGCTGCTGCGTTTGTGAGGCGTAATCTCCCCCCATCTTGAACATCCCCACGCCCGTATAGTAGACGCCGTAGAAGTAGTAATTGCTCCCGTAATCGAGCGGCCGCTGCAGCAGCCAGTCCGCGCCGCCAACCGACTCCGCGGCATGATGCTCGCCGCAGACTTCCAGGGCCGTGATCCCGGTTCCGGTCAGCGTCTGGGTTTGCCCGCTGCCCGGCTGGTAGCCGAAGCCGTTCAGATCGCGGACGCTGCAGCGCTTCACATACTCGACGGCCAGATCGATCGACTCCGCCGGCACGTCGCAGCCGATGTCCTTCGCCGCACGAAGCGCCAGCACCTGCCAGGCCGTCACGCTCAGGTCGCTGTCGCGGCTGTCGACCTGATAACGCCACCCGCCGGCGTGACGCTGATCCTTGCTCACGCCCTGGGCCTCGAGAATCAGCTTGATCGCCCGCTCCAGCGCCCGGCGCACGTCCGGCGCGTCCGCCTCGCCCATCATGCCCGCCGCTTCCGCCAGCATCAAGGTGCTGATGCCGTGGCTGTACATCGGGCCGTGGCTCCGCTTGTGGACCAGCATCCCGTTCTCCTCCTGATGCTGGATGACCCAGCGGATGCCCTGCTCAATCTGCTGGCCGTAGGGCCCTTCGCCCGGCAAATGACCGGCCGCCATGTAGGCCATCACTGCCAGCGACGTCGCCGCCGTCGATTCACCGAACGAGTTCGTCTTCCAGGCCCCGCTCGGCTCCTGTTGGTCCGAAAGGTACTCCAGCGCCCGCACCACGGCCTGGTCGACGGACGCCTGCTCTTCCTCGGTCAGTTCCGCAAAGGCAGGCGAGACGCAGGCTGCAAGGAGCAGACTCAGACTCAGACAGGTACGTAGCATCCGGCGACGATTCATCTCCTCGTACTCCTGCGGTCCCTGTAGGTTGCTTTGTTCCCAGAAGTCGTTGCGGTTGAGTCAAGTTTCAGCGACCAGCGGGAGCGGCGTTTTCAGGCGAGCGGCGCGGCGTGAGCCCGCCGATTTGTCCTTCTGCTTGATCCGTGCTTCCGAGCGAACCATTCAACTCAGAACATCGAATTTGACCGCCCGACTCGTCAGTCCGCGCCGCTTTCCAACTCCGGCGATTGCCGTCGTGAGATCTCATCAAAGTAGAGCCGGATCAGACGGGCATAGTCTCCCTGCGGCCGGCGCCGCGAAGAACTCTGAAGTTCCGTCTGCAGCGTCCCCGGCAATTCTCCCCAATCGCGCGTCGAAAGCTCCTGCAGGTGCAACTCCAGATCCGCCAGGCTGATCCCCTCCTGGGTTCCGGTTCCCGCATGCTCCGACTCCTGCGGAGTCGATGGACTGCCGGCAGGCATTTCGCTTTGAGACTCCCGCGACGCCGACGCCTGTTGCGCCTGGCTGGATTGCGACGCCGGCTGTAAGCGAGACACCGCCTGTTGCAGCGCCGTCGCGGCGTCCTGCAGCGACTGCGACGCGGAGTTTTCTGTGCCCGGTTCCCCCGGCTGCATGTTCTCTGCATCCGCCTGGGCCGTTTGCGGGTCGTTCGCCCCTTCGTCCGGCGCGCCGCGCGACGCCGCGTCGTCGGAGGCTTCTCCCGCCTCCGCAGTCTGCGTCGGCGGCCCCGGGATCTCCAGCGGTTGATTCAAATGTTCACCCGCCTGCTGCAGCTCGCGCGACGCCTGCGCCACCTGGCTGCCTGCTTCGCCGGGAACGGGAGACTCCTGCGCATCAGCCGGACGCTCGGACGCCGAATTCGCCTGTCCCGCTGCCTGACGCAATGATTCCGCCGCCGCCTGCGCCGCCTGCGCCGCCCGATTGAAGTCCCCCTCGGTTTGCTGATCCGCCGCCGCCCGCATCGACTCCTGCGCCTGCGACGAGGCCGACTGACTTTGTGAGGCCTGCTCCGCCCGATCCTGAGCGCTCAGCGGAGCGGACGAGAGTTGTTCAAACACCTCCTGAAAATCCTCGGCCAGTTGACGGGTCGCCTGTTCGAGTTGTTGTTGACCCTGCCGTTGAGCGGTCCTCCGCGCGTCCTGGGAATTGGCCGCGGTCATCAGATTCTCGGCAGCAGCCCGCTGCCGCTCGGCCAACTGGGCCGCCTGCCGCGACAACTCCGGTTGAGGTTCGCCTTCCTCCCCCTGTGGCGGATTCGCCAGACTCTCCGACGCCGCTTCCGCCGACGCACCGGCCTGCTCCGCCGACTCAGCCGCCGAGGCAAGTTGCCCCGTTGCAGCGCGCTCCGCCGCCATCGTCGCCTGTTGGGCGAATTCTCGCGCCTGTTTGGCGGCCGTGGATGCAGGACCACTCTGCCGCGCCGTTTGAACGGCCAACTCAGCCGCTTCTCGCGCGAGTTCCGTTTGTTCCCGGGCCGCGGCGGGCGTCGTCAAATCGTCGCCCATCGGCCTTTCATCTGACGCCGGCTGTCCGCGCTGGGCTGCCGTTTCCGCGGCCAGGTTGCGCTGAGATTCCGCCAGCTCCGCCGCCGCCTGAGCCAGTTCCCGCGCGTTCGAAGCCGGACGCTGATTGTCGCTGCCCGGCGGTGTTTCCTGATCCGTTCCTTCTGCTACCTGCGGGTTCTCGGCAGCGCTCGGAGTCAACGCCTCCGCGAGTTGGTTCAGCGCTGCTTCCGATGCGGCGGCCGCCTGCATCGCCTGCCCGGACTGTTCACCGTCGTTCGCCGCCTGCTGCAGGGCCTGCGCCGCTTCGTCCGCAGACGCCTGCGCCGCTTGCCGCTCTTCACCGGCGGCGGGAGTTTGCAGCCGGCCCAACTCTTCCGCCAACTCTCCTTGCGCCGCCGCTTGATCGGCGAGCGCCTGCGCGTCGTTCGATTCCGCAGCCGTCTCCGCCGCGTCGGCAATCTGCCTCTGCTGCTGTTGGAGCCGGGCGACCGCCTCCGCTGCAGTCGGCTCGCCGCGGAGCGCCTGTTCAAGATCGGCCAAAGCCTGGTTCGCCTGCTGTTGCGACTCACTCGCTTCGCCCAGTCGTTCGGGATTCAAGTCGCCTTGAGCTTCTCCGGCGCGTGACGCCGCGCTCTGCCGCTCAGCCTCAGCGCCCGGAGCATCGAGCTGTTCCAATTGCTCCGCCACCTGTCGCTGCTGATCGGCGAGTTGCGCCACCCGTTCGGCCGTCTGCGCAGGATCCTCCGCCTGCCGGGCTGCTGCGTCGGCCGTTTCCGCAGTCAGACGCTCCTGCTCCTGCTGCAGCCGCTTCAATTGCTCCAGCGCTTCCGCCCGGCGCTCTTCGACCGGACCGATCTCATCGGCCAGTTGATTGAGCGCTGCCTGTGTTCGCTCCGCGGCCGCAATCGCGGCTTCATTCGGGTCTTCCTGCCGCAACGCTTCAAGTGCTTCACGAGCGGCGTTCACCGCCTGTTCCCGCTGCGGCTCAGCCGAGCGCGGCGCGGGAAGTTGCGAAGTCGCTGCCTGGATCGCCGCCTGAGCCGCGGCCAGTTCGCCCGGACTGGTCGGTTCGGGCGCATCGGCCGGCCTGTCGTCGTCGGTCTCAGCCAACGCGTCCCGCAACTCTTCATTCAGTCCCGCCTGCCGCTCCGCCAGTTGGCGGGCCGCTTCCTGCGGGTCGTCAGACAGTTCCGCATTCTTTGCCAGTTCTTCCGCAAACCTTTCCAGCGCCGCCGCGGCCTCCTCTTGTCGCTGGGCGGCTTCATCAGCGTTACCCACATTGAGTTCTTCCAGCGCCTGCCGGAGTTCCTCGACGCTCACCGGATCAGCCGGCAGCGACCCGGCGAATTCCGGATTCGCCGCCAGTTGTTCGGCCCGCTCCATCAACTCCTGCTGTTGCTCAGACAATGGAGCAAGATTCTCAGCGTTGCGTTGCGCTTCCTCCCGCAACGCCTCGCCGAGCGCCTCTTCCCGATTGGCGATCTCCCCGGCCCGTTCGGCCAGCTCACTGAGTCGTTCGAGTTGATCCTCCAGCGCCGCGTCCAGCAGTTCCGGCCGTCGTTTTAGCAAATCGTCCAGGTCGTGCGTCAGTTCCTGATGGTCCTGCTGCAATTGCTGTTGTTGCGTCGCAAGCTGCTGCTCGCGCGCTTGACGCTGCTGGTCGGTCTCGTCGGGACGCACCTCGGATCGCGCGGCGTCGAACTCCTCGACGTCGCCGGCCAGCCGTTCGGTCCGGTCCGCAAGCTGCTGCAGATCGAGCAGATCCCGCTCGAGGCCCGCCAGTTGCTCAAACTCCGCCTCCAGTTGCTCCAGCCGCTCGGCGGCCGCAGCCAATTGCTCCGCCGATTTCTGGAAATCGGTCGTCTTCTCTTTCAGTTCCGCGTCGGTGGAGTGCTCCATCTGCTCGGCGGCGTTCGTCAACGGCTCGCTGGCCACTTCCCGTGTTCGCCGACCCAGATTCGCGTACAGCGGATGCAGTTCGAAAATCGCCGCCAGTTGCTCCGCTCGATCGATGAGGTCTCGCTGATCCTCCGCGAGGTCGGACGCATCAGCGTCGCGCTCGAAGGCCGCGTTCTCCTGCAGGTTCTTCTCCGCTTCTCCGCGCAGTTCCTCAACCTGTTCGCGGTTCTCGATGACGTCCTGCCGCAGTTCGCTGAGCGCGTCCTTGACCTTCCGCTGTTGCTCGGCCAGTTCTTGCGCCCCGTACGGGTCCGCCTCTTCGCTGATGCCGATCAGCCGCTGCTCGGTCCACGATTCGTTCGGCCCAGGAGCCGGCCGCTCGTCCACCGCCTTGCCGCGAACTGAGATCAGTCCCCCCTCCGTCAGGCCAAGGGAACTCAAGTCGAGTGTGAAAACATCCTCCACCGCCCGGCCGCCGAGCAAAGCCGGGTCCGTTTCCAGAACACCGGTCAGCGGCAGATTGCTGTCGTCCCCTCCGGTGCGCAGCACTTCGTAGTGCAGTTCCAGCGCCGCCACACCGAGATCGTCGGAAGCAGTCAGTGGAATCCGCACCACGTCGTTCGGACGCGCTTCGGCCTCCGCTTGTGAATCGGCAAACGCGACAAGCGGCGGCTCATCGGCAATCACCCGAATCCGCCGGATCGGCTCATCCAGATTGTGCAGGCCGTCCCGATCGGTCAACACGATGGAGAAGACTCCGCCCGCCCCGGCGTCGAGTTCCAGCGCGCCCGACATCCCGTCCTCCGCGATATCGACAGGACTCTTCACCGCGTGTGGTTCGGGAATGTCGTCGGTCGGGTCCGGCGTCCAGACGAACAGGGCGTCCGCCACCGGCTTGTTGAACTCCATCGACAGCGCGAGATCGCTCCCCTCGAGAACCACCATCTCGCCCACCGCACCGTCGATCAATTCCGCGTGACGCCCCGAATACGCCGGCGGATCGACGGCCAGCATCAACGCCATCAGCGCGGGCGCTTCGACCACGTTGACCTGATACGCACGCGTTCGCGCCGATCCGGAAACGACCTCGAACTGAAAACTGTGAAAAACATGCGGCAGCAGCGCAACATACCGTTCGCGATCTTCACTCCACGCCATCTGCCGGCGGTCCCGGTCCCCTCGTTCGTTCTTCCACTTCAGCCACACCTCGTCCGGCAGGCCGCTTTCCGTGTACCGCCACCCGACGGCAGCTGCGACCTCCACGTCGCTGCCTCGGGCCACGGTGCGATCGCCGTCATCCACGACGAAATAAAGATTCGATGCTCGCTCCAGATTCTCCCACGGAGCGAAGAACCGCGTCAGCAGCAGGCCGTAACCGCCGACAAACAGAAACGGCGCCAGGAGTGCCAGAATCACGGCGACGCCCGCGAATCCCCAACGCCCGACGTGCTCCGGCGACTCAGCGTCACCAACCGGCACGCGCTGCACCGACTCGTGCGCCTGCTTGAGCAGCAGTTCCCGCATCAGCAGCGATCCCCGGTAGTCGTCCGGCTCGTCCGGGTCGCTCAGTTCGATCGCGGAGGTGAGCCGCTCGTGAAGTTCCGGATGCCGGCTTTCCACCAGAGCCGCAAGTTCCTCGCTGCTCGCGCGGCGGAATGCCGGACGGATCAACTGTCGCCACGCACAGACGATCGCCACCAGGGCTGTCAGCCCCAGCAGTCCCGCCCGGACG
This sequence comes from Planctomycetota bacterium, assembly GCA_003388505.1. Classification (GTDB taxonomy): domain Bacteria; phylum Planctomycetota; class Planctomycetia; order Planctomycetales; family Planctomycetaceae; genus MB-PLM-1. Next base: position 67,113 of record QQVO01000002.1, read on the forward strand.
GCCAGCGGAAAATCCCAGGCGAAGTCGGCCAGCAACCCGAATCCGACACATGCGCCGACCGCCACGGCGAGCATGCCCGCCCCCTTCACGAGAGACAGCAGTCGCACCCGGTGATCCACGCCCGAGAGTCGATCCGTCAACTCGTTCCGCCGCGTCAAGAGTTCCGCCTGCGACATCGACCGCTCCCCTATCGATGAGATTTCACGCCTGCCGTCGCCGGCAGGCGTCCCCGGAATTGTATCCTGCCGGGCAGCGCGGCGACAGGTTTCCCCGCCTTTCAACGCCACCTTTCGATGCCCACGGGCCGCACCCCGTCGGTCGCGACAAACAGCGCGACGCATTCCTCAACCTGGTCCTCTGTCGCGGCGACCCGGAGGGGAGCACGCTACTTCAATCGCGATGAAGCCGTCCGAATCCTCAGCCGGCCGACTTCAGAAACAGGCTCACAACGACGCACCCCGCGATGACGACGACGGAAACCATCAACAATACCGCAGACACCTTGCCCATCCGCACCCGCGAGTCGGTGCGAAAGGCCATCCCGCAGATCGCAATCATGAGCAGCGGCGTCCCGAACAGGCCGGAGACGTACTGCCCGAAAATCACGAGATTGGCCGGCGTTTTTCCGGCAAACACGGCGATCCCGAGAAACGCCGCCAGATAAACCGTCTGAACGCCGCGCAGGCAGCGCCGCCAGGCCAGGCTGTTGTCGCGCGGCACCCAGCCCAGACTGACGAACATGTCGCACCACATGCGGGCGAACGCCGCCGTCCCCACGATCAACGTCGAGAACAACGTGCAGAACGCCCCCAGCAGAAACAGATTCTTCGACCATTCCCCGTAGGTATTCGTGTACATCATCGATAACTGCTTGACGATCTCGTCTCCGGCGAGTTCCTGGTTGCTGCCATAGAAAACAGCGGCGCCGATCAGGAAGTATCCGAGCGTCGTCAGAGTCGCGAGCGCCGTGCAGACAAACACGTCCACCTGCAACACGCGGATCCATCCTTTGGTCCGCTCGATCCAGCCCGGCTCGTCCGGCGTCCCGACGTCGCGCCCGTAACCCTTCTCCAGAATCCAGTACGGATACATGAACAGTTCGTTGCCGGTCGCTCCCAACGCGCCAAGCAGGCTGATGACCGCGAAAGCGGCCAGCTTCGGGTCGTGTCCGCCGAACGAGAACTTCAGGCCCGAAAAAAACTGCTCGGCCGTCACGCGGTACTCCGTCCCCTGAATCAGCACGAGACCGACGACTACGCTGACACTGAAAACTCCGACGAGCAGCGTGATCACCTTCTCGATATGCCGGTACGTCCCCCCCCACAGCAACGCAAACGAGATGCCGACGACAATCACACACCACAGATCGACTGAATAACTCTGCGCAACTTCTTCCGATCCTTCAGCCGAAGTCCACAATGGCACCAGCGTGTGCAGCAGCCCGGCCGTGGCGCGCAGAATTCCGACCAGCGCAGCCGCCGTCAGCACCGACCCGAGCACGAAAATCGGCCCGATCCACGACGTTCCCCGCCACTTGGGCCCCGGCAGCGCGTTCAGCGCGTCGAACGGGGTTCGATTGTGCACCAGCGCATGCCGCCCGATTTCCACCTGCAGGAAGTACTTGATCACGCAGGAGAGAATCACGGCCCACAGCAGCACAAACCCGAACCGCGCCGCCTGCACCGGCGTGTTGATCAACTCGCCCGAACCGATGACCGAGCCGGTCACCACGATTCCCGGTCCAATCGCCGCCAGCGTTCCCAGAATCCCCGGCGGAGGAGCACGCCGGGTCGCGGCGTCCGCGTCGGTCTGTGAGTTGTGCGACTGATCGTTCACCCAAGCGCTCCCGGCCAGGTTGCATGTCGTGCGCTTCCGCCGCGAGTTGCTGACTTCCGTGCAGTCTGACGCGGCCAACGGACGAAAACCTGCCGGCCGTCACACGCCGCGAAGAGATGACTGGCGAGGATAACCGGCACGTTTCCGATTCTCCACCGCGACGCAGAAAGAGCCCGCAACCGGGCGCATGCGCGGATGCCCGTGCCCCCGGATCGATTACCCTTCACCAGACAGGACAGGATTCCATACTGCCTGGGACACACAACTCTTGCCGAAACCCTCGTGCGACATTGGCCAGAAATGCGCATTGCGATCGACTGCGAGCGACGCTGAAGGCGTCGCACAGCAAAGCCGGGGGTCGCGACGACAGGAGCGCACCCCCGGCTTTGCTGACAGCCTTCCAAGAGCGTGGCCCTGAACACACAATGGTCGTCTCTGATCGCCGGGAATTCGCGCAGCAAGACAAGACTTCGCACGTGACACGTTGGTAGCACAGCAGACCGCTTGGCAGATTCGTGAATCTCGCAGACGTCACCGTTTACTACCTCGAAATGCACGCGCCGCCCCGGCGCGCTGTGCCGCCGCCGCGCGACGGTCTTCAGGTTCTGCACGCCCGGCGGCCGCCCGTCCCGTATTACCGATACCTCTACGACGCCGTCGGCGCGGACTATCAATGGCTCAGCAAGCGGAAGCTCTCCGATGAAGAACTGGCCGCCGTCATTCACGATCCGCGCGTCGAAATCCACGTGCTGCACGTCGAGGGATCGCCCGCCGGCTTCGCCGAATTCGACCGCAGGCAGCCGGACGAAATCGAAATGGTCCAGTTCGGCTTGACGCGCGACTTCATCGGGCAGGGCCTCGGCAAATGGTTCCTCCAATGGACCATCGACAAGGCCTGGAGCTATCAGCCGCGCCGCTTCTGGCTGCACACCTGCACGCTCGACCACCCCGCGGCCTTGCCCAACTATAAACAGGCTGGATTCCGCCAGTACAAACAAGAGACAATCCAAAGAGAACCCTGACGCAGACAAGTTCAAGCGGCAGAATCAGGCGCCGCTCTGCGGCCAACACGCGAGCCGCGAATGCGGCGCCAGCAGTCGTCGATCGCCCCAATCGATTCCGGGTGCACACCGACAAACGCGATCCGCGAAGCTCCATACCCCACCAAAGCCAATGACGAATCGCGTACCCAACCAACTGCTGTCCTTTCTCAGTCTCGCGCTCCTCGTCGCGCCGGCAGCGGCCCAGGAGGACCACCGCCGCGAATTCTTCGAACGCAAGATCCGCCCGGTCCTCGTTCGCCACTGCTACGAATGCCACTCAACCGCCAGCGTCGCTCTGAAGGGGGAACTCCTCCTCGACAGCCGCGACGGTCTCCTCAAGGGAGGCGAAAGCGGCGCAGCGATCGTCCCCGGCGAGCCGGACGCCAGCCTGCTGCTCGAAGCGATCCGGCATGAGTCCTACGAGATGCCCCCGGACGAAAAACTGCCGGACGCCGTGATCGACGACTTCGAACAATGGATCGCTGACGGCGCGTTCGATCCCCGCGACGCACCGCCCGACGCCGATTCCATCGCCTCGGAACTCTGGGAGAGACTCTACGCCGAGCGAACAAACTGGTGGAGCTATCAGCCGGTCGACGTCCCCCAGGTCCCCGACGTCGCCGCGTCGGGTTGGCCGGCCGGACCGATCGACCGCTTCATTCTCGCGCGACTGGAAGCCGACGGGCTCGCACCCGCCCCGCGCGCGGATCCAGGTTCGCTTTACCGCCGGCTGAGTTTCGTCCTCACCGGCCTGCCCCCCGATCGAGCGGGCCTCGCAGACGCCGAAACAGAAGATTCCTCCGCTTCATGGGAGCGGCAGGTCGACCGCCTGCTCGGTTCGCCCCGCTTCGGCGAGCGGATGGCGCGGCACTGGATGGACGTCGTCCGTTACACCGACACCTACGGCTACGAATGGGACGTGCCGGCGAAAGGCGCCTGGCGGTATCGCGACTACCTCGTCCGCGCATTCAACGACGACGTGCCGTTCGATCGACTCATCCGTGAGCAGATCGCCGGCGATCTGCTCCCCGACCCCCGCCTGGACTCTTACGAGCAGATCAACGAGGCGCTCATCGGCCCCATGTTCTACATGATGGGCGAGAAACGCCACGGCGACAGCGCCATGTTCAACGGCATCCATCAGGAGATGCTCGACAACAAGATCGACGCCTTCTCGAAAGCCTTCCAGGCCACCACCGTTTCGTGCGCCCGCTGTCACGACCACAAGCTCGACCCGGTCTCGCAAAAGGAATACTACGCCCTCGCCGGCTGCTTCATGAGTTCGCGCTGGGTCACCAATACGGCCGACCTGCCCGAACGAAACGCTCGCACGCTCGGCAAGCTGGAGGAACTGAAACAGGCCATCCGTCCGCTGCTGGCCGAACAATGGAGAGCAGACGTTGCGCGACTGGCAGCCAGCCTCCTCGCCGCCGCCGGCCTGGCCGACGAGCAACAAGGCGAAGCGGATCAACCGCAAGTCGCCGCCTGGAAAGCGCTGCTCGACGCCCGCGCCGAGCAGCCCCCCCTCGAGGACATCCTCCACGGTTGGACGGCACTCGCGCAGGCTCACGCCGGCGACGGCAACGTTGAGGAGACCTGGCAGGCACTGCAGAACCAGTACCAGACCGAATCGGAGAAACGGGCCGCCGAGAACGCCGGGCACTTTCGGTTCGACGTCGACTTTCGCAATGGCGTTCCCGACGGCTGGTCGGTCGACGGCGTCGGACTGCGCGACGTCACGCCGTGCGGCGATTTCACCATTGCCCTGGAAGGTGACGCGGCGGTCGGTCGCATCCTGCACGGCGGGCTCTGCACGTCGTCACTCTCTCCCCGGCTGAACGGCGCCGTCCGCTCGCCGTTTCTCAACCAAAGCGATACCGGGCACGTCAGCTTCGAGTGCGCGGGGGGCGACTTTTCCGCCATCCGCACCATTGTCGACAATGCCTTTCTCGCCGAACGGCAGGCCTACATCGCGCAGCCCCATCCCGCCTGGATTCGACACGATACCCTCAACGGCAATCCCGACCAGAAGACCTGGATCGAACTGGCCACCAAGACCAGCAACCCGAACTTCCCGCCCCGTGTCGGCCTCGGCGGCGCTTGCAGCGAGGAGCAGGCCGCCGATCCCCGCAGCTGGTTCTGCCTTTCCCGCGTCGCGTTTCATAACGCACCGTTCACCCCCAAGGATGAACTGACCCGATTCAAGTCGCTTTACGACGGCGAGCCGCCCGCCACGCTCACCGAAGCCGCGTTGCGTTATGCGACCTGGTTTCTGGCGGCCATCGACAACTGGGCCGACGGAACAGCCGGGGACGACGATGTTCTCCTCATCAACTGGCTGCTCGACAACGGGCTGCTGACGAACCGAACGGCCGGCGCTCCCGAACTGGCCGCCCACATCAATCGTTACCGTCAAGCCGAGGCGGAGATCGAACTCCCCTGGACCGTCAACGGCCTCGTCGACGTCGATCCCGGCTACGACTACCGCTTGAACATCCGCGGCGACTACGACGCGCTCGGCGACGCCGTTCCCAGAGGCTTTCTCCGGCTCATCGAAGAGCGGCTCTCCGAAGTCTCGTATCACGAAGAACACAGCGAACCGCCGCACGACTCATCCAGCGGCCGGCTGGAACTGGCCGAGCAGATCGCCAGTCCCGGCAACCCCCTCACGGCCCGCGTCTACGTCAATCGCGTCTGGCAGTGGCTGTTCGGAACCGGAATCGTTCGCACGCCGAATGACTTCGGACAACTGGGCGACCAGCCCTCTCATCCGGAACTGCTCGACTGGCTGGCCGCCCGCTTTGTCGCGCAGGGTTGGTCGACCAAACGACTGGTGCGCGAGATTCTGCTTTCCGAAACCTGGCGGCAAGCCGCCGTCGCAAACCCCGCGGCACTCGAAACCGATCCCGACAACCGCCTGCTCCATCATTTCCCCCGCCGGCGTCTGCAGGCCGAAGAGATTCGCGATGCGATGCTCGCTGTCTCCGGAACGCTCGAACAGGGACTGTACGGGCCGCCCGTCAACCCCTACCGCAGCAACGAAGACCCCCAGAAGCGGCTGTTCAGCGGCCCGCTCGACGGCGACGGTCGCAGATCGCTCTACATCAAGTCGACCATCATGGAGCCGCCCCGATTTCTCGCTCTGTTCAATCAGCCCGACCCCAAGATTCCCACCGGCCGGCGCGACGTCACGAATACTCCCGCCCAGTCCCTGGCGCTGCTCAACGACCCGTTCGTCACCGGGCAGGCCGAACAATGGGCGCACGCACTCGTCGGCCGTCCGCACTCCACGCCGGCCGACCGCATCAACTTCATGTTCCAGGTCGCCTACGGGAGAACCCCCGCCTCCGACGAACTCACCCGCTGGTCGGCAGCCGTCTCCGATCTGGCGGTCCTGCACAAAGTCGATCCCGGCGAGGTCATGAACAACACAACCGTCTGGGCCGACCTCGCCCACGCGCTCTTCAACACCAAAGAATTCATCTACCTCCGCTGACCCACAAACTCCGGACCACCGCCTTCCCAGGCTGCCGTTGACACAGATCTCTCGATCCCCGTTCGAGTGACTCTGCGAGAGACTCGAATGGAACGCGGATGACCACGGATGAGACCGATTTTCACGGATTGGTGTCTTGCGTGTCGACGCCCTCCGCGCCCGAATCGATGCGGTCCCGGCGCTGCCTCTTGAGGACAGGATGGGCACCCGGGTGGAATGGGTTTCGTTGGCGTGGGAACGGGAAAAGGTGGTTGGCCGGTAACGATTATCCGTCAATATTGCGGTCGACGTTCTCAATACCATTGGTTGACCTTTTACCACCACGGAATGCATCCCGCACGTCGGAACGGCGGAGGTAGAAAAACATCGCCAACTTGGCCCCGACACGAAATGGCATTTTAATCAATTCTTCTGCTGGAGTTTTGTTTGCTGGTGCCTGAAACATTTCGGCAAATGCACCGATGTAATAAAAACTCAGTATGCCATCACCAACCAGCGCGATGCCCAACAAGATTAGCAGGACAATTCGCACCGGATTAGACCGAAGTGCAAGTCCTATGCTGAACACCGCACAAATCGGCGCGAGTATCATTCCTGCCAACCGGCCCACATCCGAACCATTGATGAAGACCCAGATCAGGAGCAATGTCGCCGCACCATAAATCCCGGCGATCACGTCAATGCCCCAAAGTCGTCGTTTCGATTCGTTCATTTATGTATGTTTTCGGGAGGGATAATGACCAAGATCACCGGGCGGTCGGACCAACACGAGTGAGCTGGGAAAAAGCAGAACCCTCAAACGAAGCGAACGACGTCGAACAACCGAATACGCAGCTCGCGCCGGTGCATCGCTTGGTTATCCCGCGTTTTCGTGCTTCACTTTGTGCGACCTTTTCCCGGACCGTTGGCATCTGATAGAATGCAATCAGTCGGAAGACAGCGATAGTATCCCAGTGGCTAGAGCCATGCCATACGCGAAGTACACGCCGGAAGAAGTCGAATCGCGCGGCGAAGAAATCTACGAACAGCAGATCCGCCAGAAGGTGGAATCCGGGAACAAGGGCAAATTCGTCGTCATCGACATCGAGACCGGCGAATACGAAATCGACGAAGATGATGTGCAGGCAACCAAGCGGGCGTTGGCGAAGCGACCGCAAGGCATTCTTTATGGCGTGCGAGTAGGATATCCAACGGCGTACAATCTGGGCGGACATATTGCGATGGACCAAGGATGATCAGCGGCAGCGTTCGCAATCGCGAAGCAATTATCGAGATTGAAGTGTCCGCTCCCGGTCAGCCGCCCCAACAAGTCGCGGCCGTCATCGACACGGGGTACAACGGCTATCTCACGCTTCCAGGCCAGTTGGTGACCGCGCTGCGGTTACCGTTTGTAGGCCATCGACGCGGGACGCTCGCTGACGGCAGTGTCACGCGGTTGGATGTCTATTTGGCAACGGTCCCTTGGCACGGACACCCCAAAGAGGTGCTGATTTCACAGGCAGCGGGCGCGCCATTGATTGGCATGTCGTTGTTGGACGGAAGCCGGATGACGGTGGATGTCGTGGACGGCGGCGACGTGACCATCGACGAGTTGCCGTAACGCCGCGAATCCGAAGCGGGCACAACGTCAACGACCACCGGGCGGCGACGAAAGATTCTCCACTTCAGATCGCGTTTCATCGTCGGGCGTTTCAAGCAGCGGAACCGTATCAATGACGTCCAATCGTTCCTGTGCAGCCGAAGGGTCTCCTGCAGAGCGTTCTTCGATCACGAGGTCGGACACGAACAGATCGTAGCGAGCTGCGGCGGTGTCCCACCACGCGCGAGTCTTCGCCTGCCGGGCAGCCATCAATGGGTCGGGGTGAATTCGACCCGCGATCAATGTGATTCTCCGCGCCTTCCTTTGCGACTTCGCGGCTTTGCGTGCCACGCGCGATCACTCTCCCCCACCCTGCACCCAGTGACGCAACCGGCTCCAGGGCTTTCGCCGCGCCGCGACCGGAGTCTTGCCGTTGGCGCAACATAACAAATCAATCGCGAGCGCCTCTGCGGTCTGATACCGACGCTCCAAACGCCGATCGATCGCCGTCAGAATCACCGCCTCGAGTTCGCGGGGGATCTCCGGATTCAATTCACGAGGAGGCACCGGATTCGCATCGGCGATCCGCCGCACAAGCGTGTCCCGGTCCTCACCGACAAACGCCGGACGCAGCGTCGTCAACTCGTACATCGTCAGTCCGGCGGAATAAATGTCGCTGAGCGCGTCGGGCCTGCCGAGAAGTTGCTCCACCGACATGTACCGCAACGTCCCCCCCGTCGAGGACGCCTCCGCGTCTTCCCCGGCGTCGGCCGGTCGCGCCATCCCGAAGTCGGTGATCCGCACCACCCCCTCGGCGTCCAGCAGCACATTTGCCGGCTTGATGTCGCCGTGCACCACACCCCGCGAGTGAGCGTATTGCAGCGCCCGGGCGATCTGCGCGCCGATCCGCGCGATCCGCCTCCATGACGTTCTCCGCAGGCTCCGGTCGTTGCTCTCTCCGACCGTGGACGAGCCCGAATCGTGAGACGGACTCGCGTCGTCTGGAGTCTCAGCGGCCGCGCCCGATCCGTCCCACTGCTGCGTTCGCCGGATCTCATCGGCATAGACGACCCCGTTCCGCTCCCGCAACCGCGCGATCACGGCCTCCAGCGAGATCCCTTCGATCAGCGGCATCGAGTAATAGGCGACGCCGTCCACTTCCCCGTAGTCGAACACCGGGACGATATTGGGATGCAGCAGATCGGAGGCCGTCCGCGCTTCCTGCTCGAACCGCCGCCGCGCAGCCCCCGGGTCGCGGGCCCGCCACTGCATCACCTTCACCGCGACGCGCCGCCCCGATTCGAGGTCCACCGCCTCGTACACCACCCCCATGCCCCCCTGGCCGACCGTGCGCACCAGGCGGTAGACTCCCAATTCGGTCAGATTGCTCAGATCCTTCGGCGGCCGATTGAGCACCTCGGGCGCTTTTCGCGCCTTCCAGTGCTCCATCGCCGCGATCATCGGAAAGATGCGCCGAATCTCCTCGGCCAGATGCGGATACCGCATCGCATAATCGTCGACCGTCGGCTCTCCACCTTTCTGCAACTCGGTCAGAAACCGGTCCGCCAGACGGTCAATCTCCGCGAATCCCTCCCGCTCTTCCGACGCGTGCGGAATCGGAAGTCCCAGAATCTCCGCATCAAACTCACCACTCTCGTCCGGCATAATCCCGATCGCCCTGCTGCAACATGATACCTCGTTCCCAAATTTCCATTTGGGAACGCACCCCTGGAGTAACCAGCCTCCGGCACAACTCGTCAGTTCACGCGTCGCTTGTGGCTCATCCAGGTGGAATGGACGGGTGCCACTGGCTCCGCCAGTGCGAACCGGAAAAGACGTCTACTTCGCGATGCACTGGCAAAGCCAGTGGCACCCAACCCGTCAATTCAGGATTGAACAACCGCTAGTGAACGCTCCGGTTTCGTTCCCAGACACGCTCAGCGTCACCGCTCGTTCATCACTCATTCGTCGCCGAAACCGGGAATGGTCACCAGAATATCACGAATCCGGCCCAGCGCCCGAATATACCGCATCGCGGCCGCCTGCTCCGAGATTTCGAGCGCCGCGGCGATCTCCGAATTGCTCAGTTCCTCAAAATGCCGCATGGCGAGCACTTCCTGGTCAAGTTCGCTCATCGTGCTCAATGCGTCGTCGATCTTTTCAGACAGCTCCTCCCTCAGCGCCGCCTGGCTCGGTGACGTCAGATGGCCGATCAGGTGCACTGTCAGTGAAAGAGACGTCGAGTCCCCCATCGAAGCCGGACGGCTGCGCGCCTCCCGCCGCGCATCGCGGATCTGCGCCCCAAGATGCCTGCGGTGCACGTCCGCTAGCGTCTGATTCAGAATCAATCGCATCCAGATGAAAAACGAATGCGCTCCGTCGTGCAGAAACCGTCCCAGTCTCTGTGCGGCGTTCAGGTACGCTTCCTGCAAAATATCGTCCGGATCGACGCGCGACCGCAGCTTCGGGTGCAATCGAAACGCCACCACCCGCCGCAGCCGCTCACGGTGCGCCGAAAACAGCAATGCCAGAGCCTCTTCATCGCCGTGGATCGCACGGTCAATCAGTTCGGCTTCGTTTTCGGTCGTCATACATCCGCTCGAACTGTGGAAGAGGGCAAGCCACACGATCGGCGACGATGTCCGGATCGCTCCTCAGATTTTCAGGATTCCCTGTGAATCCTCCGGAATTCGTCGCGTTTCCTGAGTATAGCCTGTTGAACGATCTTACGTCTGTGGCAGGCGCGCCACGCAGCGGTACGGGCGGCCGCGTGTGGTTCACCCATCTCGGCTCGATCAGGAGAATTCGCCATGCAACGACGGCTCAAGTCAATTCGGCGCGCGTCGCGCCTCACCACGCTGGCGGCGGCTCTGGCCGCTATCATCGCCTTCGGAGCGTGTGACCGTGCATCTGCCCAGGCTTGTCCCAACGGCGGGGGAGGCGGCGGCGGCGTGCCAGGTGGAGGTGGAATTGGAATCCCGGGAGGCGGCGGATTCGGCGTTCCCGGCGGCGGTCTGCAGCAGGCATTCGCGCAAGCGCAGTTCGAATCAATGATGCGGCAGCAGACCATGCAGCAGATGGCCGCCCGTCAAACGGCCGCACAGATGCAGCAGCGACAGGCTGCCATGCTCCGGGAAGCTCAGCGGCAGCGCATGCAGGGCGAGTGTGATCGAAACTCCGGAGATCGTACCCGCAGCGCCAGAGTGGCCGGCCGATCCGATGCACCGCTCACCGACCGGGAACAGCACATCGAACGATTGAGGCAACGGCAGCAGGAACGCGAAGCAGCGCTGCAGGCCCGGATCGAGGCCCGCGACGCCGACCTCGCGGCCAGACGCCGCAGAGCAAACTGAACGACGGAAAGCATCGGCCCCTGGTGGAGGGACGCCGCACCCGGACCGACCGGGCCGTCCCTCCCCGTCAAATCCGAACCCCGGCCTGCCGCCCGCGGCCGGGGTTTGTTTCCACCCCCGGCTTGTCGTTTCGCACCAGAACCCTTTACAACTCGACCTCCACACCGCCTTCCCGCGCCGAACGCAAACACGCATCCATCACGCGCTGCGTCTTGAGTGCAATCTCGCCCCACGTTCGGTCGGGCGCGCCGCGCAGCACCAGGTCGCCGAAATTCCGGAACAGGTTCGTCTCCTGCGACGACGGATGGGAGTGGCTGTACTCACGCACGGAGTGCCGCTGCGGATGGGACTCCATCGTGAAGTCGCAGCCGCGAATGGCAAACACTGAATTCTCGACAGTGAATGCCAGCTCGTTCCCGCACACAGGCAGCACGAAGTCGCTGACGGTCAGACAGCCTTTCGATCCGCTCACCGTGGCATACTGCTGATGCTCCGTAAGAAACGAATTGTAGAACGCGGCTGAGACCCCGCCGTCGAAAAACAACTCGCCGGAGAACTCCGTCGGAACCGATTCCGGACTGTCCGGCCGCCCGTACTCCGAGAGGATCTTGCCCCGCACACGGACCGGCAGCGCGTAATTCATCACAAACAGGCTGAACCGGATCGTGTACCAGCCGAGATCGCCCAGGCACCCCTGCGGTTCCAGGGCGCTGCTCACGCGGATGTTTCCCGCCAGAAAGTCCTCCGGCGCGCAAAAACTGAAATGCGATGCGATCCGCCGAATCCGCCCCACGCTCTCCCCGTCATCCAGCGCCTCCCGCACCTTCGGCATCCGGGCGCTGTGCATGTACATCACGCCGTCCATGAACTGCACATTCCGCTCGTTGCACGCCGCAAGCATCTCGCTCAGATCCGCCGCGCTCGCCGCGCACGGCTTCTCGCACATCACGTGCTTCCCCGCTTCCGCCGCGCGAATCACCCACTCCTTCCGCAGCCCGGTCGGCAGCGGGATATACACCGCGTCGACATCGTCCCGTTCCAGCAGCGTCTCGTACCCCTCGCAAGCATGCGGCCGCGGATCGACCGGGGCCTCCCGCTGGCACTCATCGATGAACCGAAACGCCCGGTCCCCGTCCCGGCTGGCAACCGCCGTCACGCGCCCGTTCCCCGTATTCCGGATCGCCAGCCAGTTCTTCCGCGCAATCCCGGCCGTCCCCAGAATCCCCCAACGACAAAGCTGTTCAGACATCTGATTGTGCGCCCGGTTCGAAGTCTCAAAGATGCTCGGTTGATTCGGCTTCCGCGCCGTCCTCTTGGGCTTCCGGGATGACGAACGGCCCGAACCGCTCGCCCCGCGTGGTTCGTTCGGCACAGGCCTGAGATCGCGAATCCGCCTCCGAGTCAGGCTCACTCTGCTCAATCAGACACTGCGGGGACCCATCCGCAACGTGCATTGGGCCACGGAACTCAACGGACGTGCAGCGTTAGATTGCCTACCGCTCATCTTCGCGCCACGCTCCGATAGCCGCCTCGAAGCATCGGACCGCCTCGGCGACCGAACCACCATGATACTCTCCCTCTGCACCCGCGTAGACGCTGAACACTGGTTCCAACCTGTCCGCTGCCGCGCGATTGACGTAGGCCTCTCCAATCTTCTTGTTCGACCTTAGTACCTCAGTGTGGACGACAGTCGGATCATCGTAGACAAGTCGAACGATCCACGATTCGCGGTGGCTGGTGATTGCGAGCGCCAAAGTTCGCAGTTGCTCGAACTCCCACACCCCGTCACAGTCCTGGTGCCAGTCACTTGGACATACCCAAGTCGTCGGATCTGACAGCGACATCTCGTGCCACTCTAACGATTGAGTAAACGCGGACCATCACGATGGAGCCAGATCCGTCGAAACCCTTTCCAATAGTCTAACAACTGGATTATGTCGCGTTCTTCGCGTCAGGGTTCGCCCGTGTCGATGAAAATCACGACGCATCCCCATACAAGTAGTCATCGTGATTTGATGCGAGGTCATCAAGACCATCGTCACGATACACGGCGGTATCGGCGAACAAGGGATCATCGGCGGAATTCTGGGCAATCGCCCATTCGAGGGATTTGCAAACAAAGTCAGATAGCGACATTCCGCACGCATTGGCTTCGCGTATGATCTTGTCTTTGAGATCGGCTGGCAGTGAAATCGGCGTGTCCATGAGAGTGCCTCGCAGTTGGGCAAAGCGGATAAGATTATACTACCCGATCGGTCGATCGCGACCAATGTCCCGTCTTGCGGCCTGCAGGGCCATCGACCTTTTCAAGGTGGGAAGACTTTGACAGCGCCAACTGCCGGAACCGCACACAACCTCCCGCGCCCCGAATCCCCACTCGCATCGAACGCCACGATTCCGATCGACGGCGAGCGGCGCGGCGTTAGAGCGCTTTGCAAGTCAGTGTTGGCGATCTGTCTCGCGGATTCTCGCCCTCGACAGTCCAAATGCCGCTCGACGCGGACACATGGTAGAGCAATTTGCTCTAGTGGTCTGTCACAGCTTGATTTTGGGGTACACGGAGTTGAGTTTGATGCGGGCGTCGTCGAGCTTCATTTGCCAGTCAACACCGCGCTGTGTGGAGTTGATGTCTTCGTACCAGGCCGTGGTTTCTTCACGCAACTGTTCCTCACTCCCGATGCGACGGCCGCTGACGCATTGAGCGGTCACACAGCTCAGTTCGTTCTCCGCAATGTTCAGCCAACTGCCGTGTTTGGGTGTGTAGTGGAATTCAAGGCGACTCCCGCGCGACGATACTCATAGTCAACTCGCTTCGGATGCCATCGCGTGGCCGCAATGATCTGGTTGCCGAACCCTTTCGGCGGTTCCCCCAATCGCATGGCGATGATCCTTGCTTCCTGTTCTCCGTCGAGAAGTTTCGGCACGGGCGGATTTGCACGTTTCTTGCCGTTGAGGGTCTGTTCAAACCCGCATTCCACCAGTCGCCTGCGGACGTTTTCCACAGTCTGCCTGCGGCAGTTGAAGGCGTCCGCGATTTTCTCGTCCGTCCACCCCTCATCAGATTTCAACAGGATGTTGGCGCGTTTCACTTTCTGGCTGGTTCCTTTGAGCTTTTTGACCACTTCCCGGCAGACAGCTCTTTCCTCATCGGACAACTCAACGACATACTTCTTGACACTCATGGCGACTTCCTTGCCGATTGGGAAACACGAAACCGACGAAGAAGACCATAATTTCAAAGACACCCCAACCCCAAAATCCATCTGGACCAGACCACTAGAGACCTGACGCGCCGGAGACTCCCCTTGCATCATTTGCATTTCCCCCTCTGCAGAATTGTCAAACAGTGGGGAATTCTGCCCGTCAGGCAAGCGGCAGACTCTGCCGGAGTTTCCTAATCCGACCCGGCTCAACAGGTTATGCAGCCTGGAATCACCGCGCCGCACGTTTGGCACGGCGTGTGCCTTTCCCATCCCGTGAATGGGGGCGAAAGGGCCTCACAGCCCCGCACGGACAACTCACACGGAAACGGATTCCCGAGTCAGCGGCAGTCACGTCGCGTCTATTTATGGAGAAGAGAACCATGCTGGTTTTGACCCGAAAAAAATCGCAGATGATTCAAATCGGCGAAAACATCGTCGTTAAGGTGATCCAGACCGGTCGCGGCAGCGTGAAGATCGGCGTTGATGCTCCGGCCGACGTGCGCGTGCTTCGCGGAGAACTCTCCGAAGAACTGGCCAACCTGAAGGAGGGTGAGAGCCTCAACGCTCGCCACTCCTTTCGGCCCACGGTGAACCGGTTCACTCCGATGGCCGCCGAAGCCGTCGTCTACGAAGCGGTCTGATTCGATCGCCGCACACAAAGCCGACGCGCAGGGGGGCGCGCCGGCTTTTTTGTTGCGCTCATTCAGATTGAGGAGTCTGAAACTGACGGAAATTCGCACAAGCGCGCTGCTGAAGCGTCGTCCACCTACTCAAAGCACCCGAACGACCGCAGATACTCCGCGCTCTTCACCGCCGCCTCCTCCGGACCCATCAGGTGCGCATAGGCCTGATGCACGGTGAAGTATCCCTCGTACCCGACCGCCTTGAGTCCTGCGATCACGGAATCGAAGTCCACTCCGCCCCGTTCCCAGATCGGGATGTGATGAAACCGCCTCTCACCAAGGCACCACGTCTCCAGCGCCTCGGGGCCGTTCTCATCCAGCCGATGATTCTGCACATAGACGTTCATCAGGTACGGCAGGAACTGTTTCAACGTCGTCTCATCATACGGTTCGCCGCACAGCATCAGGTTGGCCGGCTCATAGATCAGCCCGAAGTTTGGACGGCCGATCTCCTCCAGCACGGCGAGTGAGGCGTCGACTTGCTCGAACAGCGTCGTCGTATGGCACTGGTGCGCCAGCCGGATGCCGCGCTCCCCCGCCCGATCGGCGGCCCGCCGTGCATGCTCAATATCCGACTCCTGCTTCAGGCAGACCCGGATCAGATCACAGCCCAGCGCCTCGGCGACGTCGAGGCTCGGGTCGATGTCCCGCAGACTGTCCGGGCCGCGCTCGTTGTTGAGCGGCACGTCCGAGTCGGCGGTGACCATGGAGACGACGATCCCCGCCGCCTCTACCTCGCTCCGCATCTGCTCCAGCCGATCGCGCGGCGTACCGATCCCCCCGGCACTCGCCCGCATGCAAATCGCGCGATAACCCAGTTCCTTCGCCAGTTGCACGAGGTCGCCAAACGGGACGTTCAGCTTCGTCTTGCAAGCCGCTTCCGCGATCCGGACCGAGAGTGACAGTTTCATGCTTCCTCTCCCGCCTTCGTAGCGTGCTGCCCGGTCTTGCGACGGGACATCCGGAGCAACAGCATACCCGTCAACAGGGCGGCCGCCGCAATCCCCACTCCCCAATAAACGCTCTTCGGTCGATACTCCCAGACGATCGTATGCTCACCGGGCGGCGCCGACACGCCGCGGAACATCCCGTCCGCGCGAAACGACTCGGCCTCCTGATCGTCCACCGTGACGTCCCATCCCGGATAATCCAGATCGGTCAGCACGACCTCCCCTCCCGTTGTGGAGTCCACCTCAGCCACGATCCGTTCGGGTCCGTATTCAATCACTTCAGCCCGGTCCTCCCGCGCTGCTTCCTCCAGCCGGACACGCTCTCCCGGATTCTCGAGTTCATAGAGAGACAACGGCTCGCGTAACGCCCACGCCCGGTGCAGCAACTTGTCGTGGCCCGACCAGACCGGAATCACCGGCCAGATCGACTCGTTGAGCGGCCTCTCCGAGAGGATGTGCGTCACCCCCGCCCATCGCATCCACTCCACCTGGGCCGCTGCCTCTTCCGCCGTCGGTGGATCATGAGTCGCTTTCGGAATCGTCAATTCCGGGTCGTAGTATTCAGCCGGTCCCAGGCCGAGATAGGTCGGCGTCATAGCGAATCCCGTCAGGGTCGGCATGTTCTGAAACGAACCCTGCATCCGGACCGGACTCGGGTACTCATTGAGGATCTGCCGCACAATGCTCTCCGGCCGATGGTTGATCGGAGGATCGGGAATCAGATCGGCGTACCAGTTTGGTTCCCCCTGCACGGTTCGGTTCCAGTGAATCCGAACCACCCAGAGATCAAACGTCGTCAGCGCAATGACTGCAGCGATGACGATCTTCCCGGCTGGCGTCACACCGCCCGATTTCCGCGCGAACAAGCGGTCCAGCGTGTAACCCGCCAGTAATCCCACGGCCAGTGTCGTAACGATCCCGTACCGTCCCGGCCCCATGAAGAAACTGAACCCCGGCAAATGACGCGTCACCGGCAGCAGCCAGCCGGTCGTGTAAACGGTTGCCGCCAGCCCCAGGATCACCCAGATCTGAAACACCCGCGGCGTTCCCGCCCCGCTGACTGCGCGCCACAACAGACCGCCCACTGCGAGCGCCAGAGGAACCAGCCCGAAGTAGAGATGCGCCTCCACTTTGTTGGTCAATGAGGCGATCGACCAGTTCTTCTTCTGGTTGAGCATCTTGTCGGTGTCGACGTCAGGCGCGTACCACCTCCACGGCATGACGACTTGCGACAGATACCAGGGCGGGATGTGCCCGTAGCCCGGGTCATGCCGGGCGCCCACGTCGGCCCGCTGGCTTCTCTGTTTGAGTTGCCAGGTCGGAAGAAGCTGCGGCGCCGCCAGCCCGAACCCGATTACGATCGCAAACAGCACCGCCGGCATCCCACGACCGCCGCGCCCCGAAAGCGACTCCGCCAACCGGTCCCGCGCAAACGTGACTCGCAGCGCAGCGTACGCAAGAACAGTCAGCACCTCGATAAACGCCAGATTGTAATGTCCCGCCAGCAGATGGAGTCCCAGTCCCGTCGCGAGCGCCGCCGGATACCGCCGCTTCGCCGTCTGCAGAAAAGACTCCGCACACCACAATGTGAACGGCAGAAACACGCCCCCCAGGATCGCCCATTCCAGGCAGATACGCGGCGCGCACCATCCGTAGACAAAGACGATCGTGGTCAGCAACGACGACAGCCCGCTCAACCCCATCCGCCGGCCCAGCAGCCAGGTGAACAGCACCGCCAGCACGTAATGACCGAGCTGCGAGGCGTTGTACGCGGTGTTGACGTCAAGAACTCGGTACAGCAGCAGATTCGGCGGATAGAAGACTCCAGTCTGGCTCTCCGCCACCACCGGATAGCCGTGACCCACGAGCGGGTTCCACAGGGAAATGCGTCCCGCCCTGAGTTCCTCGGCATAGAAGGTCTTCTGCGGGAAGTAGTACGTATAGATGTCCCCGCCTACGAGTCCCCCGCCATGCCACAGCGGTCGCCAGAACAGGTACGTCAACCCGACGGCGACCAGGGCGATGGAGAGAAACTTGACAATACGCATGTCACGAAACGTCGGCGAAGTGGAAACGGACGACCTGTCTCTCTGCTCAATCAATACCGCAGGGGGAACACGACTCGCTGGGCACTCCCAACACCTGAACTCAACACACCGACGCGCAGGAAATCGGGCAAGCAGAATCCCAAACCGGTTGAATCCGTTGCTGCGGTCTGGTGTGTCCCGACGCTCGGCAACTCCCGAAGACGTGCTGCTACCAGGCTTTCCGCAGTTCCTCGGAGAAGTAGCGCGCCCCACCTGTCAACTCTGCGTATCTCCGCGTCTTTGCGACTTTGCGTCGAATACCCGAATGTATGAAGCGTCCCCCCCGGCGAGCCAATCGGCGAATCCTGCCGGATTGGAACGGATTGTGCATTTCTGCTGAACCGCGTCGCAACGACGCACTCCCAGACCCATCACACGAGCAACGGAACGCAGAAAACCCGGCGAGACAGCAAGTCGCGTCGGTTTCCGGTGGCTCGTCTCCGTTTCAGCACTTGTAGGCATTTCAACCCGGCCTTGTAAATCCTGCAAGCCGGGCCCTTCGTAAGCGGCGTTCCGGTCGCCACCGGAGCAATTTGCTCCGGCACCGCGATGATGCGAGGCGCACCGGCACCCGCCGATTCCCCATCGACAATTCGGACCAGTCGAACGAGCGGCCTTCCCGCCGCCCGCGATCGCTGTCCGAACGACGCGTGAGGAGTCGTTTACGCTTTTTTTGGCATGGAGGCCAGCGATGTGGCGAAACTGCTTTCCGGCTCTCGGGATGGGGCCATCGCCGCTGCGTCTGTTCTCAGTCGCCTGCCCCTCCCCCCGCCCCTCTTTCAGCCGGAGTTGACCCATGTCCAATGCCGCCGCTCTCGTCGTCCTGCTTGCATCCTTCGGCGCCCAGCCGCGCGGCGAAGTCCTCGACTTCAGCGCCACCTGGTGCGGCCCCTGCCAGCAGATGAACCCGATTGTCTCGCGGTTGCAGCGGGAGGGATACCCGATCCGCAAGGTCGACGTCGACAAGGAGCGGGCTCTCGCCAAGCAATACAACATCAGTTCCATCCCGGCGTTCGTGCTGGTCGTCGACGGTGAAGAAGTCGCCCGTTCGGTCGGCGCCACCACCGAGTCCAATCTCCGCCGCATGCTGGCCCGCATTCCCAGCCAGCCCGAACAAGGCCGCACGCTCCCCGAACCCCAAACGCTCATCGCCGACGATGACACGAGCGAAGATCAACTTCCTCGCGACGGCACGCAGCATGCCATTCAAACCACGCCCGAACGCTCAACAGCCGCTGACGATTCCGACGGATCTCTCTTCGGACGCTTTTTCCCGAACCGCAACGAACCGGAAAACATGCTCGCCATGGGCCAGGATCCTGAAGCGACCCAGCCCGCCCAACCCCCGGCGCATCGCCCACTCGCCGCCAGCACCCGCATCCGGGTCGCGATCAACGGCAACCTCAATCTCGGCTCGGGCACCGTCATCTCCAGCCGGCCCGGCCAGACGCTCATCGTCACCTGCGGCCATATCTTCCGCGACATGACCGACGAGTCGAAGATCGAAGTCGACCTCTTCACGGGCGAATCCCATCGCACTTACATCGGAAAGGTCGTCCGCTACGATCTCGAAGCCGACGTCGGACTCATCGTCGTGCCGACCGACGCGGCCGTCCCGGCGACCGACATCGCCGGAGAAACGGTCGCTCTCGCGACCGGCGACCGGGTCGCCTGCATCGGCTGCAGCGGCGGCAATCCACCGACCCGAGAACAGATGCAACTCACGGCCGTCAACAAGTACAACGGTCCCGACAACATCGAGTGCACCGGCACCCCCGTTCAGGGCCGCTCCGGAGGCGGACTGTTCAATCTCGACGGCGAGTTGATCGGCGTGTGCATCGCGGCCGACAAGGACGCAGGTCGCGGACTGTACGCCCACGCCTTCGCCGTCCACGATCTGCTCGACGACTGCAACCTGACCTACCTCTATCAACCGCGGCAGGAACCCGCCGTTATCGATACGGCCGTCGCAGAAGCCGAGGCAGCCCCGGCCGACTTCGGCTCGGCAACGGAAGCCCCCGCCTGGAACGACCAGCCGGCTGCGATCGAAAACCCGCCGGCCGTCGCAGAGACTGATCTGACCGAAATCACCGCAGGCGACGCGGAAGTCGTCGTCATCATCCGTCCCCGCGGCCAACCGAACGCCGCCAGCCGGGTCGTCATCATCAATCAGGCCAGCCAGAAATTCCTGTCCTACCTGGACGGCGAACTTCCTACGGCAAGCGACAACATGACGGCCAATCGCATGCTGCCCACCACGCAGACCGTGCAGAATCCGCAGGCCCGCTCGCGGCACGAGTCCCGCCGGACAAACTCAGACGCCCGCCCGTTTCCCGAAAGCCGGCCGACCCCCCGCCCCCGCGCGACAAAGGCCGGTTGGGAACCCACATCGTTCGCCAAGCCCGACGCCCCCGAACGCTACGTCCGCTCCGCACGCACCAGGTAGCCCGGATTATTCATCAAGGATGTCACCACTGAGACACGGAGAGAAGAATTTGCAGCGAAATATCTGGCGGTTGTTCAATCCTGAGTGACGGGTTGGGTGCTACTGGCTTTGCCAGTGCATCGCGGAGTAGACGTCCTTTCTGGTTCGCACTGGCGGAGCCAGTGGCGCCGGTTCTTGACTCTTGACTCTGAACCCTCAGCTCTTCACTCGACACTTTCCTCGATCGATTTCTCGACACCGGCGCCGCAATCCGTAAGAATAGGTCTCTGAACGCACTGCACCCCAATCAGCCGGCCCACGTCACCCACAGCACACCCATGAGTGACCAGAACGTATCCGAGACCGAAACTGCGGACGCCCCCCTCTTCACGCAGGCCGAACTCCGCGAGTTCGACGCGGACGACGTCGAGGCCGGCAAAAACATCTGCAAGATGCTCTCACTGTTCTTCTTCTACACAGTGATCGTCATGGGCATCTCCGTCTGGGTGACCTACACCTGGATCTTCGACTGAAATCCGCACCGCAGGCGGATCTCCACGACTTCGGAAGGCCGTGGGACGGAGCAGGTAGACCGGCCTTCCAGGGCACACATCTCTCGATCCGCGTTCGAGTGACTCTCCGAGAGATTCGAATGGAACGCGGATGACCACGGATGGGACCGATTTTCGCTGATTGGACAGTCCGCTGCTTCCTGTCCTTCGTGTCTTTGTGGTTGTTTCAACCAATGAACGGATTTGTGTGTCACTCGTAGCCTTCGAAGGCCGGTGCCCGGCAGCATTCAACAACCCAACACACGCTGCGGCGCCCGTAAGCCGCCTGCTCTACGGTCCGCGGCCCGATTCGCATCGGCCTGAAACAAGCGCTCGATATTTCCTGACTTCCCCGGCCTGTCATCTGGTCGCAGCCCGGCATAAACTCGGCTGACTGCACAGATGAGGAAGGCTGCATGAAAGTCCATCAGTTTCTCGACCACTACGGGATCACCGAAAACCCATTCGCACAGGAAGACGCGCTCTCGGACCGCGTCTTTCTCGACCATTGTCTCGCGGCCACCCACCACTCCGCCTGGGACAAGATCTTCGGCGACCCGCGCGCCGCGGCGACGTCGGTCGTTTTCGGAGAACAGGGCAGCGGCAAGACCGCGCTGCGGCTGCAGATCAAGCAGGAACTGCAGCGCTATAACCGGGAACATCCGGAAGCGCGGGCCTTCGTCGTCGAGTACGACGACTTCAATCCGTACCTCGACTGTTTTCGCGAGCGCCTCAATGGACGTCGCCGAAAACCCGAGAACGCTTTGAAGAACTGGCGGCTGTGGGACCACATGGATGCGATCCTCACGCTGGCCGTCACGCGCCTGGCGAATGCGATTCGCAACGACGGCCGAGATCCAAAGGACGAAACGCAGAACATCGACATGGAGAAACTCCATGCCCTGCCCCGCGAACAGAGGCGGGACATTCTGCTCTTGGCCGCCTTCTACGACGACAACCGGGATCTGGCGCCCCGTCAGCGCTGGCAGAAACTTCGCTGGAAACTGCGCTATTTCAGTTGGAAAAAGTTCTGGGTCTGGGCGCTGGGACTGCTGGTGACGGTCGGCGTCGTCGCCGGAGTCATCGCCTACCACGAGGGCGACTGGAAAAAACTCTTCGAATGGTGGGGCTGGTGGGCCATCATCGCGGCCGGTTGGCTCCCGTGTGTCTGGGACTCACTCCGCCGCACCTGGATCGGCTGGCGCGCCAGAAACCAGATCCGCGTGTTCGACCATCGCGTCCGCGCGCTGCGCAAGAACATCGGTGGATTCGAGACCTCCGAATACGCCGGACAGCCGCTCCCCACCCGGCCGCGCGGCGACGACCGCTACGAACTTCTGCTCAAACTGCAGTCGGTGTTGAAATCACTCGGTTTCGAGAGCATCTACGTTCTGATGGACCGCGTCGACGAGCCGCATCTCATTAACGGCGCCGCCGAACGTATGCGCGATTTCGTCTGGCCGATGTTCGACAACAAGTTTCTGAAGCACCCCGGGATTGCGTTCAAACTGTTGCTGCCGATCGCGATGTCCGGTTACCTGCAGCAACAGGAGCGAGAATTCTACGACCGCAGCCGCCTCGACAAGCAGAACCTCGTCTCGTCGCTGACCTGGACCGGGCAGGGTCTCTACGACATTGCCAACGATCGGATCAGAGCCTGCGCGAAACTTGCCGAGGGCAAGCCGCCGGGGATCATGGACTTCTTCGACCCGTCGATCAACGAGACGGAGCTGATCGGAATCCTCGATCGGCTGCGTGTGCCCCGCAATCTGTTCAAGTTCCTCTATCGCCTGCTCGTCGATCACTGCAGCAAGTACACCGAGGACAACCCGGAGTGGAAAATCAAACGGGAAACGCTGCAATCGTCGCTGGCCGTCTTCCTCAAAGACCTGGAAGCCTACGAACAACGCCGGGGAACAGGCTGAACTCCCCCCCTCCGTGATTTCTCGATCGTCCGGATTTTCAGCGGGAGTGCGGCGGCATGCTTGTCACCCGTCCATCGTGTCGCGGCGGCTTCGGGCCCGGGAACTGGTAATACGTGCACGCAAGCGTCGAGTTGAACAGCTTGCGGCGCCGCTCCGCCCGGCGGCCGAACAACCGCTCGAACTGCGGATGCGCCGTCAGCACGTAGATCGACCACGTGTCGAGCGGCTCAAACAGACGCCCCATGTCGCGGTACAACTGCTCGACTTCCCGTTCCTCGCCGATCCGCTCGCCGTACGGCGGATTCGTAATCAGCACACCGTACTTCCGCGGCGATCGAAACTCCGCCAGCGCTTTCCTCTGGAAATGGATGTCGTCGGCCACGCCCGTTGCCTCGGCGTGCTTCCGCGCCGCCAGAACGGCCCGCTCCTCAACGTCCGTGCCGATCAGTCTCTCCGCAAGTTGCGGCCTGACTTTCGCGGCGGCCGCCACGCGCTCCGCGTCCCACAGACCGCGGGGAAACTGCGGCCACTGCTCAGCGGCGAACGAACGCTTCAGCCCCGGCGCGATCTCCCGCCCGATCATCGCCGCCTCGATCAGGATCGTCCCCGATCCACAGCACGGATCGACCAGAGGCCGCTCCCGGTTCCAGTAACTGAGCAGCACCAGCGCGGCCGCCAGTGTTTCCCGCAGCGGCGCGGGTCCGGAGGCAGTTCGATAGCCCCGCTTGTGCAGCGCGTCTCCCGACGTGTCGATCGTCAAAGTCACCCGGTCCTTGAGCACGGCGACCTCGATGCCCCGAGCGGCCCCCGTCTCATCGAACCAGTCCCGCTGATGGACCGACTTCAGCCGCTCGACGATCGCCTTCTTCACAATCCGCTGGCAGTCCGGCACGCTGTGCAGTTTGGACCGTGCACTGCGTCCCCGCACCGGAAACGCCGCGTCCACCGGCAGCCAGTCCTCCCAGGCAATCGCGGCAGTCCGGTCGAACAATTCGCCAAAGTCAGTCGCATCGAACTCGGCGACCTGAATCACCACGCGACTCGCGCAGCGCAGCCACAGGTTGCAGCGGACGACCGCTGCCGCGTCCCCTGGAAATCGCACGCGACCGTCTTCAACTCGCTGCTGCGCGTATCCCAGCGCGTTCAGTTCGCGCGCAACGACCGCCTCCAGTCCGAATGCCGTCGTCGCAATCAGGTTGTATTGGCCGCTCATCGGTGTTGCTGCGCAGGTCAGCCGAAGAGAACGATTATTGTCGACAACATCAATTCGCCCTGCCTGCTGACGATTGCCCGAGATGACATTCGTTTTGCGAGAGCGACTGGTCGCTCAACGTTTAGTCTTTCGCGTCCCCCGCCCTGGCACAAGGGACGCATCAATTACGCTCCCAGCACGAGGAATCACGATTCCCGCTGCACAGCGCCGCCCAAAGAGGTACTTGACCGGTTCCGCGCAACTGCTCTAAACTCCGGCAGGCTATAGCGATTTGTGAATCAGTTCTCGCGATCTGTCTCGCGGAATCTCGCACGCAATTGTCCGAAAACCGCTCGACGCGGACACTTGGTAGAGCAGTTTGCTCGAAACGGTTCTTGCGATAGGCCGCGCCCAGCCGGGCTTGCAAATAGAGGACGCGATTGGTGCGCGCGATCATCAGCGACATTCATGGAAACCTGGAAGCCCTTGAGGCCGTCTTCGCGGACATCGAGCAGCAGGATGTGTCTGAGGTCTACTGCCTGGGGGACGTGATCGGTTACGGACCGAATCCCCGCGAATGCATCGACCTCGTCATGGACCGCTGCGCCCTGACGATTCTGGGCAACCACGACCAGGCCGCGCTGTTCGATCCCGAAGGGTTCAACGCGGGCGCCGAGCGGGCCATCTTCTGGACCCGCAGCGTCCTCGAATCCGGTGATTCCAAGTCCAACGAACGTCGCTGGGAATTCCTCGGCGAGTTGCCCCGCGTCCGTCGCGAGGATGACTTCCTGTTCGTGCACGGCTCCGCCCGCAATCCCCTGAACGAGTACGTCTTCCCGGAAGACATCTACAACCAGCGGAAGATGGAGCGGATCTTCTCCCTGGTGGAGAAGTATTGTTTTCAGGGGCATACGCACATTCCCGGCGTTTTTACGGAGCAATTGAATTTTCTTTCGCCCGAAGAAATTGAGTTCCATTACGAACTGGGGGAAGAGAAAGTGCTGCTCAACGTGGGGTCGGTCGGACAGCCCCGCGACGGCGACCCCCGCGCCTGCTACGTGCTGCTCAACGACAAGCAGGTGCAATACCGCCGGGTCCAGTACGACTTTGAAAAAACGATCGAAAAGATCTATCCCATTCCCGAGTTGGACAAGTTTCTGGGCGACCGCCTGCGCGAGGGACGTTGAGTCGCGGCGGAGAGAGTGGGCCGAAGAGACTTCGTCAGACCGCTCTGCCGCAGGGTGGCCGGCGGCACGCTCGTGGATCGATCAGATTGAGCCCCCTCGGGGGGGACGGAAGTGAGACGTCATGGAACAGCGGCGATTCATCCTGTTTATCGCGTCATCGGCGCTGTTCATGCTGCTCTGGATGCGGTTCGGTCCGAAACCGGTCGTGCCCCCGCCCGGCCCCGCGAACAACGCGGCCGGGCAACAGGCTGAAGAACCGGCCGAGGACGAGAAGGCAGACCCGGCAGACCCCGCTGTCGTCGCAGACGCAGCAGACGAGGAACCCACCCCCCCGGCGGATGACGAAGCCGCCGATCAGCCCCCTCCGGCCGACCTGAAATTGCCCGAGTTTCCGCGGCGAACGGTCACCCTCGGTTCCGACGAACGGGATTCCGATTACTTTCTCCAGGTCGAACTGACCACCACCGGCGCGGCGATCGTCTCCGCAACGCTCTCGGATGAGCGGTACATCACCGCCGACGGGAAGCGCGAACCGCTCAAGGTCGTCGGCAACAACCCCGACACGACTCTCAAAACGCTCGCGGTCGAGGTCGAAAAGATCGAAGAGGCCCTCCCCGGCGATTTGACGCTCGCCGACGTCGACTGGGAGATCGTCGACAAGAGCGACACCTCCGTCACCTTCCGCTATCCCGACCCGGCGGGCCGCTTCGAGATCCGTAAGCATTTTGAGATCCAGCCGGGCGACCCGGAGAATCCTGACGGCGACACGGCCGGCTATCTCGTCCGGTTCGACGTTGAGTTCGTGAATCTCACCAACGAGACGCAAACGCTCAATTACCGGTTGCAGGGCCCCGTCGGCGTGCCGCTCGAAAACGCGGACAACACCCGCACATTCACAGAGATCAAAGTCGGCACCGTCGAGGATCCCGGCGATCCCGTGCAACTTACTGCCAAGACGCTGGTCGGGCAGGTCGAAGACAAGATCCAGAACAACGATCCGGCGGCGGTCGACACCTGGCGCGAACCGCTGAAGTACATCGGCGTCGACGTCCAGTACTTCGCGGCGCTGCTGTTCCCCCGGGATGAACAGGCGAAAGATCACGATGGCGACGGCGCGCCCGATCCCTACTTCAAGGAGTCGACGCCGCAACTTGTCCACCAGGCCCAGGAGCCGGAGCAGAGCGACATCAGCGTGACGATGCGGTCCCGCGATCTCATCCTCGCTCCCGGCGGCAGCGAACAGCACGAATTCGAACTGTTCCTGGGGCCGAAACGGTCCGAGTTGCTGCAACCGCTCGATGCCGGCGGAGTGATCACCTTCGGCTGGTTCACCCCGATCAGCATCGGCATGGTCTACATGCTGAACTTCTTTCACCACGCGTTCGGGCTGCCGTACGCGCTGGCCATCGTCGTGCTCACGCTGATCGTCCGTGCCTGCATGTTCCCCATCACCCGCAAGCAGGCGGCCGGCGCGAAAAAGATGAAAGAACTGCAGCCGAAACTGCAGGAAATCAAAGCGAAGTACGCCAAAGAGCCCGAGAAGTTCTGGAAAGCGCAGCGGGAGCTGTTTCGCAAACACAACTACAGCCCCATGGCCGGTTGCCTGCCGCTGTTCCTTCAACTCCCGATCTTCATCGGACTCTACAACGCCCTCAACTACGACGTCGACCTGCGAATGGTCGAGTTTCTCTGGATCGACAATCTGGCCGCGCCCGACGCCATCTTCTCATTCGGCTTTGAGGTGCCGTTCCTGCACTGGACCGATTTCAACCTGCTGCCCGTCATCACCATCGTGCTCTGGGTCATCCAGCAGAAGCTGTTCATGCCGCCGGCCACCAGCCCGGAGCAGGAACTGCAGTACAAGATGATGAGTTGGATGATGATCGTCGTGGGCTTGATGATCTATCGCGTGCCGGCCGGTTTGTGCGTCTACTTCATCACCTCCACGATGTGGGGCATCACAGAGCGCAAAATCCTCGACTGGAAAAAGGACGACGAACCGTCGTCGCAACCCCAGGCCGCGATCGTCGAGAGCACGGTCTCCAAGACCTCGGACGAGCCGGAGCAGCCCAAACGTCAGGGGTTCTTCGCCAAGCTCATCGAAGCCGCCGACCAGGCCCGCGCAGAGGCCGCCCGCAACGGACGGAATGGGAATGCTGCGAATTCTCAGAACTCGGCTCGGGGAGCGACCGAACGGAACAGCCCCAACAGCGGCAAGAAGCGAAGCCGCAAGAAGGGGCGTTCGCGTCATCGCTGATTTTCGCCCCCTCAGGCGTGACCCCTCCGAGTGGATCGTCCGCAGCCGGAGACGCAAACGAGGGATTTTACTCATTCTTGCGAAACAACTTGCGGCGAACGTTCCGCCGCCCGAGTTCCCCTTCGGCGCACAAAACGGTGTTGCCCGGATTCGCCGCTTTTCGTTACAAGTCCCGGTTGCATGGCTGTAACAGGTCTCGGGCGCTCGCCCGGTCCCCCTCGGAAAGGACTCCGACTTCCATGATGACCACCCGGGAAATAGCGCATCTGGTGAACGGCCGGCTTCACGGAGACGCCGACCGCACACTCTCCGACGTCGCCCCACTGGACGAGTGCGGCCCGCAGGAGATCGCCTACGTCGCCTCGGAAAAGCAGTTGCCCGCGCTGCGCAAGGTGCAACCCGGGGCCGTGCTCGCTCACGGCGATTTGCTCCCTCAACTGCCCGACCCGGCTCAAACGCCCGTCATCACCGTCGATGATCCGCAAGCCGCCTTCATTGAAGTGATGTTGCGGTTCCGGCCGCTCCCTCAGCGCGCGACGATCGGCGTCTCTCCGAATGCGACGGTCAGCCCCACGGCGAAGTTCGGCCCGGACTGCAACGTCCATCCCGGCGCCTACGTCGGCGACCGGGTGGTGCTCGGCGCTCGATGCGAAGTCGGCCCCGGAGCAGTCATCGGCGACGGCGTGATCCTGGCCGACGACGTGACGATTCACGCCAACGTCGTCCTGTACCACGATGTCCACGTCGGCCCACGAACGACGATCCATGCGGCGGCCGTCATCGGCGCGGATGGTTTCGGCTATCGACTGGTCGACGGCCGTTTTCTCCATATTCCGCACACGGGAACGGTCGTCATTGAAGAGGATGTCGAAATCGGCGCCGGAACCACTATTGATCGCGCGATGATCGGCAAGACGGTCATCGGCGCCGGTACGAAGCTCGACAACCAGGTCATGATCGCCCACAACTGTGTGCTGGGCAAACACAATGTCTTCGCGTCGCAGGTCGGCTTGGCCGGCTCAGTCACCACCGGCGATTACGTCCAGTGCGGCGGACAGGTCGGCGTTGCGGATCACGCCCAGATCGGGGCCGGGGCGGCGCTCGGCGGAAAGGCCGGCGTCTCGGGAGTTGTCCCTGGAGGTCAGCGTTACGCCGGCCAGCCGGCACGTCCCGAGAAAGACGCGGTCAAGTCCTACATCGCCATGACCAAGCTGCCTGAGATGCGCATTCAGTTGAAAACGCTCGCCTCTCAGGTCGAAAAACTGCAATCTCAGATCGATCAGCTCACCCGGTTCCCCGAGTCTCGCGCAGCCTGACCGGCCGCGCTCGCAACGCATCGGCTGCGACGAACGATCGGTTCTGATTCCCCTCGCGATTTCATGTCTTCCCCCACCATCCTCCGATTCGCGAACAGCGTCGCCGGCGAACTCGGCGCGGCGGGCGCCGTTCAACGCGCCGCCGGACGGGGAGTGCTTCCCAGAAACCGTAGAATCGGACTTCTCGCCGGCGGCGGGAGATTTCCGATTCTGTTCGCCGAGGCGGCCACCCGGCAGAACTACGCCGTCTACGGCGCCGGGATTCTCGGCATGGCGTCTCCCGACCTGGTCGATTGCTGCCACCGTTTCCGGGGAATCCCTCTCGCCCGCATTGGGGCGGCAATCCGTTTCTTCAAACGGTGCGGCGTCGAAAAAGTGGTGATGGCCGGAAAGGTCGAGAAGACCGAACTCTTCCAGCCGCGGCGCGTTCTGAGGCTCCTCCCCGACTGGCGAACGATTCACATGTGGCTCGGCTACTGCCGGGAAAACAAATCGGACGACACCATTCTGCTGGCCGTCATTCGAGAATTCGAGCGGGACGGCCTCAAATTCCATTCCGCTCTCGATTTCTGCCCGGAGCTGCTCGTGAAACACGGATTCCTCACCAAGCGCCGCCCCACTCCCGCCCAATGGAAGGACATTCGCTTCGGCTGGAAAATGGCCAAAGAGATGGGCCGGCTCGACGTCGGACAGTCAGTCGTCGTCAACGACACGGCGGTCATCGCCGTCGAAGCCATCGAAGGCACCGACGAGTGCATCCGCCGCGCCGGCCAACTCTGTCGCCGCGGAGGCTTCTCAGTCGTGAAGGTCGCCAAGCCGCAGCAGGACATGCGTTTCGACGTTCCCACAATCGGCGTCCAGACGCTGCAAACCATGCGCGAGTCGGGAGGCCGCGTCCTCGCCGTCGAGGCGGGAATGACGATCTTCCTCGATGAACCCGAGGTGGTCCAACTCGCCGACAAGCTCGGGATCGCAATCGTCTCCCTCAACGCGGACGAACTCCAAATCCGCGCCGCCGCGTGAACGGCTCGATCGAACCGCGCTACCCCGGACTCCACCATCGAGCCGCACGGACGATTCGCGTCCGACAATCGTCACAAACGGAACGCGGTCAATTCCACCGGGTACGACCCGAACTGTTTCATCCCCGTCGAGGCCCTGATCGCGGGCTAAGGTAGTCGTGCCATGAACGACACCACGAGTCCCCCCGCCGGCAGCCCCTCCGGATCTGAGCAGGATCGACGTCATCAGCGATTCCGCTATCACACCGCAGTCACCGTCGTGACCGACGGCCCCGAAGGGTTCGTCGCCGTCCGCGCCCGCTCGGACGATATCTCCGCCGGCGGAGCCAAAATCGTTTGTGATGAACGAATTACGTCGCAGCGCGTCTACCTGCGAATTCTGATTCCCGAACTCGCCGACACATTCGTCGAAGCGGAAGTCGTCAATTCCCGCAACGAAACTGTGACGCGCCTTGGAACCGACGGAGGCGAGCGGTTCACCTACAATACCCGTTTTCAGAAGTTCGTCTCCGACCGGGCAATGCTCGACGTCCTGCGAGTCGCCGCCGGGCTCCCGGCGACCGCATAGCATCAGATGTTGCGGCTCCTTCGAGAATTCTGATAGCTTCCCCACCGCTGCTGAGTCAGCGGCTTCTCAACCCGCGCGGCAGCGCATTCCTCCCCGCTCCCGTCAAGGACGACGCGATGGCGGCCTACCGCGAACATATCTCCGTCAGCGGCATGCTCGGCGCCGGAGTGGCTCTCGTTAGCACCCTTGGCTTCGGCTACACCCCTGTGCAAGGACTTCTCGCCGGATGGTTGACCGCCATCGGCGGAATCCTGCCCGACCTCGATTCCGAAAGCGGGCGCCCCGTGCGAGAGATCTTCGGACTCACCGCTTCCGTCGCGCCCCTGCTGCTCATCGGCCGAATCCTCAAGTGGACCGGGTTGCAAGGCGACCCGGAAACCGTCATGGTCCTGTTTCTGGCCATGTACCTGCTCATCAAGTACGGCCTGGCGTCCCTCATCGGAACCTTCAGCGTCCACCGCGGCATGTTTCACAGCATCCCCGCCCTCATCATCGCGGGAGAAATCACCTACCTGTTCTATCCCGGGGAGCAGGTCTCGGCGAAACTTCTCATGGCCGGCAGTGTGGGGATCGGTTTTCTCTCCCACCTGGTTCTCGATGAAGTCTACAGCGTCCAGTGGTCCGGAGTCCGAATCAGACTCAAGAAGTCGGCCGGCAGCGCCATGAAACTCTTCGGCGACAACTTCGGCTCAAACGCCGCCGCATACACGCTGCTCATCCTCTGCTCGCTGGCCATGCTCTCGGACGCCGGAATCATCGGCCCGCCCGACCAGAAGACACGCCACCGCGTCCACGACTCAACCGACCTCGGCGGTGAAGAAGGCCTCCCCGTCGAAGGCGAAGAGTTCCTCGCCGGCGAAACCGCGCCCGTCCCCGCAGAAGTCAACGAGGCGGACCAACACCGGTCGACGGGTGGTCCCGCCACCACCGCAGAAAACCCGCTCGACGAAGACGCCGTGCTGAGATAACAGAGCATGAAAATCGCCGGTTTCCAGATGGACGTCGCGATCGGCGACGTGAAACAAAACGTCGACCGCATCAGTTCGGTGCTCCGCGAGACCGCGCGCGCCAGAGCCGAACTGACCGTCTTTCCGGAATGCGCCGCAACAGGCTACTGCTTTTCAAGCCGCGCGGAGGCCCAGGAATTCGCCGAGCCCGTTCCGGGACCGATCACCGCGGAAATCGCCGAGGTCTGCCGGGAAACCGCTGCCTTCGCCGTCATCGGCATGCTGGAAGCGGACGGTGAAAAGCTCTTTAATGCCGCCGTCCTCATCGGCCCGGAGGGCGTGATTGGCTCCTACCGCAAGGTCCATCTGCCGTACCTGGGGGTCGACATGTTCACCGACTACGGCGATCGTCCCTTTGCTGCGCTCGACGCCGGACCGATTCGGATCGGATTGAACATCTGCTACGACGCGTCGTTCCCGGAAGCGGCACGCTGCCTCGGCCTCGATGGAGCCGATCTGATTGTCCTCCCCACCAACTGGCCCCCCGGGTCCGAGTGCGTCGCCGAACACACGATTCGCTCCCGCGCCGTCGAAAACGGCGTCTACTACGCGGCGGTCAACCGCGTCGGCGTCGAACGCGAGTTTCGCTTCATCGGAATGAGCAGCATCTGCGCGCCGGGCGGCGAAGTGCTCGCAGCCACAGACGGTGTTGACGAGCAGATCATATACGCCGAAATCGACCCCGCACGATCACGACGAAAACGAGTCGTCCGCGTCGCCGGCAAACACGAAATCGACCGCCTCGCCGACCGGCGTCCCGAGATGTACGGGCAGCTCACCCAACCGCACAACCTGTCCACCCCCCGCGCCGATCACGCATAACGCGAGGCATGCATCAGTCCGGCCGCTCCGGCCTCTCAAGGAATTCAGCATCGCGGGAGGGTGAGGCTCTGCCGAGCCGAATCCGCTCTCAAGCGTCCGTCACTGATCCGATTCCGCCTCGTTCTCATCCTCACTCTCATCGCCCGAGTCCTCACTGGCGGGCCGATCAGGCGACGCCGGCTCAGCGGTCCCGGTCGGCGAAGCGGTGTCTCCCGTGAGTCCCGGCGGCTCCGCCCCCCGATCTGCGTTCGAAGCAGGCGGCGGAGCAGCCGTATCCGGCGCGTCCTTGGTCGTGACGCCAAGAATCGCCCGATCGCCCGGGTCGTACGGCAGACTCATCTCGTAGCTCGATCCCAGCCCGATCCATGAGAGTTTCAGCGCCTTGGCATTGGGCCGCTCCGCATCGTCAATCGTCTCTTGCGCCGGCCAGCCGACGATCAGCGGCGGCACTTCGCTCAGCATGAGTTGACGCGGGTTCGGCCCGTCGTCCTCTGCCAGCCGCTTCTGCACAGCGTCCAGCGTCCATTCATACCCGAAGCGTGCGTGTGCCTGGAAGGCGACCAGCAGCAGCAATAAGCCAATGCCTCCCCACACCAGCACCCGTTCCTTCGATGATCGCTCAGGCCTTTTCGGAGCGGAAGACTCTTCCGTCAGCTTTGGGTCGTCCGGTGGACTTTCGCCAGTCGGCTCATTGGCAGCGTCAGACATGAGAGACCTCCTCGATCAGAAAGGAAACGCGAATGCAGCCGGAGGAACCTGCCGCGTGAGTCATCCAGCATGCCCGAAGCCGGCGCGAACCACAACCGAGCAACCCCCGAAACCGGCTTGCGGCCCGCACCGGCCGCACCTACGGTAAGGTGGTGGGTGTCGAACCCCGAACATTCGCCACACACAGTTCTTCTCCGAAACCGAAAAGCTTCCTCGTGTCACCCGCGGAACTCATCGCTATCGGCGCGCCCGTCATTTCGATCGCCGGGTTTGCGCTCTGGTTCCGCGGACGCCGCAGCAGGGAAGAACGCCGAGCGATCCAGGAATTCCGTACGCAGCGCGAACGTCTCGAAGCCAAATTCTTTGATCTCGCCGCCGCATCCGGCAAACCGCGCGGCCTCCGCTGGGTCAACTGCGACTGGGGACGCGACGTCACCTTCGCCAGAGACGCCAGAACGTCCCTGCTCACCGCATTCGTCGCGGTGGAGATTCAGTTCGAAGCCGTCGAAGGCGGCGACATGGAAGATGTCGATGCGGTCGGAACAATCCGGGATGCCTCCGCCGTCTTCCACTACCAGGCGGGCCAGTGGGGCACCGGCGGCAAGGCGCTCTTCAACATGAACCCCCAGGAGGCGCTAAAGCGCCTCACAGACCAGTTCGAACCGATCGAGTCCCAGCCGGCCGGCGGCGACAACTTGTCATAGTCGCACCTCAACGACTCAACGAGACTCGTTGACAGGATTTACGGCGAGAATAGAATTGCACCGGAACGTCGCGCGGCGTTTCAAGAATACCGACCGTGTTCGCCGAATCACGTTGAGCCGCGACCCGCAGGGGAGCGCTCTCACCCGAGCTTCGATCGCGAATCCAACCACCAGGCAATAGCGCCAATACAGACGACTGCGCGTGGCGACGAAGTCAGCAAAGGTCCAGACTGCAATCTGCACGGAGATGCAATGAAGAAGTGCCGCCGATGCACTAAACCCGCCACGTTGCATATCACCGAGATCCGCAACGGCGTCGCGCAGCCGCTTCACCTGTGCGAGAAGTGCGCCAAGAAGTACCTCAGTTCGGTGGAAGCCGGCGGAAACGTCGAGGATCCGGTGGGAGAGGGCGGCAACGAACTCGTCGCCGCACTCGCAGGGGAGGATTCGGCCGACGCCGACGCACTCACCTGTCCCCAATGCGGAATCACGTTCAAGCAGTTCCGCAGCCAGGGCCGTCTGGGGTGTCCGCACGACTACGTCGTCTTCCGCGATGAACTGATTCCATTGCTCGAGAGCATTCACTCCGAGACGCAGCATGTCGGGAAGATTCCCCAGCGAACACCGGCCATCAGTCGCAAGCAGCACGACCTCATCCGCCTGCGCAGCGACCTGAAGTCGGCCGTCCAGAACGAAAAGTACGAGGAAGCCGCCGATCTGCGGGACAGGATTCGCCGGCTCGAAGAGGAACTGGTCGAAGAACAATCGAATTGAATCCGCGCCGCGTCGTATGCTACTGCCGAAACTGATCGCACTCTCCGCCTCCGTCGTGCCGTTCCCCCAGCGGGAGGAAAACCGTCGTGGATCTTGAATCCCTGACCAGAACGAGCGGCGAATGGCTCCGGGGATCGGGGCCCGATTCGGACATCGTCATTTCCAGCCGCATCAGGCTGGCGCGCAACCTCGCGCAGTTCCCGTTCCCCCCGCGCACCGACGACGCGACGCGGGCCGAGATCGAGTCCCTGATCCGCGAACGCATCCGCTCGATCGAATCCAGCGAAAAGCTGACCTACTTCGACGTCAACACGCTCGACACGCTCGATCGCCAGTTGCTGGTCGAGCGGCAACTCATCAGCCGCGAACACGCCGAAACGCACGGATCGCGCGGCGTCAGCGTGGGGCCGATGGAAACGGTCAGCATCATGATCAACGAAGAGGACCACTTGCGCCTGCAAGTGCTCCGCAGCGGCTTTGCGCTGGATGAATGCTGGGACGAAGTCAGCCGCATCGACGACGAGTTCGAAAAGCATCTCGAATTCGCCTTCAGCGAGGAATTCGGCTACCTCACCTCCTGCCCCACCAACGTCGGCACCGGCATCCGCGTCAGCGTCATGCTGCATCTGCCCGCACTCGTCCTCACCAAGGAAGTCCAGCGCGTCTTTCACGCCCTTCACAAGCTGAACCTCGCCGTCCGCGGCCTCTACGGCGAAGGCAGCCAGGCGATGGGGGACTTCTACCAGATCTCGAATCAGATCACGCTCGGACAGACCGAACAGCACATCATCAAAACCGTCAAGAGCGTCCTGCCGAACATCATCGACTACGAGCGCCGCGCCCGGAAGGCCCTTGTTAAAGACAGTCGCGAACAGCTTCACGACCAGGTCTCCCGGGCCTTTGGCATCCTCCGAAGCGCTCAGACGATCACCTCCGAAGAGACCATGCACCTGCTCTCCAGTCTGCGGATGGGGCTGAATCTCGGACTCGTCAGCGGCATCGAAATGCCGACCGTCAACGAACTCTTCATCCACACTCAACCTGCGCACCTCCAGAAGATGCGGCAGGAAACACTCGGATCCTCCGAGCGAAACGTCGCCCGGGCGACCTACATCCGCCAGCGACTCGCGGGGCACGAATCCGAAAACTGAGCACGGCATTTCGGAATGACCCACACGGATTCACACACCAGGTTTAGAGCAAATTGCTCTACCATGTGTCCGCGTCGAGCGGTGTTTGGACTGTCGAGGACGAGAATCCGCGAGACAGATCGCCAACACTGATTTGCAAAGCGCTCTAGCCGCGACCCGCAGGGGAGCGTTCCACCGCAGGTCGCTGAGCACAACGTGGCCGTACCATCTCAATGATCCATTCCGCGACAACCGCTCGTTCAGGATCATCCGGAATCGATCAGCAGGCCATCCTGCCGTTCTGTAAGCGCTCGCTCGCCGTACTCGCCCTGCTGACGGCATTCGCCTGCGTGACTCAATCGGTCAATGCACAGGACGATACGCCCGCCGATGTCCCCTCGAAAGAGGAATGCAGACAGGTCGCCGAGGAGTTCGAGGAATTGATTCAGTCCGGCCGCAGCAGCCGCGCCACGCGATTGGTCGATTGGGAATCCATCGTCGCCTCCGCCACCGACGGCTTCGAAGAGACGCCCCAACTGACGCTCGCCCGTCGCGGATTCAAACAGGGATTCGTCTCCCGCATGCGGGATTCGGGCGGGCTCACCGCGCAGATTGTCGCCGCGCTCGATGCCGGTGGAACGTATCGCCTCCTGCGAATGCACGAAGTCGACGGACGCCCCCGCGCCCTCTTTCGACTGCTGCTCCCCCAGGGCGGAGGCGTCAACTACCACGACCTCGAATTCCACCGGGGCCCCGGCGGCGCAGTCCGCATCAGCGACCTGCATATCGCGCTCTCCGGCGAACGTTTCAGCGAAACGCTTCGCCGCGCATTCCTCCCCGTGGCGGCTGAGGCCTTGGGCGGCCAGAACATCACCGAAGCCAACCGCCAGCATGTGGAGCATCTCGATGCGCTCACGAATATGGCGGAGGCCGCCCGCGCCCGCGACTACGCCCAGGCTCTGAGCATCTATGCAGAACTCCCCGAGTCCCTGCAGCAGGACACGAACGTGCTGCTCGTCCGGCTCCAGGCGTCCCAGAACGCAAGCGACGAAGCCTATGCCGAGGCGATTGCAGATTTCAGCCGCTTTCACCCCGACGATCTCTGCGTCGAACTCCTCTCGATCGACGGCTACCTCCTCCGCGATCAGCACGAAGAGTCGCTCGCCGCAGTCGACCGGCTTGAGAAGAGCATCGGAGGCGATCCCTTCCTCCACGTGCTCAGGGCCGGCATCCTGTACGATGCAGGCCGGCTCGACGAAGCTGAACAATCCGCCCGCCAGGCGATCAAGGAAGAGCCCGGCCTCGAAAACGCCTACTGGCAGGTCATCAGCGTCTCGCTCGATCAGGCCGACTACAAAACCACCGTCGAAATGCTGACGCTGCTCGAAGATCGGCTCGGAGTCGAATTCGTCGATCTCACCGAGGTTCCGGAATATTCGGAATTCGTAAAATCCAGAGAATTTCGCGACTGGAACCGCGAACGACAATAGCGACAATCGGGAGACCGGCAGCCGACTCGGTTTGACCGGCCCCGTTCCGCCGCGACCCGCAGGGGAGCGATCCACATGAACGCCCCCTAATGAACCGGTTTTCCATCGCGTCGCGCCGCGACCGATCAATCGAAAAAGGAGTCCGCTCGATGTTTTCCTGTCTGCGTTTCGCCCTCGCGCTGGTCCTCACGGCAACCTGCTGGACGGCGCCCGCCTCCGCACAGTTCTTCGACTTCCCCGGCGCGGAGTCGAAGTCGAAAGAGACCGAATCGACCGGCCCCACCGTCCCGGTCTTCACGCTCAAGGGGACCATCACCGAGCAACCCAGGAGCATCGATCCCATCTTCGGACAGACGGGGGGCGAGTCGCTGCAATCGCTCATTACCCGGCTCGACGCCGCCGCCGAAGACGACGACGTGAAAGGCGTCGTCCTCCTGCTCGGAGACGCCTCCTTCGGTTACGCCCAACTCGAAGAACTCCGCGCCGCCATGGAACGGCTCAAAGCGGCCGAGAAACCGGTCTACGCCCACGCCGATTCTCTCACCACGAAAAACTACGCCCTCCTCTGCGGCGCGTCGCGGCTGTCCGTCTCCCCCACCGGAGACGTGTGGGTCACCGGCATGTACGGCGAAGGCATGTACCTCCGCGGACTGCTCGACCTGCTCAAGGTGCAGCCCGACTTCCTCACCTCCGGCGACTACAAGAGCGCTGGCGAGATGTTCACCCGCTCCGAGCCCAGTCCCGAAGCCCGGGAGATGGAGGACTGGCTCTACGACAGCCTCTATGCCTCCCTTGTGCAGCAGATCGCCGACGGACGCGGCGTCTCCACCGAACAGGTTCGCGAATGGATCAACACCGGCCTCTTCTCCGCCGAGTCCGCCTGTGAAACCGGCCTGATCGACGTCGTCGAACACCGGCAGGATTTCGCCAACTTCATCGAACGTGAATTCGGCGAGGACGCCCAACTCGACAAGTCCTACGGCAAGTCGAAGTCCGCCGCACTCGACCTCTCCGATCCGTTCGCCGCCATGAACCTCCTGATGGGAAGCCAATCGAAGAAGAAAACCTCCTCCGGCAAGGACGTGATCGCGATCGTCCACGTCGAAGGCGCGATCCAGTTGGGCGAGGCACAGCCTTCGATGCTGGGCATTGTCGAAGGCGCGTTCAGCGAACCCATCCGCCGCACGCTCGACCAGGTCGCCGAAGACGACGACGTCAAAGCCGTCGTGCTTCGCGTCAATTCCCCCGGCGGATCAGCCGTCGCCAGCGAAGTCATCCTCAACGCCACCAAGCGCGTCGCGTCGCGCAAGCCGATCGTCGTTTCCATGGGCGACGTCGCCGGCAGCGGCGGCTACTACGTCGCCTGCGGTTCCGAGCGCATCTACGCCGACCGGGCCACCATCACCGGATCGATCGGCGTCGTCGCAGGCAAAGTCGTCACCACCGACATGTGGGCCCGCATCGGCATCAACTTCCATCCCATCGAACGCGGCGAGAATGCCGACATCTTCTCTTCCTCGGCGCCGTTCGACGAGGAGCAACGCCAACTCCTCCAGGACTGGATGACCGAGGTCTACGATGTCTTCAAGGGCCATGTCGTCGACATCCGCGGAGACCGCCTCACAAAGCCGATCGACGAACTCGCCGGCGGCCGCGTCTACACCGGCGAACAGGCCCTCGAACTCGGCCTCGTCGACGAGATCGGCGGTCTTGAAGAGGCGATCACCTACGTCGCCGAAGAGGCCGGCCTCGAAGAGTACGAAGTCCGCTCCGTCCCCGAACCTGAGAACTTCCTCGACCAGTTCCTCGCCAGCCTGCTCGGCGGAGAGAAGAAAGACGACGACCGTCTCTCCACCCCGCAATTGACAGGCCCCGGCGCGACGCCCCGTCTCTCCTCAGCCCTGCTCGACAAGGTGCTCCCGGTGCTGGCCGAGGCTGATCCGCATCGCGTCCGCCTCCTCCAGCAGGCCGCCCGGCAGATCGACATCCTCCACGCCGAACGAATCATGCTCACCATGCCCCTCTACGATCTGCATGACTAATCAATCTTCACACGACCGGCACGATTTGAAGCATCTCAGTGAGCAAGATTCCACTTCGATGACACCGGCCGCCCACAGGAGTCAAGACCACATGGACTACGCAGCCCGGCTCGAACTGCTCGAAACCACCCACACCTTCCCGGGCAAATACACCTATAAGGTGATCGGCGCCGCCCGCAACAACTTCGTTGGACGCGTGCTCCAGACCGTCAGAACCCAACTGCCCGAAGACACCGAACCCTCCTTCTCCACGCGCGAGACCGCAGCCGGCCGCCACGTCAGCGTCACCATCGAGCCCCATCTCGAAGACCCCGAGCAGGTCCTCGCCATCTACACCGCCCTCAGCCAACTCGACGACCTCGTCCTCCTCCTGTAACGCGCCGCAACGCCGCCTCCCTCACCCCCGCTCCAGCTCCTCAATCACCCCCCGCATCAACAACGGCCACACCACCGTTGCGTCGGAGAGAACCTCCGCAAACCTCCCCCCCTCCGACGGCGGCACGAATTTCCCCCAGCTCACCCCCTCCGAATACGTGCACCCCGACAGCCCCCCCCAGTGCACCGGCTCAGGGCAGATCCGCACCCCGTAGCGAAACCGCGGCGAGGGGAACTGCGTCCCCACCCGGTTGTTCGTAATGTCGATAAACGGCCCGATCTGCTGCGACCAGTTGCGCGGCACCCCGCCCCCGATCGTGAAGATCCCCATCCGCTCCGCCGACGCCATCAGCCGCGTGTACTCCAGCAGGTCAAGATACGGATTGAATGGCGGCGGCGACCTCAGCACTTCCTCATGCGTCAGCCCGGCCGCGTCCCGGTCCCCCAGCGACATCCGCATCGCCCACGTCGCCATATCGAGACCCACCTCGCTGTCGGTCATCGCCGGGATAAACACCGGAACGTCCTTCAGAAACGCGCTCCGCAGAATCCCCGGCCCCTGGTCCATCTCCTCCAGCCGACGCCCCAACTCTCGGCACAGCCGCGCCGAAGACCACACTCCGTCCTCCGGCTGCGCCTCGTGCAGCACGGCCCGCACCACCTTCTCCACGTCGTTCAGGTTCGACTCCATCTCCAGTGTGTCATAGATGCGGTTGTACCCCTGCTCGAACAGCGTCGCGTCCGACTTCGACGGATCGTACCGGTAGTGCGTCAGCCCGATCGATTCCGTCAGCCCGTGCGCAATCAGCGCCCCCGTCGAAACCACCGCCTGCACCATCCCCCGGTCGATCATGTCGCAGATGATGCGGCCCATCTTGGCCACCGTCATCGCGCCGGAGAGCGTCATCACGACTTTGCAACGCTCATCGCGGACCATCTCCAGTAAAACGTCAAACGCCTCCCCCAACTGCCGCCCGCCGAACGCCGTGCGGGACATCCCCCGCAACAGATCGCCGAACGATTCCACCCGGCTCAGGTCCAGACTCTCCAGCGGCGATAACCCGTCCGCCCGCCCGTCATGCAGCTCCCGATGTTGCATTCCCGCTCCCTCTCAGCAGTCGATTCATACCAGCGCCGCCGCAACGTAAGCTCACACCCCGCCCCGGTCAAGCAGCCGTCGGCACACCCTCGGCACACGCCCCGACCGCCCCGCGCACCCACCCCCGGCACTGCGCCAAGACCACCCCCATCGGCCATCAGCCAACAGCAATGAGCCATGAGCAATCAACACGCGCACCACGAAACCCGTCCCCCCAACCCCCCAAAGTTCACTTCCTCCTCAACCGAAACCGAGACACCCGCAGCGCGCTTCCGGGTAGCGCATTTTCCCGTAGAGTTAAAGAGTTGCAATATTTCGCGGGGAAAAACAGCCGCCAACTCTTTAACCGCCCGCAACTTTTTGCAACGTTCACCGGAGCGATCCTCGCCACCGAGTTCCCCCCAGCGCAACCGATGCCCGCGCCCGCTCGATCGCCTTGGCGCATTCCACGCATTGCAATTGGTGACGCAAAGCCGCAAAGAGGCGAAGACCCGCAAAGGTCAGACGCGGAGCGCGGCGCGGCACATCGTAACTGGGGGACGGCTGACCAGAGCAATTTGCTTCACTCTCTGCGGCCCTCTGCGTTTTTGCGCCTCAGCGTCGAAGAGAGATTGCTGCAAAGTGCGTCGTGCACCCCGATCGCCGGAGCGTCCCGATTCCCGCTTCAACCGGAAGTGCACGCAAGATATAGTGCCCTGCCAGGGCTTTGTTTTCGGGTTGGCCGGACCACAAATCCGCCCGAAACCCTGCGGGATTCGTGCTTTCGAACGAACCGCTCAACCTGAAGATTGTGGTTAGGCGAACCAAGAGGCTGCGGCGTCCACGGACGTCACTCCGCATCCGGGAACCCGAGCAGACATGATCGAAACTGAAATCGTCGCACACGGTTGGACCGCCGCCGACGCGAGCAGCGCTTATGACGTCTCGCGTTGGGGGCAGGGCTACTTCTCCGTCAGCGAGAACGGTCATTTGCTGGTCCATCCCGACCGAAATCCCGACCGCTCGATCGACCTCAAGGACCTCATCGACCGCGTCCAGCTCCGCGGGCTCGATCTTCCCGTTCTCGTCCGCTTCAACGGGATTCTGCGCGACCGCCAGCAGGCGATTTACGACGCATTCCAGCGATCGATCCGCGAGCACGACTACACCGGCGGCTACTCCTGCGTCTACCCGATCAAGGTCAACCAGCAGCGGGAAGTCGTTGAGCAGATCATCGAGAGCGGCCGGCCGCTCGGTTTCGGTCTGGAAGCCGGCAGCAAGCCGGAACTGCTCGCCGTCGTCGCGATGACCGATCCTTCGATGCCGATCATCTGCAACGGCTTCAAAGATGACGAATTCATCGAAATGGCGATGCTGGCCCAGAAGATCGGCCGGCACGTGATCCCCGTGGTCGAACGGGCCAGCGAACTCGGGCTGATTCTGAAGTACGCCGAGAAAGTCGGCGTGCGGCCGGCGATCGGCATGCGGGTCAAACTCGCCTCCCGCGGCTCGGGCCGCTGGCAGGCCTCGGCCGGGTATCGGTCGAAGTTCGGTCTCACCGTCAGCGGGCTGCTGTCCTGCTTCGAGGAACTGGAACGGCGCGGAATGGCCGACTGCTTCAAGCTGCTGCATTTTCATCTCGGCAGCCAGATCACCAACATCCGGCAAGTGAAAGCCGCGGTCAACGAGGCGATCCGCATCTATGTCGACCTGCACCGCCGCGGCGCGGGCCTGGAATACATCGACGTCGGAGGCGGACTCGGCGTCGACTACGACGGATCGCAAACCAATTTTGAATCGAGCATCAACTACAGCCTGCAGGAGTACGCGAACGACATCGTCTACCACATTCAGACCGTCTGCGATGAAGCCGAAGTGCCGCACCCCAACATCATTTCCGAGAGCGGGCGGGCGGTGGTCGCGTACCACAGCGTGCTGGTCTTCGGCACGCTCGGGGTCTCGATGCAGGGGGACGGCGGGCACATCCCCGAGGAGATGCCGGAGGAGTACGAGCAGCCGCTGCACGACCTGCAGATGACCATCCGGCAACTCACCGGCCGCAACCTGCTGGAGAGCTACCACGACGCGCAGCAGGCTCTGGAAATGGCGATGAGCCTCTTCAGCGGAGGCTATCTCCCGCTCGACCAGCGGGTGATCGCCGAGGAGCTCTATTTCAACATCATGCGGAAGATTCGCGGACTGCTCGACGACGTCGCCGAGGTTCCGGAAGAACTGACCGGTCTCGACCGGATGCTCTCGGACACCTACTTCTGCAACTTCTCGCTGTTCCAGTCGATGCCCGACAGTTGGGCCATCAAGCAGCTCTTCCCGGTGATGCCGATTCATCGGCTGCTGGAGCGACCGACCCGGCACGCCGTCATCAGCGACGTGACCTGCGACTCCGACGGCAAGATCGACACGTTCATCAGCCGGCGTGACATCAAGCGCACGCTGCTGCTGCACGAGTTCGACGGATCGCCTTATTACCTCGGAACATTTCTGGTCGGCGCTTACCAGGAGATTCTCGGCGACCTGCACAACCTGTACGGCGATTCGAACGCCGTCCACGTCGATCTCTCGCCCGACGGCGAAGTCCAGATCGAGGCGGTCGTCAAAGGGGACACCGTCAACGAAGTGCTCGACTACGTCGAGTTTCGCGGCAAGGAATTGATCGACCTGCTGCAGAACGCCGTCGAGCGCGCCGTCCGCGAAGGCCGCATCAACAATCAGCAGGCCGGGCGGATCGTTCGTTTCTACGAAGACGCCCTCGCCGGCTACACCTACCTGGAAGAACCGGGTGTCTGATTCCCTGGGTTACCAGGTGACCTGCAGGCCGGCGTTGCCACCGTGGGCAACGAACAGTCCATGAGTGACGACCTGGTACTGCGTCGCTCCGATGAGGTTGGTTCCGACGCCCTGATGCTGGTCGGGCCCAAGCGCGATGTTGGTCAGCAGCATGCCTTCGTAGCCGGTCATGAAGCTGATGTAGTCGGTCAACGGAACGAGAATCCGAAATCCGAGCGCCCCGCCGAACGAGGCCGTTGTCTTGCGGTTGCTCAACGTCCGCCGGTAGACGGAATTGTCATTGATCAACCCCGCAACCGTTTCCTGAACCGAGCCGCTTGCCTCGTTGTGGTAGACGCCGAGTTTTCCGAAACCCTCGAGAATGACGAAGTCTGACGGCTGCACTCGGCCCCCCAAGGTCAACTGGACGCCGTCGAGGTCGTTCTGCGCCTGTCCCTGATACGCGATCCCGAGCGTGGTGATCGTCGGTGCGGCGGCGCCCGGGTCGTAACCGAAGAAACCGTTCGAGGTTCCGGCGATATGCGTGAAGCCGGCGCTGGTCAGGGCGGAGTTCGAGAGGGCGTCGTTCCCGCCGTTGCCGGCGTCCCCGATGAAGGCGCCGTCGTCGGCGTCCCTGACCTGAAAGGTTCCCGTGAGCAACGTCGTCGACGCCTCATCAAGTTCCATGTGGCGCCAGCCGAGCGAGAACCAGTACGGCCGCTTCGCGCGGTTG
Source organism: Planctomycetota bacterium (assembly GCA_003388505.1). GTDB lineage: Bacteria > Planctomycetota > Planctomycetia > Planctomycetales > Planctomycetaceae > MB-PLM-1. Next base: position 111,433 of record QQVO01000002.1, read on the forward strand.
CTGCCGAGATTCAGTTCGAAGCTGTCGAAGGTGGAGGTGTAGGTTGTGGACGCTGTTGCGCCGGCTTCGAGGTACTCGATTTCATCGTCTTCGCCGAAGGCTGCGAGCGTCGCTGCATTGCGGAGCGCGCTGCCCGGTACGGCGATGTTGTTGGCCGGAGCGATGAAGGCGTTGGTGGGGTCGTCAAAGACGGTTGGCAGGGGAAGCGTGTAGTTCTCGCGGCTCTCCCAGTCGGGGATCTGCATGAACGACGCTTCGACGTCGAATTCGCCGAACGACCAGCCTCCGGTGAAGCGGAATCCGGAGTCGTACCCGAACTCGGAGTCGTCGTCGGAGAAACCGTTGGGGCCGTTGATGAGCGGTCCGTCGGCGTCCGCATTACGGTGCCAGAACAGCCATTGCGCTTCAAAGCGGCCCTGTGCGTTCGCGGACGATCCGCTCAGCAGAGTAATCAGCAGCACCAGGCCCGCTGCGACGAACTTGACAGATTTCATCCCACGCCCCTTGGATTCCATTCCGCCCGGCAGCGACTGGGCCCTCGCCGGAATTGGCTTGTCGACATCGAGTTACAAGGACCATCTCCGCCTCCAATCGAAGTGTGCGGAGATCGGGAAACACCTGAGGGATGTTCCCCATCGTCCTACATCGGCAAGATTGCGGAAGAATCCGAAAGAAATGATCGTCGGACCTGCAACGATTTCGAGAATTGTGACGATCTCGCCGGTCAGAGAATCCGACGGGTGGTCGGGGGGCTGGACAGCTTGTCGTTACCCACAATTTGTCTGGCACTTGAGAGCAGCGAACCACCGGATCATTCGGAAATCCCGGCGGGTTATCGCCGCAATGAAGTGAACCTGTCACCCGTGGTCTTGGAACCATGCGACAGGATTGCCACGAGAAACACAAAAAGCCACAAAAAGTAAAACCGCGAGATCGTCACTTTTTCGTGCTACGAACGGTGACAATCTTCGCGTGGTGCGGACATTCTGCGAGCCCGTTTAGCATTCGAGTGCTCAATTGGACGACCACAAAGGCACAAAGAACACCAAGAAGTGCCATGAACGGGGAATCTCACGGTCCGACAAGTTGCAGGACTGACTTACCTGGATGGTTGGCTTCGTATCCTTTGTGTCGTGATGGTTCACCAACGATGTGCGGTGTGTCGCGTTCAGTGAGGACTGCGCGAGGCGTCGTTCGAGAGGACTGGTCCGGTCGAGAGGTTGCTGCCGCCGCGTTCGCGGCTCACTTCATTTGTGAGCGGGATGTTTTCCATGAGCTTGCGCTCACGGCTACATGCTTTCGCGGCTTCGCCGCTCGCTGTCGATTCGTCTCCAGTTGGGTTGCGGGCGAGGCCCGCGCTGGGTCTCTTTGTGTTTTTTGTGGCCATTTTCCGTGGCTTCCGTGCATTCCGTGGTTGTTCACTGATCTGAAATTGTGGGTAACGCTAAGCGCTCCAACCCCGGCCACGCCGATCAGGCAGATTGCAGCCGAGTTGTGTGTCAACGACAGCACTCGGGGATTCCCCCAGGTTGCAGGCTTGTCGGCCCCGGTTCGGTTTTACGGCCTTCCCTGACGTGCTGCTGACGAGATCGCGGTATCGTTGGTGGCTCGCGAAATACGGTTTGCGGATTTCGCCGTTCGCCTTGCCGTAGAATACGGGGCCGCATCGGTCATGCAGGCTCGATAGCAACGGCCGGTGAATGCCCAACGCCTGCCCCATCAGAAATCAGAGAGACGTGTTGGAAAGAAGGCGACACGGCGCGTCGCCGCATCTGTTCGCCTGCCGGGAGACTGAACCGATCAGTTGAACGCCCTCCTCCGGCGGGTTAGGTTACTTTCTGCCTGGAAGTTGTTCTGCTTGAGTCAAGTTTCAGCGGCGGGCGGGAACGGGTTCCCGCTTTCGAGCGGTCGCTCGCATGGTCTGAGGCCCTGCCTCGTTTGCGCTTTGGTCCGCGTCACCACCGAGGAGTTCGATTGCAACGTGAGCACTCGCCGCCGAAGCCCGGAAACACACAATCGAAAATCGGCCCGCAAGGCCGTCCGCAACCTGGTCGAGTTCAAAGGCATCCGTCGGCAGGGCGATCGCCAGTATCGCAGGACGGTGCGGCATCTCTATGACGGCCCCGCCGGGGCGATGCTCAAGGTGGGGAGCAAAATCTGCCTTCACGAACCGCTGGTGGGGCGCATGCTGCGCAGCGGTCAATTCGACGTCAGCCGGTTTCGCAGCATCCTGGACGTCGGATCGGGGGCGGGGCAGATTCTGGGTCACTTGGTCAACGTCGTGGACCCCGAGACCCGTCTGGTCGCCAGCGATCTTTCGCCCAACATGCTCAAGCGGGCTCGCCAGCGGGTCAAGAGCGATCGTCCGGTGTACGTTGCGGCCGACATGACGCGGCTTCCGTTCGCCGACGATTCCTTCGAATGCGTCACCTGCGGTTGGGTGATCGAGCATCTGCTTGATCCGCGACCCGGGTTGAAGGAACTCTGTCGCGTCTTGAAGCCGGGCGGCAGTCTGCTGCTGCTGGCCACGGAAGACACGTATCCCGGAGCGCTGGTCAGTCGAACCTGGAAGTGCCGGACGTACAATCGCGACGAACTCTGCGAGGCTTGCCGGGAGGCCGGTCTTCCCTGGGAGAAAGAACTCTGGTTCACGCCGGTGCACCGATTGTTCCGGATGGGAGGAATCCTCGTCGAGGCTCGAAAGCCTTGCCAGCCGGCAGTCGAATCAGTCGTCGCTGATTCACACTGCGACGCGTGACAGACGGTCGGAGAGCAAGTCAGCTCAGCGCCCATCCATCGCTTCCGATGGGTTCTCACTCGCGCGTGAAACAACCCTCGATGCGAGTGGATTTCCCGCCGATCCCGCACAATCGGGAGGGTGTCTCGCCCCGGTTTTCACAATCGGGATAGACGGTGCAAAGCGCCCGGTCCCGGCCGTCTGGTACGACCGGCCCGATGCCGCCGGAATTCCTTTCCAAACGCGGAATCGCTTCAGTTCCAGGCTTGGCACGCTTTGCGTTCGGTGGCATCGTAGCCTATGTTGAAGTGAGTTCGACCCGCCGCAGCGCGGCAACGTCGAAGCCGGCCGGCACACAGTTCACGTCGCCGTCCGCCGGCAAGCTGCTCTGGGCGTCCGGCCCTTGCGGTCCACTTCATTCGCCGCTCTCAAGACGAGCCGGCCAACATCAGCACAATTGACGGCCCGTGCATTCGCACGTCCCGTCGCGGTCCGAGGGGGGATCGCGGGCGGGTTGCCGTCGCGTAGGAGGGGGGAGTTCAATGGCGCGAAAACTGGCGCGCTTGTGGATCGTAATTCTCTTGCTGACGACCGTCTTCGGGGCGGTCGACGTTGCTCGCTCCGAGGCGGCGCTGCCGCCGACCAGGGACGAGGCGGTTTCTCTCGGCCGGCAACTGGAGCAGACCCGCAAGTGGCATGACGCCATCGACTTCTACGAAGAAGTCCTGGAAGCCTGGCCCGACGACGAAAACCTCTCGTACGGATTGCGGCGATCGAAATTCCAGTTCAGCATCGAGCGGCGTTACACCGACGAGTCGTTTCGCTCCAACCTGCTGGCTCTCCCGCGGGCTGAGGCGCTGGACGTTCTGGAGGGAGTGCTGAACAAGATCGAAGCGAACTTCGTCGAGCCGATCAGCGCGCAGTCCGTGGTTGCTCACGGAACGGAGAGCCTCTGGCTCGCCCTGGCCAACGACAAGTTCCGGGAACTGCATTTGAGCGGCGTGAGTCGCGACCGCATCCGCCAGATGCGGACCGCGCTCCGCAGAGAATACTGGAACAAGCCGATCGCCGGCCGTCAGGACGTTCGCCGCACGGTGGGCGAAGTCTGCGACATGGGTGAGCGGCTGTTGGGCCTGGACGCCGGCGCGGTTGTCATGGAGTACGTGTTCGGCGCCTGCAACTGCCTCGACGATTACAGCAGCGTCCTGACGCCGACCCGCTACGCCGACCTGTTCAGCAACATCGACGGCGAGTTCGTCGGCATCGGGATCGTGATGGAAGGTGAGCTGGGACGCGGGATGGCGCTGATCGACGTGCTTCCGGAAAGTCCCGCCGAAGAGGCCGGCTTGCTGCCGGGCGAGTGGATCATCGCCGTCGATCGCGTCGACTGCCGGTTCCTGGCAACCGAAGAGGCGGCCACGATGTTGACCGGTCCGGAAGGAAGTCGCGTTCGACTGGAAATCGAGGCCGAGGACGGCAGCACTCGGGAAGTGGCCTGCCGTCGCCGGGAGGTCAAGGTAAAGAGCATTCCGGTCGCCACCATGCTCGACACGCAGTGCGGCGTCGCCTACATCCGGCTCACCGCCTTCCAGAAGACATCGACGGTGGAGCTTGACGAAGCGCTGAACAGACTCAAGCGGCAGGGAATGCGCTCGCTCGTCTGGGATCTGCGGGGCAATCCGGGCGGGCTCCTCAACGAGGCCGTCTCCGTCCTTGATCGCTTCATCGACGACGGAGTGCTGGTCTCCACGCGGGGGCGGCAATCGACGCAGGACGAAACGTTTCGCGCGTTCGGTCCCGGAACGTGGCGGATGCCGCTGGTCCTGCTCATTGACGGCAACAGCGCGAGCGCGAGCGAAATCGTGGCGGGCGCCATTCACGATCATCAACGGGGAACGATCATCGGTCGGCGATCGTACGGCAAATGGTCGGTGCAGAGCATCTATCCCACGACCAACGGCATGGGACTGCGGTTGACGACCGCGAAGTTCTACTCGCCCAACGGCGACTCATTCAGTAAAATCGGGGTCAAACCCGACATTGTCGTGCCGCTTCCCGAGGGCCGGGACGCCGTGCGGCGCTCGTCCGCTCCGGTCGATCCCGAGACCGACCCGGACCTCAAAGCCGCCCTGGAGCACCTCTGCGGGCAATCCTACACCCGACGATGAGAGAAGACGTGTCCCCGCCGGCAGGTTCCGACTGGATTCGCGCCGGACGGGGAAACGCACCGCTCGCCCGCTGGACGTGCGCGACGGAAGGGCCTCTCACTGCGTTGGCGCTGGCCGCCGAGACGGGAGAGGTGTTCGCCGCCGACGAAACCGGCGCGCTGCTGAGGCTTGACCGGCAAGGGCGAATCGCCGCCTTCACCCGTTTCCCTCACCCTGTCCGCATCATGGACTGGGGCGAAGACGGATCATCCGGGGTCGCCGTCGTCGGCGAGGGGACGCTGCATCGGCTCGATCGCGAGTTTCAATCGTTGTGGAAGCTGAACCTTCCCGAGGTCTGTGTGTCGGTGGCGCTTGCTCCCTACGGAACACACATCGCCGCGGGCCTCGCCAACGGGCGCAATTTCGTCTATTCGCAGCACAAACGGCGTGAGGCGGAGTTTGAGACGCTCCGACCGCTTTCGTTTCTCAGGTTGTGCAGCAATCGCCCGCAACTCGTCGGCGCCGCAGAACATGACCTGCTCTGTTGCCACGCTCTCAATGGAGAACAGATCTGGCAGGAGAAACTGTGGTCGAACGTCGGGGGCGTCGCGCTGACGGGGGAGGGAGACATGATCTACCTCGCCGCCTATCACCACGGCGTGCAGACCTTTGATGACGAAGGGCAGAACGTCGGCTCGTACGTCGTCGAGGGAACCGTCAGCCGGGTCGCCGTCAGTTACGAGCCGCATCGCGTTGCGGCCTCGACGCTCGAGAGACACCTCTTCTGGCTCGACGTCGACGGCGAACTGCTCTGGGCGACGTCCACGCCCGATGAAGTGGCCGCACTGCAGTGTGATCCGCTCGGCGAATGGATCGTGTGCGGCTTCGAGTCGGGCCAGTTGATTCGACTCGACTGGGAGAGCCAGTCCGAAAAACAGCCGGACGAATAATCGAATAATCCATCTTAACAGTTTCCGTTTTCCCTTTGCGGGAGATCGAGCTATACTTACGGGCAAGTCGGGCCGCCGCGATTTCTTGCATATCTTTCCCACGTTCTTTTCTCCGCAGCGTTCGACGAACGAGTCTGACGGCTCACGCCGCGAACTCGCGATGCGCCAGTCCGTGCGGAGGACCACCTCTTGCCCACATCCCTTGCCACGCTTGTCGACGCCATCGAGCGCAGCGGCGTCATTCCCGCCTCGCTTGCGGCGGAAGTGCGCAAGCTGTCTCAAGCGACCGGGATCGACGACGACGACGCCCTGCTCCAGCGGCTGGTCTCGACAAATCTGCTGACGCAATTCCAGGCCGGGGAACTTCGCGAGGGACGTTATCGCAGGCTCCGGATCGGGGACTATGTGCTTTGCGATCTGCTCGGCGTCGGTGGAATGGGAACCGTCTACCGGGCGCGGAACGTTCGCAACGGGGCAATCGTCGCTCTGAAAGTGCTGGGGGAGCGGTACAAGCACGACGCCGGGATGAGGGCTCGATTTCGCCTCGAAGCGAAAACCGGAATGGCTGTTCAGCACCCCGGACTCGTGCGGACCCTCTTTCTGGGCCAGACCGATGACGTCTTCGGGGAAGTCGACTATGTCGTGATGGAACTGTTTGAGGGAATCGCGCTGCACGAACTGGTTGGAACGCGGGGACCGCGAACCTGGCCGGCCGCCTGCGACTTGATCGCTCAGGCCGCCGAAGCCCTCGGCTGCCTGCACGACGCGGGGATGGTTCACCGTGACATCAAGCCCGACAACCTGCTCGTCGACCGACACGGGACGGTCAAGCTCGTTGATTTCGGACTCTCGTTTCTCGGGACGAGGCTCTGTGAAGAAGAGTTTTCCCTGGCCATGATCTTCGGCCACGACTGTCTCGGGACGGCCGACTACATGCCGCCCGAACAGGCGGACGACAGCATGCAGGCTGACGTTCGATCGGACATTTACTCGCTCGGCGCGACGCTGTTCACCCTGCTCACCGGGCGGCGTCCGTTTGAAGAGACGACGCGAAAAGCTCAGATCGAGGCGCACCGCACGCAGGCCGTTCGATCCGTCTGCGAACTGAATCCGGAGCTGCCGCAGTTTGCAGAGACGCTGATCGGGCGGCTGATGTCCAAGTCTCCGTCAGATCGTCCTGATTCGACGCAAGCGTTGCTGGCGGCGTTGCGTCCTCACGCCCGGCGCGAACCGGTTCCGTTCGATTTCGAACGGCTTCTCCGGGGCCGGGCCCGGCTTGCCGCCAGGAAAATCTCCGGCGGTGGCACGTCAACCGGGAGTTCTCGCAAGAGTAGTGCGACCAGGGTCGATTCCTCAATCGTCTCGCCCACATCCGGGCAGGCGACTCTGGAAACGGACGTTGCGCGGCCTGCCGTCCGCCGCAAGCGTCAGACGGAAACGACCCCGCGCATTCGCACGCAGGCCGACGGCGAATCCGGCCTCAATGCCGCCAGGCTCGGCGATGGGTCGGCCCCCCTCGGCGGAGCGGGGCCAGCGAGCCTGATCTTCGACGATGGCAATGTCTTTCATCTCGCGAAGTCCGGATACGCTATCGGTCGCGGCGACGACAACGACCTGCAACTCGACGCGGCCGACCTCTCCTCGCGGCACGCGCAACTCTCCTTTGACGGTCGCCGCTGGTGGATCTCTGATCAGAACAGCAAGAACGGAGTCCGCGTCAACTCGCGCCGCGTTCAGGAGTCACCGCTCGAGTCGGGAGACCGGATCACGCTGGGCGTCAGCGTGACATTCCGCTTCGCGGCCGGCCGTTCCCAGGCGCTGCGCGACGGGCTGCTGTGGGCGTCGGTCGCAGCCGCAGCGCTGCTGGCGGGACTGCTGATCTGGCTGTCCTGACGGTCCAGCCCGGCCGACCGTCGCGGCGGTCGACTCTGACGGTTGCCCCCATGCTCAATTGAGCCGGAACACGTCGCAGCCGATCCGCTCGAGTGTTTGCTTGAGCGCGGTGAACATCGCATCGTCGGTGTAGGAGCCGATGATCGCTCCCCCGGAACCGGAAAACTTGGCGCTGGCGCCTGCAGCGCGGGCCGCCTCGACCATTCGCAGGTGCCCCGGCGACAGATCCATGATGCGTCGCCGCTCGTCGAAATTCTGGTCCAGCAGTTCCCCCAGTTTTTCCGGCTCCCCGTTCTCCAGGACCGCCCTTGCGCGGACGGTCAACTCGGCGAAGCGGTCCATCGCGGCGTGAACCTCCAGATCCCCCTGCCGGTAGCGTTCGCTCAGCGGTCCGTGCGTCACTTCCGTCGGCTCGCCGACACTGGTGCTGAAGGCGAGATACAGGGGCGGCAACAGATCGGGATCCAGCGGTTCATACTCGCCGCATTGAAAACCGTGGTGGTCTTTCATGCGGTCTCGGGCAAAGTCCATGTAGACCAGCCCTTCGTAGACCTGGATCACCCGGTCCTGCAACCCGGCCGAGATTCCGAGTTCGTCCGTCTCGACGCTGAGCGCCAGCGACGGTTGAACCTGTCTCGGAATGTCCACGTTGTAGAACTCCATGAGAGCGCGGAGCGTGGCGATGATGATCGCACTCGAGCCGGCGAGCCCCACCTGCCGCGGAATATTCGATTCGTATCGGATCGAGAATGTTCGCTTGTGCAGTTCGAGTCCCTGCGCGTCGCAGTAGTCGACGAATCGACGGATCGTGGCCTTGACCAGTCGCACGCCGCCGTAGTAGCCGTGCAGTTCGACGTCGCGCGTCAGTTCTCGCAGCGAGCGGAACCTTCCCTGGTCTTCCTGGCTCCAGAGGATCTCGAGGACCGGCCATTCGTACAGCACGACGTCTGCGTGAAAGCGAGGCACGATCAGTGAGATCGTTTTTCCGAAGTAACCGTCCGACGGGTTGCCGATGAGGCCGGCCCGGGCGTACGCCCGCTTGCGAAGGATTTGCATGGAGCCCGTCACTCCTCAGAGCGCATTTCGTTTCACTGGAGCGGTTCCGGCGGCGTCAATTGCCGCACACAATGGAAAAAACGCGACCAAACGCCGCTACGATCAAGTGCCACTCGCACGATCATCGAGGAGCGACCGCACGAACTCGGTCAGTCCGGGGCCGTATTGCGGGTCGGAGAGCGAAAACTCGGCGAACGCCCGGAAGTAACTCTCGAAGTTTCCGATGTCGAATCGCCGCTCGCCGGGATTCAATCGCAGACCGACCCCCTTGCCGCCCGACTTCAACAGCCGGCGAATCGCGTCGGTCAACTGAATCTCGCCTTTCTTGCCCGGCTCCGTCTGTTTCAGGTGTTCGAAGATCGACGCATTGAAGACGTAACGGGCCGCCACTGCGAGACGGCTCGGGGATTCGTCAACGTCCGGCTTCTCGATCACGTCTTCCAGGTCGAACACGTCGTCGGCATCGCCTTTGGGCTGCGCGATCCCGTAGTGCACGACGTCGCCCGGATCCTCCAGTTCCTCGAATGCGATGACCACGTCCGCGCGGGCCCGCTCGAATTCCGAGATCATCCGCTCCACGATGTTCGACTCGGCGTGCCGGCCGATAATCGAATCCCCCAGCGCGACCACGAACGACTGGTCGGCGACGAACGGTTCCGCGCACAACACGGCGTGCCCCAGTCCGAGTTGCTCGCGCTGCCGGGTGTAGGCGTACTCGATCGGCTGGCGTTCAAACTCCAGCGTCTCCAGCAGTTCCTCACGACCGGTCTGCCGCAGAAACTGGATCAACTCCTTGTTGACGTCGAAGAAGTTCTCGATCGACTCTTTGCCGTTGCCCGTCACGAACAGAATCCGGTGGATCTCGGAGTTCATCAACTCCTCCACCACGTACTGCACGACCGGCTTTCGGCCGACCGGCAGCATCTCTTTCGGCTGGCTCTTGGTGGAAGGCAGCAGTCGCGTGCCCAGACCGGCAACCGGCACGACGGCCAGATCAATGCTCATTGTTGTTCATTCGTCGCTTAGAGCAAATTGCTCTACCATTTGTCCGCGTCGAGCAGTGTCTCGACTGTCGAGGACGAGAATCCGCGAGACAGATCGCCAACACTGTTTTGCAAAGCGCTAGAGTGTCAGCTTCGCCGAAGTCCTGCATCGTGGCGGTTCGTCCGACCTGCGGCAAGACTGAGTTTGGCGTTCCGTGGCAAAAAATCTGATCTCCGGACGACGAGGTTCGTCTTATCCGGCGACGCCTGCCGCGACCGCGGCGGTCAGATGAGAGCGATCTGCTGAACTGTGTTTGTGCTGAGGGGGCAGTTTGGCTGGAGTCCGTCATCTCCGCCGAAGCGGCGGGTCGAGAGCCGAGAGTCAAGGGACCGAAATCGGTGACGCGTCGTTGGCCAGGTCTCTGGACTCTTGACTCTCAGCCCTCAGCTCATTCGCGGTGATGCATCCGCGAATCAAGAACGGATCGTTCCCGAAACCACATACCGAACTGCAGAGCGCTCTACCCTCCGATACAGAACAGCCCGGTTCGGGTGCGGATGAACAGGCGCCCGTCGGAGACGGCCGGAGTTCCGAGAATGTCGTCGCCCATGTCATTGACCGCGAGCACGTCCAGTTCCGGCCCTTCACGCAGCACAACCACCATGCCGTTCTCCGCGCCGATATAAACCTTGCCGTCTCCGTAGATCGGCGACGCGAAGTATTCGCTCGCGTTGTCAATCCGCGCCGGTCCGAATACGGGCGTCCCGTCCTCGGTGTCGAAACAGGTGGCGATTCCGCCCCCCTTGATCAGCAGCATGCGGCCGTTGACGACGAGCGGCGAGACGATGTGGTCGGTGTGTTTCGTCCGGTGCTTCCAGAGCAGGTGCGTGTCGGTCACGTCGCCCGTGCCCCCGCCGCGCACCGCCAGAATGTACTCGTCGGCCGGTTCTTCGTCGTCGAAACTGGCGCCGGCATGATTTCCTTCGGGAAGGAAGGCGACGTCGAGTTCCTTCCCTTCCAACTGGCCGTCGTTGTTCAGGTCGCCGCGATCAAACGTCCGCTCATAGAAGGCTTCCGGAACGGGCGCGCTCCCGACAAAGGCCTGAATCTCCTCTTTGGTCACCTTGCCGTCGCTGTTGCCGGTCTCCCACTGGTCGATCGACGCCAGCCACTGATTGGCAATGCCCCCGCTTTGCAACGAGACGTAGATCACGCCGTCTCTCGCCACCGGCGTGGTCTTGATGTTGCGGAGCAGCGTGCGGGCGTGCCATTTCCGCTCACCGGTCTCGATGTTGTATCCGATCAGCAGGCCGGTCCCTGCGACCACCAGTTCCGGACCGTCCTCCGTTTCGTTGATCACCGGGTGCGAGTAATTGACGCACATGTCCCCCCGGTCGTCGCGCCAACGGAGTTCTCCCGTCCGCTTGTCGAAGGCGTACATCGCCGGCGCAAGATCGTCGTCCTGACAGAAGATCAACAGATCCTCGTGCAGGATCGGAGACATTCCCGCGCCCCATTTGAAGATGAAGAACGGCGTCGGCAACTCGTACTGCCACACGTCCTCTCCGGTTTCGGCGTCGACGCACATCATGCCGAGCGAACTGAAATAGAAGTAGACCCGTTCGTCGTCTGCCGCCGGGGTCGTCGCCGCGTGGCTGTTGGTTTTGTGAATCTCCGGCAATGGGCCGGTTTCCCAGGTCCGCTCCCAGAGTCGCTCGCCGGTCTCGGCGTCGAACCCGTACAGCGCCACGGTCTCCTCATCGACCATGGCCGAGGTGAATACGCGGTTCGCTGCGACGATGGGACTTCCAATTCCGTCCGCCAGTTCGACCGACCACTGCACGCCTTCCGTCGACGAAAACTCGACAGGCAGTTTCGCGTCGGACGCCGCGATGCCGGTGCAGTTCGGTCCGCGAAACTGAGGCCAGTCGTTCGCCGCAAGGGAGCCCGAAAGGAGAACAGCCGACGCGACAATTACTGCAGAACAATGGGGGGTCAGCATCGCAATCTCCTCATAGATAGTTATGTGCCACGATGGAGTCGCTGGCGAAGTAACGAGACGACACATTGACGCGGCTGCGGTCGGCTACTCTCCAGCCGTCGGCGCGGCGATCATGTCGATGGTTACGTGTCGACCAGGAAATCCGACTCCGTAGACCAACGCCTTCGACGCGGCCGGAGGCCGCTGGGGATCGTAAAGAGTGGGCCGGATTTCGTTCACCCGCCCGCTCGCTTCCTCATTCGACACGTAATACGTCGCCTTGGCCATATGCCGCAGGTCGGAGCCTCCGAGTTCCAGGGTTCGCTGAAGCTGACCAAACACATCCGCGACTTGCTCGGATTCGTTCGATCTCATGTCCCCGAAGAATCCGGACGTGTAAATCAAAGTCCCTCCGCGAACCCGCGTCAACCGGCAGTACACCGGCGACTCCGACAACCACGGCAGCCAGGCATAATCGACCGTCTCGCTCGATTCCGTCGCCGGGGCGTGGACGACCATTTCAATCTCGTTGGGGTAGGACGAAATCCACTCCACGCACGAAATCGGAGGCACCAATTGATCGCCGAAGAACTCTTCGGCGGCACGGTAGGCGGCGTCTGCATCGGACATCGGCTGCAGGAAGCACTTCACCTGCGCGACATCATCCAGGTCGAGGTCGAGATGCTCCAGCGTCCGCGCCAGCCCGGCGAGTGTCTTCTGAGTCGCTTCTTCGAGGTTGTCGGCCGGTTCCGCCTGCCCGGAAATGAAGATTACATCACCCTGAGGAACGACCGAAACGTGAGCCAGTTTGTCCCGGCCCCCGGAGGTGTCGACGTGCCGTCGCTCGACCTGGTTGGAGTCGGCCTGGGGAGTCCGCGCGGCGACCGCGTCGACCGCTATCAGCGCGCCCTCCACAGGCAGCTTCGTCGTGACGAACGTCACCGCTGGCCGCGAATGATCCCCAAACTGTCGCTTCAGGGAGGTCAGTGTTGCCTCAGAGGCCGATTCGTCGGCCAGGTAGACGTTCAGTTTGACAATGTCTTCCGGACGTGCATCGCACGCCGCCAGCACGTTCACCAGGTCATTCATCACCCGGTCGATCTGCGTCGCCGGGTCGCCCCCGCCGATCAGTTCGGAGTCTTGCGAGATCGGAAACAACTGCGTCGTATGGATCAACTCCGCGTCGCTGACAACGACGGCCGGAGCGAACCCCCCGCCCCCGTCTCCAATCACCCGGATGTGATCATCGGAGTAGGAGGCGTCGCTGAAGAACGGCCCGATCACAATTGCAAGAACCATTCGAGACAGCATTCGGCGAGACGTCATCTGCATGGCATTGGTCAGTTTGGGAGTGAGGAGAGCTGAGCATCATGCTACTGCGGATTGCGCTCTCTCGCCACACCCGCTCGAATCGAGCGGCTTCTTGAACGCTTTTCGGCTCAGGGATACACTGGCCCGCACTGCGACAGTCGTTCGAGTTGACTCGGCGACAGGCTTGCAGGCGGGCAATTCGGCGCTGAGCAGCCGGCCGAGTCAAAGTCGGCTCCGAGGCGCCGAAGAACGACGGACACGCTCAACCTGCCGGCTCAAATGCCGCTTTCCGGGAGTTGATGGTCGGATCAAGTTCGCACCCCGCGTTCTGCCGGGGGACGTCCTGTGGAGAAATCGGGGAATCGATATGGGGTTGATGCGATTCCTCGTCTATCCCGAAGAAGCGCTGGACGACTGGCCGGAGGTTCGCAGCGCATATGTGAGTGGTGTGGACGGGCGCGTCTACCCCACTCGAATCGATGTCGAGGGGAACGTGGTGACCTGTCGGCGGCCCCACTCCGACAGCGGCAAGCTGCACGTCCCCTGGCCGGTCCCCGGACGGGGACGACCGGTGGTCTCCACCGCTTCGCTCCGGGAACGGGACGAACCGTATCTGCTGACGCTCGAACTGGCCCGCGGCGCTCTGGCACAACTCCGCGATCAATGCGCCGCCTGGCAATTGCTCCAGATGGCGACCCCGGCAGAGTATCACGAGGCCGAGAAGGCCGCGTTCCTTCTCTTCAGCCAGGCGGCGACGGCTCAAGACGATCCTCGCGAGTCCGGCCGGCTGGCCACGGAGGCGATCGCACGGACGTTTTCCGCGGCGGACATCCTGGTTGAGTGTTACGTGGAACAACGGCAGGCGATGTTGAAGTATTCCCCGGGGCACTCCTCGAAACTGCTGGGGTGCAAACTCGATCGCGCGTTCTGGGACAGCGACTTCGCCGCGACCGTTGGCGACGTCTTTAACGCGGCCATGATTCCCGTGGAATGGAAGAACATCGAGCCGCGCGAGGGCGACTACGACTGGGAGGGTCTCGATCGTCTGGTCGACCACTGTGACAAGCAGCGATTGATCCTCGGCGCCGGTCCGCTGATCGACTTGGGGCCGCGCGGGATGCCGGAGTGGCTCAGCCAGTGGCAGGACGACTTCATCAATCTCCAGAGCTTCGTCTGCGACTTCATTGAAACAGCCGTCAGTCGTTACACCGGTCGCGTCCGCATCTGGGAAGTCTCGGCCCGGGCCAATACCGGGGTGGCCCTGGGACTCGGCGAGGAGAACCGGTTGGCCCTCGCCGTCCGCAGTCTCGAAACGGCCGCCCGCACCGATTTCGAATCGCAGTTCTTCATTCGTGTCGATCAGCCCTTCAGCGAATACCAGGCGCGGGGACAGCATCGGCTCTCGGCGTTTCAATTCGTCGATACGCTGATTCGCTCAAACATCGGCGTGCGGGGAGTGAACCTGGAGATGTCGATGGGCTTCCGGCCCCGAGGCACGCTGCTGCGCAATCTGCTCAGTGTGTCGCGAATGATCGACTACTGGAGTCAACTCGGTGTGCAACTGCATGTCACGTTGGCCATTCCGTCGTCCGATCAGCCGGACCCCCTCGCCGATCCCGATTTGGAGGTCGATTCGCCGTCCGGGCGCGACGGATGGAGCCCGGCCTGGCAGGCCGAATTTGCGGTCGAGCTGATCCGCCTGCTCACCTCGAAGCCGGCGGTGACCGGAATTTTCTGGTGCCATTTCCGGGACTCTCAGCCGCACTTGTATCCCAACGCCGGCCTGGCGGATCAAGATGACCGGCCCAAAGAGGCGCTGGAAGTGTTCCGCAAGTTTCAGCACGGAGAAACGCTGTTCCCCGGCTCCCTGCACGAGTGAGCGACGGCAGAGTCAGCGACCGGTTCCTGCGCCGGCCGAAAAAGACCGCAGGCATCCCACCGGGCGTGCCGCGAGCGGGTGCAAGTTCACTCGTGGTCCATCAGTTCAGATTCTTCGGGTTGAGGGGTTCGCACGGGAGCACGAATCCCGCAGGGTTTCGTGCGGATCTGCAGTCCAATCGGCCCTCAAGAAACGGCCCTGACAGGGCACTATCCGGTGTGACTGGAACGAATCCGGCTGCTGCAATCGACAGGACTGGGACGTACGGCGTCACGGCCTGCGCATCGCGCACCGCCGCTGCGACCTCTAGAATCGAGTCTGTCTTGCTGCAACCGCGCATTCTTCCTAACCTTCGCGCGCGGCAGACTCTCGGAAATCAGCGCCATCCACTCGATGATGCGGCAAAACTTCCAGATCGTCCCGAGAAAGATTGAAGTCCCCGCCCCTCCCCACGAAGATACGGGCCGCCCGAGTCAACAGGACTCCCAGGAAAGATTGCACCTATGATTTCTTACGATGCCGGCCGCCTCTCGCTTTGCGAGTCGAACGAACTCCCTGAGCGAACACTCGTTGCACCGCTGCCTGTTGTGCGGGAAATTCGCACAGTCCTGGGAGCGATCGACGTCGACATTCGAGTGGGGAACGGCGACACCGTGTTCGTTTCGTCTGACCTGTTCGCCGCCTTCAATGAGTGGGATCAGCATCAGGCGGGCGACGATCTCGATTTGAACTGATCGGGCCGCTGCGGGCCGCGTCGTTCGCTCGATGCAACTGACGCCTGCTGGTCGGCGGCAGATTGCGTGGCTCGCGCAACATCGACGCTGCGGCCGCTGGAGCTACAATGGGACGTCTTGACGCCCACTGTAGTGCCCTGTCAGGGCTTTCCTGGAGATTGGTGGACGGCAGATTCGCACGAAACCCTGCGGGATTCGTGCTCCCGTGACAACCACTCAACCTCAGGATTCTGGATTGACGGACCAGCAGGCTCCATGTCCCGCTCCCCGCTTGATTTTGACGTCGTCGTGATCGGCGCCGGCCACGCCGGAACCGAAGCGGCTCTGGCTGCTGCGCGGCTCGGGGCCCGCACCGCCCTGCTCACGATGAACTGCGACACCGTCGGCCAGATGAGTTGCAACCCGGCCATCGGCGGCGTCGCCAAGGGACAGATTGTTCGCGAGATCGACGCGCTCGGCGGCGAAATGGGCCGCGTTATCGACGAGACCGGAATCCAGTTCCGGATGCTCAACCGCGGCAAAGGGCCGGCGATGCACTCGCCCCGCGCCCAGGCCGACAAGAAAGCCTATCAGTTCTCGATGAAGCACCGGGTCGAGGGTCAGGAGAACCTTTCACTCCGGCAGGAACTGGTTGAAGACCTGATTGTTGAATCCCGGGCCAGCGCAGACGCCGGGACCGGCGCCCCCCGTCACGTGACCGGCGTCCGGGTGCGGGGCGGCGCCGTCTACCGGGCCGCCGCCGTTGTGGTGACGACCGGGACGTTTCTGCAGGCCGTCATGCACACCGGAGAGGCGAAAACCGCCGGGGGCCGCGCCGGAGAAGGAACGACCGGCACGTTGTCCGACTGCCTTCGCCGACTGCACTTCAACCTCGAACGGTTCAAGACCGGCACACCGGCTCGTTTGAACGGACGAAGCATCGACTACTCCGTCCTCGATGAGCAGCCGGGCGACGACGATCCGCAGCCGTTCTCGTTCCTCACGGATCGCATCACACAACCTCAGCTCTGTTGCTGGCTGACGGAAACCAACGACGCCGTTCACGAGGTCATCCGAGAGAATCTGCATCGCGCTCCGATGTACAGCGGGCAGATCGATTCTCGCGGGCCCCGCTATTGCCCCTCGATTGAAGACAAAGTGGTTCGTTTCGCGGAACGGACGTCCCATCAGATCTTTCTCGAGCCCGAAGGACGGCAGACCCACGAAGTCTACTGCAACGGCATCTCCACAAGCCTCCCCCGCGACGTCCAGGACCGTTTGATCCACGGCATTCGAGGGCTGGAGCAGGCCGACATCATGCGCTACGGCTACGCCGTCGAATATGACTACGCGCCGCCGACGCAGCTTCATGCGACCCTCGAGACAAAACTCGTCGGCGGGCTCTATTTCGCCGGTCAGATCAACGGAACCACCGGCTATGAGGAGGCCGCCGGGCAGGGGCTGATCGCCGGCGTGAACGCCGTTCAGAAGCTGCGCGGAGAGGAACCGCTGATTCTTGACCGCAGCCAGGCTTACCTCGGCGTGTTGATCGACGACCTCGTCACCCGCGGGGTCGATGAACCGTACCGGATGTTCACCTCGCGGGCCGAGTATCGGCTGTTGCTGCGACACGACAACGCCGATCGGCGGCTGACCCCCGTCGGCAACCGGATCGGCCTCACCTGCGAAACACGCCGGACACAATTTGCCGGCTATGAAGCGGAAATCGCCCGCGCGACCGATTGCATCCGCCGCCTCCGTCACGAGGGCAACACGCTCGAAGAGTGGCTGCGGCGGCCGAAAATCGAATGGACGCAGGTGTGTGGGTTCTCCCCGGAAGCGGCCGCACTCGAATTGTCGGAGCGGGCCGCCCGGCAGATCGTCACGGACGTCAAGTACGCCGGATACATCCGCATGCAGGAGCGGGACATCGAACGGCGGGAGAAGATGCAGTCGGTGCGCATCCCCGAGACGTTTGACTATCTCGCCGTGCCCCAACTGCGTGCTGAGGCGAAGGAGAAGCTTCGGCAGGTTCGCCCCCGCGATTTGGGACAGGCCGGCCGAATCAGCGGGATCACGCCCGCCGACATCGCGATGGTGGCACTGTATCTCAAGGAACCGGGGCGAATTGCGTCATAGCAGCGAAAACCGATGCGACAGCCGCGTACCGGGAGGGTGTGGGTCACTCAAGGGAAGCGTCGAGCATCGTCCGTCCAAAACTGCGCAAGGCGATGGATCGTGTGGGATTACATCACACAGCGCGACGCGGCGAGTCAGGCAAGAGGGCATGACAAACCCCTGTTGACCGATTCCGCAGATTGGATACAATCGGACCCTGTGAGAACGTCGGTAAGATCGGCATAACCGGAAGTTCCACAAGTTTCGGTCGTTTGGCCTGCGGTCCCTTCCCGTTCTGCTGCAGTTCTACTCTGAGGAAGGGGAGTTCATGGAGGAGCGAACCCGTACGGGTCGCAGCCAAAGCGCCGTGTCTTTCTCTGGGTTTTCGTCCAGGGACGTTCCAGTGCTCGGCCCTTAGTTCGCAAGGGCTTGTTCGAGGGATAGACCAGCACTATGAAAACCGTCTTCACGACAGGCGAAGCCGCCAAAATCTGTAAGGTCAGTCAGCAGACCATCATCCGCTGTTTCGATTCCGGCCAGCTCAAGGGATTTCGCGTCCCCGGCTCCCGGTTCCGCCGCATCCCCCGGGATGTCCTGTACAAGTTCATGAAGGACAACGGCATCCCCACCGACGCGCTCGAAAGCGGAAAACGAAAAGCGGTCGTCGTTGACGACGATGTCGAACTCGTCGAACTCATCAAGGACGCCCTCGAAGCCGACGGACGGTTCGAAGTCCGCGTCGCCAACAACGGCTTCGACGCCGGAATGATCGTCAAGGAGTATCGCCCCGACGCGATCGTGCTCGACGTCATGCTGCCCGACATCAACGGCAAGGAGGTCTGCCAGCGGATTCGCAGCGACTCCACGCTCGACGACGTGAAAATCATCTGCATCAGCGGCATGGTCGAAATGGACAAGGTGGACGAACTGAAGGCGGCCGGCGCCAACGACTTCCTGCAGAAGCCGTTTGAAGTGGAGACGCTGATCGACTCGATCTGCAAGATGCTCGATATGGAATCGCCGGTGCCTGCCAAGTGACGCCGGCGAAGACGGCGGCCGGGCGCATGTCCGGTCTGCCGGCCGACGCAAGGCGACGGGAGCATGCGCAGCAATGGGTGAACCGGTCCCGTCCATGACGGGAGAAGCACCGTTGAGTGTTGCGGATGCTCTGCTCGCCGCCGTCCTGCCGGTCCGCCCGGTGGAGGAAACGCTCGGTCGTCTCGCGGAGGTCTGGCGCGACCGGCTGAAGGTCCGCCAGGTTGTGTTGGGGATGGTCGACGCAGAGAACGGCAACTGCCTCGCCGCCTGTGCCGACTCGTCGAATGTTCGCAATCTTCGCGGCACCCCGCTTGCGCCGGGGGCGGCGCTCGGCGAGGGCCTGCAAACGGCTCTTCTCTCCATCGCCGGTGATCGCGAGGCAGACCGCTGGATTCCGCTCGCCGATTCCGGCCGCGTGATCGGAGGCGTGCTGCTCTGGCATCAACCGGGCGTTGAACTGCTCCCGCACCTCCCGGAATGGACGACCATGACGGCCCGCCTGCTCACCCTCATGCGGGACTACGATCGCCGCTTGCTCCACGACAAACTCGAGGCGATGGCCGAATTCGCCGCCGGCGCGGGGCACGAGATCAACAACCCCCTCGGTTCGATCCTGATCGCCTCGCAGCGGCTGCTGAAAGACGAGACGAATCCGGAACGGCGTCGCCTGCTCGCCACCATCGGCAGCCAGGCGCTCCGCGTCCGCGACATGATCGGCGACGCGATGCTCTTCGCGCGCCCTCCGCAACCGCAACTCGAAACTTTCGATCTCGCCCACGAAGTCGAAGCTACGATTGATCGCTTCGCAGACCAACTCGCGGAAAAACAGATCACCTTGCAGACCGGGTTCGCCCCCGAAGTCCCAATCAAGGCCGATCGCACGCAACTTGCCGTCGTCGTCAGCGAACTGCTGAGAAACGCCATTCACGCAGTCGACACCGAGGGGACGATTGACGTGAGCGTTGAACAAACAACTCGCAGCGACCGCACCGTCGGCGTGATCGCAATCCGCGACAACGGCAAGGGCCTTTCCGACGAGGAACGGGACCACCTCTTCGACCCGTTCTACAGCGGTCGACAAGCCGGCCGCGGCCTCGGATTCGGTCTCCCCAAAGCCTGGCGGATCGTCACCAACCACGGCGGCAACATTCGCGTCGCCGATAACCCCGACGCCGGACTCACATTCACCGTCGAGTGGCCGACTGGATAAAGCGCGGCGAGCCGCGCAGCGTCAGCCCGCGGATGTCCCCTCACGGCACGACCACAATCTTCCCCGTCAGCGTCCCCTGCTTGGCAAGCGTGTTGTCCTCCTGCAGCCGGTGGGCGGCTGCCGCTTCGCTCAGTGGGAATGTCTCGCCGACCAGCGGTTTCCACGTCCCGGCCGCAGCCCACGCATTCATCTGCTCGGCGCACGTCCTTTGTTCATCGTCCGACGCATTGAACATCGCGAAGCCGACCAGCCGCAGATCGTTGACGTAAAACGGCCCCACGGGAAACTCCGGCCGCGCATCCCGGCCGGCCATCAGCACAATGCGGCCGCGCTTTTTCATCAGGCCGACCGTGCGGTCGAAGGTCGGCTCGCGCTGCGTCTCCCACCAGACGTCGATCCCGCCGTGCGACTCCGAAAACTTGCGGATCTCGTCGTCGAGGCTCGACGAGTGGTAATCGAGCACGAGGTCCGCACCGAGTTGCTCGCAGAGCTTCTGCTTCTCCTCGCTGCCGACCGTCGCGATCACCGTGGCTCCCGCCGCCTTCGCGAACTGAACCACCGCCGAGCCGACTCCCCCCGTCCCGCCGTTCACGAAGACGAGGTCGCCTTTCTCGAGTCCGGCATGCAGGAAGAGACCCAGATGCGCCGTGATTCCCACCAGCGCCCCGGCCGCCGCCTGCTCGTCCGACTGCTGTTCAGGAGTTGGATAGAGCCAGCATTCGTCGACGGCCGCATACTCCGCCAGCGTCCCCTGCCGGCCGAACAGGCTCTGGTTACTGCCCCACACCCGGTCTCCGGCCGCAAATCGCGTCACTCCTTCGCCGACTGCTTCCACCGTCCCCGCCAGATCGCACCCCGGCACGTAGGGGAACGGCAACTGCATCTGCACGGCCCCGCTGCGGATGTAGGTGTCGATCGGATTGACCGACGAGGCCCCGACCTTGACCAGCACCTGGCCCGCTCCCGGCACAGGCTTCGGCAAATCGCCGATTTGAAACACGTCCGGAGATCCGGTTTCGTTGATGAAGGCTGCCTGCATGGAAATGTCCTGCTCAAGCGGGATGGAAAATGTCTCTGCGGAAACGGTGGATCTTACCGCCGCGCCCCACTCGATTCCCAGCGCGCCCGCCGTTCGCATCGCCCCGCCGGTTCAACTAGAATGAGGTGTGTTTCCACGAAGTATTCTGTAACGAACTGGTCAATGGTATGACGGACGAAACCACACCGGCGGAAGCGAAACAGCCGGACGAAATTGAACTCATCGAGGCTCTCAAGCAGGTCATCGACCCCGAGTTGATGATCAACATCGTCGATCTCGGCCTCATCTACGACGTGTCGAAGGAAGAGGGCGTTGTCAGCGTCGACATGACGCTCACCAGCCCCGCCTGCCCGGCCGGACCGCAGATCATCAATCAGTCCAAGATGGCGCTCGAACAGCTTGAGGGCGTCGACGAAGCGAAGATTCAACTCGTGATGACCCCACCCTGGTCGCCCGAGCGAATGACCGACGACGCCCGCGACCAACTCGGCATTTTCTGAAGCGCACCCCGATCAACGATTTGTCGTTTCGCATCCCTCGAGTTCCTTTAGGACGAACGATGACGCGCACGATCCTCGCCGGCACACTGCCGCTCTTTCTGCTCACATTCATCGGCTGCGCCGGCAACGGCGGAACCTCCATCAGCGACGATGCCCCGTTGCCGACCGCGCCCGGGGATGAGTCGCCGGCGGAAGCGGAGGACAAGCCCTACCTTTACGGAATGGAGGCGGTGGATGCACTGTACTCCGGCTACGGTGAAGGCGCGCCGCAAGGCCGCGGTCCCAGCCAGGGAATGATCGCCGAGCGAGGAAACGCTTATCTCAACGAACGCTTTCCACGACTCGACTACATCATCGAGGCTTCCGTGGCCGAGTCGGGCGAGACCGAAGACGACGTCTGGTACGCGAAATTCGTGACGTCCACCGGCGAGTTCGTTGTGGAAGTCCACCCGGAATGGGCGCCCCACGGCGCCGCGCGATTCCGGGAACTGATCGAGGAAGGGTTTTACGACGGTTGTCGCTTCTTCCGAGTGGTCGACGGATTCATGGCGCAAGTCGGCATGCACGGCGATCCCGAAGTGAACGCCCGCTGGCAGAACAACACAATTCCCGACGATCCCGTCAAAGTCTCCAACACGCGCGGGCGAGTCACGTTCGCAACATCGGGCCCCGATTCCAGGACCACCCAGTTCTTCATTACCTTCAACGACAACTCGTTTCTCGACGCCCAGGGTTTCGCGCCGATCGGCGAAGTGATCGACGCCGTCCCGGCGGATGAACCGGCTGAAGAGACCGCCGAGACACCCGCTGAAGAGTCCCCCGAACCGACGGAATCCCCCAACTGAGCAAGGAAGACCTCATGCGACGCGACAGTAGACTTCTCACCGTGCTTCTGCTGGCCGCCGGCTTCGTCGCCGCATCTGCCGCGCGAGCGGACGACGCCGCCGACAACCAGCAGCCCTTTCAGGTCAAGTTCACCACCACCGAGGGAGACTTCGTCGTGGAAGTCCACCCCGAGTGGGCGCCGCGCGGCGCCGCGAGATTCAGGGAACTCGTCGAGGCCGAATACTACGACGGCTGCCGCTTCTTCCGCGTGATCGACGGATTCATGGCGCAGTTCGGCATGCACGGCGATCCCGACGTGAACGCCAAATGGAGCAAACAGACGATCAAGGACGACAAGCCGCAGAAGTCAAACACCCGCGGACGCATCACGTTCGCCACGTCCGGACCCGATTCCCGCACTACGCAACTCTTCATCAACTTCGACGACAACTCTTTCCTCGACGATCAGGGATTCGCTCCGTTCGGCGAGGTCGTAGAAGGGATGGACGTCGTCGACGCCCTGTACGACGGTTACGGAGAAGGCGCCCCGAGAGGCAAGGGCCCCAGCCAGGGCAAGATCGCCGCGCAGGGCAACGACTACCTGAAACAGTCGTTCCCCGAACTCGACTACATCGAGACCGCGAGGATCGTCGAAGACGACGAGTCGAGCGAAAAACCGTAGCACGACCGAAACCGCAAACCACGCACGTCAAAGCCCACGGGTTGCAACCCGTGGGCTTTCCTACAGCTCCCATCCCTTCCGCGAGAACTGCCGCACGATGTTGGCCGCTTCCGGGGCGTTCGTCGCCGTGAGGTTCACGGCGTCCCATTCGACCTTCTTCCCGATCCGGTACGCCACATTGCCCAGCAGCACGCTTTCGGTCAATGCCCCGGAATAGTCGAAGTTGCAAGTCGTCGGCGAGCCTGTCTTGCAGGCCTGAATCCATTCGTTGTGGTGCCCGATCGAATCGGGAATCGTCGGCTCGGGCGGTTTGAAGTCCGCGAACTTTTCCTCGGGAAACAGCTTGTACGAGCCGTAGTCGGCGAACATTGTCCCCTCGTCGCCGATGAAGTACACGCCTGATCCGCCCAGTTCGTGTCCGTCGTGCTTCGATTCTGCGCGATCGCCGTCGGTCCACGTCAGTTTCACCGGCGGCTGATCGCCCCGCGCCGGGTACTCCCAGTGCACTTTGAGACCGGAGGGGGCTGTCTCCGGATGCGGCGGCGGTCCTTCGGCCTCACAAGTCAGCGGATGCCGCAGTTCGAGCGCCCAGAACACCAGATCGATGTAATGGCACCCCATGTCGCCCAGCGTCCCGCCGCCGAAGTCCCACCAGCGCCGCCACTGAGCAGGCATGAAAGCGTCGTTGTACGGCCGGTAAGCGGCCGGACCCAGCCAGGTGTCCCAGTCCACTTCGGGCGGCACCGGCTGCCCGTCCGTTGGCCACTCCACCCCGCCCCAGCCCTTGCCGACCCAGACTTTCACCTCCTTCACCGGACCGATCGCGCCCGACCGGATGATCTCCACCACCCGCCGGTAGTTGTTCCCGGCGTGAATCTGCGTCCCCATCTGCGTGGCGACGTGGTACTCCTTGGCCGTTTGCGAGACCAGCCGCGCTTCCCACACGGTCCGCGTCAGCGGCTTCTCGCAATAACAATGCAGACCTCTTCGCATCGCCGTCACGCTGCAGTAGGCGTGCGTATGGTCGGGCGTCGAGACGACCACCGCATCCAGCTTCTGGTCGTCGAGCATCTTGCGGAAGTCTTTGTACTTCGCCGCGTCGGGATACTCTGAATACGCCTGTGCCGCCCTCCGGTCGTCGACGTCCGTGATGGCGACGATGTTCTGGCTGGAGACTCCCGCCAGGTTCCCCGCGCCGCGACCGCCCGGCCCGATGATCCCGATATCGAGCTTCTCGTTGGGCGAGTCCGATTCCTGTGCGAGCAGAGAATTCCCGGCGAACAGGCCGGCCCCGAGGAATGCGGAGTGTCTAAGAAAGTCGCGACGGTCGGTCGAGCGCAGCATGAGTGTCCTCAATCATGGGATGGATCAGCGCCCGCCAATATGACGGCTCGACACCGATCCCGCAACGCGCCGCCGTTTGATACGCTTGTCATTCGGCGGAGTTCGACAGCCGCTTCAACCGCACGTCCTTGAATTCGACCCGCATCCCCTCATTGTGGAGTTGCAGGCCGATCGTACCGTCGTCGAGCCGGCCTTCTTTCGCGTTGTCAGTGAACTCCGAAGCCGGTTTCCCGTTGATGAAGAATTGAAACCGGTTCCCTTCAGCGACGATCCGCACGTCGTTCCAGTCGCGGTCGTTGATGTCATCCAGCGTGATTGCGTCCTCGATCATGGTCGACTTCGTCTTGCCCTCTTCATCGATCACCAGCCTCGTCCCACGCGGACAGGGGTACTCGGTGCGCGTGGCGAAGTGAAAGTCCCACGCCCCGAGAATCCGCGGTCCGATGCCGATGTGCCCCAGGTCGGCGTGGTATCCCTCGAACGGCCGCTTCCCGCTCTCATCCGGCTGCGCCCGAATCTCTACGCCGGTATTTCCCTCGCCCGGCAACCGGTACTTCAGCGTCAGTTCAAAGTCGGTCAGGTCGTCTTCTTTCCACACCAGATAGGCATTCCGGTCGGCACTGCCGATGCCGACGATCACCCCGTCTTCAACGCTCCAGTCGTCGTCCGTCCCCTCCGGCACTGCATGCCAGCCGTCGAGCGTTTCCCCGTCGAAGATCTCCACAGCGCCATCCTCGTCGGTCTCTTGTGCAGGAGCCGGTGCTTGTGCGGAGCAGATCGCCGGCAGGACGGAAGCAATGGCACCCAGCACGAACAAATGGATTGTCATCAGCGGCCGATGAGATTGCACAGCGAAGCCCTCCTGCTGACGTGGGTGAACCGTGTACACTGGCATCATGCGGTTTCGCGCCCGGTTTGTCACGGGTTGCCTGTAGTAAAACGGACCAGCCCTTTGCGACGCGGGACTCGGTGTGCGCCATGCCCGCCCATGAAAAACTCATCCGCGCCCTCGGCGGCCTGCTCGGCGGATCGCTGAACCAGTTGTTCTGGTACGCGCTGCTGGCGTGCGGAGTCTGGTTGTTCTTTTCTCTCGTCTTCCGCGCACGGTTCCGGCATCGGCGAATCTCACGGCAGGAGCCGACGCGGCGGCAGGTCGGCCGTGAACTGCTATTTTCGCTCCGCAGCATCATCGTCTTCGGCGTGGTGACGGGCGCGGTCGTCTATGCCGCCTGCTCCGGATGGACCCGGCTCTATGTGAGCATCGACGACTACGGCTGGGGATGGTTCGTCCTCAGCATCGTCGTGATGATTGTCGTGCACGACGCCTACTTCTACTGGACGCACCGGTTGATGCATCACCCCCGGCTGTACCGCGCAATGCATCACGCACATCACCTCTCAATGAGTCCCACGCCGTGGGCCGCCTATGCCTTCAGCACAGCGGAAGCCTTCGTCCAGGCCGGGATCGGACCGCTGATCGTTTTCACGATGCCCGTGCACCCCGCGGCGTTCGGCCTGTTCATGGTCTGGCAGATCGCGTTCAACGTTTTCGGTCATTGCGGCTACGAGATCTACCCGCACTGGTTCCTCAAGAGCCGGGCCGGGCTGCTGCTCAACTCCGTCACGCACCACGCGATGCACCACGAGAAGTTCCGCTCCAACTACGGCCTCTACTTCAACGTCTGGGACCGCCTGATGGGAACCAACCACCCGGACTACGAGCAGCGGTTTGAACTGGCGTCGGGCGCACCTCAAGGCAGCCTGAGGCATTGAGACAGGACGGTATCGAGACCAACCAGCAAAGAGCGGGTCACCACGCCTCTTTGAATTGGAACGAACGACATGGAAAACTCGCCTGAACACCTCGACCTCAATCCCCAACTCTGCCGCAGCCGTCAGCAGCGGCTGGTCTCCGCGATGCAGCAACTCGACCTCGACTCCGCGCTGCTCCAGCAGCCCGAGAACGTCCAGTGGCTCACCGGTTTCCGCCCGCATCGCCTGATGGGTGCGGCCGTCTTCCTCACCGCCGATCGACACTGCACGCTTTCCGCCCCGAACGCCCAGCCGGATAACGTCGCCGCGGATGAAATCACCACATTCGAATCGCAGTGGTGCTGCACGCTACGGCAGGAGCAATCCCAGGCCGCGCTCGAGGCGCTGCTCGCCTCAACGGGATCGCTCTCCGGTCGAATCGGCATCGAGGTATCGACCGCACCAGCCCATGCCGGGCTCCCGGCAGACCGGACACGCGACGTCGAACCTCTCTTGTGGAGGCTCCGCCGCCGCAAGGACTCGGATGAAATGGCCCTCATGCGCCGCGCCATCGAATGCACCGCCGCGATGTACCAGACCGCGCGGGACATCATCGAACCGGGGATCACCGAACTCGAAGTCTTCAACCGCCTGCACGATGCCGCCGTCACAGTCGCCGGCGAACCGTTGACCCATCCGCTCGGCAACGACTACCAGTGCGGTTCCCCCGGCGGCCCCCCGCGCGACCGTCCCGCGGCAGCGGGGGAACTGTTCGTCCTCGACCTTGGTCCCTCCTATCGCGGCTACTACGCCGACAACTGCCGCACCATCTGCGTCGGCGGGTCACCCACCGACGAGCAGCAGCAGGCGTGGGAGGCAATCGTCGGCGTCCTCACGTTGGTGGAAGAAACGGTGAAGCCCGGCACACGCTGCGCCAACCTTTACCGGCAGGCGAAAGAAACGCTCGATGCCGTCCGTCCGGATGCATTCTTCCATCATCTGGGACACGGCGTGGGACTCTTCCCGCACGAAGCGCCGCACCTCAATCCCAACTGGGACGACTCATTCGAAGAAGGGGACGTCTTCACCGCCGAGCCGGGCCTCTACTGGCCCGAACTCAAAGCCGGCATCCGCCTGGAGCAGAACTACCAGGTCACTTCGGGCGGCGTGGAACTGCTGACGCCGTTTCCGCTGGAGTTGTGAACAGGTGCACGTTCTGGAGTAGGGCCGGCTGTGCCGGCCGAGGGGGATCGCCCCGCCATTCCCGGCCGGCACAGCCGGCCCTACCGATCCTTCGGCAGAATCGCTGTCTCCGGCAGGCAGTCTTTCAGACGGTAGCCGCCGTCAACGGCCAGAATGCTCCCGGTGATGTAGTCGGCCGCCTCGGAGCAGAGAAACATGGCAGCCTGTCCGATATCGCTCGGCGTCCCGATCCGGCCCCAGGGCAGCTTCGACTCTTCCTCGCGGATGCGGTCCTCCCAGAACGACTGGTGTTCACCGGGAGTCTCGATCCAGCCCGGTTCGATGACGTTGACGTTGATGCGATGCGCGGCCAGTTCGGCGGCGATGGTCCGCGCCATGTGGTTCAGGCCTGCTTTTGCGCCGTTGTAGGCCGTGCTGCCGGAGGCCGGTATCTCGGCCTGCACGCTGGAGATAAACACGATCTTGCCGCCGTTGCCGCGTTCCACCATCCGCCGTGCGATCAACTGACTCATGTGAAATCCGCCGATCAACGTCCCCTGAATCACCTGCTCAAAAACCTGGGGATCGAACTCCAGAAAGGCGGACCGCCGCGAAAACGCCGGATTGCTGACAAACAGGTCGATGCCGCCGTACCGCTCCCACGCTTCGGCGGCGACCGCTTCGCATCCCTCGCGGTGAAAGACGTCTCCTTCAATGCCGGTGCACATCCCGCCCAGTTCAGCAATCTCCCGCACCGTCGCTTCCAGGTCGGGGCTGCCGGGGCGGTCGTTGACGATCAGCGTCGCCCCCGCCTTCGCCAGTTCCAAGGCGCAGCCTTTCCCGATGCCGCGCCCGCCGCCCGTCACCAGCGCCACCTTCCCTTCCAGCGTCATGCGTGAGCGCCTCCGACCTTCAGGTTCTCGAAGTCGGCGATTCCCTGGTTGAGAGTCTGCATGATGGCATGGAACTCACCGACGCGATTGAGCAACTGCGCCCCGCTCCCGGAAAAACGCTCCATCTGTTCTCGCGACGAGACCGGCAGCCCCCACGCTTTTCCATGCCGCTCCGCCGCTTCGGAGACGCACCGCACACAGTCATCCATGTCGGCAGCCCGGTTCTCGCGCCGCAGTCTCAGCCCCAGGTCGCCGGGACCGATGAACAGCCCATCCACGCCCGGCGTGCCGGCAATCTCGTCCACGTGCTCGATCGCCTCCGGCGTCTCGATCTGCACGACCAGAAACGTCTCCCGGTTCGCGAAGTCGACGTATTCATCAACCGGATCGTGAAAGAAATTCGAATCGAGCCCGGCCCCGTCGAGACCCCGGTTGCCGATCGGCGGGAACTTGACCGCTTCGACCAGTTCCTGCGCCGCTTCCGGCGTGGAGACGTGGGGAATCATCAACCCGGCCGCGCCGTCCTCCAGGTATCGATAAAGCCGTCCCCGCTCCCGAGTTGACGGGCGGACCATGCAATCGATGTCGAACAGATGGCAGAACGCCAGCAGCGTCTGGATCTGCCGGTCGTCAAAGCAACGGTGCTCCATGTCGAGCCAGATGCAGTCGTATCCGGCCAGGGAGGCGTGCTTGATGTAGGCCGGAATGAAGTGTCCCACACAGCACATGCGGACAACCTCGTTGTTGCGGATTCTCGCCAGAGTACGGCTGCGTCTCACAGGTGTTTCCTCAGGTTGAATGTCTGGATCAGGACCAATCGGGAAAGGCGCCGATTAGGGAATGGAGCCAATCAGGGAGGGCGAGGCTCCTGCCGAGCCGATCGCGCTATTCCTCAGCGTAAAACCAACTCACCGGAACCGATCGAAACTGAGATGAATACCGTCCCTCCCCCGGACCGCTGATCCAATACGTCAACAGAGCCCGTCCGCGGAAGAACAGAATGCTGGTGTATGAATAGGTGTGGTCGGGATCGGATTCCAGGTTCTTGACGTGCGTCCACGACTCTCCTTCATCGCTGGAAACCGCGGCCGTCAAGGGCGTCCGCCGGCCCCCGTGTCCCGCTCCTTCGGTATACGTGTTGTTCCAGACAAGCAACAGATCGCCGGTCGCCGGAATGCGGCGGATCGTCGCAGGCGCTTCCGGGGCGGTGACTCCGAGCGACTCCGCCTCGCTCCAGGTGTCGCCTTCATCCTCCGAATACGCAGCGGCGACGTAACCGAGTTGATTGCGGAGGATCATCATCAGCCGGCCGTCGGTCAGTTCGATGACTTCCGGTTCCATCGCACCGCGGCGAGGCATGTCGACCGCGCCCTTCCCGTTTCGCCAGGTCCGGCCTCCGTCGTCGGACAGATAGCAGTGGCTGACGAAATGGTTGACGGAACGCACGTCCTCCGTCGAGGCGGCCGGGACGACCAACCGCCCGCTGGAAAGCTGCGTGACCCGGTCGTTGTTGACCACGTGATACCCCGGATCGGCCGTGACCAGCACCGGCTCGCCGAACGTCTCCGCTTCGTCGTCCGAGAAACGGACGTACAGATTGAGGTCGTTGAAGCCGTCCTTCTGCAGGTAGAAGAACCCAATTTCGCCCGGCTCGGCGGGAGCCCTCAGCCTCCGCAGCGTGGCGCTCATCACGTTCAGGTCGCCCGTGTTCTCCTGCAGAATCCGCGGCTCACTCCACGTGCGCCCGCCATCCTGCGACCGGCGGGCAACGATGTGCGCCCGCGCGAAATCGCTGCCGCTTCCGGAAAACTCCGTCGTCGCGTACAGCAGCGAACCATCGTTCAGGTCGACCACCGATCCTTCCGTATAGCGGGGATTTTCTTCGGTCGCCTCGTAGACCAGGGCGGAGAAATCGGTCAGCGGATCGGGCGTCGCCGGCTGCGACAGCGCAATCAGCGCGTGAGCGGCCCGATAGCGGGCGTCGGGATGCTCGTCGTTCAGCATCGTCTTGAGCTGTGCGCCCGCCGAAGTCGCCCGGGCATCGACGGCGAACTCCGCCGCATACGTCCGCACGGCCGGATCTTCATCAGACAGATTCGCCACGAGCGCTTCCCTGCCGGCTTCGTCGCCCAGCGCGGCGAGCGCATGCTGATAGAACGCCCGCACGAGGTCGTCTTCCGCCTCTGCGGCGCCGTCGGAAAGCGCCGGGATGTCCGTTTCGTCTCCCACCCGCGCTAAGACCCAGGCGGCGATCCGGCCGACCTCCGGATCATCATGCCCGAGCGCCTCTCTCAGAAACTTGAGCGCCTCCGGATTTCCCGAACGCGCCAGCGCCGCCGCCGACATCAGCCGCAGCGGCACGTTTTCCGTCTGTGCGAATGCGCCGCGCAGCGCCGTTCCGTCGCCGATCTCCCACACCTTGTACAGGCTCTCCGCCGCGTGGACGTGACCGTACTCATCCTCACCCGCCAGAATCTCGAGCATCACGTTCGCGTGACGACGGTCTCCGGCCCGCACCAGTTCCCGCGCCAATCCGCAGCGGCGCTGATCGTCCGTCTCTGCATCCAGTCGGGGGAGCAGAGTCTCCCGCACTTCCTTCCCATAGCCCGCCGCCGTCAGCCCTTCCGCCGCATGGATCGCCGGCCAGAAGTCCTCGCCGTTCATTCCTTCCCGCAGCACGTTCAGGCAGCCCGCCAGGGTGACCGCATCGAGTGCAACGGTATCGCCCGTCCGCTCCCCGTCGTCCGCTGCGACGCCGTGGGGAAAAGCGACCAGGGCAACTGTCACCAGAGTCAGAATCATGCGCGTCATCAGAACTCTCCGCAAACACTCTATGGCGCGACCGACACGCCGTTTTCATCAAATGCTCAACTGTAAACGTCACTCGACGCCGAGTCGCGACGCCCGGCCCGCATGCGAACGATCCGCAGGCTGCTAATCATGTCGACGCAACGGTCGGAACACAACCAGACCGCGAAAGCATCCATTCCTGGTAGTGCAGTCAGTACGCTGAAGGCGTACGACAATCAGAGCCCAGGGTCAGCGGCGCAGCCGCGCCACCCTGGGTTGCGGTGAACGACGTTGTCGCATGAACTCTGAAAGAGTTCCACAGCCGCCTGTCGGAATCCTCTGCCGGAATCCGCGCGGGCGCCCGCCCTGGCAGGGCACCGGTGGTTGTCGTATCTCCAACCACCTACGATGGGGAAGTCAGATTCGGCCACGTCGAACACGACCTCTCACTTCGCTTTCCGTACCGAACGTCATGTCGCTCAGCACGCTCCCACTCAGTTACTGCACCAACGTCCATCCGGGGCGGTCGTTGCAGGAAGTCACCAACGGTCTCGCCGAATACACCGCTCCCGTTCGGCGTCAGTTCGGCCGACCGCTGGCTGCGGGACTCTGGTTGGCGCAACCGGTCATTCAAGAACTGTCCCACGCTCCGCAGGGAATCGACCACCTCGCCCGCACGCTCGCGGAACACGACCTCTGCTGTTACACGCTCAACGCATTCCCCTACGGCGACTTTCACAGCGAGCGGGTCAAGGAAAACGTCTACATCCCCGATTGGACGACGCCAGAACGCCTCAATTACACAACTACCTGTGCCCGGGTGCTTTCCAGCCTGCTTCCCGACGGCACGGAAGGATCCATCTCCACCGTCCCGCTCGGATTCAAGGAACTTGCCCGGTCCGCAGAGTTCCCGGAACAGTGCATCGACCGGTTGCTGGAACTCGTCCGCCGGTTGGACGATCTGCACGACGAGACCGGCCGCGTCATCCGGCTGGCGATCGAACCCGAACCGCTCTGCGTTCTGGAGACGACCCCCGAGACCATCGCCTTCTTCAAGACGCTCTACGATCGCGCAGCCGCCGCCAACCTGCTCGGTGCAACCAGGCGGCACATCGGCGTCTGTTACGACGTCTGCCACCAGTCGGTTGAGTTCGAAGACGTCGCCGCCTCAATCCAGGATCTCCGCGACGCGGACATTCGCATCAACAAGGTCCACATCACCTGCGCCGTGCGTCTGGAGCGTCCCGTCGAAAACGTCGCGGGGCGGACCGCACTGGCCCGCTACGTCGAACCCCGCTATCTCCATCAGACGTTCGGCCGCACCCCCGATGGGTCAGTGATTCACGAGACTGACCTCGCCGATTCGCTCTGCGCTGATCCGCCGCCTCCGTTCGCGGCTTGCGAAGAATGGCGAATCCACTTCCATGTCCCGGTCAACGCCGAGAGCCTCGGTCCGCTCGGCACGACCCGCCCCGATCTCCGGCGCGCCCTCGCCGCCGTGCAGGCGCTCGAGTACGCGCCGCACCTGGAGGTCGAAACCTACACCTGGGAAGTCCTTCCCGGCGGAGAGCGCGCCCCGCTCGTGGAAGGCCTCACGGCCGAACTGCACGCCACATCGTCACTGCTCGACGACCTGCCCTCACTCCGGTAGAGCAAATTGCTCTACCATGTGTCCGCGTCGAGCGGTGTTTGGACTGTCGCGGACGAGAATCCGCGAGACACATCGCCAACACTGACTTGCAAAGCGCTATAGCCCCTCAGCCGGCGGCAGCCAATCCGGCGGTGCGTCGAGTGAGATGTCGAAACCCGGAACGAGCAGCGTGAACGTCGCGGCCGTAACCAGCACGACGCCGATCAGGTTGAGGATCAGGCCGATCTTCATCATGTCCCGCATCGTCAATCGCCCGGTGCTGAAGACGATCACGTTGGGCGGCGTTGCAATCGGCAGCATGAAGGCGCAACTGGCCGAAACCGTCGCCGGGATCAGCAGCAGCCGCGGATCGATCCGCAGACTGATCGCGGCCGCCGCCAGAATCGGCAGCAGTGTGTTCACCAGCACCACGTTCGTCGTCAGTTCGGTCAGGAATGTCGAAAGCAGGCAGATTCCGACAATCAGCCACAGCACCCCCGCATTGCGGAAACTCTCCTGAAACCACGCGCCGACCCACCGCGACAGACCGGTCGAATCGAACGCCTCCGCCACCGCAAACCCCCCGCCGATCAACAGCAGCATCCCCCACGGCATCCGCCGTTCCACCGTCTCCCAGTCCATCAGCCGCCGAGGACTCCCCGACGCATCGCGCCCCGCCGGAAGACAGAACATCAGGATCGCCATCGACATCGCCACGACGGCGTCATGCGCCGCTCCCGCCGCGACCTCCTCGGAGACTCCGAGCGAATCGGTCAGCCACGTCGTCAGCGGCGGACCCCAGCCGGGGAGGACCGTTGTCTCTCCGACAGTCAACGGCTTCCGCAGCACCCACAGCGCGGCCGTCGCGAGAAAAATGCAGAACATCGCAACCTCCTGACGGCTCGGCGCACCGAGTTCTTTCAACCGGCTGCGGAAGAACTGACGCCCCAGTTGCTGCGTCCCCGGCAGAGGCGGCATCCGCCAGGTGAGCAACACGCCCGTCACCAGCAGCATCCCGATGCTCAACGGCAGAAACACCGACATCCACTCGGCCGTCGCCGTTTCGGGCGCCCCCTCGAACAGCGTGTTCTCGTTCCAGAATCGCAGAAACGCGATGTTCGTCGGCGTCCCGATCGGCGTCGAAAGCCCGCCGATGCTCGCCCCGTAGGCGATGCCCAGCAACAGACCTCGGTTCAACCGCGGCAGACCGGGATTGGCGTCCGCGGACAGAATCGTCTCGTCGCTCAATCCCAGTTCCCCCGCAATGGCCGAGAGCAACGCGAGGCCGATCGGCAGCATCAGCATGGTCGACGCCGTATTGCTGATCCACATCGAGAGAAACGCCGTCGCCGCCATGAAACCGAACACCACCCGCCTCGGACCGAACCCCAACGCCCCCACAATCTGCAGCGCCATCCGGCGATGCAGGTCCCACTTCTCGATGCCGATTGCGATCATGAACCCGCCCATGAACAGAAACACGCTCGGGTCGAGATACGACCGGCTGACGTCGGAAATCGGCCGGATGCCCAGCAAGGGATAAAGCGCCAGCGGGAGCAGACTCGTCACCGGGATCGGCAGCGCCTGAGTGACCCACAGCACCACCATCATCACCGTCAGCGCCGCCAGACGTTGCGCTTCGGCCGGCATGCCGCGGATCGGACTGATCAGCACCAGTCCGGCCAGAACGATCGCCGCCGCCCCGCCGATTCGGCCAACCAGTTCCGGCTGTCTCTGTCGCTGTTGAGTGTCAGTCTTCACAACGCGCTGCTAGATTCGAGCCTCGGCGACCGGTGACGAATGGTCGACCGAATGGTCCGTCAATTCAGATTCTGGGGTTGAGGGGTTTTCAGGGGAGCACGAATCTCGCAGCGTTTCGTGCGGATCTGCAGTCCAGCCGACCCCCCAAGAACGGCCCTGACAGGGCACTATTCTGCCGCGCCGGTTCCCAGACGCAATCCAAGCCTCTATTCCCATGCCGGATTTCGACGCCGAACTCGCGGAATTCGACTTCGACGAATTCGCGGACGCCTGGTCGCTGGCGGATCAGGTCACCTATCTCAACCACGGTTCGTTCGGACCGTCGCCGCGCCGCGTTATTGAGGCGCGTCAGCATTGGATCGAAGAACTCGAGCGGCAGCCGATGGACTTCTATGTTCGCCGCCTGGAACAACTGCTCGACCAGGCCGCCCAGAGCCTCGCGGAGTTCGTGGGCTGCGCCGCGAACGATCTGATCTTCGTGCCGAACTCCACATCCGGCATGAACATCGTCGAGAGAAACGTCCCCCTCGCTGCCGGCGACGAAGTGCTGCTGACCGACCACGAATACGGCGCAGTGGTCCGCATCTGGAATCAGGCCTGCCTCCGGTCCGGAGCGAAAGTCGTCACCGCCGAGTTGCCGAGACCGTTGACGACGCAGGACGAACTCGTCGACGCTTTGTTCGAATCGGTGACCGACCGGACGCGTCTGATCGTCGTCAGCCACGTTTCATCGCAACCTGCGGTCATCCTGCCGATTGAGGAGGTCTGCCGCCGCGCGCACCAGCGCGGCATTCCGGTCTGCGTCGACGGTCCGCACGCCCTCGCCATGATCCCCTTCCGCCTCGACGAGATCGGTTGCGACTTCTACACCGCCAGTTGTCACAAGTGGCTCAGCGCGCCGTTCGGCGCCGGTTTTCTTTACGTCCATCCGCGGCGGCAGCAGGGCCTCGAACCGGCCGTCACCAGTTGGGGCAGCAGCCTTTCCGGACAGGACGCCTCCTGGAAAGATGAGTTCCACTGGCCGGGAACCTTCGATCCCACCGGCTATCTCGCGATCGCCGAGGCGATCAGCTTTCTGGAAGAGGTGGGACTCGACCGATTCCGCCGGCAGACGCACGCGCTCGCACGCTATGCGCGGCGGCGCGTCAGCGAGGCGACAGGCGGTCTCCCTCTGACTCCCGACGATCCGGCGTGGTACGCCTCGATGGTGACCATCTCTCTCCCGAACGTGCCCCGCTCCGACTCCTGGCCCGGCAAGCCGCACCCCCTGCAGGTCGCCTTGTGGGATCCGCATCGAATCGAGACCCCGCTGTTCGAATGGCGGGAGACGCTCTGCCTCCGCGTCTCCTGTCACCTCTACAACCGCCCGCAGGACGTCGACCTGCTGATCGAAGCACTGCAGGAACTCACCGCGTAATGGGTGAACGCACTTCAACGACAACGCGACCACGCCGCAGCACCATCCCAAGTCGGTACTGTCAGTCCATCTTCGCCACGTCACCTCACATCTCCTCTGCGGCCCTTTGCATCTTCGCGACTTTGCGTCAAACGCGAGCGTCACACGGCACTTCGTTCGCTCATCTTCCGCCTTCGGGGGGTGCACCAAACTCATATTGTTCAGTTTCCCCAGCTTGCATACTATCCGCCGCTCCATTTCCTCGGACTAGTGGATCATCGAAGCTGGAATGACGCCCGGAAACCGTGCAGGGAGCACGCCAACGAGCGTGCGGGCCAGTTCGAGAAACCCGACAATCCAGCCTCGTTGAGGCACAACCGACCGGACCACTCGGGAAAATGCTGCGGTCGATCGTTGGCGCGTTGAAGCAGTTGCTCTACGCGGTGCTCGTCCTCATCGCCGGACTTTGCGCCGCTGAGGTCACTCTCCGTGCGCAGCGCGTGCAGCGTCATCTGACCACGGCAGACCTCCGCAGCCACTCCGCTCAAGCCGCGTACGTCGCCCCCAGCGATCAGACGTTTCAACAGCTTGCTCCGTTGTCGAAGTTCCTGGTCACCGCCGACGACGGCGAAGAATTCATTCTGGAAACCAATTCGTTCGGACTCCGCGGCCCCGAAGTGACCGTTCCCAAACCGGGCGGAGTCTTCCGCGTGATCTGCCTGGGCGACGAAACCACCCTGGCGGCCGCCCTTCCCGCCGAGCAGACATACTGCGAACGGCTCGAAGAGTATCTGCAGGCGAGGACTCAACTCCGCGT
The DNA here is from genome assembly GCA_003388505.1 of Planctomycetota bacterium. GTDB lineage: Bacteria > Planctomycetota > Planctomycetia > Planctomycetales > Planctomycetaceae > MB-PLM-1. Next base: position 148,061 of record QQVO01000002.1, read on the forward strand.
TGAGGTCGTCAACGCCGGGCTCCCACATGGTTGTCCGCTGAGTTCTTACCTGCTGCTCAAACAGCGGCTGATCGGTTTGCAGCCCGACGTCGTCCTGCTGCACATCGATCCGACCGACGTACAGGACGATCTCGCAATTCGCCCCTTCACCTGGATGGACGCCGACGGACGACCGCTGGCGGCTGTTCACCCCGCCGCCGGGAAACCGCACGACTCCTCTCTCGCACGTCTCAGCGACGAATTCGCGGTCCTTGACTGGCTGCGGGAGCACGGCATCCGGCTCTGGCAGGAAGAGACCGCCGGAAAAGCGGGGCGGTCCAGCCCGGTCGCCGACCGGGCAGACAGCTCGCAGCCCGAGGCAGCCCGGATCGCACAGACGCTCGCCCCGGTGTTGCTTGTCCGAGACGTCGCGGCCGGCGCCTATGCAGAGTTCATCATCTCTTCCGCTCGTGATCCGTTCGGCAAGACAACCTGGAGTCTTGCCGATTACAGCCAGGAACAGAGCCTCACTCATGTTGACGCGGCTTCGCTCCTCACTCCCTCCACTGGCGATGATCCCGGCGAAGCCGGGATCGCCCGTCTGAATGTCGTCGGGCACGACCGATACGCCGCCGCGCTGGCCGAAGCTGTCATGAACCGCGTGGCCGGCATTTGGACGGAGCCGCCACCCTCGTCAATCCCCACGCTGCCCGATATCGCCCGCACCCCGGCACAGTAGCAGCATCCCCTTAGAAACTGGATGGCCGGGACTGGACTGAACGAAGCGAAGAAATCCCCGGCGTCACGCCCGCAACAAACGTAGCCGACTCGCGCCGCCGAGTCGGATGTCCACGACGTGGAATCTGCTGCCCACGAAATTCGCGCACCACACGAAGATTCATCCCGTTCGTAGCCGAGTACGGGTCTCGCCTGTAACCCAACCGGAAGCGAATGGAAACGGAGCGGCGAAGCCGCGACAGGGCGTGACAACCGATGTTGTAACAGGGGGGTTCGTTTTTCATGTTGTCTGCTCCCGTGACGGCATGAACACCCAGCCGAGACGAAGGCGGGGTTGAGCCGTTTCTCGGGGAATTCCGCCGTTTTTTC
>QQVO01000021.1 GCA_003388505.1 Planctomycetota bacterium
TCCCCCCTAACCCTCAGCAACCCGCCCCGCCTCCCGCCCCGCGCTCGCTCTACGCAAAGAGCCAGCGGGGGAAAGGGGGAAACGCATCCCAGACACAGACCCGAAAAAGTAAATCAACAAGCCGTTCCGTTTGGGAACGCGCGCATTCCCATCACCCGCTCAACGATCGCCAAGCCTTGTCAGTTGTACACATCTCAACCGGGTGGCCGGGGCTGGACTGAGCGAAGCGAAGGAAGCTTCGGTCGACATCATCCTGAAGCGGCCGCGATTCCACGACGTCCGTTTCAGTCCACCAGCCGCTCAACACAATCAACTCTGCCGGTCGCGGATCGCCTCGATCAGTTCGTTTTTCGACATCTTGCTGCGACCGTCGATGTTCAGCTCTTGAGCCCGGTTGAGGAGTTCCTGCTTCGACCGCTCCTCCAGCGCCGTATTCGGATTTCCCGTCCCTTGCGTCGTGGTGTTCTGCGTCTCGCCGGCTTCGCGCCGCTGCTTGTTCACCGTACGGGCGGCGATTTCCTCGGCTTTCTCCTCCGAGCGGCCTCGCTCCAGTTCGCTCTCCTTGATGTGCTGGTATTGCCGCTCCTGCTTGTCGGTCCATGCTTGCTGAGGCATCACGTCTCTCCAGGGTTTGTGCGAAGAAGTTGTAGCAGGTCTGCTTCCAGGTGACCGATCTTCCCCGCTGATGCTTCTCGCGTTCTTCGTCGAAGCGAAGGCACTACAGGCACCGCATGAACGCAACCAGCGCCTGCTTTTCCTCATCGTCCAGCTTCAACTGTAAGACGATGTTGAACATCTCCACGGTGTCTTCCAGCGTCATCAGCCGGCCGTCGTGCCAGTAGGGCGGAGAGTCTTTGATCCCGCGCAGTGTGAACGTCTTGATCGGACCGTCCGCGATGTTCTCCTGGCCGTTGATCATTTCGGGTTCATAGAACCGCTCGAGGTGCAGGTCGTGCATCAGATTGTCGAGATAGAACGGCGCCGGATGACACTCCGCACACCGCGCCTTGCCGAAGAAAAGTTCCTCGCCTTTCAGCTCCTGCTCGCTCGCCTCCTCCGGGATCAAGCGGCCGAACTCATCCAGTTTCGGCGCGGGCGGGAAGTCGAACAGATTCTGCATTTGGGCCATAAACGCCACCTGGCTCGTGCGGTCGGGCAGGTTCACGCCCTTCTTCGCCGCGGTGACGTGATCGCCGTCGAAGTAAGCGGTCCGCTGCTCGAATTCGGTGAAGTCTTCCACCGATCGCAAGGACCGCTTGGAACCATGGATCTGCTGGTTGAACAGGCCCCGCAGACTGACGGTGTCGATGCGGAAGCGATGCGACTGCGGCCGCGTGTCGGGATTGAGATGAAACGTCGCGTTGGTGTGGCCGTTCACGTGGCAGTCCAGGCAGGTGACGCCGAGTTGCGCCTCCTTCACCTTGCGATCGCCGGTCTGGTTGAACTGCTGTTGCGGGAACGGCGTCAACAGCAGCCGCAACCCGTCCATCTGTACGGGCGTCAGCTTGCCCTGCATGAGGTCGAAATAGTTCTTGATCGTCAGAACCTTGCCTTGCGACACGTCCCCCAGATCGGGCCGCGTCGTGAGAAAGATGGGCGGCGGAAACTCGGGCGTCAAATGCTTCGGCAGGTCAAAGTTCGTGTCGAATCGCTCGAGGTCGCGGTGCTCCGCCTCCCGGATGGCCTTGATCTGATCGTCGGGGAACACCATGCCGCCGGTCTCGTGTTTCGAGTGCGGCAATGGGCGAAGACCCATCGGAAACACATGTTGCTCCTTGATCTCCGCCGGGGACATCTCTGCCAATTCATCCCACGTCACTCCCTCCGGCAGACGCACGCGCACGCCCTGCTGCACCGCCTTGCGGCCGGCCGACATCTTGACGTCCGAGGGGTTGTCACTCAGATCGTAGCGGGCTTCCAGAAGCGACTGCTGACGTTGCTGAAATTCCTCCTTCTGCTCGCTGTCCCGCTCCATCACCGTCTGGAAATCTTCTTCCATCACGATCGGCATGAAAGTGCGGGGATCGCTCCTGGTCGGCTCGGCGTCCTGCTCCTCTTGCTGTTGCGCGGCGCCCACAGTCACTGCGAGCGCCAGGATTGCCAATGCGACGGTGATGTTGCGGCATTTCATGACGATTGTCTTCCACCTTCCCCAAGCCCCGAGCCGTCATCACATGAGTTGCCCCGGCGCTTGATCTGACAAACTGTCGGCTCAGTCCTTTCCCTTGTCTTTGCTCTTCGGCTTCCCGCGGTCCGGGCGATCTGACTTCGGTTTCTCTCGATCAGTGCGCCCTCGATCGGAACGGCCCGGGTCAGGTTGCTCCCTGACATTTCTGTCAGACCGATCCGCACCGCGATCGACGTCCCGTTGCGGCGCGCCGCGTTTCGTTCTTCCACGATCCGAAGAATCCCGCTCACTCGATCGGTCGGAATCGCGACGGCCTCGATCCTCGGCAGCGCCGCGATCATTTCCCCGCCGCGGATCGCGCTCTCGCGCCTGATCGTCGCCGCGAGGTGTGCGATCGGGTCGGCCGCGGTCGTCAGGTTGATCGCCGTCGCGGGCCCGGTCGGGAATCACCGGTCGTCCCTCATCGAGATCCGGACCGTCGGGGAGTTGCGGCAAGTCGCGGCGTGCTCGCCGGGGAAACCGGCCGTCCGGGTTCACGTCGTCACGATCGCGTCCCCGATCACCCGACCGCTCCCGATCACGGTCCTGGTCCCGGTTGTCGGAGCGATCGCGATCGCCGCGAGGATCCCGGCCATCCGGGCGCCCCTCGTCGTCGTCAAGGTCGGGCCGGCCGACGTCCCGGCGAACCCGATCATCGCCGTCCCGGCCGCGAGCCACGTCGTCGTCGTCGCGAATCGGAAATCGCGCCCGGCGTCCCTCCCGGTCGTCCGGCTCCACGTCCCGCATTTCCTCGGGACGTTCCGGCGAGCGAATGCGCCGCCGCGCGACGTCCCCCTCGTCCCGGTCTTCGTCCCGCAGCCTCAACCGCTCGTTGGCGCGAATCCGCACTTTCGGCCGGTCGCCGTCGTCCGATTGCGCCTCGGCTTCCCGCCGCTCGCGGACGAACTCCTGCAGTTCTCGCGACTGATACGCGAAACGTTCCCGCTCCTGCTCGTTGAGTTGAGCGAAGGCGATCGGAATGTCCTGCGAGCGGACAACGTCGTTGAAGGGGGCGGTCACGGTCGTCGCACGGACGACACGATTGTCGCGATTCCGCTGAAAGAAATGTCGCTGGTCGCGATACGTCCGCCGCGGCCGGTAGTTCTCGTTCTGGGCAAAGTATTGGTGCCAACCGCGCATGCGGTTGTAGTAGTTGTTGCCGAACCGCCAGTTGAAATAGACGAACAGCGGATCGTATCCGGCTTGTCTGTGATACGCGAAGAACGGCATGTATCCGTAATCAACGAAGCGGGGTCCGTAGTAGTCGCCGAAGTAGTAACGGCTGTTCCTCGGGTTCACGAACAGGTGCAGCATCAGGTTGCCCCACGAGTCGAGAGCGACGGGGGGAGCGAACGGATTGTTGAACGACCGGGAAGGGAAGTAGACCGGTGCGAACGCGACGCCGCGATAAGCCACCTGGTAGTCCCAGTAGCCGGGGACGTACACGTAGCCGCGCGGCGTATACACGTAATTCGCCGGAACCCAGATCCAGTCCCGCTGGTGGGGCGCCCAGTAGCCGGGCCGCCATTGATAATCGGTCCCGGAATACTCCCAACTCCCCGGCACCCAGAAATATCCCTCACCGGGAGCGGTGCTCGAAGGCCCGTGCTCCTGGGTAGCCGGCGGTTGGGGCAGGTACGTCACCTCGTCGACGTCCGCATCGGCCCACATGCCGGCCACACGCTGGTAACCGCCCTGAACCTCCGCCCAATACCCGGGCACCCACGTCCGCCCCGGAGGGACGTCCCGCCACACACCGCTCACCCACAGAAAATCGTCCAGTTCCTCGTCGAACTCCCAGTAACCCGGCACCCAGACGACGTTGTCTCCCTCCGGCTTCTGATCGGGTGGGATTTCGTCGATCGGTTCGGGCGGTTCGTGGCGGATCACAGGACCGCTGACCGGTTCATTCGAGTTGGGTGACGCGAACGCCTCATGCAACGGGCCGCGATTGTACACTTCGTAATCGGCGGACTCCGCGATTTCGTCGGGCGGTGGGCCGACGAACGATTGGTCCTGGGCTTGTGAGGATTGAACTCCGAGCAGCGTTGCGACGCCGCTCACGATGACGGCTCGTTTGAGAGACTGGTACATGCAACGATTCCTTCTCGTTGAGATCGCCCCGGCGTTCACCGCCGCTCGAGTGCGTTCGACGTGTTTCGTTGATTCACTTCGTTCATCGTCGCGCTGCTGGTTGGCGCCCGCCATGGGAAAGTGACGCGGCCGCGTGCCGGGGAAATCCTTGAAGGGGGTTGGGGAGAGTTCTCAGGTCTCGGCCGATCACCAGACCCGGCGGCGGCCCAATCGGTTGAGCCGCCACACGGGCCGATTACGAAACCGCCAGCACTCCCTCACCACCAACCGCAAAGGCCCGAGTGACACGAAAACAGCCCTGTGCCGTCGTACGGCCACGACGGATAGCCGGCTCCGTAATAGCCGTAATACGCGGACGGGTAATAAACCTGCCGGTAGTGGTAGGGCGTGTAATGCCATCCGCTGTACACAGGAACCGCGTAATTGTAATTCCACGCCGTCCAGTAGTATGGGTACGTATACCAGTACGGATTCGCATACACATAGGGATAGGTATACGTGTACGGATAGGCATACGGATTCGGGTACACGTAAGGCACGCCGTGACGAGAGACGGGTGCGACAACCGCGTCGTCCCCGTCCAGGTCCGGCCGCAGAGTGGTCACGGTGGAACTCGACGAATCGTACACGTCGTCCCAGTCCGACAAGGCCACATTCACGACGACCGCCCGCCCGTTCCGGTCAAGAATCAACTCCACGGTTTCTTCGGGATTCTCTTCAGCGACCGCGTCGATAAACGCATCGGTCGAGTCGAATCGCTCGCCGCCGAAACTGCTGACGATGTCCCCCTCCATCACTCCGGCGTGATACGCGGGACTCCCTTCGACAACGTCGACCACCCGAATCACGGACCCGCGGGGAAACCGGATCCCGAGCGCTGGTCTGCCGGAGGCTGCCGGCTCGGACGCCTCTTCGTGAATCACGAGCGTCAGTTTCTCGCCCTCGCGGAGCACGCGGATGCGTTCAAGCGAATCAGCGTTCTCGTTCAGATAGTCGACTAGCGCGCGTTCCGAGACGAAGATCTCGCCGTCGACGGACAGGATGATGTCGCCTGGTTTCAAACCGGCGTCGGCCGCCAGTCCTTCGCTCCCGACCGACTCCACAACGATCTGCTCCCGCGCGTCAAACTCGAGAGTCAGGCCGACGGGGTCCGCGTCGCCCGGGCCTGCTTCGACGTTCGCAGGCTCGCTCGGAACCGCGCCCGCGTCCGGGTCGTCGGTTGCAGTCTCTGGGCTGTCGGCGCTTTCCGTCTCCTCCAGCTTCTCTATCGGTACGGTCAGCGGTGGCGGGGGCGGAAGCTCTGTCGCAGAATCGGTCGGGCTCTGCAACGCGTCATCTTCACTCACCCCCGATCCGTCATTCTGGGCTGCTCCTGAAGCGATCAGGCACAGCGACAGCAGCGACGCCAAGGCTGTGGTTGAAGTTTTCATTTCAAGGTCTTTCTGCCTGCTCTACGGTGTCAATGGACGACAGATCATCTATTCGCCCTTTCAAAGCCCACGGGCTGCGCCCCGTGGGCCGGAGAAACAGTGTGGCGCATTCCTCAACTTGATCCTCAGTGAATTCTTTGCGTCGAACTACCGGCGCGGCCGGGCTTCCGGAAACTCCGTACCTCCGCCCGGCACGTTTGTCCGATCGACTTCAGGCGCTTCTTGGGGCAACGGATCGGGGACGGGGTCCGGGTTCGGCCCAGGATCCGGATCCGGATCCGGGTTCGGGTTCGGGTTCGGGTTCGGCTGTGGATTCACTCCATCCGGATCGAAAGGCACGGCAGTCGCCGGCCGTCGGCCTTGTTGCTGCGAAGCAAGCGCTTCCAGCAGTCCGCGCTGGTATCGCAGTTCACGGACAATCTCCATCAGCAGTCGCCGTTCGTCGAGATTCTCTTCGTCCAGATCGACACGGGCACGCGTCGTCTGCGAAGACCGCTGACTGTTCTGTGTCTGCGAATCGGAATTCTGACCCTGCGTCAGGTCGCGCTTGTGGTCCTTCGGAAGCGTCACCAGATACGCGATCTCCTCGCCTTCCCGCTCCACAGTGACTTCCACCTGCGACTCCGCATCCATCTGATTCAACACGCGGTAGACCGCCTGCGGTGTGAGCACGTTTTCGCCGCCGACGTTCTTGATGATGTCCCCTTCTTCCAGGTGGCCTTTGGCAGCCGGGCCGCCGGCTTCAAGGCGTTCAACGCGGACGCCTTCCTTCACGGTGGCGAGTTCCCAGCCGAGATTGACTTCCTTTTCGACCGGTGAATTCGCTCGGGCCGGCTTGGGGTCATCCTCTTCCGTGCCCTCCGGCTTCTCGTCGTCGCGCAGCCGCACCGCGTCGCGGCTCTCACCGACGACGACAGCCACTTCCAACTGTTCGCGGCCGCGGCTGATCTCCACCAGCACCTGAGCGTCCGTGGTCAACTTCCCGGTCTTCGTCACGGCTTCCTGGGCGGTGTCGACCCGCTCTCCCGCGATCGAGATGATCCGATCCCCCTTCTTGATTCCCGCCTTGTCCGCAGGTCCGTCCACTTTCACGTCGGCGACCATGACGCCGCGGGGACTCGAGATGTAGGTCACTCCGAGTCCGGCTCCCGCTTCTTCGGAATCGGCCTTCTGGACCGTATCGGGCCGAGTTGACCGTGCATCGTCTGCCCGGTCGTCAGCCAGCGCGCGGCTTCCCATTCCGCAAGTCAGTCCCACCGCCGTGGCGACGGCAAGCAGCCGGCGGCTTCCCATTCGGCATGAAATCTTTCGGACGTTCATCTCTGTTCTCCTCGATGCGTGTAGCGATTGACTGCGTGAATTCGGATCTGGCCCCGAGAGATCTCGTTGCGAATCAAGTGCCGAATCAAAGACGGGACGACCTTTTCGACCTTCGTCGCTTGCAAGTCCCGAATTCTGCGGAGGAAACAACGACCAGGCCGACCGCTCACACCTTCGGCGTCAGCGTTCTGTTGGTGCGTCACACGCCACGCCGCGCCCTGATCGATCAGAACGAAAGTCCTCCCCGGAACACACTCGGGAAATCTCCCATAGCGCCACTCCAGGGCCGCCGGAGGAGGAGAGTACGAGCCCCCCGGTGGCGGCGGGGCGGATTTCCATCCAAGCTCTTGAATGGGCTGCGGGCACATCCCGTTGCGGATGGTTTCGCAGATTGTTTTCCGCCTCGCACGGGAGGACTTCGAGTTATGGACGCTTTGACGATCGAGCAGGTTGAAGGTTTGTTCGGCCGCCAACCGGGTTGGTGTGTGTCGCTCTATCTGCCGACCCATCGCGCCGGCAAGGAAATCCGGCAGGATCCAATCCGGCTGAAGAACCGCATTTCAGAAGCCGAAGCGCAACTCGAACAGGCCGGGTTCCCCGGCGGAGAGATCAAACGTCTCGTCGAGCCTGCGCGGGCTCTGTGTGACATGGACAACGAAGCACATCGCGAGTTCTGGCGGCATCAGGCGGACGGCCTGGCGATGTTCCTCGACGAACAGGGAGGTTTCGAGCACTACCGCATCCCCGAGCGCTTCCCCGAACTGACCGTCGTCGCGCATCGCTTCCACGTCAAGCCGTTGCTGCGGGCCGTCCAGCAGGACGATCAGTACTGCCTGCTCGCGGTCAGCCAGAACGATGTTCGTTTTCTGGAAGGCAGCCGCACCGGTTTGTCGGCCCGGCCCGTCGAAGATCTGCCGGAAAGCCTGCGGGAGGTCGTCCGGGGCGAACACCACAAGGGCTTCTACCTGCATTCCTTCCGTGTTCGGGCCCGTGCCGAGGACACGGCCGTTCCTCACGGGCACGTCGAATCGAACGAAGAGCACGATCTGAAGCGCTACTTCAACATCATCAGCGAGGCGCTGGACGACGTTCTCAAGCACGACAAGCGGCCGCTCGTGTTTGCCGGCGTCGATGAACTCTTCCCCTACTTTCGAGATGCCACAGAGAACGCGAACCTGGTGGACGAAAGCGTTTCCGGGAATCCGGACGACCTCTCCGACGACCAGCTCCACGAGAAAGCATGGCCGCTCGTCGAACGGATTCTCCAGAACCGCCGCAAAGAAGTGCTTCAGCGATATCAGGCCGCCGCTCACACCGACCTCGGCGGGGACGACCTCGAACAGATCGTGATCGCGGCCCACGACGGACGGGTCGAGACCCTGCTGATGCAACTCGGCAGACACCACTGGGGCACGTTCGATGCGGAGTCGCGCCGGATCAATCGCGCGGAGGAGGCATCCGCAGAAAACTACGATCTCTGCGACCTCGCCGCCGTACGCACCTTGCGGGCCGACGGACAAGTGGTTGTCCTCGACGAAGACGCCGACCCCGTCAGCGAGCAGGGCCTCGCGGCGATCTACCGTTACCCCGCGGCGGAGTAAGGCGTCGCCACCCCGTCGCGCCCAAGAACCACCCGCTCTGCGGACACTCGCCGGAAGAGATTGCTTCAAGAGTAACGCCCGGCCCGATTCGAATCGGGCCGGGCGGAACGCGTCGGCCGAAACACGGTCGGCAACACCCAGGCCGCTGCCAGAACCTGCGTGCTGGATCCCGATTCGGCCCCACGAGCTTGCCTCAAGATCAACCGCCGATCCGCGCGAACCGACGTCGATCAGGGATTCGGTTGATCGCGGCGATCTTTGGGCTTCGGCTGGTTGGGGCGTTCTGTCGGGCGACGTTGCTCCGGCCTGTTGCGGTCCGGGTTCGCCTCGTCATCTCCCAGGTCCGGCCGGGCCACGCGACGCTGCTCAATCTCTTCGTCGAAGTACTGGTTGACTTTCTCCACCCACGTGGAACCTGCCAGCAGGTCGGCTTCATCAGGATCGATCTGAGGCGCTGACTTGACCCGCTCTTCCGTCAGCGAAAGGCTGATGAAGTAATCGTCCGAGTCCGCTTCGCGCTGCGTGTCGACGATCACCCACGGGATCACCGTCATCGTGCCGTCCAGGTCCGCGAACAGGCCGCTGTCGAGCACCAGGTACTCGATCTCATGGGTCTCGGAATCGATCAGCAGATCCTGGACTTCTCCAAGGTCCGCATCGCCGGCCCCCCGTACTTCCATTCCAATCAGTTCACTCGCTCTGCAGAACTTCCCGGTCGCAGCCGCCGCGTCCGCCTTGGCTCTCACCCCGGCCTCTTCGTCGCGCTCCGCGCCGTATGCCGCACCCCACGTCACCACCCCCAACATCGCCGCCGTCCAAGCAAATTTCTGCACGTTCATTGGTTCGTCTCCTTGTCCGCGAGTCGGCCCACTGGGATTCAATTCCCGCCGCGACATTGCGCCGGGACGACGAACGTTAACCGCCCCCTGACCGCCGCGGTATCAGGCGAAACACCTCCCGACCAGTCCGCAGAGGGCGTGATTCCGGATCGGAAAAACCCTGAGCCTCCCGCAATACGCCGCCGGCCCCACTCTTCCAGGCTCTCTCAACAACGAATGCCCGCCACCGCGAACACTTGCGCAACCTACTTACTGACAACCAGTTACAACCGAATCTGGACAACCGCACGCGCCTTCCATAGAATTCCACACCCCTCGGGGATTCCCTGATACGTGCTCGCAGCGGTGGGGAATTCCCGCATGCCGACGGCTCTTAAGGTCGCAAACGTTGACAACAGACACGTAACGACCCGCCGCCGCGCACCAAACGATCCAGGACGGAATCGCACTCCTCAGGCGGAGGCCGCTATGCAGTCGAGATCGCTTCTCTCCCTGTCATCCCGCGCCCGGTTTGCTGCAACGATGCAAGCAAACCGATTGCTCAGCATTTCGCACGTCGTCGGTGGAGTGCTTCTCCTCGCGTTCGCCCCGTCCTGCGTCCGGGCGGCGACGGTCGAAACGTCAAACTTTCGCGTCACTGCCGAGACCAGACAGATGGCCGGGCAGATCGCGCTGCTCGCCGAAGACCTCCGCTTGCAACTCGCCAACGACTGGCTCGGCAACGAACTCCCAAACTGGGAGCACGTCTGCATCGTCCGCGTCGATACAACGGCCGAACGAATGACCGGCAGCACGACATTCGAATTCACCGACGCCGGCGTGCGCGGATGGAGAATGTCCCTCCGCGGTCCCCTCGTTCGCATCGTTGAATCGCTGCTGCCGCACGAGATCGCCCACACCATACTCGCCACCCACTTCAGGCGCGCCGTACCGCGGTGGGCGGACGAAGGCATCGCGCTGATGGCCGAGGACGAACTCGATCGGCGGCGGGTCCGCGCCATGGTCAAGTCATCGTTCGCATCCGGTCGATTGCTCCCCATCGAGACACTGCTCGACACCGACGAGTACCCGGCCGACAAACAGCAACTGCGACTCCTCTATTCTCAGTCCGCCTCCTTGACGGAGTTCCTCCTCATCTCCGGCCGAAGGAGTTTTCTGAAGTTCGTCGCCGCAGGCATGGAGCACGACTGGACCGTTGCCATCCGACAGGTCTACGGCTTCGCCAGCCTCGACGAGTGCGAACAGCACTGGCACGCCTGGGAGCAATCCGGCAGGCCCGAATACTCACTCGCGGGCAACACGATGCTGGCTGATGCCGTCCGCAACAGCGACGCCCGCCGATCTCCAAATACGCAGCGCGAGACCCGATCAAGTGACAGCGTTCTCGCTGCCATGACCGCCGAGGACGGCCGCCCCCGCAAGATCGCAACGGCCTCATCCGGCGGCGCTGAATAACGCCCGGCACGACGTGGAACCACAATCCCGAGGCAGTCGCGTCCACTCCGCACTGCCAACCCCGCCGGCTCGATGGCTTTCTTCACAGAAGTTGTTGCACTAACTTGAGCAGTCGAGTCCGCTCCGCGGACCACGAGCGTGCAGTCACGTCTCCCGGCCGTACAACGAACCCTGCGTCGAATCACAAAGCCGAGTCGAACAGGGGGAATTTCCGAATGCCGATTCGAGTCCACGTCGCCTGCGACCACCAAATCATCCGCAGGAGCCTGGCCGCTCTGCTCGACAGCGATGAGTCGCTCGACGTCATCCGCACCAGTCCCGAAGGCGTGCGCGGGCTCGAGGCGGTGCGAAACACCAGGGCCGACGTCCTGGTACTGGCGGTCCCTCCCCACGAAGACATCGCCCAGCACGCGGACTGGTACCGGCAGGCGATTTCAGACGCCGGCATCGTCGGTTTCGCCGTCACCGACGAGCAGGCCGAAGGCTACCGCACCGCCGGAATCGAGGAAATCATCTACTCCCACAACTCCACCGCCGACCTGTCGCAGGCCATCCACCGCGTCGCCCCGTAAGTTGAAGAGCGTAAGCAACAGGCGCCGAAAGCCCTATCCGGGTTAGGGGACTCCCCGGTCAGCGCAATAGGAAAGTGCCCCTCGTGCCCGCTCCATCGGTGCGGCACACTCGTACGGAACTCGCGCCCGGGCGCTTCCGGGTCCATCCCGCAGCTTCCGTTACGAAAGACACCCCATGCGAATCGGCATCATCGGTCTCGTCGTCATCGTGCTTCTCGTCGCGCTCCTGTTGCAGAACGTCTACGTCGGCGGCGTCGGCGGACTCCTGTTGCTGATCCTGCTCGTCCTGCTCCTGATGGGCAGAATCTGAAGCACCTGGGTCGGGTGCGCTCATGAAAGTCCCCGTTTAGCCGCGACCCGCAGGGGAGCGCTCCACGTTGAACCGCCGTCGTTTCCACACAACTCGGCTGACGCCCGCTGCGAGGAACCGGCCCATCGGATTCTCGAAGAGAACACAGATTTTCCCAGCGCGGGCGTCGCCCGCAACCCAATCACGTAGCGCACGCAGCCTTGCGTGCGTCCCGCTGATCGAAAAAACCGCTGGCGCACGCTGGCAGCGTGCGCTACGGACAAACGCGACAATTTTCGCAGGCCGACAAACTTTCGCCAGTGAGTAGCACGGATTCGGCGGATCAGCACGGATTTTGTGAGGAACTCCTCACGAGGCGGCAGCGACGAGACCGCATCGATCCAGGCGTAAATACTCTACACTCCCCAGCGCGGCCTTCGGCCGCAACCAATGGAGCCGACTCGCTCCGCGAGTCGGACGTCCATGACGAGGAACTTGCGGCACGCGACATTTGCCCACCACGCGAAGAGTCTCACCGTGAGTCACACAGAAAACAATCCGTGCAAATCGGTCCCATCCGTGGTCATCCGCGTTCCATTCGAATCTCTCGGAGAGTCACTCAATCGGGGATCGAGAGACGTGTGTAAACGACAGGTCTCACGCTTGTCCCAACCACCGCCTGACCCTTGACGGAGCCGCCCGAACTCGCGTGAATACGCAACACGCCCCGATCCGCGGCGAGCCGAGTCCGCCAACTGTTCCGTTTAGCCGCGACCCGCAGGGGAGCGCTGCGTTTGAATCGTTCCGCCTTGGAATCGTGAGAGACTGAGACCAAACGACGATTGCGAGTTCCCCAATGGCCAAAAAGCGAACCGCAGCCGGCAAAGGTCGCAAACAGGCGGCGTCCTCGCCCAAAAAGGCGAAGAAGAAGTCCGCCGGGGCCGTAAAGAAAAAGGCTGCCGATCAAAGCGAACGGGCTCAACAGAACCAGAAGCAGCCCGAAACGTCAGGCGGCGAAGACGCAGCCGGTTCCACCGCTCCAGATTCCTGCATCGTCGTCGGCATCGGCGCCTCGGCGGGCGGACTCGACGCGTTTAGGCGGCTGCTCAACGCGCTCCCGGCCGACACCGGCCTCGCTTACGTGCTGATTCAGCATCTGGACCCCACGCACGAAAGCCTGATGGCCGATCTGCTCTCCAAGTACACCTCGATGCCGGTCGTCCAGGTGGAAGGCCCCACCCCCGTCGCCCCCAACTCGGTCTACATGATCCCCCCCAACAAGTACATCAAGCTGGCGGGCGGGGATCTTGTTCTGGATGAGCCTGTCAAAGAGCGCGGCATGCGGATGCCGATCGACTGCTTCTTCCGCAGCCTGGCCGAGAACTGTGCTGAACGGGCCGTCTGCATTGTCCTCTCCGGCACCGGGACCGACGGCACGCAGGGGCTCAAAGAGGTCAAAGCGGCCGGCGGCATGACCCTCGCTCAAAGACCCGACTCCGCCGAGTACGACGGCATGCCCCGCAGCGCCGTCGGCAGCGGCATGGTCGACTTCGTCCTCTCCATCGAGGAGATGCCCAACGTTCTGCTCCGGTATGCCGCTCATCCTTATACGATGACTGGCGGGGAAGCAGCCCCGCTGTTCGAATCCTCCCCCGATCACTACAAGTCGATCCTCAGCCTGCTCCAGGCCCATACGAACTATGATTTTCGCTGCTACAAGAAGGGCACGCTCAACCGCCGCATCCAGCGGCGGATGGGCCTCCGGCACGTCGAGAAGCTGGCGGACTACCTGGCACTGCTGCGCAGCGACACCAACGAAATCCGCAGGCTGTTCAAGGATCTGCTCATCGGCGTCACCCGCTTCTTTCGCGAGAAGGAGGCCTGGGAGACGCTGGAGCAGGACGTCATCACGCCGCTCGTGGCGTCAAAAAGCTACGGCGATTCAGTCCGCGTGTGGGTTCCCGGCTGCGCGACGGGCGAAGAGGCCTACAGCATTGCGATGCTGCTTCACGAGCAATTCGAGCGACAGAAGAAGAGCCTCGACCTGCAACTGTTCGCCACCGACCTGGACGACGAGGCAATCCAACTGGCCCGCAACGGCACCTATCCCGCCAGCATCGCCGCCGACCTGACCACCGGACGATTGAAGCGTTTCTTTGTGGAGGAAGGCGACCATTTTCGCGTGAACAAGAGGCTGCGCGAGTCGTCCGTGTTCACCGTCCAGAACATCATCAGCGACCCCCCATTTTCGAATCTTGACCTCATCAGTTGCCGCAACCTGCTGATCTATCTGGAAGCCGACATTCAGAAGCGGTTGATGCAGTTGTTCCATTTCGCGCTGGCCCCTGAGGGCTGCCTGTTTCTGGGAACCTCGGAATCGGTCGCCCAGGAGAAGTCGCTCTTCGAACCGGTCTCGCAGAACTGGCGGATTTACCGCAAGAAGGGTCGGCGCAAACAGGGCGGGCAGTTTTTCCCGGTCATCCCGCAGCAAGCGCACCGCAGTCCGGCCGCCGAGTCGATCCTCGAACGGCAGCACAACCCGCCCATGGGCACCGTCGAAATCGCCCGTAAGGCGCTGCTCGACCGGTTCGCTCCCGCCTCCGTCCTCATTGATGAGGATCAGGAAGTGCAGTACTTCCACGGCGCCCTGCGCGATTTTCTCAACGTCCCCGCCGGAGAACCGACCCGCGATCTGCTGGCCATGGCGGCTGAAGGGCTGGGCAGCAAGCTGCGCGGATTGATCCGCCGCGTGCGGCACGAGCAGCAGCCGGCCACCGCAATCGCGCCCCGCGTCAAGCGCAACGGCGACACGTTCGCCGTACGGATTACCGTCCAGCCGGTCGAAAGCCCCAGGGAGGCCGATCTTCTGCTCGTCACGTTCGAGGACGAGCCCCGTCTCAAAGCCGCCCCGGAACTGGCCGAGGAGGAAGACGCTGCAGAGCACGCAGGCTCGCCCGAAGATCAACAACTCCTGCAGCAACTCGAATACGAACTGCAGGCCACGCGGGAAGACCTGCAAAGCACGATCGAAGAACTGGAGACCTCCAACGAGGAACTGAAGGCCTCGAACGAAGAGGTCATGTCGATGAACGAGGAACTCCAGTCGACCAATGAAGAACTGGAGACCTCGCGCGAAGAACTGCAGTCGCTCAACGAGGAATTGAGCACCGTCAACAGCCAGTTGCAGGAGAAGGTCGAGGAACTCGAAACCACGAACAACGACCTGTCGAACCTGCTCAGCAGCACCGACATCGCCACCATCTTTCTCGACACCGATTTCCGCATCCGGCGTTTCACTCCGGCCTGCACCGAGCTGCTGCACTTCATCCCCAGCGACACCGGCCGCCCGGTCAGCGATCTCACACCCCGCGTCAACGATCCCAGGCTGCTGGAAGACGCCCGGACCGTCCTGGAAAAGCTGGCCCCTGTGGAACGGGAGGTCCAGAACGGCGGCGCGCGGACCTTCATCCGCAGAATTCTGCCGTTCCGCACCTCGGAGAACAGAATCGATGGCGTCGTCGTCACCTTCACCGACGTCAGCAAGCTGCGCGACGCGCGGCGGCAGATCGAAGTCCGCGAGCGGCAGCAGGCGGTGGTGTCGCGATTGGGCCGCTCGGCCCTTTCCGCCACCGAATTGCAACCGTTGTTTGAGGAAACGGTGCAGGTGCTCGCCGAAACGCTCGACGTCCCCTACACGAAAGTGCTGCGACTCGAACCCGGCGGCCGCGAACTCCTGATGCTCGCCGGCGTTGGGTGGGAGGACGGGCTGGTTGGCAACGCCCGAGTCGGCAGCGGAGTCGACTCCCAGGCAGGATATACGCTGCAATCAGGCAGTCCGATTGTGGTCGACGACCTCACCAAGGAGAAACGCTTCCAGGGTCCGACGCTTCTCACGGACCACGGCGTGGTGAGCGGCGTCAGCGTGATGATCGGCACCGACGACGCCCCCTGGGGAGTGCTCGGCGCGCATACGACCGAACCCCGCGCCTTCACCGTCGACGACGTCAACTTCGTCCAGTCAGTCGCCAATATGCTCACCGCGGCGGTCACGCGGCATCACATCGAAGCACAGGTCCGCGACCGCGAGCGCCGCCTCAGCCTCGTGGCCGACCACATGCCGGCCCTCATCGCCTATTGCGACAAGGATCTCATTTATCGTTACTGCAACGCCCGCTACGAGGAGTGGTTCGGCTTGAAGCCCGAGCAGGTCGTCGGCAAACGGCTCTCCACCGTCATCGGCAAAGAATCCTACCGCAGGATCGAGCCGTATATTGAGCGCGTTCTCAAGGGCGAGCAGGTGACGTTCGAACAGTTGCTCCCCTACCGGCACGGTCCGCCCCGAAATGTCCGCGTCAGCTATGTGCCGCATTTCAGCCCGCGCAAGCAGGTGATCGGTTACTACGCCATGATCGAGGACAACTCCGCCCAGCTTTCGGCCGGACTCACCCAGGCGCGGCTGGCCGCCATCGTCGAGCACTCACATGACGCCATCCTCGCCAAAGACCTCGAAGGAAGAATCACCGACTGGAATGCGGGGGCCGAGCGGATGTACGGCTACACCCGCGAGGAGATGATCGGACAGCTCGTCAGCCGAATCATGCCGGAGGACCGAAAGCACGAGATGCGCGAGATTCTCCAGCGGATCCGCCGCGGCGAGGTCGTCGAAGAGTTCGAAACGGTCCGCCAGCGCAAGGATGGATCGCTCATCGACGTGTTGCTCACCGTCTCCCCCCTCCACGGACCTGGAGAAGAGATCATCGGCGCGTCGGTGATCGCCCACGACATCACAGCCCGCCGCCGCTCCGAAAAGCAATTGCAGGAATGGGCCGACCGCCTCGAGGAAAGAGTCGCCGAACGGACCGCCGTCGCCCGCAAACGCGCCTCCGACCTCCGCGAACTCGCTTCGCAACTGGCCCATGCCGAGCAGCGGGCCCGTAAGCGGCTCGCCCAGGCCATTCATGACGACCTGCAACAGATCCTCGTGGCGATCAAGATGCGGCTGCCCCGCAACAAAGAGATGGCCTCCGGCCAGGAAATGGACGACGTCGCCGAACTGCTGGACGAGGCGCTCCGCAAGTCCCGTTCCCTCGTCAGCGAACTCAGCCCGCCGGTCGTGCAGGAGGGAACGCTGGCCGACGCCCTCGGCTGGCTCGCCCGACACATGCACAATCAGCACGGGCTCGAAGTCGAACTGGAGTGCAACGGCGATTTCGACGCGCTCGACGAGGACACCCGCACCGTCATCTTCGAAGCCTCGCGCGAGTTGCTCTTTAACGTCGTCAAGCACGCCGGCACCGACGAGGCGACGCTCAAGGTCGAACGGAACAAGGAGCACCTGCACGTCCACGTCGCAGATTCAGGCCACGGCTTCGATCCCGAAGCCGTTCGCGACCGAAGCGACGGGTTCGGCCTGTTCAGCATCCGCGAACGCATCGACGCATTCGGCGGCACGATCGAGATCGAAGCCGCCCCCGGACGGGGCGCCACATTTACGATTTCCATTCCCCTGGCCGATCAGCGGGAACAGATCGCGGCGCTCCGGCAACCTCCCGGAACCAGGAGCGACAAGCCCCTCCGGCCGATCGGAGAGGAAGACCCGCTGCAGATCCTCATCGTCGACGATCACCGGATCGTCCGCGAAGGCCTCTCCCGGATCCTCGCGAACGAGTCCGACATGCAGGTCGTCGGCGAAGCGGCCGACGGCGAGGAAGCGGTCGAACGCGCTCGGGAGTTGCGCCCGGACGTCATCGTCATGGACATCAGCATGCCGCACAAGAACGGCATCGAAGCCACCCGCGAAATCATCGAAGAGCTTCCGGACACGGTCATCATCGGCCTCTCCCTGCACGACGCCGACGACCTCGGCCTCGCCATCCGGCAGGCCGGCGCGTCAGCCTATCTCCAGAAGGACGCCGCCAGCACCGGCCTGATCGAAGCCATCCGCGAACAATGCACCGCCGACCAACCCGCCGAAGAATAATGTGTCCTTGAGTAGCTGTCGTTTACACATAACTCGTGAGAAATCTGCTCTCGTTCAGGTCGCTTCACAAGAGTCTCGAATGGAACGCGGATGACCACGGATTGCACTGATTTTCGCGGATTGCTTTCTTGCGTGTCGACGCCATGCGCGCCTGAATCGATGCGGTCTCGGCCCTGCCATCTCTCGAGGAACACCCCGCAAAATCGGTGCTGATCCGCCAAATCCGTGAGAATCTGTGTCCTATTCGAGAATCCCCTGGGCCCCGTTTCTCGGCGCCAGGCCCCGGCCGAGTTGTGTGTAACTGACAGCCTTGAGTAGATGTCCTATCTGGTTCGCACTGGCAGAGCCAGTGGCGCCAGTCAACTCCGCCTGCATGAGCCACGACCGCGCTGCGCCGCGCGATCCCTCATCCCCCAACGTCTCTCCATGTCTCTCCGCCTCCGCGAGAGACCCCCTCACAACCAACAGCCTTCCTTCCCTTCGTTCCCTTCTGTGTCCCCCCAACCCGACAAGCCGCGCCCCGAAAACTCGATCCGCCATCCCCACACTCCGTGCCCCCTCTGTGTATCCTCAGTGACTCTGTGTTGAATTGCCGAAACTGCCGTCCTGCGCACCGCTCACCGTCAGGTGGACAACCAAACGCAAGCCATCAACGCCACGCCGGCTGCCATGCTCCTCAAACACCCGGTGAAGCAATTCCTTGACACACTTTTCCCTAAAGACTTAAAGACTTGCCCCGAACCCCCGCAAAAACGAGAGGCAACTCTACGGACCAGGTTCCAAACCTCAAACAACCAGACGACCGCCCACCACCCGCGGCGCTTGACGTGGTGCCAACAGGAACGCCGCCGCACTGCACGCTTATTCGGTCGACTCCACCTCGACCGGCGTTGCGCGGGCTTGCAGGTCGGCCAGCCGGGCGTTCGTTTCCGCGAGTTCCGCGCGAAGAAGCTTCAACTCCGTCCGCAGCAACTCCATTTCGGCTTCGTGCCGTTCCAGTTGCATTTCGTACTCGCGTTCCAGCAGCGCATAGTCGGCCCCGTAATCGAAGTCGTAACAACCGCGGCGGGCGGTCCGCCGCTCGCGCCAGCCTTCCAGAAACTCCGGTTCCTCGTCGAACGCCAGCGTCCATCGCTCCGGTTCCACGATCACTTCCTGCTGCACGTCTCCGCGGCGAAGCATGATCTCGACCGGTTCCCCCGCCTGATGCGCGGCGATCGCCGCCACAAAGGCGTCGGTGCCCCGCAGGTCGACGTTGTTGACGGCCAGCAGTCGGTCCCCGGGCAGAATTCCCGCGCGGTCGGCCGGACTCCCGTCCCACACGGCCAGCACGAGCACTTCGTCGTTCCCCTTGATCTTCACGCCGATTCCGGCCGGCTGCCCGTACTTGGGAATCGGCACCTGGAACGTATCGACATCGGCCACCTCGTTGACATAGATCACGGCCCGTTCGCGCCCGTCGCGGAGGACAATCACCGTCGCCGGCTTTCCCTGCAGCGTCGCCAGCCGCGTTTCCACCTCCTCCGCCGAGGCGAACGTCTCGTCGTCGATGCTGACGATCGTGTCCCCTGGTTGAATTCGCGCTCGCGCGGCCGGGGAACCGGGCACCACCTCCCGGATCAGGAGAGCGTCTGGATTGTCCGAATCGAAGTGAATGCCCGACGCCGGGTCAATCACGAGTTCCTCCTCGGGCTCCACCACAGGTTCTTCAGCGGGGACGGCAGTCAGGCCGCACATCAGAACGCCGGTCAGCAAGAGGGTTGGTCGCATTGTCGATCTCCAGTGTGTGTGAATCCCGACGACGCCGGGCTGAGAATTGGAACCTTGCTGAACCAAGCGTCGCAAATCCGCTTCCGAAGGGCCTCCGACGGAACCCGCATGGTAAGATAGGGGATTTCCCGTAGGCTCGGCAGTCGGAGAGAACCGCACAACGACAGCGCGCTCGCGGGAATACGGAGTTTGAGCCAGGAAGCCGCCAGGCACGAATGCCGAGGGACGCCGGTGAATCAGTGTGAGGCTTCAATCGCCGGTTTCGTCGACGACGGCGTCTTCCGAAAAGCGGGTTCGTTTCATCCGCATGACGATGTAGTGGGCCACAACGTTGTCCAGAAACTCGGGATCGCGAGACCACTTCTCCGCCAGCTTGCGGACATCGCTGGGAGACGATTTCGGATTCGATTCAAACAGGTTGTGCGCCACTTGCACAGGGGTCATGGTTTCTGCTTCCCCGGCGGTCAGGCCGCAAAGGGTTCCAACTTCGGCGAGCACCGAAGTGTAGCGTTTCGGCAGTCCGCCAGCCTACTGACGGCCGCACGCCGAGCTTCGCCCGCTTCACGCGGAGACGCTGACGCGACGCCTCATCCATTCCGCGGCCAGGAGTGCCGGGTTATCGATGTATTTTCGCGGGTTGCGGGCGATCTCTTTCAAGTCGCCTTCCGAAAATTTCCAGGCCGTTGCCCGTTCTTCCGCATCGTGCGAGACGAGGACAAACAAGCCGTTCTGCAGGCGAATTGTGAAAAAGTCGTGCGGTTCGTCGGAACCGTCAGCGTGGATCGCGACGGCCAGTTCGCCGCCTGTGGAAGTCGACTTGCTGGCTCGGATCAATGGATTGAGCGCGGCCGAGTCGCGGTTCGCCTGAAGTGATGCGTTGATCACATTCAACGCCTGGAGGAAATGGATGTACGTTGAGGAAACCGGCATTGCATGATGTCGGTGAAGATCCTGATGACGGGAGAGTGTCGCATGGCTGAATGACGCAATGCGCATGCCGGGCCCAGAAGCCGGCATTTCCCGGTCTGGCGCCTGCCAGTTGTTCGCCACAACCTTTTGCTATGAAAGATCTTGCAACGCACTTGCGACGTCAGAGAGCATTCTGCCCCACCCGGAAAGGGGGAGCGCCCCCGATTGCTGATCGCCCAGGCCGGGTGGTGACCAACCAGCGGATCCGGCTCGGCTGGAGCTTCCCGAGGTGCTCAGTTTCCGGGGAGCCTTCAGTCGGCCAGATCCATTTGCTCCGCCGTGCGAAGAAGCGAGTTCAGAATACCGTCGAGGGTTTCCAGTTCACTGACGATCTCCCGCAATTCCGACTCCAGCCGGCCGTTGCGCAGCATCACCTGATCGCCCGTTTCGGAGCGGACCAGATCCAGGAACGCAGATCGTCTGCTCTCAGTCCAATAGGCGCGGACCAAAGATTCATCGGCCCCCCGGATTAGCACATCCCGATCAAACTCCGGGGCTCCCAGTTCAATGCGTTCCTGGCCGAGTGCCGCCAGATGACCGACGAAGCCGGGGATTCCCTCAGCCGTCATTTCCGGGGGCGCATCGTGCAATTCCACAGAGACGTGAACGACGGCGATTGCCGCCTCCGTGTCGGAGCCCTGTTGCGTGGCTGCCAGTTCGACGGAGCGACCGTTGATGGTTCCACTGAGGCGCGGACCCTCCGGCTGAAGGTCGTACTTCAAACGGCGGCGACGCCCCAATCTTTTCCAGATGTTCCGCCGGCGTCGCGTCAGAAGCCGCGCTGTAAAGAATGCGATTACGGAGACCGCTGCGAGGGCGAGCAACAGTCCCGGAAGGGGGTGAATCTCGGCGACAAGACACGGGACGGTCACGGTCGTTCTTCTTCTGCCCTTGTACAAGGGGCGTCCGTTGACTGACTGGCAATCGTCGCTGCGCGGCGCACCACTTGCGACGAATCCAGGGAGGTTCATTCGTCGGTCGGGACGTTCTCCAGCGGCAGGGAGGCTTTAAGCGCCTCGGCCACTTGTTCAATCGACTCTTGTAATGCGGAATACAGTCGGTCACGCGACGTGTGATTCGAGTCATGGCTCGCCGCTTCCATCTCGGCGGCCGCTTCGACGGCGTGTGCGGCGCTGAAGGTGGAGGCCAGGCCCTTCAGGCTATGTGCGGCCCGTTGCACGGTTTCCGAATCTTCCGCGCGCATCGCCTCCGCCAGTTCGCCGAGCAGCTTCGGGGCGTCCTCCAGAAACATGACGGCCATGTCGGCAAGGAGCGCATCATCGCCTCCCATTCTGGCCCGGGCCGCATCCATGTTGATGACGGGGGCCGCCCGGTCCGCAGACCCTCCCGGACTTTTCGGAGAATCGCTGGAGGCTGTGAAACCGTCTTCGACAGGCAGCGGCGTGCGATGAACGGTCTCGACGAGCTTGATCAGCTCTTCCGCGTCGATTGGTTTCGAGATGTAGGCGTCCATGCCGGCGGCGATGCATTTGTCGCGGTCTTCCCGCCTGGCATGGGCAGTCATCGCCACAATCGGGACCGACCGATCGGTCTTGGAAGTCAACTGACGGATCGCGCGCGTCGCCTGCAGACCGTCCATCGTCGGCATCTGCACGTCCATGACGACGACGTCGTAACGGCCTCCTGCGACGGCGTCGACTCCCTCGCGGCCGTTGTTGGCCAGATGCACCTCGTGGCCGCGCTTCTCCAGAATCGCGCGGATGACCTTCTGGTTCGCGGGCGTGTCCTCGACAACAAGCACCCGCAGCGACCGTTGAGCCGTGCGGATACGACTGTCAAACTCGCGCTCGAGCGGCGGCCCTTGCAGTGCGGTCATCACAGCGTCGAGCAGCTTGGATTGCGTGACCGGCTTCTCGAGCACCGCCGCGATGTCGAGGTCGGCGGCGCGTTCCCGCACGATCTTTCGATCGGTCGCATTCACCATCAGAATCGTCTGCGAGCCGTTCTGCTCTTGTGCCCGCTGCTGGAGGGTTTCGATCAGCGTGAATCCGTCGATGTCCGGCATGACGGCGTCGACGAGAATCAGCGGAAACTGCTGCCCTGCCGCCTCCTGTCGCCGGACACACTCCAGCGCGTCCTGCCCACAGTCGACGGCGACCGGTTTCATCGACCAGGCGGAGAGCGCTTCGCTGAGAATGCGAAGATTCGTTGGATTGTCGTCGGCCACCAGGACCGGCAGATTCGCCAGTTCGGGAACGACCTCCGACGTATCCTCGTCTTCGAGAACGTCGAACCACATTGTGCAATGGAAGGTCGATCCCCGGCCGACTTCGCTTTCGAGGCGAATCCGGCCTCCCATTTTCCGGACGAGTTCGTTGCAGATCGCCAGTCCCAGCCCGACGCCCGCTTTCTGGCGCGTCGTTGAAGAGTCCGCCTGTGTGAACGGGGCGAAGATCCGTTCCTGATCTTCCGCGGAGATGCCGCTTCCGGTATCGCTCACCGCCAGTTGCAGTTCGACTCGATTCGCATCGAGCGCCCCCGCGCTCACTCGAATCGCGATCTCACCTTCCTCCGTAAACTTCACCGCGTTGCCGACCAGATTGATGACAACCTGCCTGAGGCGATGGGCGTCTCCCAGCAGTTGGTTCGGGACGTCGCGCCCGACGTGGCAGGTCAGTTCCAGTCCCTTTTCGCTGGCGTAGACCGACATCGCACGGACCGCGCCGTCCATTGTGCTGCGGAGGTCGAACGGGTCGCGATCCAACTCAAAACGCCCCGCCTCCATGCGCGAGAAATCGAGCAGGTCGTTGAGCAGATAGAGCAGCGTCTGGGCCGAATCTCGTGCGGTTTCGAGATAATCGCGGGTGTCTGTCTCCAGTTCTTCATCGAGCGCGAGATTGAGCATGCCCAAGACGGCGTTCATGGGAGTGCGCAGTTCGTGGCTGACATTCGCGAGGAATTCGTTCTTCGCCCGGTTGGCCGCTTCTGCGGCGCGTTGCGCAGTTTCCAACTCCTGCTCACGGCGCTTGCGGAGGGTGATGTTGCGTTCGATGGTGGAGGAGCCGATGACTCGCGCGCGTGAGTCCAGGATGGGAGAAACGGTCACGGCGACGTCGATCAGCGAGCCGTCTTTTCGCCGCCGAGTCGTTTCAAATTGCGACAAGCGGCGGCCGCGGCGGATGGCGTCGGCGATCGTCGGTTCCTCCTCATTCATCCCGTCGGGAAGGATCAATGCGATACTCTGGCCGATCGCTTCTTCCTCCGAGAATCCGTAGACGACCTCTGCGCCGTTGTTCCAACTGATAATGCGGTCGTTGAGATCCTTGCCGATGATCGCATCGTAGGACGAGTCGACGATGGCGGCGGTCCGCGCCCGTTCCTCGCTCCACAACCGACGCTCGGCGACGCGGCTTAGCTGGTCTCCCGCGCTCCCGGCCAGCAGCAGGAGCTGGGGGTCCGGCGCGGCGTCGGACGATGCAAAGAACTCGATCACGGCCAGCGGTTCGCCGTCGACGATAATCGGAAAGCCGAACGCTCCCTGGACGAGCGGAGAGTCTTCGTCCGTCTGATCGATCCGAGGATCCTCGATTTTGCTGATCCACAACGGCTCCCCCGCCGCCCAGATCCGTCCCGGGACACCTTCGCCTTTGCCGAAATGGGTCTCCATGGTCTGACGCCGGAAGCGGGTGAATTCGTCACCGTCGGGGATCGTCCAGATGTCGGAGGGAACGAGGCGTTTCGATCGTCCGTCGTAGTGATAGACATGCCCGATCGGCCACATGGTGATCTCGCAGATCACCTGCATGCAGCTTCCGAGCGCCTCATCAAACGATTCCGTGATGGCGGAGAGCGACATCGCCTGGTGCAGCAAACGGTTTTCCTGAAGCTGCTCCGCCTGGCGGCGCTGAATCTCAATCCAGGCGCCCGCCATGAGGGCCGTGCTCCAGATGACCCCCAGGCTGATCAAGCGGTTGATCACCACGTACCAGATCTCGACCGCTCCGTTTGCGGCGCCGAAGCACCAGTCGGCAAGCACGAGCACGCTGCAAATCGCAGCGGTGGCGACGACGGCCCGGCGATGCGGGATCGGCACGGCCGAGAGCACGGCCGCCATATAGAGCCCCGCTGCAGTGATTCCCAGCGGCAGGATCAGATCAAAGGTGAAAACCGCGAGGATGATCACCCCGGTGCGAACGAGCGACCGGGAGGAGGGGGCGGTGAGGAAGGCGACGATGCGTTCCGCAGTCACCTTCGTCGTGCGGGTCGTTTCCTGTAACAACTCACGCGAGGAGAGCGCCGGCCGATTGGGCGGTTCGGAACCTTCACGCTTTTCGGACATTCCCAAGCCTTTCGGCGAATCGGCCGACGACTTCACAGCGTCTCATCGACCGTCCTGCCGTGGACGACAAACAGGCTCTCTGTGCTGCCCACGGTGCGAATCTTCGCGTCACGCGCAGATTGCATGTCCAGCAGACTCCATGTCGTGGACATCCGACTCGGCGGAGCGAGTCGGCTACATTGGTTGCGGCCGTCGGCCGCGCTGGGCAGGTTCGCAGAATCATACGCGGTTTCTCGTCTGTAGAGAAACGGCCGGCGAGAGATTGCACACGGGTTCCAGCGGGCTTCGCCAACCTGAGTGATGCCCCGGTCGTCTGAAGTGTTCTTCCGCAGTCTCACGTCTTCGGTTACACGACCGGGGCTTCCTTCGCCTCGCTCAGTCCAGCCCCGGTCACCCGGTCGCTACACTTCAACAACAAGGGTCTAAAGCGTCTTCAAGTACTCCAGTACGGCGCGGCGATCCTCTTCACTGAGGGTGTTGGGGAACAGGTGCCCGGCGGCGCTCTTGCCGGTGAGTCGCGTGTCGAAGTAACGGCGGCGGTCGCGTGGGGCCTGGACAGATCGGGGAACTTCGTCGAACTCGGTCACTTCCAGGCCGATCCGTTCGCGATCGTATCCCTCCGTTCTACGTCGCCAGACGACCGGCCTTTCATCGGGATGCAGGACGTGCCACAACGTGGGCACCGACCCGTTGTGAAAGTAAGGAGCGCTGGCCCAGATGCCGTCGAGCGGGGGGGCGACGTATCCGCCGGGATCAAGCCGCACTTCGTCTTTGCCGAAGCGGCTCATCCAGCCGGTCTTCATCCACTCGCGATGGGCGGGCGTCAGGGCTTCCAGGCGGACGGGATCGGTGCCGATGACGCTGATCGGGACGGTGACTTCGGGATAGGATTCGTCGCCGCCGTATGTGCCGTGGCATTCCGCACAGTTGGCGGCGAAAATCGTTTCGCCCTGGCGAGCGAGTTCGTGGTTGATTTCCCAAGGGTAATCGGGCGGTTCGACCGACTCGATCCAGGCGAGCACGTCCTCGTAGTCCTGTTCCCAGCTCAGAATCGTCTCGCGGTCATTCGGGGGAATGAGCATGAACTGCAGGAGCGGCCGTGCGGTTTTGGGGGCAAAGCCGTCGATGTAGAGCCGCGACTTTTTTTTTCACGTTCCAGAACGGGGGCGGGTCCATGTCGTGATGGACCAGTTCGGGAATGGGGCGGTTTGTATCGACCGACATGTCGGGGTTGCGGAGCGCGCCGAGGATGATTCCAAAGACGACGGAGTTTGTGGTTCCGTCGGTGGTGGACAGCGGTATGCCGGTCGCGGCTTTGTCGAGGTGGGCGAGCGGCTTGAGTTGGAGCAGTTTGAGTGTGGTGACGTCCTCGATGAGGGTCTGCATCGCGAAGTGGGAGTTGGGCGAACCGGGGTAGCTCTGTCCGGCAGTTTCTCCGCCGTGACAGGCGAGGCAGTTCATCACCCAGCCATCGGCTCCATCCGAAAGATATCCCAAAGCCGGATCATCGCCCTGCGACTCGGGACGTTCGATGAGGCCGTACCGGGCGTATGTGAGACGTCGTCTTTCGGCCGGGCCGGCTTGAGCGGCGGCTTTACGCTCTTCGGCCGGCCAGACCTGCCAGAGGTTGTCGAACGTGGCCTGGTCAAAATCGGGAGGCAGGTAGGGTTTGTTGGTCAGCAGCCAGTAGCCCCGCTCGGCGGCGGAGAGGCCCTCGGGAGGCGTCGGTTGGTTCGTCTCGACGCGGTCTCCGGCGAACGCGGCGGCCGTGACTCCACCGAGCAGAACTGCAAGGAGGGAGAGCGAACTCCTGTTTCTCCGCGCTAATCCTCGGCGGATGCAGTTGGTGCGTGTCGTCAGTGGGTCGTTTCCCGTCATGGCGTTCACCGTTTGACTGCGAAGACTTCGCGATGCGCCGCTTTGCCGTGCGCCAGAGAGGGGATTGTAGCAGTCTTCGGGCGGGAGGCATTGTTTGAATGGGAAGTCAACCGGAGGCAGGCGCTGTGTTGAAGACACGAGGTGAAAGAACTACACACGAGAGCCGTATTCGCAGCCGCGGCGGAAGAACCGGCCCGGCGACTTCAGGGTGCGTGTGGTGAGCGAGATTCCGCGAGACGGAACATTAACACCGACAGGCAACGCACCCTGGAGCGCCCTGTCAGGGCGCTCCAGGGGGGTTGGCCGGAGCGCAGATTCGTGCTCCCGTGAGAACGCCTCAACCTGAAGAATTTGATGGACCGACCACTAGCGAGCAGAAATGAGCATCAAGCGAGAAACCGCTGATTCGGCCGCGGCTGAGGCCTCCGCGAAGAGCCAACCGCCGCAGGCTGCCCACCTGTTGCCGATCGACGAGGTGTTTGAGGCGTTCGCTTCGTCGAACGATGGGCTTTCCTCAGAGGAGGCGCGATTGCGGCTCGACCGCTACGGGCCGAACCAGTTGCGGGAGCGAAAAAGGACGAGCGGCTGGATGCGGCTGCTGCTGCAGTTCCACAACCCGTTGATCTACGTGTTGCTGGCGACGGCCGGCGCCACCGGTTTGCTGCAGCACTGGGTCGACACCGGGGTGATTCTGGGCGTGGTGATCATTAACGCGATCATCGGTTTCATCCAGGAGTCGAAAGCGGAACAGGCGATCGAGTCGCTCAAGGAGATGCTGGCCCCGCAGGCGGTCGTCCTCCGAGAGGGGGCCAAGACCAGTTTGCCGGCGACCGACCTGGTTCCCGGCGACCTGGTGCTGATTGAGGGGGGGGACAAGGCGCCGGCGGACCTGAGATTGGTCCGCGTGAAGAACCTGCAGATCGACGAAGCTCCCTTAACCGGCGAATCGATGCCGGTGGCCAAGACGACCGAGGCGCTGGACGGCGACGTGCCGCTGGGGGACCGGCGCAACCTGGCGTTTGCCGGGACGTTGGCCACCAGCGGAACGGCGGCCGGGATCGTCATTGCGACAGGGGATGACACGCAGATCGGCCGCATCGCCGGAATGCTGCAGGATGTTGAAGGGGTGGATACGCCTCTGATCCGGCGGTTGGCGAGTTTCAGCAAGGTGATCACCGTGATCATCATCCTGTTCTGCGTGTTGGTTTTCGGAGTCGGCGTGCTGACGGGGCAGGGGGCTGCGGAGATGCTGATTGCTGCGGTGGCGTTGGCGGTGTCGGCGATTCCCGAGGGTCTGCCGGCGATCATGACGATCGCATTGGCCATCGGCGTCAAGCGGATGGCGGCGCGCAACGCGGTCATTCGAAAGCTGCCGGCGGTCGAAGCGCTGGGGAGCGCGACCGTGATTTGCAGTGACAAGACCGGCACGTTGACGCGGAACGAGATGACCGTGACGCGGGTGGTGTGCACGGACGGCGATTTCACCGTGACCGGCACGGGTTATGAGCCGAGCGGCGCGGTGCTGGATGAGGGGGGGCAGGCGGTGTCGCCGGGGGACTCGCCCGGGTTGGGCGAACTGGTGACAGCGGGGGTTCTGTGCAACGACGCCCGACTGAGGCAGGCGGACGGGCAGTGGCGAATCGAGGGGGATCCGACGGAAGGCGCGCTGCTCGTGCTCGCGGGCAAGGCCGACCTGAGTCCCGAGGAGATCGTCGGCGCGTGGCCGCGGACGGACGCCATTCCGTTCGAATCCGAGTTGCAGTACATGGCGACGTTGCACCGCGACGAGTCGGGGCGGGTGCGGATATTCTTGAAGGGTTCGCCGGAAGCCGTTCTGTCCCGATGCAGCCATGCCTGGCGTTCGGACGGTCCGCTTGAGGCGGACCACTGGCGGGAGACGGCCGACGCGATGGCGGCCGAGGGGTTGCGCGTGCTGGCGGTGGCGGAAAAGGAAGGAGCACCGGACCAAACCGAGATCGACCTCGATGACACGGAGCGCGGATTCGTGCTGTTGGGCCTGGTGGGCATGACGGATCCGCCGCGGCCGGAAGCGATCGACGCAGTCGCGAAGTGCCATGCGGCCGGCATCCGCGTGATCATGATTACGGGGGATCACGCGGCTACGGCGCGGGCGATCGCAGGGCAGATCGGCATCCGCGCGGCGGAGGGGGCCAAGACGGGAGCGGAGTTGGAAAAGCTGGACGACGCCGGCCTCGATCAGGCGGTTGACGCGACGGACGTGTTCGCCCGCGTGGCCCCGGCGCAAAAACTGAAGATCGTCCAATCCTTGCAGCGCCGGGGGCACGTGGTGTCCATGACGGGAGACGGTGTGAATGACGCGCCGGCGCTGAAACAGGCCGACATCGGCGTGGCGATGGGTGTCACGGGGACCGACGTCTCGAAGGAGGCGGCCGAGATGGTTTTGCTGGACGACAATTTCGCGAGCATCGAGCGGGCCGTGGAAGAGGGCCGCACGGTGTTCAACAACCTGAAGAAGACGATTCTGTTCATCCTGCCGACCAATGGGGGCGAGTGCCTGACGCTGGTGGCGGCCTTGTTCCTGGGAACGCTGCTGCCGATCCTGCCGTTGCACATCCTGTGGATCAACCTGGTGACGACCGTGGCGCTGGCCATCACGCTGGCGTTCGATCCGGTGGAGGCGGACGTGATGCGGCAGCCGCCCCGCGATCCGCAATCACCGCTGATCGACGGCAGTCTGGTGTGGCGGATTGTGTACGTGTCGGTGCTGATCTCGCTGGGGACATTCGGCCTGTTCTTTTACGAATTGAGGCTGGGCAGCGGCCTCGAGGCAGCGCGCGGCGTGGCCGTCAACGCGATCGTGTTCTTCGAGGTGGCGTACGTCTTCAACAGCCGGCATTTGCGGGAGTCGGTCCTGAATCGCCGGGGCCTGTTCGAAAACCAGATTGTCTGGTGGGGCATCGCCGCCGTCGTGCTGTTCCAGGCGGTGTTCACCTATTGGCCGGTGATGAACACTCTGTTTGAAGTGGCGCCGCTGGACGCCTGGATGTGGCTGCGCGTGCTGGCCGCCTCGCTGGCGCTGATGTTGCTGGTCGAGCTTGAGAAGGCCGTCGGGAGGAGATTGGCGCGCTCCCCTGCGGGTCGCGACTAGAACCCAGTCAGGGCTGTGTTTGGGGGTCGGCTGGACTGCCAATCCGCTTCGAAACCCTGCGGGATTCGTGCTCCGGTGAGGAATCCTCAAGGCCCCGGAGTCTGAATTGACGGACCACTCGAGAACCTCGCAGCACTGTGTTTGTGCTGAGGGGGCAGGTTGGCTGGAGTTCATCATTTCCGGCAGGGCAGCGGGTCGAGAGTCAAGAGTCGAGGGCCAAGGGATCGGGAGATGTGAGACATTCTGGCACAGGTGGGCGAAACGTTCTCAGCGCCGGGATCGGCGGGGAGTGATCGAAGCATCCCTCGCACCACGAGAGACTGAGCGGGTGTCGTGGTGCAAGTTGATCGGCGGCAGATGGTTACGATGGAGCGGACAGACGTGTTGCGGGGAAGGCGGTCACCTGTGGTTTCTCATGGGAGCTGCGCAGCATTTCGGCTCAGATTTTGCTTAGAATTGAATTTGCTGCATTTGCAGCAAATGTGACTTCGGTGCACAAATGCGGGAGACAGTACGATGGACAGCTCATCCACGGAAACCCTGCTGAACGGTGCGGTTCGCAACGCCTACCGGGCGGCAGAGCGCAACATGCAGTTGCAACAGGACTTAATTGCCGGTTGGAGCCGTTTTCTGCCGGGCTTTTCAGGGCGTCCGGTGGGAGATGGGGACGGTCCGAACCCACTCCAGCGGCAGTTTCGCGAGAATCTCCTGAACGTGGCGCAGACGCAGCGTGATCTGATCCGCCAGCAGTTCGATGCGGCGATCGAGTCGTTTGATTCGCTGATGGGTATCACGGAGCAAGAGGGAGCGCGTGCGGTGGAACCTGCGACGGACGAACCGGTGGAGGCAGTGGCGGCAGCAGCCTCAGAACCTGCGGTGGTTGAGGCGCCGCTGACGCCGCCGGGAGCCAGCAGGAATATCTACCAGAAGGTCGCGATCGTGACGGGCGCCGCCAGCGGCATCGGGGAGGCGGTTTCCTGGGAGTTGGCGCGTCGCGGGGCGAAGGCGGTGCTGCTTGTCGATCGCAACGAAGAGGTCGACAAACTGGCGGATTCGATCAACGAGTCGATGGGGCGCGTGGTCGCCTTCGGGAGAGCAGGCGACACGACCGACGAAGGGTTTCGGAAGCGGGTCTTCAACGAGGCGTGGGACGAGTATGGACCGGTGACGATCTGCGTGCCGGCCGCCGGCATTACCCGCGATGCGCTCTCCGTCAAGATCGACAAGGAGACGGGCCGGGCGGAACTCTACCCGATCGAGAGCTTTCGACAGGTGACCGAGGTCAACCTGCTTGCCCCGATCTACTGGGGAATCGAGATGGTGGCCCGCATCGCGGAAGACCGGCGGGCGCGGGGCCTCAAGCAGTGGGAGCCTGAGGAAAGGATCCAGGGCGTGGTGGTCTTTCTGGGGTCGGTCTCTGCGCAGGGCAACAAGGGGCAGATCTCCTATGCGGTGGCGAAGGCCGGGCTGGAGGGGGCCGCGGCGACGCTGCAGAAAGAGGCGATCTTTCACGGCGTGCGGTGCGGGATCATCCATCCCGGTTTTACAGATACTCCGATGGCGCGGGCTCTGGGAGACGAGTTCCTCGACAAGTACGTGTTGCCCTACACGCAGTTGCGGAGACTGATTCGTCCGGAGGAGATCGCGGATGCAATCTGCTTCATGGTCTCCAACTCGGCGGTCAGCGGCGAACTGTGGGCGGACGCGGGTTGGCATCCGCCGGCGTGACGGGTCACGACGGGCATCGATAAAGCACTGGATAGAAGGAGGGTGATATCGCTTTGTAGATCAGTGTCGGCGATCTGTCTCGCGGATTCTCGTCCTCGACAGTCCAAACACCGCTCGACGCGGACACGTTGTAGAGCAAACTGCTCTAATCCTCGGGTGATTCCAACTGCCGGATGCGTTGTTCGAGTTGTTCGAGGCGTTCCTGCAGAGTTGCGGCGTCAGGCGAGGATTCTGTTTGTGGTTGATCCTCGGGCGGAGGAGAGAGCCCATCGAGCCAGAGTTTGACCCAGTTGACCGGTTGCAGAAAGGATTCGGCGGCCTGATTCTGACGCTGGAGATAGTTGAGATAGGTTGACGAGTGGCGGAAGAACTCGCGGACCATTCCGGTGGTGACTTCGTTGGAACGGAGCAAAAAATGCAGCATATCGGTCGGAAAGACGGACATCTTTTCCGGGTGGCGATCCATGATGATCTGCGCCAGGACGGCGCGGGTGATATCGTCTCCGGTCTGGCTGTCGCGGATTTCGACCGACTTGCCGGACTGGACCATGTCTTCAATCTCGCTGAGCGAGATGTAACGGCTGGTCGTACTGGCGTAATAGCGTCGATTGGGATAGCGCTTGATCAGGACGGGATTGTCGGCCATAGCGAGACTCCTGCGGTGATGCCACTGTACCATAACGAAAAGAACAGGTTCGGTGAGCGGCAGCGTAGCGGGTCGTGCGGGTGAAGGCCCCGATCAGGAATGTCAGGTAAATAACTTTTCAAAGGAGTTCAGAGATGTCGACTGAAACAGCTTCAAACGTGTATGACGAAGTGCTCGACAACATGCGGAAGGCGGCGGAAGCCAATCTGAAGATGCAACAGGACGTCTTTCAGCAATGGACGCGGATGTGGCCCGGTTTCCCTTCGCCGCAGACGATGATGCTCGACAAGATGCGGGATTTTCAGAAGCAATGGGCCAACACGGTTTCCGATCTGGCCCGGAAGCACCGTGACACATTCGATCGTCAGTACCAGGCGGCGCTGGAGTCTCTCGACGAGGCGTTGCGCGTCACCGAATCGACGAATCCGGAGGAATTCCGCAAGAGGACAGAGCAGCTTTGCCGCAAAACGCTCGACTGTTTGCGCGAGGTCTCCGAAGCGCAGATGAAGGAATTTCAGGACGCGATGAACCAGTGGAGCGAACTGGCCGCGAAGGCGGGATCGTAGTGGTGGAGTTCTCCCCTGCGGGTCGCGGCGAAACGGAACCGGAGGCGCCGAGCGATGGATGGTCGTCCCGGTGAGCGGCGGTGAATTGGAATCGAGCGAACACGCCTCTGCGGCAGTGCATGCCTGAACCGAACGAAGACAGCGGCTCTTGCGATCCGGTCTTCCAGCCGGTGCTGGAGGCATGGGGGCGTTACGTTCGGCAGGCCAATGAAGCGGCGCGTCAGGGACTTGCGGAGGCGGGCGTCGATATCGACCCGGCGGCAATTCGGCGCGAGTGGTTCGATGCGTTGAGCCGGCAGGCCGACGCGTTCCTGCGCAGTCCCGCCTTCCTGGGAACGCTCAAGTCGCAGCTTGATGCGGTGATGTCGGCGCTGCGGGATCGGCGGCAGGCGGATCGAGACCCGCATGCGGAACGGATGAGTGAGTTTGAACGGGAGATGAACGCGCGGATCGAGCAGATCGAGAGTTCGCTGGATGAAATCGAGCAGAAGATCGGCGCCGGAGGGCAGTCCCGAGAGAATGCTTCCCGTTCCCGGGCTTCAACGCGGCAAGAGCAGCCGGTGGAGACTCGCGGCACGACGCCTCACACGGTCGTTTCCCGGGAAGGAACGGCGCGGCTCTTGCGGTACAAGTGCAACGCAGTGCGGTTCGCCGAGCCTGTTCTGATCTGTTACGCGCTCATCAACCGGCCTTACATCCTGGATCTCCAGGCAGAGCGGAGCGTCGTTCGTAAATTGTGCGAGGCGGGGTTCGACGTCTACCTGATCGATTGGGGAGTGCCGACTGACGCCGATCGCGAGTTGCGCCTGGAGGACTATATCTGCGGGTTGATGAAGAATGCCGTGAACTGTGTTCAGCGGACTGCCGACTCGGAACAGATCAACTTGCTGGGCTACTGCATGGGCGGCACGATGGCGACGATGTTCACGGCGCTGTTTCCGGGGGTGGTCCGCAATCTGACGTTGATGGCGACTCCGATCGACTTCGCGGGCGAGGAGGGGTTGCTGAATCTGTGGACGCGGCCGGAGTATTTTGACGTCGACACGCTGATCGATACATTCGGCAACTGCCCGGGGGAGTTTCTGCAGTATTGCTTTCAGTTGATGAAGCCGGTCCAGAACTTCGGCGAGAAGTACGCGCAGCTTTGCGAGAACCTTGACGACGACGCTTTCCTGCGGAACTTTCTGGCGATGGAACAGTGGACCAACGACAGCATCCCGGTCGCCGGGGAGACATTTCGTGAATTTGTGAAGATGCTGTACCAACAGAACCGGCTGGTGCGCGGCGACATGCGACTCGGAGAAGAAGCTGTGAGGCTCGAGACGATCCGTTGCCCGCTGTTGCTACTGGTGTCGGAGCAGGATCACCTGGTGCCACCCGGTTCAACATTGGCGCTGGAGCGGTCTGTGCAATCGACAGACGTGAAGGCGGTCACGATCAACTCGGGCCACGTCGGCCTGGCGGTGAGTTCGAAGTCGCATCGCGAACTCTGGCCGCAGGCGGTGCAGTGGCTCGCGGAGCATTCCACCTCAGCGGCGCATTGACGAGTGCCCTGTGAGGGCTTGATTTTCGGGTTGGCTGAAACGCTAATCCGCACGAAACCCTGCGGGATTCGTGCTTCCGACCGAACCGCCTCACCCAGAATCGTTTGCTTGACCAACCACGAGGGACCTATGCAGGACATCGTGCGAGAACTCGAAAAGAAGCGGGCCGCTGCAGAACTGGGGGGCGGTCCGCAGCGGATCGAGGCGCAACACAAGAAGGGGAAGCTGACAGCGCGGGAGCGGATTGAACTGCTGCTTGATCCGGGGACGTTCGAAGAGTGGGACATGTTCGTCGAACACCGCTGCGTCGACTTCGGCATGGACCAGCAGAGCATTCCGGGAGACGGCGTGGTGACCGGCTACGGGACGGTGAACGGGCGCGTGGTGTTCGTCTTCAGCCAGGATTTTACCGTGTTCGGCGGATCCCTCTCTGAAGCGCACGCCGAGAAGATCTGCAAGATCATGGATCATGCGATCAAGGTTGGCGCTCCGGTGATCGGTCTCAACGACTCAGGCGGGGCCCGCATCCAGGAGGGGGTAGCGTCGCTGGGCGGGTACGCGGACGTGTTTCAGAGAAACGTGCTGGCGTCGGGCGTGGTGCCGCAGATCTCGCTGATCATGGGACCGTGCGCGGGGGGCGCGGTCTATTCGCCTGCGATGACCGACTTCATCTTCATGGTCAAGGACAGCTCGTACATGTTCGTGACCGGCCCCGACGTCGTGAAGACGGTGACGCACGAAGAGGTGACCCACGAGGAACTCGGCGGCGCGGTGACGCATTCCACCGTTTCGGGCGTCGCCGACCGGGCTTTTGAGAACGACGTCGAAGCACTCGCCATGCTGCGGCGTTTCATCAATTACCTGCCGGCGAATAACCGCGAGCCTCCGCCTCACCGTCCGACTCCGGACTCCGCGGACCGTGTTGAACCGTCGCTCGATACGCTGGTGCCCGATTCGGCGACGAAGCCGTACGACATGAAGGAACTGATTCTGAAGACGGTCGACGACACGGATTTTTTCGAGATTCAGCCGGAGCATGCGAAAAACATCATCGTCGGATTCGGCCGGATGGAGGGGTATCCCGTCGGAATCGTCGCCAATCAGCCGATGGTGCTGGCCGGTTGTCTCGACATCAAATCGTCGATCAAAGCGGCGCGCTTCGTCCGTTTCTGCGACGCGTTCGGGATTCCGATTCTCACGTTCGTCGACGTGCCGGGCTTCCTGCCGGGGACGGCCCAGGAATATGGCGGGATCATCAAGCACGGCTCGAAACTGTTGTACGCATATGCCGAAGCGACGGTGCCGAAGATCACGTTGATTACGCGGAAGGCCTACGGCGGAGCGTACGACGTGATGGCGTCGAAGCATTTGCGCGGCGACGTGAATGTGGCGTGGCCGAGCGCTGAAATCGCGGTGATGGGTCCGAAAGGGGCTGTCGAAATCATCTTTCGCAAGGAACTGGACGACCCGGAACGGATCGCGGAATTGACGGAGGACTACCGGGTCAAGTTCGCGAACCCGTTCATCGCGGGTCGGCGGGGGTTTATTGACGATGTCATCATGCCGCGCACGACACGCAAACGGATCTGCCGCTCGCTGGCGATGTTGAGGAACAAACGTTTGGAGAACCCGTGGCGCAAGCATGGGAACATTCCACTTTAGGAACCACTGGGACCTCCGCGTCTCATCATCGACCACAATGTTCAGCAAGATTCTGATCGCCAATCGCGGCGAGATCGCCTGCCGCGTCATCAAGACGGCTCGCCGGATGGGAATCCGGACTGTTGCGGTCTACTCCGAGGCCGACCGCGACGCGTTGCATACCCTGCAGGCGGACGAGGCGGTCTGTATCGGGCCGCCGCCGTCGTCTGAGAGTTATCTCATGATCGACCGCATCCTGGAGGCGTGCCGGGAAACCGGCGCTGAGGCGGTCCATCCGGGTTACGGGTTTCTCTCGGAAAACGCCGTCTTCGCGGAGCGGCTGGCGGACGCCGGTGTGACGTTCATCGGACCGAACGTCGAGGCGATCCGCAGCATGGGGGACAAGATCACCTCGAAGCAGCTTGCGCAGTCGGCGGGCGTGAATACGATCCCGGGACATGCCGGCGTGATTTCGGGGCCGGAGGAGGCAGTCGCCATTGCGCGCGAGATCGGCTATCCGGTGATGCTCAAGGCGAGCGCGGGCGGCGGCGGGAAGGGGATGCGCATTGCGCGAAATGACGAGGAGTGTGTGGCCGGGATTGAAGCGGCCAGCCGGGAAGCGCTGTCGGCGTTCGGTGACGATCGGGTCTTTATCGAGAAGTACATCGACGAACCACGACACATCGAGATTCAGGTGCTGGCCGATCGTCAGGGGAACGTCATCCATCTTGGGGAAAGGGAGTGCTCGCTGCAGCGCCGTCACCAGAAAGTGATTGAGGAAGCGCCGTCGCCGTTTCTCGACGCGGCGACCCGCTCGGCGATGGGAGACCAGGCGGTGGCGCTGGCCCGAGCGGTGAATTACCAGTCAGCGGGGACGGTGGAGTTCATCGTCGATCCCGATCGCAACTTCTACTTTCTGGAGATGAACACGCGGCTGCAGGTGGAGCACCCGGTGACCGAATATGTGACCGGTCTGGATCTTGTGGAAATCATGATCCGTACGGCCGCCGGCCAGACGCTGCCGCTGACGCAGTCGGACGTGCGGTTAAGCGGCTGGTCGATCGAAGCCCGGGTGTACGCCGAAGACCCGTTCCGCGGGTTTCTTCCGTCGGTGGGACGACTCGTGCGGTACCTGCCTCCCACCGAGAGTGACGCCGTGCGGGTGGATGCGGGCGTGTACGAGGGGGGCGAAGTTTCGATGTACTACGACCCGATGATCGCCAAGCTCATTACGCATGGAGAGACGCGCGAGCAGGCGCGGGAGCGAATGCGGGACGCGCTGAATGAGTTTCACGTCCGGGGCGTCTCCCACAACATCAGCTTTCTGTCGGCGCTGATTGAACACCGGCGATTTCGCGAGGGACGGCTGAGCACGAACCTGATCGCGGAGGAGTACCCGGACGGTTTCCACCCGTCGGACGCGATTCACGACGACCCGGCCCTGTTGATCGTCGTGGCGGCGGCGGTGCACCGGAAGTACATGGACCGCGCCGCCGGGATCAGCGGACAACTGGCCGGTTATGAGCGGACGATCGACGACGATTGGGTCGTTGTGATGAACGGCGATCAGCATCACGTCGAGACGCGGCCGGTGACCGGCGGCCACGACGTGACGTTCGGGGGCGAGCGATATCGCATCCGGAGCGAATGGCAGTTCGGGCAACCGCTGTTCAAGGGAACGATCAACGGCACGGCGGTCTGCCTGCAGATCGAGCGGCGGAACATGATCTACCGGCTGTTCCACTGGGGTTCGCAGGTGGACGTGATGGTGCTGACGGCGCGGGCGGCGGAACTGCTGGCCTGCATGCCGGTGAAGGAGCCTCCGGATACGTCGCGGTTTCTGCTGTCTCCGATGCCCGGTTTGCTGACCCAACTGAGGGTCGACGTCGGGAACGACGTGCAGACCGGCCAGGATCTGGCTGTGATTGAAGCCATGAAGATGGAGAACGTGCTCCGCGCCGAGCGGGACGGCAAGGTGTCTCAAGTCATGGCCGCGGTGGGAGACACGCTGGCGGTGGACCAGCCGATTCTTGAATTCGAGTGACGCGTCGTGGGGCTGGAAACGTCAGCCGGCGTCGCAAGTGAATTCAGGCGCCGACGTCGAGCAACTCGCGGGAGGCGTTCGACTCCCGTTCGCCGGGTGGCACGAAGCGCTGGAACTCGGCCAGTTCCGATCTTCCGCCGACGATCAGCGGCGTCCGCTGATGGATGTCGGTCGGCGTGACGTCGAGGACGCGCTGCCGGCCATCGGTGGCGACGCCGCCGGCCTGCTCGGCAATGAAAGCGACCGGGTTCGCTTCGTAGAGCAGCCGCAGTTTGCCCTGCGGGTTGGCATCGGTCGGCGGGTAGAGGAAGACACCGCCGCGAAGCAGCGTGCGGTGAAAGTCCGCCACGAGGGAACCGATGTACCGCAAGGCGTAGCGGCGGCCCATGCCGCCTTTGCGGAGGAACGTGAGGTAGTCGCGGTAGGGCTCGGGGAATGTTTCCCAGTAGGCGTCGTTGGAGGAGTAGTAGTTGCCGCTCTCGGGCATGCGGATGTTTTCGTGGCTGAGCACATAGGCGCCGATGGAGGGATCGAGCGTGAAACCGTGCACGCCGTGGCCGGTGGTATAGACCATGATCGTCGACGAGCCGTAGACGACGTACCCGGCGGCGAGTTGTCTGGTTCCGGGTTGCAGGACCGCTTCGGTGGGGTCTTCGCTGAAACGCGCGTCTTCAGGCATTTCCAGGATCGAGAAAATCGTGCCGACGCTGACGTTGACGTCGATATTCGACGATCCATCGAGAGGGTCAAAGACGACGATGTACTTCCCGCTGCCGGCCCGGCCGTCGAAGAGAATCGCGTCTTCGCACTCCTCGGACGCGATAATGGCGACGTTTTCGCGAAGGCAGAGGCAATGGGCGAGCGCCCGGTCGGCGAACACGTCAAGCTTCTGCTGCTGCTCGCCGTGGGTATTGGTGTTTCCCACCGCGCCGATGACGTCGAGCAATCCGGCCCTGCGGACGCGGGCCTCTGTCATCTTCGTTGCGAGCGTGATGCCGGAGAGCAACCAGGAGAAGCTGCCGCTCGCCGTGGGAGAGTGTTGGTGCTGTTCCTTCAGGATGTGCTGCTGCACGGTGACAATAGCGGGTTCATCCATTGCCGCTGTGATCGTCTTGCTAACCACGATTGCACTACATAGTTCGCGGGCGGCGCCGGCCACGTTTCGGGATGCCGGGAGACGTGGTTTCCTCTTCCACGGCTCGTCTGCAAGCAAGCGGGAGGATGCAAACGACGTACCGGGACCGCGCGGCATCATCCGTGCAGCACGGGAGGCTTGTCCGGCCGGCTTGCTGATTTTCCGTGCGAATCGTGCGGGACAGCGCGCTGAAGTGTGCGGAACCGTGTGCGTTCGGGTCACCCCGACCGCAGATGGGTCACAGCGCCAGTTGGGACCAGAGCACTCCGGCGGCGATTGCGGACCCGATTACACCGGCGACGTTCGGGGCCATGGCGTGCATGAGCAGGAAGTTGCCGGGGTCTTCCTGCTGGCCGACCATTTGCACGACCCGTGCAGAGTCCGGGACGGCCGATACGCCGGCCGCCCCGACCAGTGGGTTGATCTTCTCTTTGAAGAAGAGGTTCATCAGTTTTGCGAACAGGACGCCGCCGGCGGTGGCGACGGCGAACGAGAGGGCGCCCAGGACGAAAATCAGGATCGACTGGGGCTGCAGAAAACGCTGCGCGTTGGTGCTCGCGCCGACGCAAAAACCGAGCAGCATTGTGACGATATCGATCATCGCCGAACGTGCGGTCAGCGCCAGCCGGTCGGTAACCGCACATTCCTTCATCAGGTTTCCGAAGAACAACATTCCGATCAGCACGATTGCTCCGGGCGCCATTGTGGTGCAGATCAGGAACGCGACGATGGGAAACAGGATGCGCTCGAGCTTCGAGACTTCGCGGGAGGGCTTCATCCGGATCAATCGTTCCTGGCGGGTGGTCAGCATCCGCATGATGGGCGGCTGAATGACCGGAACGAGGGCCATGTACGAGTAGGCGGCGATCGCGATCGCGCCCAGCAGGTCGGGCGCCAGCTTCGAGGACAGGAAGATCGCGGTGGGTCCGTCAGCACCGCCGATGATGCCGATCGCGCCGGCTTGCTGAGGAGAAAACGACAGCGTCGTCTCGCCGAAGGAAAATGAGACCGCGAGCGCACCGAGATACGTCAGAAAGACGCCCACCTGGGCGGCGGCCCCCAGCAGGACGAGCTTGGGGTTGGAGAGCATCGTCGAGAAGTCGGTCATTGCGCCGATGCCGAGGAAGATCAGCGGCGGGTAAATCCCTTGTTCCACCCCGAAGTAGAGGTATCTGAGCACGGAACCTTCGTCGTAGACGCTGAGTGATACGCCGGCGGACGAAGGGATGTTGCCCACAATGATTCCGAAGCCGATCGGCACCAGCAGCAGCGGCTCATAGTGCTTTGCAATCGCGAGGTAGATGAAGCATCCGGCGATCGCGATCATGATGACGTTGCCCGGCTCCAGCCCGGCAAACGCCGTCGTTTCCCAGAACTGCGCGATCTTTGTCGTGATGGATTCGAAGACGCTCATCACCGGTCTCGATGGGGAATCTTGTGCGACTGATGGTGTTGCAGGCGGGCCTCCAGGGACCAGCTCATGTCGCCCGGAGTGCGGATGTGGACAATTCGGTGGGGATGCCGCACGACCTCCGCGACAGCCGCAGCAATCACCACCAGCAATTCTTCCGGCAACTGCTCGTCCTCGACGGGCATTGCCGGGGCCGGAGAGGGATGCGCCCGCGAGAGCCAACTCGCTATTCGCGGCAGGACGGTGATGAAAGTCACGACAAGCGCAAGGGCGAGGAACACGACCAGCATGCCGGTCACTGCCAGTGCCAGGCCGTGCTCTCCGGTCAGCGGTTCCAGGTTGAATTCAATGGTGGGCATGACGTTCTGACCGCTCGGGACGGCGACTCACTCCAGTTCCAACAGGACGTGTCCTTCCCGTACGGAATCGCCGTCCTTCACGTGAATGGTTTTGACCGTTCCGGCGACGTGGGCGGCGATGTGGTTTTCCATCTTCATCGCCTCCAGAACGACCAACGGTTCTCCCTGCTTCACTTGATCCGACGGTTTCACGAGGACGGATTTGATGACCCCGGCCATGGGACTCGTGACGGCGCCGGCGGCCGCGGGGGGGTGCGGCGCGGCCTGCGCGGAGGTCGGTGCGGTGGGAGCCGGACCGGGCGGCGGCGCGACGTGATGAGGCGCTGAAACCGGCTGATACGGATCGCGCTCCGTCAGATCTTCGACAGTGACGTCGTAGGACCTGTTCCCGATTGTGATTCTCAGTCGTCTCATAGGGGAATCAGTCCGTGCTTCTTGGGGGGGCGCGTTTCGCTTTTCATCAACGTGTTCTGCAGTGCGAGCGAAACGACGCATCGGGTCTGCGCAGGGGCGATGACGTCGGTAATCATTCCGTGCGAGGCCGCCATGTAAGGGGACGCGAAGCGGTCCCGGTACTCGGCGGTCAGTTTCTCGCGCAGCGCCCGTGGGTCGTCGGTCTCGGCGAGCTCCTTGCGGTACAGGACGTTGACCGCTCCCTCAGCGCCCATGACGGCGATCTCCGCCGTCGGCCAGGCGAAGACCATGTCGGCCTTGAGATCCCGGCTGCACATGGCGAGATACGATCCGCCGTATGCCTTCCGCGTGATGACCGTGATCTTGGGAACGGTCGCAGCGGAGTAGGCGAAGAGCATTTTCGCTCCGTGGCGGATGATTCCGCCCTGTTCCTGCGCCACGCCGGGGAGAAAGCCGGGGACGTCCACGAACGTCAGCAACGGGATGTTGAACGCGTTGCAGAAGCGGATGAACCGCGCGCCCTTGTCGGACGCGTCGATGTCGAGCGTCCCCGCCTTGACCTGGGGCTGATTGGCGATGATCCCCACCACGATTCCATCGACGCGCCCGAAGCCGACGATGATATTGCGGGCGAACTCGCGGTGGACTTCCAGGAACCGCCCGGGGTCGACGACGCGATTAATCACCTCGTACATGTCCATCGACCCCTTGGGGTCCTC
Source organism: Planctomycetota bacterium (assembly GCA_003388505.1). Classification (GTDB taxonomy): domain Bacteria; phylum Planctomycetota; class Planctomycetia; order Planctomycetales; family Planctomycetaceae; genus MB-PLM-1. Next base: position 42,002 of record QQVO01000021.1, read on the forward strand.
GGGCACGAGGTCATTGAGCGACTCGTCGGAGTCGAGACAGATCTCTCCGGTCGGGGTGTGCGGGGGATTCTCGACGTTGTTGGGAGGGAGGTAGGAGAGCAGGTCGGAGACGATCTGCATGGCATGCTGATCGTCATCGGCGACGAAGTGCACGTTGCCGCTGATGCTTGCGTTGGCCGCAGCGCTGCCGATCTCCTCCATCGTGCATTCGACGCCGGTGGCCGCTTTGATGACCTGCGGTCCACAGATGAACATGTTCGCGTTGGCGCGGGTCATTACGAGGAAGTCCATCAGGGCCGGAGAATAGGCCGCCCCTCCCGCGCAGTTGCCCGCAATCACGCCGATTTGAGGCACGCAGCCCGAGAGCAGGACGTTGCGATAGAAGACCTGTCCGTATCCGGAGAGTGACTCCACCGCTTCCTGAATCCGCGCGCCGCCGGAGTCGTTGATGCCGATCATCGGCATTCCGCCTTCGAGGGCGTAGTCCATGATGTCGCAGATTTTTTTTGCGTGACGTTGTCCCAGCGCTCCGCCCCCGACGGTGGCGTCCTGGCTGAACGCGGCGGCCGGCCGGCCGTCGACGCGACCGACTCCCGTCACAACGCCGTCACAGGGCATCGATTTTCCGGCCATGCCGAAGTCGTGGCAGCCATGTTCGACGTGCAGCCCCCACTCCTGAAACGTGCCTTCGTCGAAAAAGACATCGAGCCGCTCCCGCGCCGAGAGCATGCCCTTTTCGCGGCGCGTCTCATGGCGAGCCGCTCCGCCGCCCTCGCGTAGGCGATTGCGGCGCGTTTCAAGATCATCCAGCAATTCTTCGCGGATGCTCATGGTGGTCCTCCGTCGCTGTTACGGGCAGCGATGTCTCCGGCGATTGGCAGTTGATTGCAGAACGATGACACCTGAATGAAACGCGATGCAGCGGGTCGTCCATCCTGGATTGATGAATTGCGTGGGGCTGGAGTCGCCAATGCATTGCAGGCGTTCCCAAACGGAAGTTCGGGAACGAGGACTATGGTCGAGGTGCTGTCTGTTTCGTGATGGTTTCGGTCAAGTGTTCCCGAACAGACGTTCCCAAACAGAAGTTTGGGAACGAGGACGGACGAAGGATGACGAGGACGGAGTGCCTTGCCGCAGACTGCCTGAAGTCCATCAGGTCGATTCCTTCCGATGTTTTTCCGCGCGGCTGTAAGCTTTGAGGATTTCCCGTGCGGCGCTTTCGGGGGGTATCGTTCCGGCCTGAACGTCTGATTCCAGACGCTCGCGGATCGCCCGGACTGCGGGATCAAGTCGCACCGACTGCTTGACGCGCTCGTCGACGATCGACCACATCCAGCGGATGTTCTGGCCGCTGCGGCGCTGGGCCAGTTCGCCGCTCTTCCGCAATCGGGTGCAATGCTGATCGACGGCCGTCCAGACGTCGCTGATATGTTCATTTCTGAGTGCGCTGCAGGTCAGCACCGGAGGGGCCTGAGCCGATCGGCCGAGGAGCGTCTCCAGCGCGGTCGCGTACTGGCGGGCCGCCAGTTGCGCGGCGGTGAGCATCCGGCCGTCGGCTTTGTTGATGACAACGACGTCGACGAGTTCCAGCAGGCCCCGTTTGATTCCCTGCAGGTCGTCGCCGGCGCCGGGCAGCATGAGCGCCACGAAGCAATCGGTCATCTCGGCGACCATGCTCTCCGATTGTCCCACGCCGACCGTCTCGACGATGACCACGTCGAAGCCGGCCGCCTCGCAAGCCAGTATGCTTTCGCGCGTCTTGCGGGCCACGCCGCCGAGCGTCCCGGCGGAGGGGGACGGCCGGATAAACGCCTCGGGTGCGACGGACAGCCGCGTCATGCGAGTTTTGTCGCCGAGAATGCTGCCGCCGCTGATTCCACTGGAGGGGTCAACCGCGAGGACAGCCACACGTTTGCCGTCGCCGACGAGTTGCAGCCCCAGTGCTTCAATAAATGTGCTCTTTCCGACACCGGGCACTCCCGTGATGCCGACTCTCACGGCCTGTCCGGTATGAGGCAGGAGTTTCGCCAGCAGCGCCTCGGCCTGGACCTGGTGGTTTGCGTTGTTGGATTCAATCAGCGTCAAGGCCCGGGCCAGAGTGGTGATGTCGCACCGTCTGACCCCTTCGTAGTATTCGTCGACCGTCAGTTCGCGTCGGCGCGGAATCTCGCTCGTCATGGTGCTGACCGGTCAATCCTGCGCTGACACTGCGTCGCTTAAAGAGATCCCCAGGCGGTCTGCGAGATCCCGCACCAGCTTTTCGGCCGCCTCGCTGACAACCGTTCCCGGTCCGAAGACCGCCGCAGCCCCGGCTTCCGACAAAGCCGCCTTGTCCTCGGGGGGAATCACACCGCCGGCCACGATCATCAGGTCTTCGCGGCCCAGTGCGGCAAGCTCGCGGCGAAGTTGCGGCACGAGAGTGAGGTGACCGGCCGCCAGGGAACTGACGCCGACAATGTGCACGTCGTTTTCGACAGCCTGACGCGCCGTCTCCGCCGGGGTCCGGAATAACGGACCGATGTCGACGTCGAATCCCAGATCGGCGAAGGCGCTGGCGATCACGCGCTGGCCCCGATCGTGTCCGTCCTGCCCCATTTTCGCGACAAGGATCCTTGGTCTGCGGCCTTCCCTCTCCGCGAAACGCTCGACCAGACGGCGGACCGTGGCGGCGGCCTGTCCGTTTTCAAGAGCAGCCGCGTAGACTCCGCGGACCGACTGCATCGGCGCTTCGTAGCGCCCGAAGACCTTCTCCAACGCACTGCTGATTTCGCCCACGGTCGCCTTAGCTCTGGCGGCATTCACGGCCAGTTCCAGCAGATTGCCGGACCTTTTCTCGGCGGCGTGCGTGAGCGCCTGCAGCGCGTCGTCGACCTGGCTCTGATCACGCTCTTCGCGAAGTTGTTTAAGTCCGGCGATCTGGCTCTCGCGGACAGCCGAGTTATCGATATGCAAAACCTTGACTTGCTCCTCCTCTTTCAGGCGATGCTTGTTCACCCCGATGACGGTCTGCCGGCCGGAGTCAATCCGCGCCTGGGTGCGGGCGGCGGCTTCTTCGATTCGCATTTTCGGGATGCCGGCCTGAATGGCGCTGGTCATCCCTCCCAGTTCCTCGACCTCGCGGATGTGTTCCCAGGCGCGTTGAGCAAGATCGTGCGTGAGCCGTTCGACAAAGTAGCTCCCGCCCCACGGATCGACGACCCGGCAGGTATCTGTTTCCTGCTGAAGAAAGAGTTGCGTGTTGCGGGCAATCCGGGCGGAGAAGTCGGAGGGCAACGCGAGCGCCTCGTCCAGAGCGTTGGTATGCAGCGACTGTGTGTGCCCATGAGCGGCCGCCATCGCTTCGAGACACGTGCGAACAACGTTGTTGTAGACGTCCTGGGCGGTCAGGCTCCAACCGCTGGTCTGGCAGTGAGTTCGCAGAGAAAGGCTTTTGGGATTCTTCGGAGAGAACTGGTGGATCAGCCTGGCCCAGATCATGCGGGCGGCGCGCAGCTTCGCGACTTCCATGAAGTAGTTCATGCCGATGGCCCAGAAGAACGACAGCCGTGGGCAGAACGCATCGACGTCGAGACCCGCCTCCCGGCCGGTGCGGACGTACTCGAGTCCGTCCGCCAGGGTGTAGGCGAGTTCCAGATCGGCGGTCGCACCGGCTTCCTGCATGTGGTAGCCGCTGATGCTGATGCTGTTGAACTTCGGCATCCGCTGGCTGGCGTAGCGGAAGATGTCGGCGATGATGCGAATGCTGGGTTCGGGCGGATAGATGTAGGTGTTTCGAACCATGAACTCCTTGAGAATGTCGTTCTGGATCGTCCCGGAGAGCTGCTCCGGCGGCACGCCCTGTTCTTCGGCCGCCACGATGTAGAGCGCCATGACCGGCAGCACGGCGCCGTTCATGGTCATTGAGACGCTCATTCGATCGAGCGGAATTCCATCGAAGAGCGTGCGCATGTCGTAGATGCTGTCGATGGCGACTCCCGCCATGCCGACGTCGCCGGCGACCCGCTCGTGATCGGAGTCGTAGCCGCGGTGTGTGGCCAGATCGAAGGCGATGCTCAAACCCTTCTGGCCGGCAGCCAGGTTGCGCCGATAAAAGGCATTCGACTCTCTGGCTGTCGAGAACCCCGCGTACTGTCGGACCGTCCACGGTCGCTGCACGTACATCGTCGCATAGGGCCCCCGAAGGAATGGGGGGAGCCCCGGCATGGTCTCCAGATGGTCGAGTCCTTCCCGGTCGGCGGACGTCGCGAGAACCGGCACCGGGATCTGTTCGGGAGTCTGCCAGACGAGGGTGTCTTCCGCATCGGCAACGGCTGCACGCCAGTCGTCGATCGTCGCGGAAGCGGAGTGATCCGTTCCGAGAGAAATTTCGGCAAAGTTCGGGATCGAAGTCATGGCGTCAGCACGGGGTCTTCAGAACGTTCTCTTCCCGCAGCATTTCCTGCAATGTGGCCAATACGTCACACGAAATGAAGATAAAGCGGTCGACGCCTGCCTCCCGCCAGTTGGATTCGTGATCGCCCGAATTTCCCACCAGTACAACAGATCGCGCCCCAGCCTGCTTGAGCTTGGCAGCCAGTTCGGGGACTGTCTCGGGATAGAGTTTGTCGGACGAACAGATGACGGCGATGCCTGCACCGCTGTTCTTGAACGCGGCAGCCGCCGCATCGGCATCTGCGAAGCCCGCGTCACCGAGAACCTCGAACCCTCCCGCGGCAAAGAAATTCTTCGCATAGGCTGCCCGGGCGGTGTAGTGGGCCAAGGGGCCCATGTTCGCAAGGAACACTTGCGGCCTTTGGCCGCCCGCAACCTGGCAGGCATCGCTCGCGTCGCGCAACGCCTCAAACGGTTCCGCGAATCTGCGGCAGGGCAGGGGAGTGATCGAAGCGGACTCGACCTGATGGAATCGCAGTGCGCTCGCAATCTGCCCGATCGTCGCTCCGGCTTCGGCGGCTTCGATCGCTGCGGCGACGGGCTCTGCGTCAAATGAAGACCGACTGAGATCGACTGCCTGGCGCGCTCTTGTGGTTCGTGCCCTGGAGGCTTCAGCGATACCTGCAAGATCGACTGGGGAATGTTCGACCGGCTGCTCGTTCACGTCGGGAAACTCGCTGACGCCGGTGATTCCCTGCTTCCGCCGGGCAATGTCCTTGGCGCGTGGGGTAAAGGCCGAATCAATCTGACCGGCAACCCAGCCACTCTTGAGCGCCGCGAGCATGCCTCCCTGTCGTTCGATCTCCTGAAAGATCTCCCATCCCTTTTCCGCGAGTTGCTGCGTAAATCGATCGAGAAACCAACTGCCGCCGGCCGGGTCGATCACGCGGTTCAAGTGGGCCTCCTCCATCAGCACCAAGGCGGCATTTCGAGCCTGCCGACGGCTGAAAGCGTCCGGCAGTCCGAGCAGTGCGTCGAACGGAACGGACGTGACGATTTCGGCTCCTCCCAAACCGGCTGCAAACAGCGCCACCGTGTTGCGCAGCATGTTGACGTACGGGTCGCGGCGCGTCAGCACGCGGTGGCCGACACGAACATGCAGCCGCATGCCGCCGCTTTCCGGGGAACCGCCGCTGGCTTCGATGACGCGGGACCAAAGTTGACGGGCCGCCCGCAGTTTCGCGATCGCCAGAAAGTGATGCGTGCCCACACACATCTGGAAGAGGAATTGCCCGGCAGCGGAATCAATCGGAACGCCGCGCTCCGTCAGAGCGCGAAGGTATTCGACCGCTGTAGCGATCCCGAAGGCGAGATCCTGAGCGGCCGTTGCACCGGCATCGTGGTAGGGGGACGTGTCGACGCCGACGGCCGTCACCTGCGGGCAGTTGTCGGCGGTCCACTCGGCGAGTTCCGCCATCGAGTCGAGAGCGGCGGACTCCGCAACGGGCAGTCTGCCGCGCCGAGCCAGTGTGCCGAGCGGGTCGGCGTTGAATGCGCCGCGGCAATCGGAGGGCGAGATTCCGCGCCGTTGCCAGGTCGCAATCAGCAGTGCCGCAGCGGGGAGGAAAGCGGCCCCACTGTCCAGGGCGACCGGAACATTCAGCAGGTCGACGTCTGCCAGAAGCTGGTTCAGATCGTCGGCCGAGTAGACCGTCATTCCGTCCCGACCTACGAGTTCCTGCGCGGCTTCCTGATCGGGATCGAGGCCGGCGCGAGCGGCGGCATCGAGTCGCAGGAGCAGCGACGTTGCACCTCCTTCCAGATCGTCGTGGATTTCGCGATGGGCGGTTTCCATGTGGGGGTGAGCGAACTCCTGCCGGACGTCCCAACCGCCGGCCGCCGAACCGAGCGGACTCGATCCGCGAATGAACGGGGCGAATCCCGGAAAGCCGAGCGGGTCGTCTCCTTCAACCGCGTCGCGGGGCGAATAGACCGGCTGAATCTCCAATCCATCGTAAGTCCGCGTGACCAGCTTCTTTTCAAACGGCGCGCCCTGGAGCGACTCTTCGACGACGGCCCGCCACTCGTCGTATCCGACGGCGGGGAATTCGTCACCGATGCTGAACTCGTTCGGCAGACTCGTAGTCATCATGACGCCGCTGTTCGTTGGACTCCGATCGCCGTTCTAAGCCCCGGCCGGCTGGCACAGTTCCGTCAAAACGCCGAAGGTGCTTTTTGGATGCATGAAGGCGATCTGCATGTGGTGTGCCCCGCGGCGCGGTTGCTCGTCAATCATCCGCAGGCCCGATTGCTGCAGTTCCTTGATGCGAGCCCTGATGTCGTCCACGGTATACGCCACATGATGCAGTCCCTCGCCCCGCTTTTCGAGGAACTTTGCCACGGCGCTTTCCGGATCGGTCGGTTCGAGGAGTTCGACCCGCACATCGCCCGCGCGAAAAAACGCCACGCGGACCTTCTGGCTCGGAACGTCTTCGAACCCTTCGAACTCCAGCCCCAGCGTGTCTTCGTAGTACGCTTTCTGTTCGTCGATCGAACGGACCGCAATACCGATGTGATTCAGCGACTCGACGGACATGGCTCCCCTCTCTTAGCGATTTCTGGTTGCGGAACGACAGCCGAACCACGTCGCTGAAGCGTTTGCAGGATATCGATTGTGTGTCCAGTCCAGAAACGCGCGGTTGCGGCCGGACCGCTCCAGAACGTTCTCGTCAGATCGAGGTTTGAAAGCCGGGTCGCACACCTGCGAGACAGTGGATGCTGAAACCACCGCCCGGGCCATTCTTGCGCAAAATGCCGCAGGAACTCGGAGAGCAGCGCCCGGTCGAGGAGGCCGTCGGACTCACCGACTTCGGCGACCACTCCCTCCAACGAGTGCAGTGACTTCCGGAAGAGCATGAGGTCCGGCCCGACGCGCAGCCGCGCGTCCTGCGTGGCGTCGTCCAGCATCCCGATGAGCCAATTCAGTCCCGGAAACCGGCCGCGTCGAATCTGTTTCAATCGGCGTTCAATGACGAATCTGAGTTCCGCGCGATTGAGCCGCTCGGGATCTCCCAAGTCCTCGAGCACAGCCGCGATGTGTTCCGCATCGAGAGAGACGCCGCCGAGAATCAACTGGGCCACGGCGATTCGTTCCGTTTCTCCCAGGCGACCGACCAGGCTCCAGTCGAGAATCGCGAGGCGACCTTCATCTGTCAGAAACAGATTGCCGGCGTGCGGGTCTCCGTGGAACAGCGCCGAATCGGCCGGCGAGAACACCGGGCGAGCGATTAACGTCCGCGCCAGGAGTGCTGCCAGGCGACGCCTTCCTCCAGGTTGCTTCAAACGGTGGCTTGTGACCTTGTCCCCGGTCACCCGCTCCATCGCCGTGACACGTGCGGTGCAATAATCGTACAGTGCCGGGATCTGGACATCCGGTTCGTTGGCGTAGAAATCACGGGCCTGGCGAAGGTGCCGCTGCTCGTTTTCAAGCTGCACTTCGTCGGCCAGCTTTTCGCGGACCTGCTGGAAGGATTCGCGATAATCCAGATGCGGAATCTGCAGGTCGTCGCAACGGTCGTCGAGAGACTCTCCGACCTGCTCGAGCAGCGATAACTCGCGCGCCAGTCGGGCTTCGATGCCGGGCTTGAGGATCTTGAAGACGCCCGGTTGATCACCACCTTTGTGCGCGAATGGGATCACGACCGCCACGCTGGCCTCGGCAATGGCGGGCGGCTTGAGTGCGACGCCTCGAAGCTCGAGTGGACCAAGCTCTGCGGTCAGCAGTTCTTCGATTTTTTTGAGCGGGACAGTCGGGGCCATCGACTCGAGTTTGCGGAATTGACGTCGCAGTTCCGGATCGAGGCGCTGATCGCGCGCCAGGATCTGCCCCAACTTGTGCAGGACGGGGCAACTCCGGGCAAGCTCTCCCAGGCGTCTTGAGAACGAAGCGTCCGGCGGCAGCGCCGCCTGTGCGCGGAGCACCCCTCGTTGGTCTTCGTCGGGCAATCCGCTGAGAAACATCGCCAGCGCATCGCGGATCGGTCGTGCGAAGTGCGCGGAATCGCGCGGCAGCACGTCCTGCAACAGCGACTCGTCGAGCAGTGATTCCCAGGGGGACGACATAGTCAATCCGATCGAGCTGCCAGCCACCCTTCGATGTGCGGCCAGGTATTCTTTTCCGCTCCGCGGCCGGCCATGATGCCGATGTGTCCGCCGCGAACTCGCAAGACTTCCTTGTCTTCACTGCCGACCACGTTCATGATGCCCTCCGACTGGCAGGGCGGCGTGATATGGTCGGCCTCGGCGATGACGTTCAGCAGATTGGCACGCAGCTTGTGCAGGTCGACCGTCTCGCCCCGCAACGCCATCGTGCCTTCCATCAGGCGGTTCTCTTTGTAGAAGTCGTTAATCAACTGCTGATACGCTCCGCCCGCCATGGGGATGATGTCGCGCACCCAGGTGTTCATGGCATGCCAGGCGTCGACCGCTCCAGGTTTTTCGATGTTGTCCCACAACATCATGTAGCTGCCGAAGAAGTTTTCCACCGGCTTGAGCATTTTGGCGCCGGTGTCGATCATCTCGCCCGGTACGTTGCCCAGTTTCTGCACGATGGTGTCCGCATTGAAGGCGGAGTGGCTCGACCAGCGCGTGAAGCCTCCGGCTGACTTGTCGGAAAAATCGAGCGGAGCAGTGAGGAGAATCAGGTTCTTGAGTCCGTCGTCGGGGCGTAGGGCGGCGTACATCGTGCTGATCAGCGCGCCCAGGCACCATCCGAGCATGCTGAACTCGCTGCAGCCGGAGACATGCTTGAGTTTGCGAACGATGCGGGGCAGATACTCGAGGGTGTAGTCGTCGAACGTGAGGTTCTTGTCTTCCGGCCCCGGAGCGCCCCAGTCGAGCAGATAGAGATCGTAGCCGCGCTGGAGCATATATTCGGCGAAGCTGTGTCCCGGCCGGAGGTCGAGGACGTGCGGCCGGTTCATGATCGCGAAGACCATCAGCAACGGGATCCGTTTCCGCTCCGTTTCTGGAACTGTCGGGATAAAGCGATACAACTTCGCCTTGTTGAGCGCCCAGACCTGTTCCTTGGGGGTCTGGGCGATCTTCGCGTCGGTCGTCACCACCCGGTTGAAGCGGTCCCAGTTCTCGGCCACGCGATGCCACGCGCTGCACATGTCTGAAAACATCGGAACCTGCGGCGGCGTCTCGGCAACGGGAGTCGGTTGGTCGCTCATGATCCCTGGTCTCCCGGCTTGGGTGGCTGCAAACTCTCGTCCAGCTTCGCCTCTATGTCATCGAGTCGCATCTCGATGTTTGTCAGTCGTTCAGCGATTCGCGTCATGTCGTCGCGGGTCGGCAGGTTGAGCCCCGCCATCGTCTGTGACATGCTCGATTCGACCGCCTTCTGAAACGGGCCGGAACTGGTCAGCCAGGCGTCGAGCATGGCGGCAGTTGACTCGGCATACGCTTCCGACTGCACAAGATTGACCATCATCTTCGCCCAGGCATCCATGTTCGCATCGCGAACACTCTTCAGGATCCCGGTCGGATCGAGCGGGTTGAATTGTTCTTCCGGATTGGTCATGCCACTCCTCGCGCGTCGCGCTTCACAGTTGTCCGGCCGGCCCTGCACGGTCGTGTTTCGATCGAAGGAAACGGCTACTCCATGAACGCGCCTCCGTTGACGTTAATCTGCTGACCGGTGATGTAATCGCCGTCCGCCACGAGGAACGTGACCGCCCTGGCGATCTCCTCCGGATGGGCGAAACGGGCCATCGGGATGCCTCCCTTGATTTTCGTCTGCAGTGCGGGGGGAACGGCATCGAACATGTCGGTTTCGGTGTATCCGGGAGCGATCGTGTTGACGGTGATGCCCGAATGCACGAGTTCGGCCGCGGCGGTCCGCGTGAAGGCGATAATGCCGCCCTTGCTGGCGCTGTAATTCGCCTGCCCGAGAGCGGGCACCTGGCCGTTCATGGAACTGATGTTGATGATCCGCCCGTAGCTCTGCGAGGTCATGATGGGGATAGCGGCCGACGTGCAGAAGAAGCAGCCATTGAGGTTGGTGTGAATCACCTCAACCCACTGCTCGTCGGTCATCTTGGGCAACAGTGCGTCGCGAGTGATGCCGGCGTTATTGACCAGGACATCCAGGTGGGTGAACTCTTCGGCGACGCGGGCCACCATGGCTCGGGCCTCCTGGGCATTGCCGATGTCGGCCTGGGCCAGAATGCAGGCGCCGCCCATCCTTGTGATTTCCTCCGCGACCTCCTGAGCCTTCGCCTCGTTGTGTGCGAAGTTGATCGCCACTCGGGCCCCTTCGCGGGCGAGTTCCAGCGCGATCGCCCGCCCGATGCCGCGAGAGGCTCCTGTGACCAACGCCGTCCTTCCGTCTACGCGTCCCATGGGTTTCTCCCGGTTGGCTCAAACTTGCTCGGCGAATCCGCAGATCACGATGGTTCAGTCTCTTTGGAATCTGAGTCTTACAGGTGCTCGAAGACTGCGGCGATGCCCTGTCCGCCGCCGATGCACATCGTCACGAGAGCGCGCTTCGCTCCGGTTCGGTTCAATTCGTACAACGCCTTGATCACCAGGATCGCGCCGGTGGCCCCGATGGGGTGCCCCAGGGAGATGCCACTGCCGTTCGGATTGGTGCGGTCCATTGGCAATTCAAGTTCGCGGGCCACGGCAATCGCCTGGGCCGCGAACGCTTCGTTCACTTCAAAGACGTCGATGTCGTCCAGTCCGAGTCCGGTTTTCTCCAGCAATCGCTTCACGGCCGGGACCGGACCAATTCCCATGTACTTGGGATCGACGCCGGCGTAGGAGTAATCAACGAGCCGCGCCATCGGCTTCAAACCGCGCTTTTCTGCGAATTCACGGTCCGCCAGCGTGACGGCCGCGGCCGCATCGTTGATGCTCGACGCGTTCCCGGGGGTGACCGACCCTTCGGGGTCAAACACGGTGGGCAACCGGGCGAGCTTCTCGACGGTCGTGCCGTATCGCACCGTCTCGTCCGTCTCGAACGGCACTTTGTCCCGCTTGACCTTGATCTCGATGGGAACGATCTGCGCCTTGAAGTAGCCGTGGTCGATGGCGGCTCCGGCTCGGCGGTGACTTTCGACGGCCAGTTCGTCCTGGTCCTGACGGGTGATGCCGTACTTCTTGGCGACATTCTCCGCCGTGACGCCCATGTGGCAGTCGTCGAACGGATCGCTGAGGGCGCCAACCATCATGTCGACCAGCGTGGTGTCGTTCATTCGCGCACCAAATCGCATGGCGGGCGAGCTATACGGACTGCGGCTCATGTTCTCGGCGCCGCCTGCGACCGCGGCGTTCGCATCCCCCAGCATGATCGTCTGGGCCGCCGTGATGATGGCCTGCAAACCACTGCCACAGAGGCGATTCAGCGTGAGTGCAGGCGTTTCGTGCGGCAATCCGCCGTTCACTCCGGCCACGCGGGCCAGGTAGTGGTCGTGCGCGTCGGTATGAATGATGTTGCCAAAGACGACGTGGCCGAAGTCGCTTGCATCCACGCCGGACCGTTTGACCGCCTCCTTGACACACTTCGCCGCCATCACGGTGGGCGGAGTGTCTTTGAGGCTTCCGCCGTACCCCCCGATTGCTGTCCGCACACCACTCAAGATCACGACTTCGCGCGACATGCTTAACTTCTCCTGGTCAGTTCATTCCAACGAATCTCCAGCGGGAGACGTAAAGGCAACTCTCGTACCGATATGAAAAAAGGCGACGACGCGCTCCCGGAGGCCGCTGGCGCGGCATTGGTGCGCGCAAGATTGCTCAACGATGGCGACTGAGAATTCCGTTGCCGTGCGAATCCGCGCGCTGCGCCGCAGGGTATCTGCTCGACGTGTTGATGACAGCGAGTTTGCAGACACGCCAGCCAAGACCGCTCCGACGCCGGAGAAGATTGAGGTGATGGGGCAGAGACGTGGTCTGCCGGCTGCGCGCCGGATGGGTCGCCAAGGCCGGCCTGAGGCACTTCTGTGACAACTAATCCGATTCAAGCTGTTCGCTGGGCAGTTTGACGCCGGTGATTTCGCGGAGTTGGGAATGCGTGGCGCCCAACCTCTGCGCAAGCACTTTTGCGGCGCGGTGCATGAATTCGAATCCGAAGGCAGGGTTTTCCCGGCACAAGTCGAGCAGTTTCCGGCCGTCAAATGCCAGCGCCTTCGTGGGGGTTATGGCGCGGGCCGTGTCGAACAATCTGTCGCGGCCCACCAGGGGGGACCATCCGATCAATTCGCCGTCTCCGACCTCCACAAGCTGCCGCCAGCCGAACTTCGGCGTGAAGACGGCGATCGAGACCTTGCCCGACACGACGGCGAATACGTCTCGCGCCGTGTCGTATTCATGGAACATCTCGCTGTCTGCGGGGAATTCGACCTCGCGTGCGATCTCCGCCAGGCGGCTCAGATCGTCCTCGGCAATGTCGTGAAAGAACTCCAACCTACGGAGCGCTTCGAGGGTTGTCGGATTGCTCATGCCAGTCGTTCCTGGGAGATCACTTCGGCGATGTGTGCGCAAATGGAAACGGGATGCGGGCGACTTTGGCGATCGCCGAGGAGCGGGCGCCGGCCCTCAACGATCTTGGATGCGGTCCTGCGAGATGAATCGACGCCTCTCTTCTTGCGGCCGTTCGCGAACTGCTCGGACCTCGCGGCGTCAGAAGCCGGTCACTTCAATCCGGTTCTCGATGCGGACGACGCCTGGGATATCCCGCACCATCGTTTGCGCGATCTGCTTCAGGTAGAAACTGGGCAGACGACCTTCCATCGTGAGCACCCCGCCTTCAAACGTACACGTTATTCTGCGGACTGTATGGTAGGAACTGCTCCACAACAATCGGCTGGCGGCCTCAGCCGGCGATTCGGACTCAGTCATTGATCGTTCGGTCCTCGCTCGCGGCGGCTCTCGATAACCTTCAACGGAAACAGTGGACGCTGGTTTCATGGGGGCCGATTCCTGTTCCGAGTGGCTGCCTCCCCGCAACAAGGGGAGGCCGAGTGCCCAGTCAGGGCTTTGTTTTCGGGTTGCCTGAACTGCGAATCCGCACGAAACCCCGCGAGATTCGTGCTCCCGTGAGAACCGCTCAACCTGAAAATACGCATTGACGAACTACGAGCCCAACCTCGCCGAACCTTTCGAGGCGGCAAGATCCGCCATCGAATCAGTTCTTGCATGGGGTGTTGGGCCTGGATGAATCGGCTGCCGCTCAAGCAGTCGTAGTCGCTGGAGTCTGCAAGCGGCGTGCCTGCCGGGTCAGAGAAAGATTCCCGGCGAACTTCGGTCCCCAGCAGCCGTGTTTACCGGGCTGAAGGCCGGGACGACGTTTTCTTACCTTTATTCAGAGGCGGCACGATGTGCGGTCAGCGCGCGAATCCGCGCAGTTGCTCACGCCAGAGATGGTCCGGCATTGCGGACTTCGTCGCGGACGCCGCCCGCATATTGATCGAAGTTGCCGATGAACAACTCGGCCAGTTTTCGGGATGTCGCCTGAAACTCGTTCTGATCCTTCCAGGAGTTCTGTGGAACCAGCGGTTCGCTGGGGACGTTGGGACAACTTGTGACGACATTCACGCCGAAGACCGGGTCGGGTCGGGTCGGGGCGCTTTCCAACTCCCCCGAGTAAATGGCGTCAATGATCGCTCGCGTATGGCCGAGCTTCATTCGCGAACCGACGCCGTAGGGCCCGCCGGTCCATCCGGTGTTCACGAGCCACACCGAGGCCCCATGCTTGCGGAGCCGCTGCGCCAGCAGATCGGCGTACTTGCCGGGGTGCCACACCAGAAAGGGGCCGCCAAAACAGGGAGAAAACGTCGCTTTCGGTTCGGTCACGCCGACCTCCGTACCCGCCACCTTGGCGGTGTATCCGCTGATGAAGTGATATTCCGCCTGATCCGGCGTGAGCTTGCTGACGGGCGGCAGGACTCCGAAGGCGTCGCACGTCAGAAAGATGACGTGCCTCGGATGTCCCGCGACGCACGGAATCTTCGCATTGTCGACAAATTCAATCGGGTAGGAGCCGCGAGTGTTCTCGGTGATGCTCGAATCGGCGAAATCGACGTGGTGGTCCGCCTCGTCGTAGACGACGTTTTCAAGCACGGCGCCGAACCGCAGCGCATCGAAGATCTGCGGCTCCGCCTCGCGCGTGAGATAGATCGCCTTGGCGTAGCAGCCCCCCTCGATATTGAATATCCCCGAGTCGGTCCAGCAGTGTTCGTCGTCGCCGACGAGCAGGCGGTTCGGATCGGCGGAGAGTGTCGTTTTCCCCGTGCCGGAAAGGCCGAACAGCACCGATGATTCGTCGGAATCGCGGGCGGCCGTGGCGGAGCAGTGCATCGACAGCACGCCCTTTTTCGGCATGAAGTAATTCATCAGGGTGAAGACTCCTTTCTTCATTTCTCCGGCATACTCGGTTCCCAGAATGACGAGTTCGCGGTCTTCGATGCTGAGGTCGACGCTCGTTTTCGAAGACATGCCGGTCGTGTGGCGGTTGGCGGGAAACGCCCCGGCGTTATAGATGACGCAGTCGGGCTCGCCGTACGATTCGAGTTCACTCCGCTCGGGGCGGATGAGCATGTTGTGCATGAAGAGGGCGTGATAGGGACGAGCGCAGATCACGCGGACTTTAACGCGGTGTTCCGGATCCCAGCCGGCGAATCCGTCGACCACGTACAGAGTGTCGCGGGTGTTGAGATAGTCGGTCGCCCGCTCTCGGTTGACGGCGAAGGCGTGCGGTTCCAACGCAATATTGACGGTGCCCCACCAGACGTCCTGTTCGGAATCCGGGTGTTTGACGACCCGCTTGTCGTTGGGCGATCGCCCCGTCTTGCCGCCGGAGTAGGCGATCAGCGCTCCGCGATTGGAAATGGCCGTGTTCTTCTCCCGCTTCATGGCTTCCTGGTAGAGCGTTGCGGGGGAGGGATTTCGCAGAACGCGCTCGACTTCGATGCCGCACGCCCTGAGGTCTAAATTCGCCACTGGTCCATCCTGCCTGGAAAGTGTGAAGTTCCTGCGCCGGCCGACTTCTGCAAATGATGGTCCGATTTCCGGGGGTATTCTGGCAAGCGGCCTGTTGAACTTCAAATCTCGAAAGTCGCGCCGGTTGAAACGCCGCACGGCGGGCCATGCGCACTTGAGGAGTCTCCCGGCGACGGCGCCTGCGGGTTGGAGTTGCGTATGTCTCACCGGTCAAGGCAGCGACGGGGGGCCGGCAGGCGAGACGCGCGGAGAGCGGCGCCTCAATTGAAGACCGGGACCATCACGTCCTCATGCCAGTGATGACTCAGTTCCCGGACGAGCATGGAGAACTTGTCGAGGTCGACCGGTTTCGTGAGAAACCCCTCGACGCCGAGCAGTTGGCAATCGACCGCGTCGTCCTTGTCGCTCGAGCCGGTCAGTACAACGACAGGAATGGTGCACAAGTCTTCGTGCGCCTTGATTTCGGCCAGCACGTCGCGCCCATCCAGGACGGGCAATCCAAGGTCAAGCAGGATGACGTCGGGGCGCGGCGCACGAGTGAAGCTCTTGCGCCGAAACAGAAAATCCAGCGCCGAAGCGCCGTCCTTGAGCCAGGTGAGACGGTGTCGAATCTCGCTGCGGCGGAGTCCGGACATCGTGATGCGGGCGCACATCAGGCTGTCCTCGACCATCAGGATCTCCATCGGACGTTTGCGTCTCGCGAGCGATCCCATCGCATACTCCTCCGTTGTGTGTCGACAGCTCGATTCCGTGACAAGCTCTCAGAGGCGTGATCCGGCCCAGAAGGGAGCCTCGGATAATGGGCTGATGTGGGACGATCGATGCCGCAGCCCAGAAGTGATTTGAACGCCCTTAGCGTAAGCGATTCGTGGGGCAGTTTTCAAGCATCGGAAGTCGCACGTTTCGCCGGAGACCTGAAGTGCAGCAAGGCCTTGCGGATCAACCGGTTACACCACACGTGTCAGAATCCAGTCGCGCACGGCAGGTCGATCGACCGGCTGAGCTGAGGGGTCGCAACCTGGCGCTGTCGCAGTACGAGGCCGTCGCTGCGGCGCGGTTCTTGCAGTGCTCCCCGGCCGGAGTAAGATTGCGCGGAGGGCTCCGCGTGCGCGATCGGTCCGGCGATCGGCTGATTCAAGGACTCGCTGCGAAGGGACGTCAACGATGAGCGGAACGAAAGGGACGATCGGAATCCTCACCGGCGGAGGCGACGTGCCGGGGCTGAATCCGGCGATTCGCGCGGTGACGTTCCGGGCGATGCGCGAGGGATACCGGGTGATCGGGATTCGCCGCGGGTGGGCGGGGCTGGTCGACATGATTCGCGACCCGGAGGCTGACAACAGCAACAACTTTCAGGTGCTCACCGAAGAGATCGTGGACAAGGCAGGGCGGACCGGGGGGACGTTCCTCCACTCGTCGCGGACGCGACCGAGCCATCTGCCGAACGCGGTCGTTCCCCAACACGCCCGTGATCGGTATCCCGATGAAATCAACGATTTCACGCCCGAGGTTCTCAAGAACATCGAGTTTCTCGGTATCGATTCACTCATCCCTATTGGAGGCGACGATACGCTGAGCTATGGACTTCGGCTGCACAAGGAGGGAGTGCCCGTCATCGCCATCCCCAAGACGATGGACAACGACGTGCCGGGAACGGAGTACTGCATCGGTTTCAGTACATGCGTCACCCGGACGATCGAGTTGACCCATAAGCTGCGAACCTCGGCCGGCTCGCATGAACGATTCCTCGTGATCGAGGTGTTCGGGCGCTACGCCGGGTTTTCCGCCATGCTGCCCACAATGGCGGGCGCGGCGGATCGCTGCGTGATCCCCGAGCATCCATTCGACGTCGAACAGCTCTGCTCGCTGCTGATCAAGGATCGTCGCCGCAATCCGAGCAACTACTCCGTCGTGCTGGTTTCCGAAGGGGCCGTTCCGGCGGAGTCGGACGAGATGTCGTTTGAAGGAGACGAGGCGGACCAGTTCGGCCACCGGAAGCTGGGAGGCATTGGAGACAAGGTGGCCGCCGCGCTCAAGGAGATTTCGCCAAGGCTCAACGACGGACGGCGAATCAACGTCGTCAACCAGCGGCTCGGCTACCTCGTGCGGTGCGGCGACCCGGACGCGATCGACTCGATCGTCCCGATGGCCTTTGGAAACCTCGCCCTCGACCAGATTCTCGCCGGCCACAGCGGCCGGCTGATTTCTCTCCGCAACGGCTGCTACGACAGCATCCCCCTCGAGAGCATCTCCGGAGTGAAAAAAGTCGTGGACGTCGAACGGTATTACAATCGCGAGCGTTTGAGGCCCAGCTACAACAGTTTTTTGAGCTTGCCGCTGTTCATCATGGCCAGCGACACATGACGCCCCGGCCTCATGCGGTGCGTATCCGCACGGCGCGCGGGCGTTCATCGAGGACAACTTGAAAACAGGAGTTGAACCATGCCACGGAACCTCATCGAGTTGCTTGGCGACGAAGCCGACTCGCTCCTCCAGCATCGGTGTGAAGGCATCACCGCGGAGACGCTGCATCTGCCGGGACCGGACTCGGTCGACCGCCTCTTCGTCCCGAGCGATCGCAACTGCCGAACGCTCTCCAATCTGCAGCGTCTGCTCGGACACGGGCGGCTGGGCGGCACGGGATTCGTCTCCATCCTGCCGGTCGACCAGGGAATCGAGCATTCGGCCGGGGCGTCGTTCGCTCCCAATCCGATCTACTTCGATCCGGAGAACATCGTGAAGCTCGCCATCGAAGGCGGCTGCAACGGAGTCGCATCGACGTTCGGCGTGCTCGGGTCGGTGGCCCGCCGGTACGCGCACAAGATCCCCTTCATCGTCAAAATCAACCACAACGAACTGCTGACCTATCCGAACAAGTACGACCAGATCATGTTCGGCGAAGTCCAGCAGGCCTTCGAAATGGGCGCGGTCGCGGTGGGCGCCACGATCTACTTCGGGTCCGACGAGTCGACCCGGCAGATCGTCGAAGTCGCCCAGGCGTTCCAGGTGGCGCACGAACTCGGCATGGCGACGATCCTGTGGTGTTATCTGCGGAATTCCGCCTTCAAGAAGGACAAGGACCATCACGTCGCTGCGGACCTCACCGGGCAGGCGAACCATCTCGGCGTCACGCTGCAGGCCGATATCGTCAAACAGAAATTGCCCGAGAACAACGGGGGCTTCACGGCGGTCGGATTCGGCAAGACGTCGCCCATTGTCTACGAGCAGCTCACAAGCGACCATCCCATCGATCTCTGCCGCTATCAGGTTGCCAATTGCTACATGGGCCGCATCGGTCTGATCAATTCCGGCGGAGCGTCGAGCGGCGCGAATGATCTGGCCCAGGCCGTGCGCACGGCGGTCGTCAACAAGCGCGCCGGCGGGATGGGTCTGATCAGCGGCCGCAAGGCATTTCAGCGACCGATGCCCGAAGGGGTGGAACTCCTGCAGGCGATCCAGGACGTCTACCTCGATCCGCAGGTTTCGGTCGCCTGAGCCCACCAACGAGGCTCTCGGCGCGACGATGTCGGTGTGTGCCGGCAGCGCGTTGCGAGACGTTTCAATTCAGTCGAACTGCGCGTTGTGCCGCGGTTCCGTCGGCAAGCTGCGCCTCAGCGGCGCGGCGGTTCGACGCCCATTTCATCGAGCAGGAACAGTATGTCGTCCCAGACCGGCTTCTTGGCGGCAGGATTCCTCAGCAGGTAGCTGGGGTGATACGTGCAGAGCACCTTGGCACGGCCGTACTCGTACCAGCGCTGCCGCATACGGCCGATTGTCTGATTCGTGTCGAGCAGGTTCTGGGCGGCGATCGTTCCCCAGCAGACGATGTAGTCCGGGTCGACGATGGCGATCTGGCCGTCGAGGTATTCGCGACAGTTGGCGGCTTCTTCGGTGGTCGGGTTGCGGTTCTCCGGGGGGCGACAGCGGAGGATGTTGCAGATGTAGAGGTCCTCCCGCTTCCAGCCACAGGCTTCGATGATCCGGGTCAAGAGCTGACCGGCCTTGCCGACGAACGGTTCGCCCTGTTTGTCCTCGTCCGCGCCCGGTGCTTCGCCGATGAACATCACCTGCGCTTCCGGGTTGCCAACGCCGAAAACGGTTTGGGTGCGGGTGCTGGCGAGTTCTTCACAGCGGGTGCAGGCGGCGACCTGCTTTGCAAGGTCGGTGAGCATGTCGTGCCGGTTGCCGGGGGCCGTGGGTGTTGTCACGGGTTCGGCCTCGGGCTCTTCGTTGGATTCGTCGGGTGGGGGCGGTTCATCGGCGCGTTCCGGAGGCTTGGGGAGATGGGACAGACCGGCGGCTTTCCAGGCTGTGAGGGCCTGGAGTGTGGCGCGGCGGGGGTTGGGATGGGTAACGTCGTTCATGGGGCGCTATTCATGCGACCTCGGTTGAGGGGGCATGATAGCGTGAACGGCGCGGTTTGGCATTGCGGCGTGCGAAGCGACAAGCCTGGGGTGGGTTACGCGAGGATTTCGTTGAGGACTCGGCAGGGTTCGACGCCGGTGAGGCCTTGGTCGAGGCCCTGGTACTTGTAGCGGAAGCGGTCGTGATCGTAGCCGAGCTGATGCAGGATGGTGGCGTGCAGGTCGCGGATGTGCACCGGGTCCTGGACGATGTTGTAGGAGAAGTCGTCGGTTTCGCCGAGGATGGTTCCGCCCTTCATGCCGCCGCCGGCCATCCACATGGTGAAGCAGCGGGGGTGGTGGTCGCGGCCGTAGTTCTCTTTGGAGAGTCCGCCCTGTGAATAGATCGTGCGGCCGAATTCGCCGCCCCAGATGACGAGCGTTTCGTCCAGCATGCCGCGCTGCTTGAGATCCTGAATCAGACCGTAACAGGGCTGGTCGACGTCCATGCACTGGTCCGGCAGGCGTCCGGCGGCGTTGGCGTGCGTATCCCAGTTGTTGTGGTAGATCTGCACGAAGCGGACGCCGCGCTCGACCATGCGGCGGGCGAGTAGCGCGGTGTTGGCGAAGGTGCCGGGCTGCTTGGCAGCCTCGCCGTAGAGTTCCATCGTCGACTCGGGTTCGGAGGCGATGTCGGTCAATTCCGGCACGCTGCTCTGCATCCGAAAGGCGAGTTCGTACTGCTGGATGCGGGTGTGCGTTTCCGGATCGCCGACGAGGTTGTAGTTGAGTTCGTTGAGAGCCTTCAGTCCGTCGAGCGTGGTGCGGCGGACTTCCCCGGGGACGCCGGGGGGGTTGTTGATGTAGAGGATGGGATCGCCGCTGGTGCGGAAGGCGGTGGCGGCGTGTTCACCGGGTAGGTAGCCGCTCGACCAGAGCCGGGCGGAAATCGCCTGCACCTGTTCGGTATTGGTCGGCCGGGCCACCATGACGACGAACGTCGGCAGGTCTTCGTTGAGCGAGCCGAGACCGTAGGACATCCAGGAGCCGAGACACGGTCGACCGGAAACCTGGTTGCCGGTCTGGATGAAGCTGATGGCCGGTTCGTGGTTAATGGCCTCGGTGTGCATGGAGCGGATGAAGACCATGTCGTCGACCATCTTCTTGGTCCACGGCAGCAGTTCGCTGACCCACATGCCGCACTCGCCGACCTGCTCGAACTTGAACATCGACGGCGCGATCGGGAACCGCGCCTGGCCGCTGGTCATGGTGGTCAGCCGTTGGCCCATGCGGACCGAATCGGGCAGGTCCTTGTCGTACCACTCGTTCATCACCGGCTTGTAGTCGTAGAGGTCCATCTGGGCGGGACCGCCGACCATGTGCAGGTAGATGACGTGCTTGACCTTGCCGGGGAAGTGCGTGGGGACAGCGCCGGGCTGCCCTGATGCAGATTCCCCGCCGAACGCTCCCGGGAGATTGCCGCCCATGAGAGACGCCAGCGCGGCCCCGCCAAGGACGTGGGAGCCTCGGGAGAAGAAGTACCGGCGGGTGATGTTTTGTTTGAATTCGTCGAACGTCATGGGTCTGCTCCAGAGTGGCCGACTCGCGGAGCGAGTCGGTTACATTGGGGCCGGCTACTTGCACAGCACTTCGTCCAGGTTCATCAGTTGGTTTGTGAGCATCGTCCAGGCGGCCAACTCGGATTGATTCATGGCGTCGTCGGCCGGCATCTCGCCGACTCCGAGGAGCTTGCGCGCGTCTTCAGGATGCGCGTCGTAATGAGCCGACAGTTCTGTCAGCGAGTTTCGGATGATTTGCAGTTCCTCGGGGCGGAATGACCGCATGACGAGACGCTCGGAGATGAATTCGATACGACCGTCGAAATCGTCTCCGCCCTCCCGGATCGCTCGCTGGGCCAGATACTTGGCGGCTTCGACAAATTGCTCGTCATTGAGCGTCACGAGCGCTTGCAGCGGTGTGTTGGTCCGCTCTCGCTGGACGACGCAGAACTCCCGGTTGGGCGCATTGAAGATGTCCATGGATGCGGGAGGCGCCATCCGCTTCCAGAACCAGTACATGCTGCGGCGGTACAGGGCTTCGCCGGAGTCCCGTTCATAACTGCGGGTGTTGCTGACATTCATCGCAATCGCCTCCCACACGCCTTCGGGCTGGTAGGGTTTGACGCTGGGCCCGCCGATCGTGGGCGAGAGGAGCCCGCCGGCGGCGAGGGCATAGTCGCGGACCATCTCGGCGTCCATGCGGAACCGCGGGCCGCGCGAGAGCAGCCGGTTGTCCGGGTCGCGCTCCCTCGTCTCCGGCGTGAGTGCTGCGGACTGGCGGTAGGTTGCGGAGGTAACGATCTGCCGGAAAAGCCGTTTGACGTCCCAGCCCGACTCGCGGAAATCAACGGCCAGCCAGTCGAGCAGTTCCGGGTGCGAGGGGAGTTGCCCCATGACACCGAAGTCACCGGCCGTCTTGACGAGCCCGGTCCCGAAGACCTCCTGCCAGAACCGGTTGACGGTCACCCGCGCTGTGAGCGGGTGGTCAGGCAGCAGCAGCCACCTGGCAAACCCCAGCCTGTCGCGGGGGAACTCTGCGGGGAAGGGGGGCATTGCTTCGGGCGTGCCGGGCGTGACTTCGTCGCGACGCTGATCGTATTCCCCGCGATAGAGGACGTAGGCCATGGCAGGATCGGGTTTCTCCTGCATCACGTGGGCGATCGTGCCTCGTTTCTCGATGGCGCTCTGTTCCGCTTCCAGTTGGGCCAGAGCTTCCGTTCGAGCCTGAAACTCATCGTCGAACGTTTCCAGCCACCAGTGATAGAGTTCGGTCTGCTCGGCCTCCGTACGCTGGTCGGCCGACTTCGCGAGGAGACCGGCGAAGTGCGACACGCGAGCGATCGTCGTGACTTCTCCCGGCGTCAGCGCTCGAGAGTAGATTCGCAGATCATGCAGCCCGACGCCGTTGAGCGGAGCCGTCGTGTTGCGCTGCCCGATCTTGAACGGAACGGTCGTCTTGATCGTGCCTTTGAGGCCGTCCGCCTCAACGTTGGTTTCCTGCGGAACACCGTCATAGTAGACCTTCACACCGGCTGCCGTTCGGCTGCCGTCGTAGCTGACGGTTACATGCGTCCAGTCATTCGCCGGCGCTTGAGCCTTCGCGACGACCTTCACGGCATTGCCCGGCCAGGTGTCGACGATATGCGTCCCGATCTGCCGCCGCTGGATCCAGAAGTCCCATCCTCGATAGGCGTTCGCATCATCCATCCGGGAGCAGATTGCGGCAAAGCCGTCGTTGGCGGGGAGTTTGACCCAGGCGGCGCAGGTGAAGGACTGATCCTGCTCAAAGTCTCCGAATTCAGGCAACTCGCAGGCTGTCCCCTGCGGCTGAATCGCTTTGGAGGCCTGGCCGTCGACCCAGGCAGCCGACTCCGCCAGGGCGACTTCCCGCTTTTCGTCGTTGACTGTGATCTGTGTGACCCGTCCCTCCCCCTCGTCAAACGGGACGTGCAGCGCCAGGGACTGCGTGGGAATCGTCGCGGCGATTTCTGCGGCGTCGGCGGATGCCAGCCACTGTTCATATTCGGGCTTGGCTGCGGCGCGGCGATTTTCGATGCCCTGCCGCGCGGCGGGGATTTCCGTTTCCAGCGCCGCCCAGCGCTCGCGATCTTCCTCAAGCGGTACGTTGATAATGGGGGGCGTGTCCTTGATGTTTCCGTCCCTGGCGGCCTGGGTGGTGTTATTGAAGAAGGCCGCCATTTCGTAGAACTCGCGTTGCGAGAGGGGGTCGAACTTGTGGTCGTGGCACACGGCGCAGCCCGCTGTCATCCCCATCCAGACCTGGGCGACTGTATCGGTGCGGTCGCGGGTGTAGAGGACGAGGTACTCCTCGTCGATGATGCCCCCCTCGTTGGTCGTCATGTTGCAACGGTTGAAACCGGAGCCGATCAACTGGCTCAGCGTCGGGTCGGGCAGCAGGTCGCCGGCGAGGTTCTCGATGGTGAACTGGTCATACGGCATGTTCCGATTGAAGGCGTCGATGACCCAGTCTCGGTACGACCACATCTCTCGGAAGTTGTCGAAGTGAATCCCGTGCGTATCGGCGTAGCGGGCGTAATCGAGCCAGTAGCGGGCGCGGTGCTCGCCCCAGCGGGCCGATTCGAGCAATCGGTCCACATAGTTCTCGTAAGCGTCCGGCGACTCGTCCGAGAGGAACTCTTCCAACTGCACAGGAGTCGGCGGCAGGCCGGTCAGATCGAGGCAGGCCCTCCGCGCGAGCGTCCGGCGGTCCGCTTCCGGAGCCGGTTCGAGGCCTTCCGCTTCGAGTCGGGCGAGGATGAAGTGGTCGATCGGCGATCGGGGCCAGTCGGCATTCGTCGTCTCAGGCAGGTCGGGTTTCACGGGCGGGATGAGCGACCAGTGCGGCTCGTACTCTGCGCCTTGTTCGATCCACCGGCGCAGCGATTCTTTTTGTCCCGCCGTGAGCGATTTCTTCGTCTCGGGGGGCGGCATCTGCTCGTCGGGATCGTCGGAGAAGATCCGCCGCAGAATCTCACTGTCGTCGGGCGCGCCGGGGGAGAGCACGCCCATCTCGATCGCCGCATCGCGCTGGTCGATCCGCAGATCGGCCTGGCGGGAGGCGCTGTCGGGCCCGTGGCAGGCGAAACAGGCGTCGGCAAGGATGGGACGAATGTCGGCGTTATACGTAATCTCGTCGTCCCCCCACGCTGAAAGCGGCGCGGCCCACAGGGCCGCTGCGACGATGGCGACCAAGCGGGTGTGACGGTGAGCGAGACTGTGTTGGATCGATGGCTGATACATGAGCGTCCTCGTGTCGATGACGGTCGTCTTCTTGCGAACTCTCCGACCAAGGGTCGGTTGACCGTTCAGTAATCGGCCCCGTTCGTGTCGGAGTCGCCGTTCTTGACGACGCGGCTCCAGTAGCGCGTTCCATTGCGGATGTGTTGCGACATGGCCCGCGACGCCGACTTCGCGTCGCCTTCGAGGAGGGCGTCGACGATCGCCAGATGTTCGCGGGTCTCTTCACCGAGGCGGCGGTAGTCGTTGCGGGCCTCCTCCTGCTCCCAGGCGACATCGCGAAAGACCCGAAACAGCAGCTTGAGTCGGTTGAGTTCTTGTGCGAGGAAACGATTTCCGGAGGATGTCGAAATCAGGTCGTGGAGGCGGTCGTCGAGCCGGCGGGCTTTGTCGATGAACCGCGCGGCGCGGCCGTTCTTCGGTGTTTTGGTCGCAGCCAGTTCCCGCCGCAGGTCATCCAGTTCTGAAAGTTCGATGCGCCCGCACGCCGATCGCACGGCGGCGCATTCGAGCAGTCTGCGGACATGGGCGATCTCGGCGACGTCGCGGGACGTCACCCGTTGCACCAGCGCGCCGCGATTGGGAATCAGGTCGACGACCCCCATGCCGGAGAGGGCGATCAGAGCCTCGCGAATCGGGGTATGGCTGACGCCGAAGCGTTCCGCCAGTTCCCGCGTCACCAGATGCTGCCCCGCATGCAGACGGCCGCGAAACACGTCGGTCAGCACCGATTCGACAATCGATTGCCGAGTCAGACCGCGGTCTCGTGGGGAAACAGGCGTGGTAGTGGAAACCGACACAGGAGGGCTCCGGCGAAACAAGTCGCGCGGTTCGACGTGGAGTGGAAGCGGCGGGCTTGAGCGTGTTACGCTCCCTGCATGATAGAGCGGCGGCGGCGCAGAATCAACAGATTCTACAGAGAACCCATAGTATTCTATAGAATTGGTGACCGTGGTTTCGATCGACCTCTCGGGGAAAACAGCGCTGGTCACAGGGGGCGGGCAGGGCTTGGGCCGTGCGACAGCGACCGCTCTGCACCGCGCCGGCGCAAATGTTGCAATCAACTATTTTCCGGACAACGACGGCGTCAATCAAAGCCGCGCTGAAGAGACCGTGGCGGCGCTGGGAGAGCGAAGCGTCGCAGTTGCGGCGGATGTCCGGGACGCCGATCAGACGGCCGGCATGATCGGAGAGGTTCTGGACCGCTTTGGTTCGCTCGACATCCTCATCAACAATGCGGCTGTGCTGCGCGATCGGACGCTGCGGAAGATGACCGCTGAGGAGTGGCAAACCGTCATCGACACGAATCTCACGGGAACATTTAACGTCACTCAAGCGGCCGGTTCCCGCATCTCCGACGGCGGACGAATCGTCAACATGGCTTCCATCTCGGGAGTTATGGGCTTTCATGGGCAGGCAAACTACGCGGCGGCAAAAGCCGGAGTCATCGGCTTTACGCGGGTCGCCAGCCGGGAACTGGCGGCGCGGCGAATTACCGTGAACGCCGTTGCTCCGGGAGTTGTGCTGACCGACATGGGACAGTCGATTCCCGAACAGGCTCGGGAACAGATGTTGCTGCAGATTCCCCTGGGCCGCTTCGGGGAACCGGAGGAGATTGCCAGCGTTGTCCTGTTTCTGTGCAGTCCGCTGGCGGATTACGTCACGGGCCAGACGATTCACGTAAACGGAGGCTGGTGGGCGTGAGCCGGCGGATCGACCAACTGCTGTGCACCGCGGAGGAGGCGGCGGCGCAAATCCGCGACGGGGCGACCGTCGCGTGCGGCGGATTCGTCGGCGCAGCGCATCCGGAAGCGCTCACCGCCGCCATTGAGAGCCGCTTCGAGCAAGCGGGGGCTCCGCGCGATCTCACGCTCGTGTATGCCGCCGGACAAGGGGACGGAAAGACGCGCGGGCTGAATCATCTGGGGCACGCCGGACTCTTGCGAAAAGTGGTCGGCGGGCATTGGGGGCTCGTGCCTCGCATCGGCCGCCTTGCCATCGAGAACAAAATTGAAGCCTACAACGTCCCGCAGGGGGTGGTGTGCCATCTCTTGCGCGACATTGCGGCCGGGCGTCCCGGCTGCATCACGCACGTCGGCCTGGGGACGTTCATCGATCCGGAGAACGGCGGCGGGCGATTGAATGACGTGACGCCGCCGGGAGTCGTCGAGCGGATCGAGATCGCGGGCCGCACCTGGCTGTTCTATGAAGCCTTTCCGATCGACGTGGGGCTGATCCGCGCGACGGCGGCCGATCCACAGGGCAACCTGCTGATGGACGAGGAAGCGGTCATCGGAGAAGTGCTCCCGATTGCCCAGGCGGCCCGCAACAGCGGCGGGATTGTTCTGGCACAGGTCAAACGCCTGACCGACGAACCGGCCTCGCCGATGCAGGTCCGCGTGCCGGGGATTCTGGTGGACGCAGTCGTGGTTTCCGGTGAGGGAGAGCATGACCAGACGTTCGCGGAGATCCACAACCCGGATTACTACTCCCCGCGTCTCGGAACGGAGCAGCCGAGAGAGTCTATCGGCAGTCTGGCGACCGTGCGCCGCATCATCGCCGAGCGGGCATGCGACGAGTTGACCCCGGGGTCGATCGCCAACCTGGGGATCGGAATGCCGGAAGGGATTGCGGTCGTCGCAGCCGAGCGGGGCCTGTTGGAATCGGTGACTCTCACGGTGGAAAGCGGACCGATCGGCGGAATGCCGGCCGGCGGGCTCAGCTTCGGAGCGTCGGTGCACCCGTCCGCGATCATCGATCAACCGGCGCAGTTCGATTTCTACGACGGCGGCGGCCTTGATTTCGCAGCGCTGGGCGCAGCGGAGGTCGACCGGCACGGCAACGTCAACGTCTCCCGCTTCGGTGACCGGCTGGCGGGTGTCGGAGGCTTCGTGAACATCACGCAGACCGCCAAACGGCTCGTCTTCTGCGGGACGCTCACGTCAGGCGGCCTCGACGTCGCGATCGAGAATGGACGACTCACAATTCGGACAGAGGGGGCCGTCCGCAAGTTCGTTGACCAAGTGGGCCAGGTCTCCTTCAGCGGCCGACTGGCCCGCGAGCGCGGCCGCGAGGTGCTCTACGTCACGGAGCGCGCCGTCTTCCGTCTCATGGCGGAAGGGTTGGAGCTGATCGAGGTCGCCCCGGGCGTCGACGTCGAACGCGACGTGCTGGGGCAGATGGGTTTTCGGCCGGTTGTTCGTGACGTGAGAACGGTGGCTTCGGCAGTCTTCTCCAGTCCCGCTCATTGATGATGCATGGACGAATCGGTCGATTAGAGCAAATTGCTCTACCATGTGTCCGCGTCGAGCGGAATTCGGACTGTCGAGGCCGAGAATCCGCGAGACAGATCGCCAACGCTGCCTTGCAAAGCGCTATAAAAGCGATTCCTCGCGGATCGGCTCAGCAAAAAAACGGCTGCTTCACTTCGATTTCACGTGCGGTGAGGACGGTTACGGACAATAATCAGGTTCAACTGATGACTGCCCATCATTCGTAACGCTATGGCGTCCGAATCCAATCCGGCCCTCGTGGATTTGCTCAACCGCGCTCGCGGCGGGGATCAGGGTGCGCGAGATGAACTGTTTAACCACTGCCGCAGCTATGTGGGGCTGGTCGCGCGGACGCAGGTGGAGAGCTGGATGCGGGCCAAGGTGGACGCCTCCGATCTCGTGCAGCAGACGCTGCTCGAAGCGCATCGCGGTTTCGCGAAGTTCCAGGGGCAGACCGAGGCAGAGTGGCTGGCGTGGCTGAGGCAGATCCTCTCGCACAATACGGTTGACTTTATCCGCCGGTATCGCACCGACAAGCGGCGCGTGGGGCGGGAGGTGCCGCTCAATGTGCCGGGCAACGGGGCGCTCAGTTCTTATTTCCGCGACCCGGAAGGCGACTGCGAAACGCCGAGCCGGATTCTGGCGGAGCAGGAACAGGAGATCGAGTTGGCCAATGCGATCGCGCAACTCTCGGACGATCATCGCGAGGTGATTATTCTCAGGAACCTGCAGCGGTTGCCGTTTGACGAGGTCGCCGAGCGGATGGAACGCTCCCGGCCGGCGGTGCAGATGTTGTGGATGCGGGCCGTAAGGCGGCTGGAACAGATCCTGCGAAAGCCCGAGGAATGTCCCTGACCGATTCCCGGGCATCGACCGACCGCGACGACGCGGAGCAGGAGCAGCGGCTCTTCGCTCTGCTCGATGGCTATCTGGAGTCGGTTCGCTCCGGGGAATGCGACCCCGAATCGCAGACGCCCCCCGAGGAACTGCTCGAGGCGTTCCCCGAACTGGGACAGCTTCTGGATTGCATCGATTCGCTGGAGTCGGCCGGCCAGGAGTGGAATCCCCCGGAGGTGTCCTCGCCCTCAGCGGAATCGGGAGAGGATCAGGAGACTGTCTGCGCCGGCAGTGTTACGGGCGGCAGCAGCCTGCAGCAATTGCCGTGCAGGTTCGGAAACTACGAATTGCAGGAGATCATCGGCCGCGGCGGCATGGGGGTCGTCTATCGGGCGCGGCACGTTTCACTCGACTCGTTCGTCGCCATCAAGCTGATTCGGGCCAACCAGCTCGCCACTCAGGACGAACTCAAGCGTTTCTATCAGGAGGCGCGGGCGGCGGCAGGGCTGCGTCACTCGCACATCGTCAAGGTGCACGATGTGGGAGAATACGAGGGCCAGCACTATCTCGCGATGGATCTCGTTGAGGGTGATGACCTCTCCCAGATGATCGCGCCCGGTCGGCCACTTTCAGGTGAGCGGGCCGCCGAGATCATGGCGGAAGTCGCTCGCGCGGTTCACTATCTGCATCAACATGACATCGTGCACCGCGACCTCAAGCCGTCGAACATATTGATCGACGCCGACGGCGAGCCGCACCTGACCGACTTCGGGCTGGCGAAGCTGCTTTCGGCCGACAGCCGGGAGACGACCACCGGAACGATCATCGGCACGCCGAGCTACATGGCGCCGGAGCAGGCGGGTGGACACTCATCACGGGTGACGCCCCTGAGCGACGTCTACAGCCTCGGGGCAATCCTGTATGAACTGCTGACCGGCCAGCCTGTCTTTCGGGAAGAGAACCCGCTCGACACATTGCTCTGCGTGCTGGAGCGCGAGCCCCAACTCCCTCGATCGCTCAATGCGGCGATCCCGACGGAACTTGAGCAGATTTGCCTGCGTTGTCTGGAGAAGGCGCCGGAGCGGCGTTACGCGTCGGCGCTGGACGTCGCTGAGGATCTTGAGCGGTATCTGCAGTCCGAGCCGCTGCAACTCCCGGCCGTCAGTCTCGGGCATCGGTTGCGAAGATGGGGCCGCAGAAAGCCGGCGTTCGCCTCACGGTCGCTCGGGCTGACATTCATCGCAGTGATCGTGCAGGGCAACTATCTGATCGACGGCGCGGGAGCAGTCCACCACTGGTCGATCATGGGCGTATTGCTGACTTGGGGAGCGTTGTCTTACCTCCTGCAGCGGTTGCTGTCGGCCGACTACGCCCCGCGTTCTGTGGAATTCGCCTGGGCGACCGTCGACGCGGTTCTGTTCACCGCGCTGCTGCTGCTGGCGAACGGCCCGCCGTCGAGTTTGCTGGCCGGCTATCCGTTGCTGATTGCGGCTGCCGGGCTCTGGTTCCGTGTGCGGCTGGTGTTCTTCATGACCGGCGTGTGTCTGGCGGGTTTTCTCGTGGTTTCGGCACTGCGCACGCCGCCGGATCAGCCCGGCCATTATCCCGGAATCGTCGGGGCGATCCTGCTCGTCATGGGTGGCATCGTGGCGTACCAGGTTCGACGCATTCGCGTTCTCAGCCGCTACTTCGAACGCCGCGCATCCCGTTAAGTGTTTCTCCGAAACGACTTACAGGCTTCAGTGGATTCCGTCGCGATGAGCGTTGTGCCGCGTCCAGCCTCGTGGCCACTCGAGTCCGCCGCGAACCGGCCCGCTCCCGAATGCGCAGATTCTCCGAGGGGTTCCGAATGATCGGGGACGCGACGGTGCGATTGGTCAACGTGGGTGGAATGGCGGGGGACCGGTGTTGAGGCGGTGTTGATTCGTCGTTATAGTGTGCCGTTTCGTGACTTACGGGATCAGTACCTTACAGAGGCGGACGTCGACGTGCGGTTTTCGTTGATTGATCGCATCGATGCCATTGAGCCTGGGGAATCGGTCACGGCGCTCAAGACTCTCTCTCTTGCCGAGGAGTACCTGGCGGACCATTTCCCCGGTTTTCCGGTGATGCCCGGCGTGCTGATGGTCGAGTCACTGGTTCAGGCCGGCGCGTGGCTGATGCGGCAGACGGAAGAGTTCCGTTACAGCGCGGTGCTGCTCAAGGAGGCGCGGGCGGTCCGGTTCAATAATTTCGTCTCGCCCGGCAAGACGTTGCGGGTGGAGTGCAAGGTCAAGGAGCGAGACGAGAAAACCTACACACTGTTGGGAAGTGGAACAGTTGAAGGAGCGTCCGCAGTCAGCGCTCGCCTGACCCTGGAACAGTTCAACCTGGCTGACCGCGATCCTTCGCTGGCGGCCTCCGACGAGCGACGCATTCAGAAACTCCGCGAACTCTTCGACGCTCTCTACCATCCGAAAACGGCGGACTGACATCGCTTCCCGTTGTTGCTCAGCCCAGGTTCGGGGACGGACGGCGCACGAATTCCAAGATACGAAAACGGTGCAATATGAGACTGGCAGGCAAGGTCGCGCTGGTGACAGGCGGCACGCGCGGACTGGGCAACGCGATCGTCCGCACGCTGGCCCGCGAAGGGGCCAAGGTGGCGTTCGTTTACCGCTCCAACAAGGATCTGGCGGACCAGGTTGTTGCGGATCTCGCAACCGACCAGCACGAGGCGATCGCGATCGCCGCCGATGTCAAAAGCAAAGAAGACGCCGATGCCGCCGTTCAGACGGTCCTCGACAAATGGGGGCGGCTCGACATTCTGGTGAACAACGCCGGCATCATCAACGACATGCTCCTGGCGACGATGAAGCCGGAAGACTGGCAGGTCGTCATCGACACCAACCTCACGAGTGTGTTTAATTTCTGCCAGGCCGCTGTGAGGCCGATGATGTCGGAGCGCTACGGCCGCATCATCAACATGTCCAGCGTTGCGGCCGACTTCGGCAGTTCCGGCCAGGTCAATTACGCCGCGAGCAAGGGCGGAATCCAGGGATTGACGAGGTGCCTGTCGAAGGAGATCGCGCGGCGGAACATCACGGTCAATGCCGTGGCTCCCGGTTTCTGCGAGACGGAGATGACCGAAGCGGTGCGGAACGCGGCGCCGACGCTCGCCAAGAGCATTCCTCTCAAGCGATTCGGACAGCCTCAAGACGTCGCCAACGCAGTTCTCTTTCTGGCCAGCGACGAGGCGTCCTACATTACGGGCCACGTGCTGACAGTCGACGGAGGATTGACGCTAGGGGCGATGTAGCAAAGGTTCCTGAAAACACGACTTCGGTTGACGGACCTGGCTCACCGGGGTCCGTGAACCGCGCAGGGCTGGATTCGGTGAGTCACGACGACAAGACAACGCCGCCGGGGTCGGCGGCTCATTACGAAACGGGAGAACGACACGATGCCGAGTTCAGAAGAGGTCTTCGAGAAAGTCCGTGAAACGCTGGTCGACGCGTTGGGAGTCGACGATGACGAAGTCACTCCCGAGGCGACCCTGATCGGCGACCTCGGCGCTGAGTCAATTGACTTTCTCGACATTGTGTTCCGCCTCGAGAAGAACTTCGACGTACGAATTCCGCGCGGCGAACTCTTTCCGGAGAATCTGGCGTCGGCGGAATCCGGTTTCGTCGAAGACGGCGTCGTCACCGACGCCGGGGTCGCCGAACTTCGTGAGAAGATGCCGCACGCCGACGTCGACAAGTTCGCCGAAGATCCCAAGGTCGAGAACATCCAGGAGATGTTCACGGTCAACATGATCTGCAAATTCATCGAAGCGAAACTGGCCGAGTCGTAGGGCCGGAGCTGCGAGTTGCTTGAGGGATGAGACCCGGTTGCCTCCAGGGACCGGGTCTCTGGCCGACTGCCTGACGCCGGGTGACGTATGCGCTGGTTCTGGATTGATCGTTTCGTCGAATTTGAGAGCGGCAAGCGCGCGAGAGCGATCAAGAACGTCTCCCTCGCCGAAGAGCATCTGCATGACCATTACCCCGGCTTCCCGGTCATGCCGGGTTCGCTGATGCTCGAAGGCATGGCCCAGACGGGCGGCATTCTGCTCGGTGAAACTCACAACTTCGAGCATATCGTCATTCTGGCGAAGGTCCCCAAGGTCACCTACCACAGTTGGGCCTGTCCCGGCGATACCCTCACCTACTCGGCGGAGCTGCTGGAGGTCCGCAAAGAGGGCGGGATCACCAAGGTCACCGCAACGTGCGGCGAGCGCCTGGTGGCCGAAGCGGAGATCGTGTTCGTGCATCTGGACGAGTCTTCCGGGGCCGCAATTCCGCAGAATGTTGATCAGAAGAACTTCGTGTTCGAACTCGGTCTGATGAGCATTCTGGACGTCGGCAAAGCGGGCGACGGCGACTCGGGCAAGTAGATCTCGATCCGGAATCTGCGGGCAGCCGAGTCGTGTTGAAGTTGGGGAGCGGGCAGGGCGCTTCGAAGCTGAACGACGACGGTATGCTCAAGATCATGCGGAAAGCATGTCTGCGAAGGCGCATCGGTGAACGCGTCCACCGACGTAGACCGTCCGAAAAAACGGACGGCTTGAGAAATCCGGAAGTTCGTCGGTCGGCGTGAAATTCCACCCACAATTGCTTTGAAGTCAGGCCGCTCCATGCGCTATGATAGACGCATACGGCAACATTGATGCGTCCCCCCGTCGCCTGCTGTGTGCGACGCCCTTGCCCCACCTTTCAAGGTTCACGCCCCAGAATGTCCTCTTTCTTCATTGATCGCGTCGGCGGGTTGACCAGTCGCTGCCCCCCATCGTGTGCGGCCGCCTGCCTGGCGATTCTCTTCTTGACGAACACCGGTTCGGGTCAGGCGCCGTCGATCACTGCGACGACGCCCCGCGCGATCGCGCCCGGTGAGACCCGCGACATTACAGTGACCGGCGGCAACCTGACCGGAGCAACCGAACTCTGGACGTCGTTCGGAGAACGCGCTCCGCTTTCCCCGGATGTCGAAAACAACGGCCAGGACGCCGGCCGAACGGTCTTTCGCGTTACGGCGCCCGCCGATGCAATCGGCATTCATGGAGTGCGCGTAACCACTCCCGGCGGAGTGAGCAGTCTCAAGCTGTTCGTCGTGGATGACCTGCCGACGGTCGCCGAAGCCGGAGGAAACGCGACGCCGGAAACGGCGCAGGCGGTCACGTTGCCCTGCGCCATCGACGGGTACGTCGACAACCTCTCGTGGGACTACTTCAAATTCGACGCGCAGGCGGGACAGACTGTCTCGTTTGAGGTTCTGGCGCGGCGGCTCGGCTCGCCGCTTGACCCGACCCTGACGCTCTACCGGGCGGACGGTCGTCAACTCGCCTCTCAGGACGATTCACCCGGCCTGTCGTCCGACTGCCAGTTTTCCTACACGTTCGAGGAGGCCGGCACGTACATCCTGCGGATCAACGACATCGCCTACGCGGGTGGGGGAAATCACATCTACCGTTTGCGGATCGGTGATTTTCCCTGTGTGAACACTGCGATCCCTGCGGGTGTGCAGCGCGGTGTGCCCACAACGGTGAGTTTCGCCGGCGCCCACGCATCGGAGGCCGTTCCCGCGGAACTGAACGTACCGGCCGACTTCCCCGGTGAATGGATCAACGTCGGCACGAGGCGTCCCGGCGGACAATCGAGCGGCTTTGTGATGGTCCACGTGGGCAGCGAGCCGGAGTTTGTCGAGCAGGAGCCCAACAACACCCCTGAAGAAGCGAACGCCGTCGCGCTCAACATGAATTTCAACGGTCGTCTTGATCAGCCGGGTGACGTCGACCGGTTTTCCTTCGACGCGACACAGGGACAGCGGTTCGAGTTCACCGGCCGGTCGCGACGGATCGGCTCACCAACCGACTTGAAGCTCTTGATTTTCGATGCCGAGGGCAAGCAACTTGCCGTCGTCGACGACAACGGCACGGACGAAGGAGTCTTGAACTTCACCTTCCCCGCCGATGGGCGGTACACGTTGGCGGTGCGAGAACTCAACAACAAGGGAGGCGGCCGCTACGGCTATCGAGTCAGGGTCGCTCCGTACCAGCCTGGGTTTACGCTTTCTGCGACGGCAGACGTCGTCAACGTACCGGCCGGCGGAGTTGCGACGATTACGGTCAACGCCCTGCGGCGCGACTACGGAGGCGCCATCGATCTCTCCCTGCAGGATCTCCCGGCAGGTCTCACGTCGCTGCCGACGCGGATCGGTCCTGGAGCGACCCTCGCTGTATTGACTGTGAAGTGCGATCCGGGCGTCGCCGGCGGTTCGCTGACCCCGGTAAAGGTGGTCGGCACGGCTCGGATCGGGGAGGCGGACGTCACGTCCGTGGCGTCGGTGAGAGCGACGCTGCAGGGCATGTGGGCCAGCACGATCCTCGTACCGGGACAGCTTCAGGAATCGGTCGCTCTGGCGGTCGCTCCCGCGAAGCCGTTGTCGCTGTCGATTGAACCTGCCGAGATCGTTTTCGGGAAAGAACTACGCGCCACCGTCAAGGTGATTGCACAACGGGGCGAAGGGATCGATGAAGCGATCCAGTTGGCTGTGATTCCTGAATCGGGAGGGCTGCCGGCCAACGTGACCGCGGAAGTCAAGCCGATCGAGAAGGGGCAGAACGAAGTGGAGATTGCCTTCGTCGGCAACGAGAACGCTCCGCTCGGCCCCTTTACCGTTGTGTTGAATGCAACGCATACGAAAGAGAACGTTGCGACGGTCGTTCCCACGCCCGGGATCGGGCTCCGTCTGGAGGCCCCGTTCAGCCTGGAACCAAACATCCCCGAGCCGAAACTGGCGGCCGGAGGAGAGTTGAAGTTCAAAGTCAAATTGGCCCGCAACCCGGCCTTCGCTGGTGAGGTGAAGTTGGCGCTGGACCAACTCCCGGCAGGCGTGACGGCGCCAGAGGTCGTGATTCCTGCCGACCAGTCTGAAGCGGAGATCACTCTCACCGCGGCTGCCGATGCGGCGAAAGGCGCGGCCAACGGAATCGTCATCAACGCCGTGGCGGTCGCGAATGCGAAGCAGACGGCAACCGCCGCGCTGCCCGCTGTCACCGTCGAATAGGTTACTTTACTTCCTGGGAATCGTTGCACCTGAGTCAAGTTTCAGCGGCGGGCGGGAGCGGGTTCTCGCTTCCGAGTGGTCGCTCGTACGGTTCGAGGCCCTGCCTCGTAGAGACGTTTTGAATTGCAGACACTACAATTGAAGAGCGGGATCCCGACGCCGTTCGGGTTCCCACAATCAATGAGACAGCTCATCGAGGAGTCGAGCATGATTCGTCACGGCCACAATCGCACATGTTTGCTGCGGTCAACCGTCCTCGGTCTGGCGGCGTTCGCCGCCTGCTGCGTGAGCAGCCGGTCTGAGACGTTTGCCC
Organism: Planctomycetota bacterium; assembly: GCA_003388505.1. Lineage (GTDB taxonomy): Bacteria > Planctomycetota > Planctomycetia > Planctomycetales > Planctomycetaceae > MB-PLM-1. Next base: position 78,045 of record QQVO01000021.1, read on the forward strand.
AGGAAACACCTGTGGGAACCCTCGACGTCCAACCCGCGGCCTTCACCCTCGCGTCCGCCCGGGCGCGGCAGCAACTTGTCGTCACGGGACAGTTCGGCCCTGAAGACATTCGCGACGTCACGGAAGAGGTCCAGTACGAATCTTCAGATCCCGCGGTCGTCACCGTCGAGGGCTCGCTGGCCCAGCCGGTCGGAAACGGGACGGCCGTAATCACCGCCCGGATGGGAGACAAGTCGGCCGCCGCCGAAGTCACGGTGACCGGCTTCGAAACGCCCTCTCCCGTGAGCTTTCACAACGAAACGCTCGCTGCGCTGACGAAGGCCGGCTGTAACATGGGGGCCTGTCACGGTTCACCCTCCGGCAAGGGAGGCTTCCGGCTGTCGCTCCGCGGATTTGATCCGCCACTCGACGTCCTCACCCTCCGCACCGAATTTCAGGGGCGTCGCACGAACATCGTCAATCCGGATGAGAGCCTGTTGCTCAAGAAGCCGCTGATGGAAGTGGCACACGGCGGCGGACGCCGACTCTACAAGGGCGACCCGGCCCATGTGGCGCTGCGGACGTGGATTGCCGAAGGAATGCGGCTGGATCCCGAAGACGAGCCCACACTCGATCGGATCGAAGTCTTCCCGAAAAAGCGGGTCTTCCACCAGACCGGCGACCGGCAGCAGGTCATCGTGAACGGTTATTTCAGCGACGGCAGCGTCCGCGATTTGACGCGCCTCACCGTCTTCAGTTCATCTTCCGAGTCGGTGGCAGCCGTCGGCAAGGGCGGCCTGGTAGAAAAAGAAGGCCGCGGCGAGACGGCGATTCTCTGCCGGTTCCTCGACAAGATGGACACGAGCTACATCACGTTCCTTGAAGAGGTCGAAGGCTTCGCCTGGAACGACCCGCCGGAATACAACTTCGTCGACGAGCGCATCAACGAGAAACTGCTCCAATTGCAAATTCCCCCCTCGGAACTCTGCAGCGACGACGAATTCCTCCGCCGCGCCTATCTCGACGCGACCGGCCGTTTGCCGACGATCGAGGAGACCGAGGCGTTTCTCGCCGATGTCGGCGCTGACAAGCGTTCCCGACTGATCGACGCGCTGTTGGAGACGCCGGACCATGCTGCATTCTGGGCTCTCAAATGGGCCGACGTGCTCCGGGTCAACAGCGGTAAACTGAATGCGACCGGCGTCGCGAAGTTCAACCGTTGGATCTACAACGGCGTGCTCAATGACCAGCCGATGGACGAGTTCGCCCGCGAACTTCTGACGGCGACCGGCAGCGTCTACGAGCACCCCGCCGCCAACTACTGGCGCGCCAGCCGCGATCCTACTGACGCCACCGAGACGACCGCCCAGTTGTTCCTGGGCATCCGCATTCAGTGCGCCAAGTGTCACAACCACCCCTTCGAACGCTGGTCGCAGGACAATTACTATGGAATCGCGGCGGCCTTTGCGCGGGTCGGTCGCAAGAACGGCCCGACGCCGAATGACGAAGTCATCTTCATGCAGGACAGCGGCGACGTCACCCAGCCGCGGACCGGCCAGACGATGAAAGTCCACCTGTTGCTCGAAGGCGATGTCGACGTGCCGGCCGACCAGGATCGACGGAAGGTGTTCGCCGAGTGGCTGACCACTCCCGACAACCCGTTCTTCGCCCGGGCGACTGTCAACCGCATCTGGGGACATGTGATGGGACGGGGCATTGTCGACCCCGTGGACGACTTCCGCGACTCGAACCCTCCCTCCAACGCAGCGCTGCTGGATGAACTCTCCACAAAGTTCGTGGAGAACGACTTCAGCCGCAAATGGGTGATTCGCACGATCATGAACAGCGCAACGTATCAGCGCAGTTCGCGAACCAACGAATTGAACAAGGACGATGAGATCTACTTCTCGCACGCCTCGACCCGGATGCTGACGGCCGAGCAGTTGCTCGATGCGATTTGCGCCGTCACGGACGTCGCTGAAACGTTTCCGGGCGTCCCGCCGGGCACCCCTGCGACGCAGCTTCCCGAACCGCCGAAGGACCACTACTTCCTCAAGATTTTCGGTCAGCCGCAACGGGAAATGGCGTGCGAATGCGAGCGGTCGAATGAATCAAACCTCTCGCAGGCGCTACAGATGATCAACGGGCCGACAGTCCACAACAAGCTGCGGGACGACAACGGCCGCATCAACCAGATGATCGCTGCCGGAGCGTCCGACGAAGAGATCATCACGGACCTGTACCTTTCAGCCGTCAGCCGTCCGCCGACGACGGAAGAACTGCAGGCTTCCAAAAACCACATCGCCGCTTGCGAAAACCGGCGCTTCGGCCTGGAGGACGTCGGTTGGGCGGTCCTCAACTCCAAAGAGTTCCTGTTCCAGCACTAGAGCAAATTGCTCTACCGTGTGTCCGCGTCGAGCGGTTTTCGGACTGTTCAGCCGGAGATTCCGCGAGACAGATCGCCAACACTGTTTCGCAAAGCGCTATAATCATCGTGCCTGAGAAATACGGCGCGGTCTCCTCCACAGGGGCCGCGCCGTTTTTTTGTCGAACGCGTTCGTTTCGTCGCATCCGCAAGTCGGTCGTCGTGATTCGTGCCCGAGGCGATCATGAGCATCGCGCGAGCGGCAGCACACGGCCCGCCAGCGCCCCGCTGTCCTGCCCGATCCAGACGACTCACTCCGGCGAACCTGTCCCTTGACGCAGGAATCGAAGCGCGCCGGTCGGCACGTCCTTCCACACTTCGACGCCGCCCACCGGCCAATAGACTCGAAGTTCGTCGATCGAACGAGCTGGTCCGACCGCAAGCTGAATTCGCGGGTCATGACTGGCCTGGAAACTCTCCCCGGCTGGAACATGCGCCGCGTGGATTTCTCCGTCGACAACGGCGTCCACACGAACTGACAACGCCCTGCGGGAGGAATGCGTCCCGATCAACTGCACCATCGCGACCTCCCCCGCCCGATCACTCTCATTCCTGAGCAGCGCGGGAGGAGCGAGGAGATGGCTGACCACCAGGTCCGGATCAAAATCGTTGTCGATGTCGCCGTAGGCGGCCGCCCGTCCCAGCCAGGACGCGCGAAAGTAGTCTCCCGCGGAGTCAGAGACGTCGACAAACCGGCGGCCTTCGACGTTCTCGAGCAAACTGGGACGCATGCGGTAGGTTCCGCCCGACTCAGTGGCGTCCCAGAGGTGGCCGTTGGCGAAGTACAGATCGGGCCACAGATCCGCATTGAGGTCCCGCGCCACGATTCCGAAGTTGAGCATTTCCCGCGATGAGGCGTCGACTCCAAGTTCCGCGTTCGCCGCCAGAAACCCGTGCGGACCGATGTTTTCGAAGACATCGACGACCTCCTGGGCGAAGTTCGTGACGAACAGATCAGGGCGACCGTCGCGATTGTAATCACTGACCGATACTCCCATGCTGCTTCCGAGTTTCCCGTCTTCACTTGTTGCGCAGCCGTGGAGGACTCCAACCTCACGAAATTGCAACTCACCTTCGTTCTGAAACAGGAAATTGCGCGTCGTGTCATTCGCAACGAAGATGTCCGGTCGAAAGTCACCGTTGAGGTCGGCAATGGCCAATGCCAGACCCTTTCCCTCCGGAGCGAGCGCAATGCCTGCCTCCGTACCCAATTCGACAAAACGTCCGTCGCCCGAATTCCGATAAAGCAGGTCGGGGAGCCCGTCGTGCCGCATCGGACTCGGAATCCTGTCGCCGGTGACGTCCTCGGGTTGCCAGTTTACATAGTTCACAACGAACAGTTCGGGATGTCCATCCGCATCAAGGTCGGCAAACGCGGCGCTGGTCGCCCATCCGGTGCTTTCCACGCCCGCCTCACCGGTCACATTCGTAAATGTCCCGTCACCGTTGTTGCGCCACAACGCGTTCGCTCCGTATGCGGCAACGTACAGATCGCAGAATCCATCGTTGTCATAGTCGCCGGCGGCGCAGCCCTGGCCGAATCCAATGAATCGCAGACGCGCCTCGCCCGTTGAATCGTTGAACCGCCAGAAGGCTGACTGTCGATAAAGGCGACTTCGAGCGCTGGCGTCGGCGGGCGCGGCAAAACTCGATCCATTAACCAGGAACACATCGAGAGAACCGTCGCCATCGGCGTCGAACAGGGCGACGCCCCCCCCGTTCTGCTCCGTCATGAAGTTCCGGTCGCTGGGCGCGCCGTAGTAACGGAAATTGATTCCCGAAATCTCAGGCGACACTTGCGCGAACCGAATTTCGGACGTCTCGGTGGAAACCTCGTTTTCCCGGGCGGCGGGCTCCACTGGCCTCGATGCAGGACGGGTACCGGGTGCATCGTCACTGCGACGCGAGAGCAAGAGGAACGCGATGGCCAGGACCATACCGCATCCGCCGATCGCCGCTCCGAAATATACAAAGCTCCTGCGGCCGGTCTGCTTCATCGCATACTACTCGGGCTATGTGTTCGGCCCAACCGCCGGTTGGTCGGAAACAGCCTCCGCCATCCAACGCCATGCGCCCGCCGTCATCGACCTGCCCAGCGCGTCGTAAAGCTCGGCCATGCGCCGGCACTCTGCCGGCGTCGGCCTTGGCATCGTGAGGTTGCGTTGTAGATCCCACAGATCCAGTTCGGCTCGGGCAAGTTCGTGAGACCGTGCAAAGGCGCGCTGGGCTTCGGGAATCCGTTCCAGACGCAGCAGCAACCGGGCCCGCCGAGACAAGTAGCTCGTTTCCGCCGGGCGAATCGAGAGCGCGCGGTCGATGAACCCCAGCGACTGTTCATAGTCGCCGGCGATTTCACGAATCCGGCAGCGGATCTCCCAATACCGATCGTCTTCCTCCAGTTGTGCGGCCATGGTCGGATGAAGCCGCGAACCCGACGTTTCGTCGTCGAACAGAACCTCACTGGCCGACGGAATATCCATCTGATCGACGAAAAAACGGGACACGACGATTCGCACATAAGGAACTTCGCGGTGCTCATCGGCTGCTTCACGGAATAACTGCTCCGCAGTCCTTACCTGCCCGGCGCTTCCGTAACATTGGGCGAGCGCCAGGCGGACCGTCGGCTGATCGGGATCACGCTGCAGAGCCTCTTGCAGCACGGGAAGGCATTGAGCCGCCGGAGGGGGCTCCACTTCGGCCACCGCCAGATCCCGCAGGATTTCCAACGTCTTCTCAAATGCGTCGCTCCCAGCACGCGTTTGGAACGGCTGTGCAAGCTCCAGCGCCTCTTCCAGAACGGCCACCGCCTCGCGACGGCGCAACGTGGCGAGCAGCAAACCGCTCCATTGACGCCGTGCGACCCAGGAATGCGGATACTTCAGCAGATGACTCTTCAGAACCGCCTCAGCCCGCTGCAGTTGGTGATCCTTCAGCAGCGCCGCTGCGAGGTTGATCTGCGCGTCTTGATGCGCCGGTGAGTCGGCGGCAACCTGCGAAAGGGAACTAATTGCGGCCGGCCAGTCACCCTCCTGGGCATAGGACAGGCCTTCAAGGTGGAGCGCCTCCGGATGGTCCGGCTCCCACCAGAGCAGACGCTCCAGCGCGGCCCGCGCTTGGGCCGGTTCCCTCTGTTGGAGGGAACGGGCCGCCAGTGCCAGCCGTTCTTCGTTCCCGCTGCGGAGGTAGGCGGCGCCGGCGATGCAGCCGATGCATGCGATCGGCACGGCCAGAGTCACGAGCTTTACAAATCGACGATTACGCATACGGTGACTACGGCAGAACGCTCAACTCGAATCGACGGCATGGAGAAGTGCTGGACGCCAGTCGGTCGGTGCTCAGAAGACGTCCCGCATCGAGTATGGTCCGGAGAGCAACAAAACAGACACAACGCCGCCGATTTCACCTTTTGCTATCATGGTGAATGGGACAGAACAAGTCGAGCGATCATTGGATGCAACGTGAAGGGCGCCCGCCGCGGAATCCGAGTCAGTCTCATCGTGCTTGTGCTCGCCGGAGCGGGCTACGGCTCCCTTCACTGGTACATTCGCAGATCAGCGGAAGAGACGCTCGCGGCGGCAGAGGCGCATCTGCGGCGGAGAGAGAACGCTGAAGCGCGCGAAGAGCTTCAATGGCTGCTCTGGTCCGATCCCACACATCACCGCGCATTGCTTATCAGAGGCGTCAGCCTGAACGCCGACCGGCGTTTCCCGGAGGCGATTCGAACCCTCGCACAGATTCCCGAGAACTCGGAGAGTAGCGAGGCCGCCGGAATCGCCCTCGCGTCCTCTCTCATTCTTGACGGGCAGTTTGAGCGAGCGGAAGACGTTTTGCGGAACCACGTCGAACGTTTTCCTCAATCGCTCAACACCGGCAGGCGACTCGCAAAGCTATACCTCATACAGCTTGACCCGCGGAAAGGCGCCGCCGTGTTGCTTGAGCACTGGAAACGCAACCGCGACGAATTGTCGATACTGCCTGACTTGCTGGATATCGAAGCGCGGTCGATTACACCGCAGGAACACGTTGAACGGCTGGAGGCGGCTGACCGCAGCCATCCGCAGCAGTCGTCTGTCGTGCTTGCGTTGGCTCGCGCGTATCATCAGATGGGAATGCCGGATCGCGCCAAAGAACGATTTGATTCGGCAATTCGATTGAGTCCCGACGATCTCCCGACGAAGATTGCCGCAACGGAATTCCTGCTCGACGTGGGAGACCTTGAGTCCGCCCAGAGTCTGCTGCCGACCGACATTGACGAACAGATCCATGACAGTCTTTATGCCGACAGATACTGGTACGTCGTTGCGCGGATCGCCGAGAGCCGCGGGCAGATCGCCGATGCGCTCAATTCCCTGGAGAAGGCGATTGCGTTGCGTCCTGATAATGAGTCTTATTTGCTCATGCAGGCGTCGCTCCTCAGGCGATTGGGCCGCCGGGAGGAATCGAAGCGGGCTGCAGAAGTCGCGGCGGAACTCGCGGCGACGCGGGCGCGCCTCTTCGTTCTGGCAAACGAAATCAATCGGGAGTCCCCAAGATCCGAGCATTGCTCCGAGATTGCAACACTGATGGAACGTCTCGGACACTCCGAACAGGCGGCTGATTGGCGACGGGTCGGCGAGGCCATCAGTGCGGCGTCACGACAACACGTATTCCCTTGACGCCTCGATCTTCCCCCTTGAATTGGCGATGACCGGACACTTCCATTTCTGCAACCGCAGCCTGCTCTTGCTCCTTCTCATCACCGTTGCGTTCGGCGCGTTTCCGTCGTGCAGGAGCCGATCAGATCAACCGGATACTCCGTCCGCTGCGGAAACACATGGAAACGAGCCGGCGACAAACAACGAGCGCTCAGACCCGGCTTCTGATGCGCCCCCCTCTCCCTTCCGATTCGAATTGATGACTGCCGAAGCCGGTGTCGATTTCGTCTATTACGGCGCGCCGACGGACCGGGCGTTCATGACCGAACAGAACGGCGGAGGCGTCGCCTTGGCCGATTTCAACAACGACGGCCGGCTCGACGTCTTCTTCGTCAATGGGTCTGACTTCAGACTACCGGGCCGGGGACTGGAGCAATCGAATCAACTCTATCTGGCGCAGGGTGCATTCCGTTACAAGAATGCGACGCGGGCAGCGGGACTTGTGGCCCACGGGTTCGGCATGGGGTGCACGACCGACGACTACGACAATGATGGATTCAGCGACCTGTTCGTCGCAGCATACGGACAACTCCGGTTGTGGCGCAATAACGGCGACGGAACCTTCTCCGAAGTCACCCAGGAGGCGGGATTCGATTCCAAACTCTGGGGGACCAGCACCGCATTCGCCGACCTCGACGGCGACGGACTCTCCGATCTCTATGTCGTCAACTACGTCGACTGGTCGCCCGAGGAGCCCCCCTGTCACCGGCCGGGGCATCCCGAGATGCTCACCGTCTGTTCCCCCATGAACCGGTCCGGACAGCGCGATGCGCTGTACCGGAACACCGGCGACGGGAGGTTTGTTGAAATCGGCGCCGAGGCCGGCATGGCAGACGCGGCAAACGCCAAAGGACTCGCGTTGTCGATTTCCGACTTCGATCAAGACGGGCGTCTCGACGTTTACGTCGCCAATGACCAGACGCCCAACGATCTGTACCGAAACGTGGGACAGATGGAATTTGAAGAGATCGCCGTCGTTCAGGGAGTCGCGATCAGCAGCGACGGCGTTCCCGGCGCGAGCATGGGGGTCGCCCTCGCGGATTACGACGGCAACGGGCAGTTGGACATGTGCATAACGAACTTCCGGAATCAGGTGAACGATCTCTTCGCGAACTACGGCGAAGCAGGCTTCGTCGCCGTCAACGCGCAGATGGGAATCGATCTCGTTTCGCGGCCGATGTTGTCGTTCGGAATCGTGGCTGCCGACTTCGATCTCGACACCTGGCCCGACTTATTCGTCGCGAACGGTCACATCTGGGATCTGACGTCGTTCGGCCCCGGCTACGAATTCGAGATGCACCCGCAGTTGCTGTGGAACCGGCGTGGGGAGAGGTTCACCGACGTGAGCGCGGATTGCGGCGGCTACTTCAAACAGCGTTGGCTCGGCCGGTCCGCCGCAGTGGGCGATCTTGACAATGACGGAGACGATGATCTGGTCGTCACACATCTCGCCGCCCCGCCGGCGTTGTTGCGAAATGACTCAAAGCGCTCGAACGAGAGCGTCAGAATCCAACTGGTCGGCACGGAAGCCTCCCGGCAGTCCCGGGGAGCGCGGATTGAGATCGTCACCGAGAAGTCCCGGCACGTTACCCAAGTCCCCGCCGGCGGCAGTTTCCAGGCCAGCCACGATCCGCGCGTGATCGTCGCGGTTCCGTCGTTGGCCGCGATCCGACAGATCAAAGTCTGGTGGCCTGGCGGGGAGATCGAGACCTGGCTCGAGACGCGCGCCGACCGCTCGGGCGATCTGCGACTGATCCAGGGAACTGGAACGCTTAGCGAGCAATCGAATGAACGCTCCCCCAGTCGCTGACCGCTTCTACGCGCACCGGGAAACCCGTTCGCTATTGCGGAGGTTGTCCATCGGCGGCCGGTGGCTCGGGGCCTGCCTTTGGATCATTGGCTGGCAGGGCTTCCTCATGGGCGGGATGTGATTCAGCCTCTTCCGGTGGGACATCCGCTCCACCGCCGCCATTGCAGCCGTGGAGGACCATCAGCCCAGCGGCTGCGGTCATTGAAAATCCGATCCGTCTGACAACCTGCCAACGCCACATCTGAACGCTCCTTGTGAGTATAGTCTGGGCGTCCGGCAATCGCAGCACTCCAAATCGCGATGAATACTTCCGGTCCATCGCATCTGCGCACCCGATTGAGACGCCGTATTGGAAAGACTCAAGGTACATAGACAAAACGCGCCGGCGTCTGCGCGAGACGCCAGCGCGCCAATTTCGATAGCCAACGACAGCGACGATTAGAACTCGCCAACCTGCTGGCCGTCCTGGATGTAATGCAGCTTCGCGTAAATGAGGTGCTCGATGTTTTCGCTCAGGAAATGGACCGAACCATCTGCGAGAACGAAGTGCGCGCCCCCCTCATGTGCACTGGAGGCCGCTCCCCCGTGATGCGACTGATAAGTCGAGTACTTCCCGTTGATGTGGTAATACTGGTTGTTGGCGTCAGCCGTGGTGGAACCGGGGTGCACCATAATGGAGGAAGCATGGTGCCTGTAGGCGGCCCAGCTTCCCTTGAAGTAGGTAAACCAGATCCCCGGTCTGTAGACGTAGCCGACATCCTGCCGCACTTCACCGAACAAAAGGGTGTTGCTTGTGCCGTCCGAAATCTCGCGGATTCTCGCCGCCCCGCTGTGACCGAAAGCGCCCCACGGGCTGACGATGGTGCCGTCATACAGCGTTCGGAAGGGGTAGGCGTATACCCGCTTGTAGTAGCCGTAGTCAGCATTCGTCGAATAGCCAAGGCTTCCGATGGTCGGATAGTAGTTGCAGGGCCCGACGTCTCCGCCGAACGAATAGTGATTTGTGTCGGCGTAGTCTGGCACTGGCACCGGACCGGTGGGATCGGAGGGACAGAGAAAAGATGAAATGATCGTCTCGCGTGCGGGAATGGTATTGACGTTCGGCCAGCCGCAGGCCACGCCGGCGTGGGCGTACAACCCCCCCTGACCCATATTCCCCATTGCGCACGAGAGATTGAACTGGTTGTAGAGCGCTGTCTGGTCCATGAACGGAAGCAGGAAGGTCTGGCAAACGATGTTCTGTGCCGGCCAATCCGGTGCCCCGTTCGCCGCTCCGTTGTATGTCACGAAGGACGTGCTGCCGGCTGCGATGTCTCCCGGCGGAAAAATGCCGTGGGTGTCGTGATAATTGTGCAGGGCGACACCGATCTGCTTCAGATTGTTCTTGCACTGTGTCCGCCGCGCGGCCTCCCGCGCCTGCTGCACAGCCGGCAGCAGCAATGCAATCAGAATCGCAATAATCGCGATCACGACAAGAAGTTCAATCAGTGTAAAACCTCTGCGACGACGGGACATGACTGCCTCCTCCTCAAGAACAGATTGAAATGAGATGCTCCCGGAACGGGCTCTGCCGGTGTACGATTACACGCTGACACGGTGCAGTCTGACAATGTCAAGGGGGATTTTCAATCAGAATTCAAAAAAAAAAGAGATTTCGCCGTCTGTCAGGGGCGTTCCACCGGGCGTCGCTCGCGCGAACCATGCGCCCTGCTTCACCGCCGTGGACCGGCGGCGGGGACGGCGATCCTCCAAGGGGATGTTTCCCGCGTCAATTTTCGTTACAAGGGAGGGCGCTGAACATGCTGAGCGCACGGCTCGAATCGATTCAACACCTTCAGCTTCACCACTTCACTGACGCCCGAGTCCACAAACGACATCGATATGCCTGTTGACCCCCGCGACGTGCTCTGTCTCATCCTTGGCGGCGGAAAAGGGACCCGGTTGCGGCCCTTGACCGAACATCGCTCCAAACCGGCCGTCCCCCTCGCCGGAAAATACCGCCTGATCGACATTCCGATCTCAAACTGCCTCAACAGCGGCATCCGGCGCATGTACCTGCTGACGCAGTTCAACTCCGTCAGCCTGCACCGGCACATCCGCCAGACGTACCGATTCGATCCGTTCGCCGGGGGGTTCGTCGAAATCCTCGCCGCGCAGCAGACCAACGAAGGCGAACTCTGGTACGAGGGCACCGCCGACGCGGTCCGCAAGAACCTCCGGTACGTCCAGCAGGCCGACGCAAAGTACGTGCTGATCCTCTCCGGGGACCAGTTGTATCGCATGGACTTCCGGGACATGCTGCGGACGCACGTTGAGTCGGGCGCCCCGGCGACGATCGCCGCGCTGCCGGTCGACCGGGAAAAAGCCTCAGCCTTCGGCATCATGCGGATCGACGGGGAGGGGTGCGTCGAGGGCTTTGTCGAGAAACCGCAGACCGATGAAGAACTCGAGGTCGTGCGGACCGACCCCGATTGGATTGCTTCACACGGAATCGACCCGCAGGGACGGGAGTGCCTGGCCAGTATGGGCATCTATCTGTTCGATCGTCACACACTCGTCGACCTGCTGGAGAAGACGGAGTACGAGGACTTCGGCCGGGAGGTGTTTCCGGCGGCGCTCCGCGAGCAGTGGGTGAAGGTTCACCTGTTCGACGGGTACTGGGAGGACATCGGGACGATTCGCGCGTTCTACGAATCGAATCTGCTGCTGGCGGAAAGCGATCCTCAATTCACGCTGGTGCATCCGGACGGCCCGATCTACACGCGGCCCCGCTTTCTGCCCCCCACGCGGATCGACGGGGCGACGATCATCGGGAGCCTCGTGGCGGACGGCTGCCGGATCGAACAGGGGACGGTGATCGACCAGAGCCTGGTCGGACTGCGGTGCGTGATCGCCACCGACGTCACGATCCGCAAGTCGGTGCTGATGGGCGCGGACTTCATGCCGTCCGATCCGGCGGCGCCGTCGACGGACGACGGAAATCCGCCGCTGGGCATCGGCGACCGCACGGTGATCGAAGGGGCGATCGTCGACAAGAACTGCCGCATCGGCAAGGACGTGACGATCCGGGCGACCGGCGACTCCTCCCTGCCTGACTGCGAGCGCGGTCCCGTCATCGTCAGGGACGGCGTCATCGTTGTGCCGCGGGGCGCGATTGTCCCGGACGGCTGGACGTTCTGATTTCCGGAACCATCTCTCGCGACCCGCTCTCTGACTCCCGAGCAGTCAATTCACCTCTTGTACCCGTGATGCCCCCGATCCATAATTGACCTGTGGGCTGCCGGTCAGCGGGGAGCGTTCGCCGGAATCAAACGGTTCTCATGTTGACGGAACTGCAACGGTTGTTGAACGTGAAGAGCGGCGGGGGTTGTTTCGAATGATGCGTACACTTCCCAAGCGGCGAATCGCGGCCCTGCTTGCCGTGTTCGCATGCGTCTGGTCCCTGGCGCCGGACGGCGCCGGAGGCGCTCCGCGGTCGCGGAGGAAACCGGGCAAGTCACAGGCCGTCAAGAACCTGCCGGAGCTGAAGACGCCGGAGGACAAGATCCGGTTTCTGGAAATGATCCGGAACACGTTTCCGGCGATTCGCAGCGGAACGCCGAACCTCTCGTCAATCACGCTGGATGAGATTCTCGACCGCTACGTGACCGATGAAACCTCAACGCCGCTGGCCGAGGTCGTGGACGATGAGACGTTTCTCCGCCGCGTGTCGCTCGATCTGGCAGGTCAGATTCCGACCCCCGGCGGAATCCGGCGTTTCGTCAGCAGCACGGACAAGCGAAAACGGTCCCTGGTGATCGACGAGTTGCTGGAGACCGACCAGTTCGCCCGCAAGCAGGCGCGCTACTGGCGCTCGGTTGTCTTTCACGACTCCGGCGCCAATCGCAACATGGTGAACCCCCAGGCTTTCGAGGACTGGCTGTTTGAGGAGTTCAAGGCGGGCACGGGTTGGGATCGCATTGTCGGGGAAATGGTCTCCGCGACTCCCCGGCGCCAGAAGGACGTTAAAGCCCAGGACAACGGCTGGCAGCAGGACTACGGGCCGAACAACTTCGTGCTGGCCTGCGAGAACAAGCCGGAGGTGATGGCGGCGCAGACCGCTCGGTTGTTCATGGGGATTTCCATCGGCTGCGCGGAGTGCCACGACCATCCGTTCGACGACTGGCAGCGGGAGCAGTTCCACGAACTCGCCGCCTTCTTTGCGCCGGGCAAGTACTTCATGAGCGATCAGTACGACCCGTCGCAGCGGACGGAGATGGAAGCCAGATTCCTGCTCGGGGAAGAACCTCCGCTGGGGTTGAAGCCGGACCAGCGCCGCGTCGCCGGCGCCGCCTATCTCATCTACAACCCGGACAACCACTGGTTCGCTCGCGCATTCGTCAACCGGGTCTGGAGCGAACTGCTCGGCGACGGGTTCTATGCGGTTGACAGCCTCGGTCCCGACAAGGAGGTCGTGCATCAACTGGTGATTAACCGCATTGCCGCCTCGTTTCGTTACAGCGAGTTCGACGTCAAGTGGCTGTTTCGGCTGATCTGCAACTCCCAGGCGTACCAGCGCGAGATCCGCACCATCGAGGACGAGGCGGACCTGTTCACCGCCGTTCGGCCTTCGCGGCTGCGTTCCTGGGAGGTGGCCGATTGCCTCGAAATCGTGATCGGCAAGCACGAAGGTCTGCGGAATGCCGTCACCACCGCGTTCGAGCAGAATCCCTCCATCCCCCAGCAGGATCTGGAAGGATCGCTGCAACAAGCCCTGTTGCTGATGAACAACACCGTGCTCCAGCAGCGGATCGCAGACAGTCCTCTGAAGAAAGAACTTCTGGAACTGGATGACGATCAGGAAGTCATCCGCCATGCCTTTCTGGGCGTCCTCGCCCGGACGCCGACGACGGACGAAACGGCGCGGTATGTCAGCTACTTCAAGCAGATCCCGGACCGGCGGGAGGCTGTTGAGGATCTGATCTGGGTGCTGATCAACTCGGCGGAGTTCACCACCAAACGTTAGCGACGCGTCATCATCGTCCGCTCGAGAAATTCCCAAGGGGACCGCTTTCAGGCGCAAGAACCTGCATGAATTGTCCGATGCCCAACAACAACCTGCTGAACGTGTGTCTCAACCGGGACGGACAAGTCTCTCGTCGCCGGCTGCTGCAAGTCGCCGGGGGCGGCTTCGCCGGACTTGGCGGGCTCCCTTTCCTGCAGAGACTCGGACTCGCCGCCGATGAGGCCAGGCGGAACGGTCGCGCGTGCATCGTCGTGTTCCTCAACGGGGCGCCGAGCCAGTTCGAGACCTGGAACCCGAAGCCCGGAACCGAAAACGGCGGCCCCACGCAGGTGATTGACACCGCAATTCCCGGCGTCCCGTTCGCGGAGTACTGGCCCAAACTGGCCGCGATGATGAACGACGTCTCCGTGATTCGCACGATGGCCGGAAAAGAAGCGGCCCACGATCGGGGGACGTATCACTTGTTGACCGGCCGGCGTCTCGGCGGCGCTTCGAGGTTTCCCCACTTCGGTTCGGTGGTCTCTCACGAATTGGGCGACCCGGACGCCGAGATTCCGAACTTCATCAGCATCGGCGACACTCTGAACGCAGGCTTTCTGGGCGTCAGGTTCTCTCCGTTTGTCGTGCCCCGTGCCGGGGAGTTGCCGGCCAATGTCGAGGCGACGGTCGCGGAAACTCGCGTCGACCGCAGGCTCTCCCTGCTCGCGGATCAGGACGCCGACTTCCAGACCGCCGGCGCCGAACGGATCGCAGCCGAACATCAGGAACTGTACCGCAAAGCCGCGCGGTTGATGACGTCCGAGCATCTGAAGGCCTTCACCGTGGAGGGGGAGTCCGATGCCGTCAAGTCGCAATACGGCAGGCATGAGTTCGGCCAGGGATGCCTGATCGCACGGCGGCTGGTTGAGTCCGGCGTGCCGTTCGTCCAGGTGCGGCGCAGCGGCTGGGACATGCACGCCAACTTGTGGCAGAACATCCCCCGCGCGGCCGGAGAGGTCGACGAAGGCGTTTCGGCGCTCCTCACCGACCTCAAACAGCGCGGAATGCTCGAAAAAACGCTTGTCGTCGTGCTCGGGGAATTCGGCCGAACCCCCAAGATCAACCAGAGCACGCCGAACGTCGGCCGAGACCACTTCGCCAGAAACTTCAATCTGCTGATGGCCGGCGGGGGAATCAAAGGCGGCGTCTGTGTGGGGACCACCAGCAGCGACGGCATGGAAATCGACGACCGGCCGGTGGAAGTGGACGACTTCTTCCACACGATGTGCCGCTGCATGGGCATCGACGCGGACAAGGAACTGATCACTCCCGAGGGCCGGCCCCTGCGGATCGTTGATGCCGGTGCTCCGGTTGAAGAATTGCTGTCCTGAAACCGATTCGTGGGGCCGGAACGTCTCACCAGCTCTTTTTTGCGTTTGTGCTGTTCGTTGCGTAAGATGTGTTGAACGTCGAGTTCACCGCATTTCGTGAAGCAGGGAGCGGCCTTTATGAGCCAGGCCACGTTACCGCCTGCGATCGACCGCGATTCCGAGAGTGAAGCGCGGCAACGGCATTGGGTGACCAGTCCGCTCTTCGGTCTGCTGCAGTCGACCAACCGCGTCAAGACGTTCCTGGAGACGACGTCCTCTGGCTTTCGCGGAGTGGCTGCGCTCCTGCTGCTGGCAGTGATCGCCGTCTTCACCGACGCCGCCCTCGCTCTTTCTCCCGCCGGGCGGATTATCGTCGATGTGATCCTGATCGGCAGCCTCTGCGCGGCCTTGGCGATTTCCATCGCCCACATTTTCCGCAACCGGTTCAATCCACAACAAACGGCGCGCGTCCTCGAAGAGCGGATGAACGTGACGAACAGCCTGTTCGTCAACGGCGTCGACTTCGCCTCTGCCCCCGGTCGGAACGACAGCCCGCAGTTGCGCGAGCGGACCGTTCGCATGGCCGACGAGCGCGCCGCCAGCATTTCCTCGCTCGACGTGTTCCCCTTCACGCCGCTCTACAAAGCGATCGGAGTGGCGGGGTTGGCCACGGTCGCGGTGCTGTCGACCTATTTCATGGCACCGCGCGTCTACGGCATGGTCGTTCCCAGGTTGCTCGACCCGACCGGCGATCATCCCCCGTTTACGCTGGTCGAGTTCAATGTCGAGATCACGCCCGATCCGATCTATCACGGCCGGCCTGCCGCCATTACGGCCACGCTCGACGGACCGGAGCGCATCGAACAGGCGGCGGTGGTCTTCCTCGGCGAAGGGGAAGACGAACGCGTGCCGATGTATCCGGGCGAGGAGCGGCAGTTCGTCTTGCAGATCGAGCAGGCCGCGCAATCCCGGCAGTTCTATATCGACACGCCGCGCGGCCGCAGCCAGACGATGACTCTGAAAGTCCTGGAGATCCCGTTCATCGAAGAGGTGCGAGTCGCCTACGAATATCCCGCCTACACCGGTTGGTCCGGTCAGCAGCACCGGCTCGACGGCCGCGGGCTCCGCGCGCTGGAAGGGACGAAGATCACCGTCGCGGCAACGTCCAACATCCCGCTGCAGGGCGGGCAGTTGATTCTCGAAGCGACCGGAGAAGATGCCACGTCCCAGGCCACCGTCGCATTGACGCCGCACCCGGCCGAACCCAACACCGTCAGCGGCACGTTTCCGATCGAGTTCAGCGGGCGGTTTGAACTCTCGATCGTTTCCCACAAGAGCGTCCCCAGCCTGGAAGCGGTCGACGGCCCGTTGACGGTTGTCCCCGACCGCAATCCCGACGTCGTCATTGTTTCGCCGGGACCGTACGTGGTGGCGGTCGAAAACTGGCAGGTGCCCGTGACGATCGAAGCAGTCGACGATGTCGGGATTTCGCGGATGCGGCTCTTCCGCAGTGTGAATGGCTGGGGACCGAACGACGTAGACGTCGATTTCGTCCAGCCGCAGCCCAACACCGCTCGCGCGCAAACGGAGTTCGACTTGCCCGCGCTCGGCGCGGGGGCCGGCGACCTGATCACGTACTACGTTTCCGCCTACGACAATCACCCGAGCGGCCGGCAGTTCGAAGACAGCGAGACCCACACAATTCAGGTCATTTCCGAAGAGGAATACCGGCAGTACGCCCGGCAGCAGTACCAGATGGAGGAGATGATCGCCGAGTTCGAAGCGATCCGCGAACAATTGGACGAACTGCAGCAGCAGCGCGAGGAGCTTCTGGATGAACTGGAAGAGTTGCGAAAGGAGATGGAGGCGTCCCCTGAACCGACGGAAGAAATGCTGCAGAAGATGGAGCAACTGGAAGAGCAGTTGCAGCAGTTCTCGGAAAACGCGGAGACGCTCGCCAAGCGCCTGGACGAACGCGCCGAACAGTTGGAACTCTACGAAGTTGAGGAGCCGTACCTGGAACTGCTCCGCAAGCTGAGCGACCAGTTGCAGCAGCAATCGGAATCGGCGTCGAACGTCGGTGAGTCGATGCAGCAGATGCGGGAGCAACCGCTGGAAACGCTCCGCAAGGAGGAATTCCTCGATGCCGAACAGCAGTTCCGGGAGGAGAACGAGCCTTTCAGCGAACAGTCGCAGGAAACGCTCGACTCGGCCGCCCAGGACATGGAGCTGTATCAGATGGCCGATTCGCTGCTCTCGGCGGCGGACCGGATGCGGTCGATCATCTCGCGGCAGCGCGAACTGGCCGATCGCTTCGGAGAGATCGGCGACACCGAATCGTTGACTCCCGATCAACAGGACCGCGCCGACAGGTTGGCCAAGGAACAGGAACTACTCGAGCAGGATCTGCAGCAGACAATGCAGCAAATGCGGGAAGCGGCCGAAGCGGCGCAGGAGCGGCTGCCCGAGATGTCTCAGAGTGCCCTGGAACTGTGCGACAAGCTCGGCTCGATGGGCGTTGCAGAAGACCAGCAGACGGCGGCCAGCGAAGCCCGCGCCGGCTCGGGGCGACCGGCGCATGAAGCAGCCGAGTCGGCGGCACAGAAGCTGGAGTCGTTGCAGGGCGAGTGCTCCAACTGTCAGGGCGCAGCGGAAGGGATGTGTGACAAGCTCGACGGTCCACTCTCACTCTCGCAGCAGCGCCTCGAGCAATGCCTCAATCAACTCGCCCAGGGGCGCGGCATCCCCGGGCTGGGCAACAAACCGGGCAGTGGCCAGGGACAACAACCGGGGCAAAGCGGCATGGGAGGCATGAACGGACAGAATGGACAGCCCGGCAGCGGGCAGGGACAGATGCCCATGTGGCGGCCCGGCCAATCGTTCCCCGGCTCGCAAGCGGCGATTACGGTCCTCGGCCCGCACACGATGACCGAGCAGATGCGCGAGTCCCCCTCCGGCCGCCTCGGCGGCGATGACCGCGGCCGGTGGATTCCGTTCGGCACGGACGAAGCCCCGTTCGGAGCGGAATCCCTGAATCCGGAAACACGCGACTCAACGCATTCGTCGGCAGGGCAGTTGAGAGGTGTGCCGGTTCCTTATCGGGACGCGGCCGAAGCGTATTTCAAACGTCTGGCCGAGGAACGATAGTGACCGCTGGCCGGTTTCGCAGTGAGCAACAGTCGCCGGCATGATATGATCCCCAGACGGAACGCCGTTCAGGAGACCGACATGAATAGATCGATCCGAAACGCTGTTGCCACGCCGCTGATCCTCGGCGCGATGTCGATGGCGGTGCTGGCCTGGTCGCCCGTTCCCGCGCAATCGATCGTCGATTCGATCTTTGACGACCTGGTCGAACAGGAAGCAGAGGAAGCAGCGCCCGCCGAGCCGGCCGTGATTCAGCCGGGAATCGTGAATTGCGCAACGTTGACTTATGGCAACGGAAAATCGTCCCGCTGCTTCAGCGAGGAGTTCCTTTCGCAGATCAGCCGGGACAGCCATATCATCGCAAATCCAAGGCTCGTTCCCGCCAATCTCGAATCCTCGGAACTGTTTCAGTTCCCCTTCGCCGTCATGACGGGTGAAGGAAACTTCAGTTTGACCGAACAGCAGCGCGTCAACATGCGGCATTACCTCGAAGGGGGCGGCTTTATCATTGCCTCGGCCGGATGCAGCAGCGACACCTGGCAGCAGGGCTTTCGCAGCGAGATCGCCAAGGTCTTCCCCGAGATCGGTCTCACACGGATCGATCCTTCGCACCCGGTGTTTCACACCGTTTACGAAATCAAGGCCCTGCAGCGCAAAGGTCGCGGCACCGCCCATCTGGAGGGCCTGGAGATCGACGGCAAGATCGTGCTGATCTTTTCGCCCGACGGCCTGAACGACACCGCCATGGCGGGCGGCAATTGCTGCTGCTGCGGCGGCGACGAAATCCGCAACGCGCGGCAGATGAACGTCAACCTCCTCGCCTACACGCTGACCCACTGATCGACGACAAATTCTCACCCACTTGGAGCCGGACTCACTGAGCCTGGTAGCCGCCCACCTGTAGCCGGGCTCACTGAGCCCGGAACCCTCTCGTATGACGCTTCTCAAACTCACACAGACCGGCCTGCTCCCCGCCCTGATCCTTTGCATCACACCCCGTCTCGCGTCCGCCGTCGACTTCCATCCCACGATCGACGCGGCGCGGGCCGACGAGGCGGCGCAGACCGAAGAGGCGAAGAAACCGGCCGTCGTCACCTTCACCGGCGAATGGTGCGCCTGGTGCCGCAAGATGGATGTCGACACGTTTCAGAGTGAAGCGGTCGCGGCGCTCGCCGGCCGGTTCCTCTGGGTGAAGATCGACGTCGACCAGCAGGAAGAACTCGCGGCGCAGTTTCACGTCCGCGGGTTGCCCAACACGTTCGTGCTCAATGAAGAGGATCGCATCATCGCGACGCGCCCCGGCTACATGCCGGCCGACGTCTTTGTCGAATTTCTCCGGGATGCGCTCGAGAATCCGCAACCGGTGGAAGACGTTCTGGGCGACCTGCTCGAGGCCCTCGCATCCGGTCCGACGCCGGACGACACGGCCGCTGCGATTGCGGCACTGACGGAATACGTCGCGCGTGCCCGGCGCGCCGATCGCAGCGAAGCCCTGGCCGCGCTCGAAGCAGCCGGCGAGCCTGTCTGGTCGCTGCTGGCCATGCAGCTTTCCGACGAACGATTGGCCGTCCGAGCGGCGGCCGGCGGAGTGCTCTCCCACGTCACACGCGCGGAGATCGCGTTCGATCCCTTCAGTCCGCCCGACGAACGAGCCGAACAGATCGCCGCCTGGCAGGCGTGGATTGAAACGGAAACAGCCGAAGTTGATTCGAAGGAAGAAGAATAGTCCCCGGAGCGCACGCCGTGGGCGTGCGAAATCGTTTGACAAGCAGGATCCCGCCCGATGAACACATCGCCGTGGAACCATCCCTCACTTTCCCGTCGCACCGCCGTGCAGGCCGGCGCCGTCGGTCTGCTCGGCCTGGGGATGAACCACCTCAAGCCGCTCAAAGCGGCCGGCCCGTCCGCGCAACCCGCGACCGCGCGATCCTGCATCTACATTTTCCTCTCCGGCGGCCTCGCCCAACAGGACAGTTTCGACCTCAAGCCGCTCGCTCCCGACGCCGTCCGGGGTGAATTCAGCCCGATCGCCACCGCCACGCCGGGAATCGAAATCTGTGAGCATTTGCCGATGCTCGCACAACGCAGCCGGCACTGGGCGCTGCTCCGTTCGCTCACGCATCCCACCAACGGTCACACTCTCGGCCATTACTTCATGCTGACCGGCCGGTCGGTCGCCTCGCCCGGATTCCGGGGAGACCGCAAGCCCCGCTCTTCGGACTGGCCCTCAATCGCGTCAATCGTCGGCGACGCCGTCCCGCCCCGCAACAACAATCTTCCCCCGTCCGTGATGCTGCCGGAGAAACTCGTGCACTGGTCGGGCGGCACGATCCCCGGCGCGTACGGCGGCCAGATGGGCAGCCGCCGCGACCCGTTTCTCATCCAGGCCACTCAGTACGGCGATCCGTTCTGGCGGGGCGCGTACCCCGAGTACGCCTTCTACCAGTTGCCCCGGAAAGATCCGACGTCCGGCGAGCCGCACGTTTTTCAGGCGCCGAGCCTCAATCTCCCCGCCGACCTCACGCGCGGCAGGTTCGACGAGCGGCTCTCGCTGCTCGAAACGATCGATCTCCAGCGCAGCGAACTCGATCGCTCCGCCCAAGCGGTCCGCTACGACGAGCACCGCGAGTCGGCCATTTCGTTGCTCGCCAGCCGCGAGGTCCGCAGCGCGCTCGACGTCACCAGTGCGGACGAACAGACTCAGATCCGCTACGGCAAGAACAGCTTCGGCTGGTCGCTGTTGATGGCCTACCGCCTCGTTGAAGCGGGCGTGAACATGGTCCAGGTCAACCTCGGCAACAATGAGGGCTGGGATACGCACGGCGACGCCTTCTGGCGGCTCCGCGACAAACTCTTCCCCCCCACCGACCGGGCGCTCTCCGCACTGCTGGACGATCTGAGCGAAACCGGACTGCTCGACAGCACGCTGATCGTGATGGCGGGCGAATTCGGCCGGACGCCGAAAATCTCGCACCTGGCGGAACACTACGACGCGCCCGGCCGAGACCACTGGGGCGCAGTGCAAACCGTCTTCTTCGCGGGAGGCGGCGTGCAGGGCGGCAATGTGATCGGTTCCAGCGACGAGATCGCCGCCTATCCGGCAGAGAATCCCCAGAAGCCGGAGAACATGGCCGCCTCAATCTATTCGGCCCTCGGCATCCCCCCCACCGCCGCGTGGCACGACGATCTGAACCGCCCGCACCACATCTACCACGGCGAACCAATCCCCGGTCTGATGTAGTTGTTGACCTTGCGACCAGGTCCGCTCGCAGTTTCCCGCTTGCGGTTTCGCACGTTGCAACTGGGCTATGGCCTATCGTCGCGCGGAATCGCCTCCTGCTGCTTAAGTCGCCGCGCCGCCCCGTCCCGGATCTGGCGCGTGATATCGAGCCCCACGCGCTCACTCCACGCCGCCTGCAGCCGCGCGACAACCGGTCCCGGCTTTCCGTCGCCGATGTCCGATCCGTTGATCCGTGTGACCGGCATCACACAGACCGGCGTGGTCGCCAGAAACGCCTCGTCCGCGTTCATCACGTTGTAGACCTGGAAATCCCGTTCCACGAACGGGATGCCCAGATCGGCCGCCAGTTCGCTCACTGTCTGCTTGCTCACGCCGGGCAGCGTATTCCGCGTTGTCGGCGAAACGATCGCTCCCTGCTCGACGATGAGGAAATTCGCCCCTCCCGTCTCCGTCACGTTCCCTTCCAGATCGAGCAGCAGCGCGGCAGCGTCCGGGTCGACCGCATGCGCCTCCTGATCGGCAAGATAATAATGCATCCGGCTGCGGTACTTGATCTTCGGGTCATAGCATTGCGGCGGCACGTGCCGGATCGAGGGTGTCACCACGTGCACGCCGTGTTCCATCTTCTTTGCCCATAACTCCCACGGCATGGGAAACGTGTGCGCGCAAAAGGTCGGCCTCGTCGACGCGCCCCCACCGGCTGATCCGGCATAGGTCGGGTACTCCCCCGGCGTGGCGAAGAAAATCAGGCCCAGTTCGTCTTCCTGCTCCAGCAGACCCGCGTTGTGGGCGACCAGCTCATTGGAGAGATCGATCAACCCGGTCTGATCGAGGCCGATGTCGATCCGCACATACTTCAGCGAGCGGAAAAACCGGCTGACGTGATCTTCGAGGCGGAACAGTTTCTGATGAAACGTCCGCGTCATGTCGGTCACCGTCGCGCCGAGCACGATCCCGGCGTCGTAGATCGCCAGATGTGCCTGTGAGGCGGGCACCATGCGTCCGCCAAGGTAGACGTTCGGTTCAGTCATGTGTTGGCTCGCCGATGTACGCAGCAATTCGGCCGCAAAGTATTTCTCGAAACCTTGTGCCCAAACTTCCGTTTGGGCACACCCACTTCAACGCACGGCGAGTCCCCAAACAAGAGTTCGGGAACGAGCAAGCAGTTCGTAGAACAGGCTTCCAAGGCTGCCAGTGACACATAACTCGGCTGGGGCCCGGCCCCGAGAAACCGGGCCCAAGAGATTCTCGAATAGGACACAGATTTTCACGGATTTGGCGGATCAGCACGGATTTGGGGGGGTATTCCAACAAAGGCGGCAACGCCGAGACCGCATCGGTCAGGCGCGCATGGCGTCGATACGCAAGAAAACAATCAGCGAAAATCGGTCCAATCCGTGGTCATCCGCGTTCCATTCGAATCTCTCTGAGATTCACTCAATCGAGGATGGAGAGAGGTGTGTAAACGACAGGCTGCCGAGGCCGTGGTTCTGGACAGTTCTGCCGGCGATACCCCCGCCGGGCATTTCGCGACTGTCAATCCGCATCGGAATCACGTCGTTGCCAGTCCCATCTCCTGGTGCTGTTGTCGCAAGCCATCCATGTAACGCGCATACGCTTCCTCGTCCCGCCGCACGCTCTCGCCGCGAAAGACCATGGCAAACGAGCGGCGGGACCGGTCGGCAGTGCGATTCGGATCGGCGCGGTGGATCATGTTTCCGTGATGGACGGCGACGTCGCCCGGTTCCAGACAGATCGGCACTTCCCGGGCTTCGTCATCGGGACCGTAATCGAGGATCCCCTGCGAGAATCCTAGCACGGCGGACCGCCCGTGAGGCCGGACCCCTTCCAGGTGGGAACCGCGCACGTATCGCAGGCAGCCGTTCTCTTCGTCCACCCGGTCGAGCGCCATCCACATTGTCAGCACATGCGGCGGCTCCAGGCAGAAATAGTAATTGTCCTGATGCGGCGGCGTCGGGCTGTCGGTTCCGGCCGGCTTGTTGAACCACTCCGGAGTTTCAGACGAAGACGGCTCCCCGTTGAGCGCCTCGGCCACGGCATTCCAGATCGGATGCTTCACGTACTCGCGAAAGTACGCGTCGCCCCCCATGTGCTGCATCTGCTTGAGCGTCTCCGGGCGGGCCTTGTCGACGAAGAAGGCGTCACTGTCGGGCAGCGTCGGCACGATCTCGGCAATATACCGATCGAGATTCGACCGCAGTTCTTCGAACTGCTCCGGCGGAAGCAGACCACGCACGATGGCGAATCCGTCGCGGTCGTAATCGGCCTTGAGATGCGAGAAGTCTGAAGCAGATACGCTCATCCGTCGTCTCCAGCGATTATGGCGCTTTGCAGATCAGTGTTGGCGGTCTGTCCCGCGGATTCTCGTCCTCGACAGTCGAAACACCGCTCGACGCGGACAAATGGTAGCAACTTGCTCTGGTGCGAGTGCAGCGTCGAGCAGCCAGCGAAAAACCGACAGCCCTATGGTAGCAACCAAAGCGGTGGAATGCTCGGCGCGAAATCGGTCGAGACCCGTCAGAACAACTGATGAATCGGCTCCGCCCTTCGCATTTCGTACGGCCGGCCGTCCACGTCCGACCAGGACTGATGCTCCGGAATGCCGAGGGCGTCATACATCGTCGCAGCCAGGTTCTCGACCGTGAGCGGATCTTCGACCGCATACGCGCCGATTCCGTCCGAAGCGCCAATCACGTTTCCCCCGCGCACGCCCCCGCCCGCAAAGAGCGACGTCATCACCGGTCCCCAGTGGTCACGGCCGGCGTCCTTGTTGATCCGCGGCGTCCGGCCGAATTCCCCCGTCACGAGGACGAGCGTTTCCTTCAGCCGTCCGGACGCGTTCAGGTCGTCCAGCAAAGCCGAGAGCGACTGATCGAGGTAGGGCAGCAGGTTCCGCTTCAGGTTGACGAAGTTTCTGCGGTGGGTGTCCCACGATGAGTTTTTGCCCAGATTCACCTGCACGAAACGCACGCCCGCCTCGAGCAACCGCTGTCCCATCAACAGCGAGAGACCGAACTTGTTCCGGCCGTACCGATCGACCGTCTCTGCATCGGCGTTCTCAACATCGAATGCGCGCCTCACCTTCGGATCGGCCAGCACCGAAATCGCCTGTTCACGGTACGCGTCGACCTCTCTCAGATTGGCAACCTGCCTCACGCCCCGCTGTTGCAGCTCGATCTCACCCAGAAGATCGATGCGGCGGCCGAGTCGATGCGGTCCCCCTTCCGGGAGCGTCAGCATCGGAGTCGAAAAAACCGTCGGCGATCCATGCTCAAAATGGTCCTCGTCGAAGCGGAAGCAATGCGGGCACGCCCCGTTCCCAAGCGCGCACTTCGCCGCGATGTCGACATGCCACGCCTCCCACTTCTTTCCCAGACGGCCGGCGTACTGACCGGGGCGGAACCGCGCCGCTTCGTTGACACTCGGCTGGGGAAGCACAACCGCCGGCGGCAGACTCGGATTTCCCCGGCCGTGCAGGGCGTAGGTGACCTGCGAGGGGATCGAAGGCCACTCGTTGGGACTCGGCGCACTGCCCGTGGTGAACCCCGGCGGCAAATCGAGCCGGCCGGTGAGCAACATGTGACAGGCCACCTCGTGCGCGTTGCTGTTGCTCGCGACCGACCGCACCAGCGCGTAATCGTTTGTCCGCTGGGCCAGCAACGGGAGATGTTCGCAGATCGACGTTCCGGCCGTCGCGGTCAGGATCGGATGGAATTCCCCGCGCACGTCTGCCGGCGCGTCCGGCTTCATGTCAAAACTGTCGTGCTGCGAGATCCCCCCGGTCAGGAAGACGAACAACACAGACTTCGCGTTTCCCGCAGCAGGATTCGCGCGCCCCTGGTCGATCAGCGACGAGCCCAGCAACCCGGCCGATCCGGCTTTGAGGACGGTCCGACGTGAAGTCCAACCCCCGTTGCTCCGCGCTGCGGCGTGCCCCATTCCGCTGCCTCCGTTGGTGTCCGGTCGAGCGTCAGTGGTAGTATTCTGTCTTCTCGATCAGGTTGCGCCAATGTCGGATCAAAGGCGATTGATATGTTCCCTGCCAGGGGGCGGCCTGCGTGGAACTTTCCGCCGTGTCGCGTAAATTGAATGCGACTCCATCGAATCACCCGCTCTCCCGCCGGATCTAATTGAACTCGAGCCGATGCATTCTCGACGTCTGTTGCCTGTCTGGCTCCCCGGAACCGCTGTGCTCGTCGCGTTCATCGCTGCGATGCTCGTCTCCCGCGCTGCAGTCGCTGCGGAGCCGGCCGAACTCCGCCTGGCGACTTTCTCAGTCGACGTGTCCCCGCCGCTCCACGAGCGCGTCTGTGTCGGTTTCATCGACGAATTCACAGAGATCGCAGACCCCTTGCTGGCGAAGGGGATCGTATTCGCCCATTCGGGCGAGACATACGTCATCTGCGCCATTGATTATTGCGGGCTCTGCAACGACTCGTACGACATGTTCCGCGAAGAGATCGCATCAGCCGCGGGAACAGCTACGTCCCACGTCGCCGTGCAGTCGCTGCATCAGCACACCGCCCCGGTCTTCGACGTCAACACCGACCGCATGCTCTACGCCGACGAACCTGAGCAGTTGCAATCCGGCATCAAGGCCGCCGAACACGCTGCCGACGATGTTGCGCATGCCGCCAAAGAAGCGCTCTCCCGTCTGCAGGTCGTCACGCATCTCAGCACCGGGAAAGCAAAGGTGGACCGCGTCGCCTCCAACCGCCGCGTCCCCCAACCCGACGGCAGCCTGCTCGTTCGCTCCAGCGCCGCCGGCGGTGATCCGATCCTGCGCAACGCCCCCGAAGGGCTGATCGACCCCTGGCTGCGGACGGTCACCTTCTACCAGAACGAGCGGCCGCTCGTCCGACTGCACTACTATGCAACCCATCCGCAGACCCGCAGCGGCCCGGTCGTCACCAGCGACGTCCCCGGCATCACCCGCGAACAGTTGGAAACCGAGGAGAACGTGCCGCAGGTCTACTTCACCGGCTGCGGCGGCAACATCGCCATGGGCAAGTACAACGACGGCTCCGAAGAGGCCCAGGCCGCCCTGACAAAGCGGATGCTCACCGGACTCAGAGCCGCCGTCGCGGACTGCGACGCCAACCAGCGCCAACCGGTCAGTTCCTTCACATGGCGCGCAGTCGCTGTGGAACTCCCGCTCCGGAGAGACGCGGCATTCACACTGCAGGCGGCCCGCAAGATCGCGGAGGACGAGAGAGTCGGTTTCTCCGAGCGGCTCCGAAAGGCGATGCTTGTCGCCTGGATCGAACGCGTGCAGGCCGGCCGGCCGATTGAGTTCACCGCCTGGTCAGTGGGCGACGTCGACGTGGTCCATCTGCCGGGTGAACCGTTTGTGCAGTTCCAACTCGCAGCCCAGGCGGCCCGGCCCGATCGCTTCGTCTGCGTCGCCGGCTATGGAGACTGCGCCCCGTGGTACATCGGCGAGGACCGCATCTACACCGACAACGGCGGCTACGAACAATCCTGGTCCTTCGTCGGACCCTGCGAAGAAATCATGCACAGCACGCTCGAGGGCCTGCTCAGCGAGTCAGACCACTGACAGCGGGTTCCGCAGCGCCCTTCCGGCTTGCGGTCACACCCGGCGGGCATCGGCGATCTCGCCGCAGGCAGAACGCTTCACATTCGATCATGCTACAATTGTCGACCGGAATAAGGAATTGAGAACAAACCGGGAGCCCTTGGACGTGCCACACGCTCAAATCTCTTCTGCCGTCGTCCTGCTCATGCTGTGCTGCTGCGGGCAGGCGTCGGCCGGTGACTGGCCGACCTGGCGATATGACGCCGGTCGCCGCGCGGCCTCGCCTGCGCAGCTTCCGCAGGAACTCCATCTGCATTGGGTGCGGCAATTGCCGGCGACGCGGCCTGCGTGGCCTGCATCTCAGTTCAAGCTGCAGTTCGACGCCGGCTACGAGCCCGTCGCCGCGGAAGACTCGCTGTTTGTCGGGTCCACGGTCAACGACTCGGTCACCGCCTACAACACGCGGTCCGGAGAGGAGAAGTGGCGGTTCTACACCGACGGACCGGTGCGGTTTGCGCCGACGTATTGGGAGGGTCGAGTCTACGCAGTGAGCGATGACGGGCGGCTGTATTGCCTGGACGCGAAGACCGGCGAACTGGTGTGGCATGTTCTCGGCGGGGCGAGCCGGCGCACGATCATCGGAAACGGGAGACTCATTTCGGCGCTCCCCGCCCGCGGGGGCGTCGTCGTCGACGACGGCGTCGCCTACTTCGCGGCGGGCATCTGGCCCTCGATGGGGATCTTCGTCAACGCGATCAACGCCGAAACCGGCGAGGCCTTGTGGGTCAACAGTGAGACCAGCGGAATGTTCGTCACACACCCGCACGGGGCCGACGCCTTCGGTGCCATCTCCCCTCAGGGGCATCTGGCGCTGACCGATGAAGCGGTGATCGTTCCCGGCGGACGCACTCTGCCGGCGGTGTTCGATCGCGAAACCGGCGAATTGCAGCACTTTGACTTCGGCGGTAAAGGGAGCGGGGGACACCAGGTCATGGCGGCTGGAGAGTTGTTGTTCTGTGGCAACGAGGCGCTCCGCCCCCACAACGGCGCCGTGGTTGCGCAGTTTCCCGCGCTCGTCAGCGGCGAATTCGGGACGATCGGCGACTCGGCAGCGCAGGAGATCGTTCTCACCACGCCCACAGGACGCATCGAGGACGTCACCACGATCGACCGCCGCGGGAGAGAGCAGACCCGCCCTGTCTTCACTCCGGACCGACAACAACGCGTTCGTCTTTCCGAGCCGGGCCGCATCCACATTCAGGTCGGTCGACATCTACTGGCGAGCGGCGATCAGAAGGTCGCCGCGTACGATCTCGAACAGAGCGGCCGCACGGAAGAACTAGCTCCGGTCTGGTCGGCGGACGTCGACGGAAACGTGTGGACAATGATTTTCTCCGACGACCGTCTATTCGTCGTGACCACCGATGCCCGTATCCTTTGCTTCGGCTCCGCCCGTGTGCCGACGTCCTACTTTGACTTCGACCAGCAACCCGCCGCCGCTCCTGCCAAGGACGCCCACGATGCGCGAATGGACGACCTGCTGGCGCTCGCAGACGCCGGGGCCGGCTTCGCCGTCGTGCTGGGACTGGACGATCCCGGAATCGTTCACGCTCTGCTGCGACGGTCTGATTTCGATGTGATTGCCGTGGATGACGACCCGGAACTGATTGACCGGTTGCGGCAGTCGCTCGACGAACAGGGCATGTACGGCGTCCGGGCGGCGGCCCATCGCGGTGACCCGCTCCGCTTCGAATTCCCGCCGTATCTGGCCGGTCTGATCGTGTCCGATGAGAAACGCGACTTTCTGGCACAAGAAGACTTGCTCCGGATCTTCGAGACTCTGCGGCCGTACGGCGGCACGGCCGTGCTGAACACGACGCCCGAACTGCACGGGCAACTGGTGGAATACGTTTCCAACGCGGACTTCGAGAGCGCCGAGATCTCCCGGTCCGGTGCGTGGACGGTCATCCGGCGCGTCGGGCCGCTGCCGGGCGCCGGTGTCTGGACGCACCAGTACGGCGACGCATCGCAGAGCGGAGTCTCGCGGGATCGGCTTGTCAAAGCGCCGTTTGGAGTCCTCTGGTTCGGCGGCCCGTCCAACGACCGCGTCCTCCCTCGTCACGGTCACGGTCCTGCGCCGCAGGTCGCCGGCGGTCGTCTCTATATCGAGGGGCCCGACATGCTCCGCTGTGTCGACGTTTATACAGGTCGCGTCTGGTGGGAACGCGAATTCCCGGGACTTGGCGCATACTACGACAACACCGCCCACCATCCCGGCGCCGGCGAGATTGGCAGCAACTACGTCTCGCTCGCGGACGCCGTTTATCTCGTTTACGGCCAGAAACTGCTGGCGCTCGATGCGGCAACCGGCGAGACGACGCGGTCGTTCCGGCTGGACAAGTCCGACGCGCCGCACTGGGGCTTCATCGCAGTCGATGGCGACACCCTGATCGCCACGGCATCGCCCGTCGTCGTCGAAGGCATGGATGAGAACGCCGGCCGGACCGAGCGACCGGTCATTCCGGACGGCTCGCAAGCGCTCATCGAGCCGCACGCCGAGTGGGCCTATCTCGCCGGAGGCGACCCCTCGCAGGACTGGACCGACACCGACTTTGATGCAAGCGACTGGAAGCACGGACCGGCCGGTTTCGGCTACGGTGACGACGACGACCGGACCGTACTGCGCGGCATGCAGGGGAAATACACGCGGGTCTACATCCGTCGCGAATTCGACGGCGAGCAGGCGGCCGGTGCGAAGTCGATGCAGCTCATGATCAATTATGACGACGCCTTCGTCGCCTACCTCAACGGAACCGAAGTCGTCCGTAAGAACGTGTCGCGCCGTTCGGGAGCCGAGGCCGAAGGAGTCGAATCACATGAGGCCAAGGGCTACGAGACGTTCGCCGTCAGCGATTTTCAGGAACTGCTGAAACCGGGCCGCAACGTCTTCTCTCTGGAGGGTCACAACGTCGGCGCCGGCAGCAGCGACTTTACGCTCGATCCCTATCTCGTGATCTCCTCCGAATCGACCGACGACACATCACGTCCTGCGGCCGTCGCCGACACGCTCCTCCAGTCGCGCTATGCTTCCTCCAGCCGGATGATCGCGGCCTTTGACCGGCACACCGGCGAACTGCTGTGGACTCGCGAGGCCGAATACACGTTCCGGCACAACGGCATCTGCCTCGGGGCGGGCAAGGTGTTCTGCATTGACGGAGTGAGCCCGGCCCAGCTCTCATTGCTGCGCCGCCGGGGAGTCACCGCCGACGCCCGCCCCACCCTGTCGGCCGTCGACGTTCGGACGGGCGAAGACGTCTGGTCGACCGACGAAGATGTGTTCGGCACGTTTCTGAACTACTCCGCCCCACATGACGTCCTGCTGCAGGCGGGCAGCGCCTACCGCGACCGCGCTGAGGACGAAGTCGACACCGGCATGGTCGCCTACCGCGGCGCCGACGGCGCGCCGATCTGGAAGAAACTCAACCTGAAATACGGCGGACCGTGTCTGCTCTGGAAGGATCGCATCATCACCAATGGGGCCGGGGGGTTCAGCCTCAATCTGCTGACCGGCGAACCGGACGGATGGGAATACGTCCGCATGTACGGCTGCAATACGGCGATCGGCAGCGAACACCTGCTTACGTTCCGCTCGGGGGCAGCCGGTTTCTGCGACCTCGCGGCCGACAGCGGGACCGGCAACCTCAGCGGCTTCCGCTCGTCCTGCACCAGCAACCTGATCGTGGCCGACGGAGTCCTCAACGCCCCCGACTACACGCGCACCTGCACCTGCGCCTATCAATTGCAGACTTCGCTGGCCTTGATTCACATGCCGCAGGCCGAATACTGGACGTTCAACCGGCCCGACGCGCTCCCGCGGCCGATCGAGTCGCTGGCAGTCAACCTGGGGGCGCCGGGCGACCGCCGTGACGAAGACGATCTGCTCTGGTTGGAGTACCCGGTTGTCGGCGGCCCTTCTCCCCGACTGACCGTCGAGACCGATCCCCCCCAGCCGGAATGGTTCCGGCACCACGCTTCTCGCGTTCGGGAGGGTGATCTGCGATGGGTGGCCGCCTCCGGAGCTTCGAACCTGACCGGTTTGACGCTCAAGCTCGGAAAGGACCGTGCACCGCGCGCCTATCGGGTCACACTCGTGTTTCTCGAGCCGGAGCAGGTCGGGCCGGGTGAACGTATCTTCTCGGTCATTGTGGAGGACACCGAAGCGTTCACCGATCTCGACGTCGCTGCGGAGGCCGGCGCGCCGCTGCACCCGATCGTCAAGCGGTTCGACGTGGAGGGCGTGCAAGACGAACTACGGATCCGGCTCGTCCCGTCCTCATCCCGTCCTCCCGTACTCTGCGGGGTCAGCCTCACGCCGATGTAGTGCCCCGTCAGGGCTTTGTTTCGGGGTTGGCCGGACCGCAATTCCGCACGAAACCGTGCGGCCTTCGTGGTTCCGTGAGAACCACTCAACCCCGGGAAACTGAATTGACGAACCGCTCAGTAAAATCGGGCGGTGGTGCGCTGCGTGAGTGATTGGAACGTTCTGGTGCGGGAGGAGGGGCACGCGAAGGCGCGAAGACGCAAAGAGTGGTTGTGATGACGAAGGTGGTTGTTTGGGGTTTGAGCGGATCGCTAGAGCAAATTGCTCTACCATGTGTCCGCGTAGAGCGGTCTTTTGACTATCGAACCCGAGATTCCGCGAGACAGATCGCCAACACTGATTCGCAAGGCGCTCTAAAGGGTTGTGTGCGTTGTTTTCCGGGAGATTCGGGCAAGTCTTTAACTCTTTAGAAAAACGCGCGACAAGCCACGGGAGGGTCGGGTGTTCGGGATTCGGTGAGTTTGTGCGAGGGGTGTGGGCAGGATGGGCGGGTTGCAGTGGGTGACGCTCATGGTCTTCGGCCGATGCGGGGTGGTGAGTCAGGCGTGCAATGGCTTCGCTCAGTGGATCATGCGGCGGTGCGCTCGGTGGTTGATAGGGATGATCGGGTGCGTGGGTGGGGGCACGCGAAGGCGCAAAGAGGGGTTGGTGTCGCTGGCGGGGTGATTTCGTCGGAGTGACAGGGGTAGGGGAGGTACTGGCGAGACGCCCGTGGCACGCGGCGCTGAATCGAATGGACCGCGGATTCGGCAGATCTTCACGGGTGAGGATTGGATGGGTCAGGTCAGGAGGGGCCGCCGGCACTGAGGTCGGGCTGTACGGTGAAACGCATTCCGGCGCGCGCCTCCAGACGGGGTACGAGTGTCATGCCGAAACAGGAGGCGGGCGTCCAGAAGCCACCGGCAACGGACACCTGATCGGCATCCTGTGCCAAACAGACGGCACATTCTGCCAGCATTCCGGCTGTGGTTCCGTATCCCGGGTCAGACTCGCCGGAGACGAATGCCGACCAATGACCGGGCGCGTCGGGATCTGTCTTGCCTACCAACTGGATCCTGAAAAACCCGTTTTCACGCTGGGCGGCCGAGGGTCCCTGGCCGGGACTTGGGAGCACCCATTTTCGCAGTATCGCGCGCGTCGGCCGGGCTGTTGCCGCTGCCAGAAACAGCTTCAATCCCGTTGAGAGGCTTTTTGCGGACGCCCATCCGATCGGGCCGCCCTGCTTCAACACGGCCTCGTCGTAGCGAAAGTCGCGTCCATAGGGGTAGTTCAGCAGCGCATTCGTGCGTCGGACAACACGCGTGTTGATCGGCGCCATCACGAAGGGCGCGGTCCAGGCGTGAAGATCGTGGTCCCAGCGAACAGCCGGGCAATCGGGTCCGTCGGGGCCTTCCCGCATCCCGGCGGGATTCAAGGCATAGGGATCCTCCACGATTCGGCGGACTCGCGGATCGCGTCGACACTCATCAAGGACGTGCAGCAGACTGGCCACTGTCCCGCCGCTGAATGCGCCGCGCATTTCCCGGACTCGCAGTTGCACATGTCGACACACGGCGTCGTGCTCAGCCTGAACATACTGCTGCAGGAAGAAACAGCCGAGATCCGACGGAATGGAATCGAAGCCACAACAATGCACGATTCGTGCGCCCGATTGACGCGCTGCGGCCTCGTGACGATCGATCATCTCGCGCATCCATTGGACCTCGCCGCTGATGTCGCAATAGTGCGTTCCGTGCTCGACGCAGGCGGCCACCAGTTCCGAGCCGTGCCTTGCGTAGGGACCAACCGTCGAGCAAACGACAGACGTGCGACGGACGATCTCGTCGAGACTCGCCCGATCGTGGCTATCGCCGATCACGAAGGGTATTCGTCCCGAGGGCGCATCGAGTTCTTCGGACAGGCGCTCCACTTTCGCCTGGTTGCGGCCGCCGACAGCCCAGCGCAGTGGACGATTGTCGCCGTAGTATTTCGCCAGGTGCTCGGCCACCAGCCGGCCGGTGAATCCTGTGGCGCCCCAGACGAGGACTTCAAATTCCCGCTGCATATCGAAGGTGGGTCTGTGACGAGGACGGGGCGATGTCTGCGGATACGCCCAACGATGATATCAACTGCGGTGACTTCGAGGCGCGCCGATGGAGGCGGCCGCCGGGCTTACCACCAGAGGTGGCGGAGAAGGAATTCGTAGACGTCGCCGAAGAGGGCGTAGGCGAGGCTGCAGCGGCCGCAGTCGATCTTGGCGGTGACTTCCGAACCGATGCGGCGCTGCGGCAGGTCGTCCGGGTCGATGCGGGCGAACGCTTCGACAATCATGGCGCCTGCGTCTGATTCGTCCGATCGGGAGGCGACTTCCGTGAGTGTGGCATTGCAGGTGCGATCGACTGCGGTGGCCGGGACGTAGCGGACCGGCAGCGTTCCGGTGTCCGATTCGGCCAGTTGGCTGAGGACGTGGCCCATGCGGTATTCGGGGATTTCCAGTTCGATCTGCCAGGGACCGGTTTCGTCCATCACTTCGAGCAGCATATCTCCCCGGCGGACCGGACGAAGTTCCAGATCGCGGCGAAGTTGGAACGTTGCGACGACGCCCTCCAGCGGCGAGCGGATCGTCAGCGCATTCATCCGTTCTTCGAGAACCTGAAGGCGTTCCTTAGCCCCTTGCAATCGCACTTGGGTCTGGACCAGCTCTCCTTCCAGTCTCAGTTCCTCGTCGCGGTCTCCGCGGCCGGCTGCCTGAGCGGCCTGAACGCGGAGCGAGTCGCGGCGACGCCTCAGTTCGCTCACTTCTCCTTGGAGCGCGACGCGTTCGCTTTTCAGGTCGTCGCTTTCCAGACGAAGCAACGGCTCTCCCGCGGCCACGCGCTGTCCGCTTTCGACGTAGATCTCCTCGACGTCGCCGTCCCAGGGGGCGAAGACTTCGTGCCGCACGACCGGCAGGGCGATTCCGTCCGCTTCGACGCGGTATTCCCAGGGAACGAGCCAGAGCGCGAATGCTGCTGCGGCCAACAGCAACAGGGCGGCGGCCGCCATCGCGAGTCGCCGTCCGCGAAGCCACTCGCCGGCGCGGCCGATGGTTCTCCACACCGGCAACAGGAATACCTGCTCGTGCTGCTGCGCGTTGGAGAGTGCGGCGGCGGTATGCTCGGCGACGAAATCGACGGTCTGCGGCTGACGAGTGTTCTGCGCCGAGCCGGTCGTCTGTTCGATGATCAGACAGCCGATGACCGGCGGGGGCGAAGACGGGCGGGGCGTTGTTTCGGATTGATCGACCGGAACCACCGGCGGCGAGCGCCGCAGCGGAATGAGTTGCACGCTTCGCGAACGCGACTCGGCCAGGAACGCCGCCAAGGCCTCTTCCAGTTGCGGGGGCCAGTTTTCGGTGCTGCCCTGATAGCTCAACGGTGATCCGCTCTGCATCACCCGGTCGGCCAGGCGGGTCATGGCGCGAATCAGATTGGCGCGGGCTTCGAGCTGATCCTGCCCGCTGATCGCGGCGATGCGGGTTCGCGCTCCCCGGCGGAGCGCAAGACTCAGGCGATCGCAGCCGAGCAGCAACCGGCCGTCGTTGACCGCCGTGCCGGCGACCTCGGTCACGCTGAGCGACTGGTGGAGCGAGAGAGTGAACCGGTCTCGCCGGCTTCGGGTTGCGGTCTCTTCGGCAGCCCATCTTGAAGACGCCGGCTGCCAGAGGCCGCGGGCCAGCAGGCCGCAAAGGTTCTCGACGGCCTGCAGCAACGCTCTGCGGTCGGCAGGGGAGAGGCTCGCATCCGCGAACAGTTCCAATGCGCCGCGGGGCGTTGGTCCGTGCAGAATCGGCGCGGCGGCGACGATGCAGTCCGACCCGGTCGGCGAGGCGTCGCCTGTGACGTCAACGCACATCGCCTGACCCTGCCTGACGACCGACGTGAGCCGCGCCCGATGCGCGGGCCCTGCGTACATTTCGTTGCTCCAGGCGTCATGGTCTGCGACCTGTTGACAGAGCGTTCCCAGCCGGCCTTGAGCATCCAGCTGCCAGACGATTGCCGCAGCGAGCGCCGGATCGGACACAAGTCGGTCCAGCAGCGGTGCACAGCGGGCGGCGGGAGAAACATCGGAGGCGGCGACCGACTGTTCATCGCCCAGCAGCTCGTTAACCAATATGGAGAGCCGCGAATCGAACATCAGGAGTCTCTTAGAGCAAATTGCTCTACCGTGTGTCCGCGTCGAACGGTTTTCGGACTGTTCAGCCGGAGATTCCGCGAGACAGATCGCCAACACTGTTTGGCAAAGCGCTATAACGACCCGTTCGACCTGTCTGGTTCACGCCTCACTGATCAGGAGCGAGACCGGGAACGACCGAAGGACGTCCGCGACTCGGAGACTGCCATCCACCGACGGCTCGATCGACTCGTGCGTCACGGCACACCGCAGGCTCTTGCTGGTGAGGAACTCGGGCAGATAGACGCGAGTGTCGGACCATGCCGCCTCGCCGATCGGCGCGGCGGATGAGTCTTCGACGAGTTCGACAGTCAAGCGCGGCGCGACGACGATTGCCTCGTGTGGCTCGGCCGACCTGCCGGACGACGCTCCGCGAGCCGCTTCGGACAATCGCGCAAAGGCGATGAGGTGACCGCTTGCAGGACCGGCGGTCGCGAGCGGGATGTATTCGCCCGACCCGAACAATTGCGGATGCTGCCGGCGTGCGGTCAACAGGCTCTGAATCACGTGCAACTTGATGCGGCCGTCCTCCGGCGATCCGACAAGGCTGTGGAGATACTCGCGCCGTGCCTCCGGAGATCCTTCGACGGCGAGAATGGCCTCATCGAGCAGTTGCCGACGTGCTTGATAGTCGACGGGGCGTCGGTTGTCGGGGTCGACGAGGGCGAAGTTCCAGAGTTCATCACCCTGGTAGAGGTCGGGCGTGCCGGGTGAGGTGAACTGGATCATCGTCCGCGAGAGGCTGTTCCAGAATCCCGGCCGCGCGATGCGGGCCACCAGACTCTGCACGTCTGAGAGAAACGGCGCGCCGCCGGCGTCGTCGCAGGACAGCAAGCCGCGGATGAATGCGAGCAGGGCCTCTTCATACTGCTGATTGTTGTCCGTCCAGGAGGTATGCGTTTTCGCTTCCCGGACCGCCTTGATCATGTAGTGTTCGATTCGCTCGCGGAGTTTCTGCAGGCGCTCCGTGGAGGGCAGGGCGTCCGAGTCGTGAGGTCCCGGTGCGGGCCAGAGCCCGACGACTGTCTGGTAGAAGAGGTATTCCGCGGCCGGATCGGGCACGCGTTTGCCGCTGATCCGCGACCGGTGATCTTCGTTGAGCCGTCCCCAGCGGCGAACGAGACCGGTCCAGAGTTTCGGCACTTCGGAGAGCACGTCGATTCTGGCCCGCACGTCGGCCGTGCGCTTGGTGTCGTGCGTGGTGACGCAAAGCATTGTCTGGGGAGAGTCCGATGCACGGACTTCATTGGCGCGGTGGAGTCCTGCGACGGCGTCCTCCGGGAGGTGCGGTTCGCCCCCCACCTCGTTGAGCGAAACGAGCGGTACGTAGGCATAGAGGGCGGTGTCTTCGATTCCCTTGGCCGCGGCGGGCCCCGTCAATTGCTGGAAGCGCTGG
Source organism: Planctomycetota bacterium (assembly GCA_003388505.1). Classification (GTDB taxonomy): domain Bacteria; phylum Planctomycetota; class Planctomycetia; order Planctomycetales; family Planctomycetaceae; genus MB-PLM-1. The sequence continues at coordinate 115,220 of QQVO01000021.1, forward strand.
ATGAAGTTGACTCGCTCGGTGCGTTGCTGGTCGGTCAACGACTCGTTCTCCAACAGCAGGACCTCTCCGAGGAAGTCGACCGCTTCGGGTTCGGCGCGACCCTGTTCGCGAGCCTGCTGGAGTGCGAACTGGAGGCGTCGGCGGTCGTCGGCGTCGATCACGCCGCGGCGGCTGTCCAGGTAAGTCCGGTAGACCGGCAACGCGGTGATGACTTCCACCACGGCTTCCGCGAAATCGCTCTTGGTCGGCATCAGATTGACGACGTTCCCCGGCATGTTTTCATCGCGGCGCGTGATCGCGGCGGTGGACGCCCAACCCTCTCCCTCCCGCGATTCGCCTGACTGGTATCGCAATGAGTTCTCTGCGAGACCGACCAGGCTGTCTGCGAGCCGATCGACGTGCGGCGACAGATCGACGCTCAGCACACGGCGTTTTCCGGACGCCGCCACGTTTTCAAAACGCACCGGCCTTCGAAGGAGGCGGCGATAGCTTTGCTCGATCTCCGCGAACCCTTCGGGTGAGACGTAGATCGCTTCGACCTGGTTGAGAAACTCGTATCCCGATGTGCCGGTCACGGGCCAGCGGGCGGGCAATTCTTCATCAGGGGCCAGAATCTTCTCGACAAAGACCGGCACCGGCTGATGCACCTGTTCGCCGGGGGGCAGTTCCGCGGCCAGGTGCTCCAGGTACCCCAGCGGATCGCGCAGTCCGTCGATGTGATCAATCCGCAACCCGTCGATCAAGCCATCACGCACCCACCGGAGGACGGTGGAATGAGTTTCTTCAAAGACGTGCGGGTCTTCCTGCCGGATCGAGACCAATTCGTTGATGTCGAAGAATCGTCGATAGTTGATCGCGCGGGCGGCATCCCGCCAATGCACCAGGCGGTAGGGCTGATTGTCAAGCAGCCGGGCGAGGCGGCGACGACCGTCGGAGTCCTGCCCGAACCGTTGCACTGTTTCGGCGACCCAGGCTTCGAGCCGGGGGGACTGAACCACGAGTTGTGCGAATTCGGCCAGCAGTTGCTCCGTCTCCTCCCGATCGATATCGAAGCGGCGCCGCAGGCGGGCGGCGATTCTGGGGAGCTTTTTCAGACGATTCAGAATCTCGAAGATTTTCTCCAGCCCGGCGTGCCCGTCCCGCGTGAGTTCCTCAAGCTCGGCTTCCGCAAAACCGCAGATGGTCGGCACGGTGGACGGGTCAACCGGCAGCATGTGTTCAAAGTATTTCACGAGGAACCGGCCGTCCGACCAGACGAGCTGGATTTGATCTTTCGCAAGGATCCGTGCCCGCGGTTCACCGAGGATCGGCAACAGGACGCGGCCCCACATGTTCGGGTCGGGCATCCGCCAGTCGATGTCGAACCAGCCGGCGAACGGCGAGCTGTGTCCGTAGGTCAGCACGTCGCGCCAGTAGGGATTCTCCAGGCTGGCGGCCATGTGGTTGGGAACGATGTCCAGGACGATCCCCATGCCGAACTGCCGCAGGTCGGTCGAGAGGTTGATGAGGTCGGTCTCGTCGCCGAGATTGGGATTGATCGTTTTCGGATCGACGACGTCGTAGCCGTGCGTGCTGGCCTGACGCGCGCGGAGGATGGGCGATGCATACAGGTGCGTGATTCCCAGACGGCTGAAGTAGGTGACCTGCGCGCGGGCGTCCTCCAGACGAAAATCGCGATTGAGCTGCACGCGGTAGGTGGCCAGCGGCTTCACGTCGACCGGCATGGGGGCGGCCTGTTCGGTCTGCTCCTCGATTCCCATGCGAAAGACAGCCATCGAGCAGGGGCGCAGTTCGTAAACCGATTCCTGGGTGAATTCGTCCTGGTGGGATTCGGCGTCGAACGTGTCGAACAGCCGCTGCCAGGGGAGAAACTCTTCTTCGATGTCGGGCAGCGTGAATGGGATGGTCAGGTCGTGGTCGGCGTTGAAGAGGATGAGAATCGAGTCGCCGCTGATTTCCTCGCCGTCTTCGTCCATGTCGATGCTGTCGCCGAAGAGGACGACGCCGAAGCAGCGGACGTGGGGTGTGTTCCACTGCTCGTCGGTCATTTCCGTGCCGTCGGGATTCACCCAGGCGATGTCGGGAGCTTCGGAGCCGCCGATCGGGCGGTCGGAGAAGAACTTGCGGCGGTGGAAGACCGGCTGCTCGTGAAATATCTCAATGACCTTGCGGACAAAGTCGGTGAGTTGGCGGTTCCGCAGCGCGCGGCCGTTGGCCCAGTTCAGCCAGGTGATTTCGTTGTCCTGGCAATACGCATTGTTGTTGCCGTTCTGGGTATGCCCCATCTCGTCGCCGGCCAGCAGCATCGGCACGCCCTGCGAGAGGATGAGCGTGGCGAGCATGGAACGCTTTTTCCGATCGCGGAGAGCCAAGATGTCTTCGTCGTCCGTCGGTCCTTCGACGCCGCAGTTCCAACTGATGTTATGGTCCGCGCCGTCGCGATTCTGCTCGCCGTTCGCTTCGTTGTGTTTTTCGTTGTATGAAACCAGATCTTCGAGAGTGAAGCCGTCGTGACAGGTGATAAAGTTGATGCTGGCCTTCGGCAGGCGGCTGCTCCATCGGTACAGGTCGCTGCTGCCGCAGAACCTCGTGGCGAACTCGGAGACGACTCCGCCGTCTCCCTTCCAGAACGACCGTACGCAGTCGCGGTATTTTCCGTTCCACTCGGACCACTGGACGGGGAAGTTGCCGACCATGTATCCGCCTTCGCCCAGATCCCACGGTTCGGCGATCAGTTTGACCTGCGAAATGATCGGATCCTGCTGGATGATGTCGAAGAACGCGCCGAGTTTGTCGACGGCGTGCAGTTCCCGCGCCAGCGCACTGGCCAGGTCGAAGCGGAACCCGTCGACGTGCATCTCGGTAATCCAGTACCTCAGGCTGTCCATGATCAACTGCAGCACGCGGGGGTTCATGACGTTGAGGGTGTTTCCGCACCCGGTGTAGTCCATGTAGTAGCGCGGATCCTGGTCGAGCGCGCGATAGTAGGCCGCGTTGTCGATGCCGCGCAGTGAAAGCGTCGGCCCCATGTGATTGCCTTCGGCCGTGTGGTTGTAAACCACGTCGAGGATGACCTCGATGCCCGCGCTATGCAGGTTGCGGACCATCGTTTTGAATTCGGGCACCGCGTCGAGCGGGTGGCTTTCGGAGGCGTAACAGATTTCGGGAGCGAAGAAGCTGAGCGTGTTGTAGCCCCAGTAGTTGTCGAGCCCCCGTTCGACGAGATGGCGGTCCTGCAGAAAATGATGCACGGGCAGGAGTTCGACGGCGGTGACGCCGAGCCGCTTCAGGTAGGCGATTGCAGGTTCGGACGCGAGACCGGCGTAGGTGCCGCGAAGTTCCTCCGGGATCGCCGAGTTCAGCTTGGTGAAGCCGCGCACGTGCATTTCATAGATGACGGTCTTGTGCATCGGGGCCTTGGGCGGACTGTCATCGCCCCAGTCGAACGAGGGATCGATGACGGCGGCCAGAGGGGCGTACGGAGCGCTGTCGCGTTCGTCGAAGGACAGGTCCTGTTGTTCGGAGCCGATGGTGTAACCGAAGAGCGAGTCGTCCCAGTTCGTCTTCCGGCCCACCAGCTTGGCGTAAGGGTCCAGCAGGAGTTTGTTCGGGTTGAAACGATGTCCCTGTTCCGGTTTGTGGGGACCATGGACGCGGTATCCGTAGAGTTGTCCGGGCGCGACGCCCGGTAGAAACACGTGCCAGACCATGTCGGTCTGTTCGGGCATCGGGATCCGTTCCGATTCCCGAGTCGCATCGGGCGAATCAAACAGGCAGAGTTCGACCCCGGTGGCGTTCTCCGCGTAGAGGGCAAAGTTGACCCCGCGGCCGTTCCAGGCGGCGCCGAGGGGGTACGGTTTGCCGGGACAGACTCGCCGCTGGCTGAGCGGGACTCCCATCTTCTGCTCTTGGGAGCGCACTCCGCGCACACGTTTACCGAGGCCGATGACCGGCTTACTCTCGAGTGTATCAGTCACAAGTTTCTCCGAAGTCGCGGGCCCGCGCTCGGCGTTCGCAAACGCCTGTTACCTGTTATACGTGGTGACGGAGTCGGGCGGGAGCGACAGCGTCGCTGTTCCAGACGACTCGATTTGATCCGGCAGCGAACTCCCCGGACCGTTCCAACGCGCGTCTGCTGAATCGAGCGCCTTGTTCCACGCCCCTTCCGGCAGATTGATGGCGACCTCCGCCGTTTCCGATCCGAAGTGGAACAGTGTGAGAACTTCGCGTCGCGCCGACCAGCGTCTCACGGCCATCGCGCGATGAGGTTTCAATTCGCTGACTTCCATCCGGGCGCGATCGGGAAACGCCAGCGCGGGCTCCGCCTTGCGCAGTTTGATAAGCTCTTGGTAGTACTCAAACAAGACGCGGTGGCGGCCTCCGTTCTTGAGGGCGTGGTCCAGCTTGCACCGCTGGAACGTGGCTTCATCCTGCGGGTCGGGCGGCTCCTGCTGCCACTCGAAACGGGCGAACTCTTCCTTGCGGCCGCGCCGGACCGCTTCGACCAGGTCCGGGTCGGTGTGGCTGATGAAGAACTGGAAGGGGGCCGATTCGGCATACTCCTCGCCCATGAAGAGCATCGGCTGGCAGGGGGAGAGGATCACCAGCGCCGCCGCCAGCTTGAGTTTCTCGAAGGAGGCCAGCTCAGTGAGCCGTTCTCCCATGAGCCGATTGCCGACCTGATCGTGATTCTGCGAACAGACGACGAGTTTGATCGGGTCGACGTGCCGGGCTGAGTTGCCGTGCCGCCGACCCCGGTACCGGGAGTAACCGCCGTCCTGGACGAATCCGTCTCGGTATGCTTTGCAAATGTCGTCGAAACCGGTGTAGTCGGCGTAATAGCCTGATTGCTCGTCGGTCAACTCGGTGCGGATGGCGTGATGCAAGTCGTCACACCACTGGCCGTCGATGCCGCAGCCGCCCGTTTCCTTCGGCATGATCAATCGCGAGTCGGCGAGGCTGCTTTCGGCGATTGTGTAAACCCTCCGATTGAGACGTTCGCCCTCCAGCCGCACCGCGTCGGCCAGCTCCTGGAGAAACGGACGCGCCGTGAAGTCGAAGATCGCGTGCACGGCGTCCAGCCGCAAGGCGTCGATGTGAAACTCGTCGATCCAGTACAGTGCGTTTTCGATGAAGAATCGTCGCACCTCATCGCTGTCGCGATCGTCGAAATTGATGGCGCGGCCCCAGGGCGTGTGATGCCGATCGGTAAAATAGTGACCGAACTCAGCCAGGTAGTTGCCTTCCGGACCGATGTGGTTGTAGACGACGTCCATGATGACAGCCAGGCCCCGGGAATGGGCGGCGTCGACCAGCCGCTTCAATCCGTCCGGTCCGCCGTATGTATTCTGAACCGCGAACGGATGCACCCCGTCGTAGCCCCAGTTTCGCCCGCCGGGAAACTGTGCGCAAGGCATCAGTTCGATCGCAGTGACGCCCAGGTCGTGCAACTCGTCGAGATGCGGGATCACCGCCTCGAAGGTGCCTTCCGCAGAGAAGGTGCCGACGTGCATTTCGTAGGTGATGAACTGGTGCAGCGGGATTCCCCGCCAGTCCCCGTCGGTCCAGTTGAAATTGGACGTGACGGCCGCCGATGCCTGGTGAACGCCGTCGGGCTGGAGGCGCGAGGCCGGGTCGGGGCGGTCGCGGTCGCCGTCGATGCGATAGAAGTACCGCGCACCGGGCGCCAGCTCGTCGACGGTCAGTTCGTAGTAGCCGCGTCCGCAGGGCTGCATCGGCAACAATCGTTCTTGCGGCTCGAGCAGTTTCAGTTCGAGTTTCTCGGCGTTCGGCGCCCAGACCAGAAATCGGCATCGGCCGTCTTCCTGGAACTGCGCGCCGAGGGTCGGCGGATAGGTGGGATGCTCCGGCATGGTCTCTTCCTGCGCCAGCGGGGGTGTCTGAACGAATCGTCCGGCGATGTGAGCGCGATGTGCAGCCGTCACTCACCGGCCTTCGGCTGCGCCGCGTCCGATTTCAAGAAGACCGCTCCCAACGGCGGGAGCGTCAGATTGAGCGAACAGGGGCGGCCGTGGTAGCCGATCGGACTGGCTTCGACGCCGCCCAGATTCCCTTGGCCGCTCCCTCCGTGTTCGACGGCGTCGCTGTTGAGGATTTCCCGCCAGTATCCGCCGCGCGGGACGCCGATGCGATAATTGGGCCGGGGGACGGGAGTGAAGTTGCAGACCACGGCGATCAGATCGTCGCTGGTCTTCGCCTTCCGCAGAAAGCTCACCACGCTTTCCTCGGAGTCGTTGGCGTCGATCCACTCGAAGCCGGCGGGGTCGCAGTCCCATTCGTGCAGAGCTTTCTCTCCGGAGTAGAAGCGATTCAGCGTGGAGAGCCAGCGCTGCACGGCCGAATGGGGCAATTGCTTTGCGAGGTCCCACTGCAGGCTGCCGTCGTGCTGCCATTCGCCCGGTTGGCCGAACTCGCCCCCCATGAACAGCAGCTTCTTTCCGGGCATCCCGTACATGTAGCCGTACAGCAGGCGGAGGTTGGCGAACTTCTGCCAATCGTCCCCGGGCATCTTGCCCAGTAACGAGCCTTTGCCGTGAACGACCTCGTCGTGCGAGAGCGGCAACGTAAAATTCTCGTTGAACGCGTAGATCATCCGGAATGACAAGCGATCGTGGTGGAACTTGCGATGGATCGGTTCGTGCGACATGTAGCGGAGCGTGTCGTGCATCCACCCCATGTCCCACTTCAGGCCGAACCCCAGTCCGCCGACGTATGTCGGCCGGGAGACCATCGGCCAAGCGGTCGATTCTTCGGCGATCGTCTGGACGTCCGGGCGCCGCTGGTAGATGGTCGTGTTGAATGTTCGCAGAAAGTCGATCGCCTCCAGGTTCTCCCGTCCGCCGTACTTGTTGGGAATCCACTCGCCTTCTTTCCGCGAATAATCGAGGTACAGCATCGACGCGACGGCGTCCACGCGGAGGCCGTCGATGTGGTACTCGTCGAGCCAGAACAGGGCATTGCTGAGCAGGAAGCTGCGGACTTCATTTCGGCCGTAGTTGAAGATGTAGCTGTTCCAGTCGGGGTGGAATCCCTGCCGGGGGTCGGCGTGCTCGAACAGGTGCGTGCCGTCGAAATACGCCAGTCCGTGTTCGTCGCTGGGGAAGTGAGACGGAACCCAGTCGAGTATGACGCCGATGCCGTGTTGGTGCAGGTAATCGACGAGGTACTTGAAGTCCTGCGGCGTGCCGTACCGGCTGGTGGGCGCGAAGTAGCCGGTCGTCTGGTAGCCCCAGGAGCCGAAGAAGGGGTGCTCCATGACCGGCAGGAACTCGACATGGGTGAAGCCGCACTGCTGGACGTGCTCGGCGAGTTGAGGGGCCAGTTCGCGATAGCTGAGGGAGCGGTTGCCGTCCTCGGCGACGCGCCGCCAGGCGCCGAGGTGCACTTCATAGATGGACAGGGGGGCATCGAGCCTGTTCCGCGACGCGCGTGCGGACATCCATTCCTCGTCGCTCCACCCGTAGTCCAGATCCCAGACGATCGAGGCGGTCTTGGGGGCGACTTCGTGGAACACGCCGAACGGGTCGGCCTTGTCCACCTCGTACCCGCTGTCGCGGGCGACAATGTGATACTTGTAGAGGGTTCCCTGCCCGACACCCGGAATAAACCCCTCCCAGATTCCGGATGATCCGCGCGGGCGGAGAGCGTGGCTGCGTTGATTCCAGCCGTTGAACTCTCCGCTGATCGCCACCGAGCGGGCGTTCGGCGCCCAGACGGCAAAGCAGGCGCCTTCCGCGCCGTCCGCTGCAGCGCAGAGGTGGGCGCCCAGCTTCGTCTGCAAGTCGAAGTGCGTGCCCTCGTTGAAGAGATGGACGTCGTCGTCGGTGATCAGGCTGACGTCGTGGCGAACGTCGGGCCGCCGGATGTCTGTTGTGGTGTTCGTCGGCATCGGGATGATCCTCTCCGGTTGCAGTCGAATGTCGTCGTGAGTGTCCGGGGCGCGGGTTGAGTCGTCCCCCGCACTGAGTGCGCAGTCAATCGCCGGACGCGCTGCCCACCTCCAGCAGATCCAGGATGCCTCGCAGCGGTATCTGGACCCAGTCGGGGCGGTTGTTCATTTCGTAACGAAGTTCGTAGATCGCTTTCTCCAACAGATAGGCCTCCAGCAGCGTCGAGAAATCCTCGCTGCGCGGCGGCAGAAAGCCGCCTTGTGAGGCTTCGGCCAAATACGCCTTCAGATACATTGCGGCGGTCCAGCGGTACCACACGGTCAGCCAGGCGCCGCTGCTTTGACTGCCGGCCGTGGGCAGCAAGGCGTCGCGGTGGGGACCGGTGAGCGCCGCATGGGACGCATAATGGAACGATCGCAGCATACCGGCCACGTCGCGCAGCGGCGACTTCTTGATGCGCCGTTCGCCGATCGGTCGCTCCGGTTCCCCTTCGAAGTCGATGATGACAAAGTCCTTGCCGGTGAAGAGCACCTGGCCGAGGTGGAAGTCTCCGTGGCAGCGGATGCGCTGGGCGTTGATGGGCGTTTCGGCCACTTGTTGGTATCGCTCGATCAGGGCCTGCTCGTTCTGCAACAACCGCTGCGCCAGATCTCGCGCGTCGCCGGGGAGGCTGGCGGCCCGTTTCATCAGAAAGCTGAGCGTCTTGCGCGCTTCGGCCCGCATCGACTGGTAGATGCTGCGCTGATAGAGCTTCGTAAACGGCTCCGGCGCAAACGCTTCGCTGTCACCGGAGGCCAACGCCAGATGCATCTCCGCCGTCCGTCGGCCCAGCAGTTCGGCTGACTGCAAGTAGGGGCCGACGACTTCCTGGACCGAATTCGGCGGCATGTGACCGGCCAGTTCGGTGAGGGGCGTGCCCGCTGCCAGGGCGTCGCCCGGCGGGGGACCGGACAGTTCCGCTTCGACGCGATCAAGGTAACGGTCCAACTCATCGAGTGTGTAAACCCAGGCGTCCCCCTCATTGGCCACATATTCGTGCAGCACGGCCAGTGTGTATTCTTCGCCGCTCGCGGCGCGGTAGGTCAGCGCCCCGGCGACCTGCGGGACGCATCCCAGTTGCGTCGTCTCCGTCAGATAGCGGCCGATTTCAAAGTCGGGATTCTCGCCCTTGTCGATGCGGCGGAACATTTTCAGAATCTGCCGGCCGCCGATCACTGCGGATGTATTGCTCTGCTCGCCGCCGTGGATGACCACATCAAGCAGCGCCGGCGCGTGCTGCGCGTCGTCCGCGGCGACGCCGACGACTCTCGCCGCCTGCGGCGGTCGGATGCTCCCGCTGTCCTGCAACTGCGAAAACGCGTGCGTCTGAAGCGACTCGACCGCTCCGTGCCGGCCGGGAATCGTCCGTCCCTGGCGGATGGCGTCGAACAACAACAGCCAGAATTCATCTTCCCGGCTTGCGTCGCACAACGTCGCCGGGGGAACATCGTCGGAACGCGCAATCGAGACGATGCCGGCTCCGGGACGGTCGGCCAGCAGATTGGCCTGCTGTTCACCCTGCGCAAAGACGACCGGCAGAACGTAGATTTCCGGCTCTCCTTCGACGTATTCGGCGCGGGCGACGAGAACCCGCGTTGCGGGCAATCCGCCGGATGGCCAGTCGTCCCGTCTCGGGTCGGCCGTCACCTCGGGAAAGTCGTGCACAGTCAACACGTCCAGCAGCTTGACCTGCTGAATCGCGCGGGCCTTGCCGCCGAACCAGCGGTGCCGCTTCATAAAGGCGGGCAACGCGGCTTCCAGGGTGGAGAGCGCCTTGTTTTCAAAGAGTGCGTCCCAACGGGCGGAAATCGTGCAACTCGGCAACGCGGCGTCCAGCGGCTCCGCCTCGTCGCCCCCCCACTCGAGCCGGAACCAGTAAAAGGCGTAGGCGCCGAGCGTCAGAAAATAAGGCAACTCACCGATCGGTGGGAACTGCGCCTGCCCGAACAACTCAACCGGATGCTGGCCGCGGAATCGCGACAAGTCGAGTTCCACGCATTGCACGTAGCGCGACAGGTTGGCCACGACGAGGATCGTTTCGTCCTCGTGCTGCCGCAGGAAGGCGAGCACTTTGGGATTGTCCGGCGAAAGAAACTCGATGACGCCGCGTCCCATGGCGGTGAGCTGTTTCCGCTGCGCGATAATCCGCCGCGTCCACCACAGCGTTGAGTGGGGACGGCTCTGTTCGACTTCGACGTTTCGAGACGCGTAGTGAAACGGCGGGTCGATGATGACGGGCAGGTACAACTGCTGCGGATTCGCCCGCGAAAAACCGGCGTTGCGATCGTCGTTCCATTGCATCGGAGTCCGCACGGCGTCGCGGTCTCCCAGGTAGATATTGTCCCCCATGCGGATTTCGTCGCCGTAATAAATGATCGGCGTGCCCGGCAGCGACAGGAGCAGCGCGTTCATCAATTCGGTTTTCCGGCGGTCGTCGCGCAGCAGCGGCGCCAAACGCCGGCGGATGCCGAGATTCACGCGAGCGCGGGGGTCGGCGGCGTAGGCGCGGTACATGTAATCCCGTTCCTCATCGGTCACCATCTCCAGCGTGAGTTCGTCGTGGTTGCGCAGGAAGATGCCCCACTGGCAGTTCTCGGGGATTTCGGGGGTCTGTTCGAGAATGTCGATGATCGGAAACCGGTCCTCGCGCTCGATCGACATGAACAGCCGCGGCATCAGCGGAAAGTGAAAGTTCATGTGGCATTCGTCTCCGTCGCCGTAATAGGCGGCGGCGTCTTCCGGCCATTGGTTGGCCTCGGCCAGCAGCATTTTGTCGTCGTACTTCTCGTCGACGTGCCGGCGGAGTTCTCTCAGAAAGGCGTGGGTTTCCGGCAGGTTCTCGCAGTTCGTTCCCTCCCGCTCGTACAGGTAGGGGACGGCGTCGAGCCGCATGCCGTCGACACCCTTGTCGAACCAGAAGTCGACGGCATCGAACATCGCCTGGTGGACGTCGGGGTTGTCGAAGTTCAGATCGGGCTGGTGATGGTAGAAGCGGTGCCAGTAGTAGGCCTGCGCCACCTCGTCCCAGGTCCAGTTGGAGGTTTCGAAATCCTCGAAGATGATCCGCGCCTGCTCATAGCGCTCGTCGGTGTCGCTCCAGACGTAGTAGTCGCGCCACTTGTCGCCGGGTTTGGCCCGCCGCGATTTCTGGAACCACTCGTGCTGATCCGACGTGTGGTTCATGACCATTTCGGTGATGACCCGCAGGTCGCGGCGGTGCGCCTCTTGCAGAAACGTTTCAAAGTCGCGCAGCGTCCCGTAGGCGGGATTGATCCGGGTGTAGTCGGCGATGTCGTAGCCGTCGTCGCGCAGGGGCGACATGAAGAACGGCTGCAGCCAGATCGCCGTGATTCCGAGACCCTCGATGTAGTCGAGCTTCTCCGTGAGTCCGCGAAAGTCCCCGACTCCGTCGCCGCTGGCGTCGAAGAACGCGCGGACGTGGATCTGGTAGATCACCGCGTCCTTGAACCAGGACGGGTTTCGCGCCGGCGCTGTTTTCGCGGTTTCCGGCTGTGTTCCAACGGTCTCCATGGGCACGATTCGCAATTCCTGGAAACGTTTCCCGGCTTCGGGGACGCAGGCGAAACCCGCCCGGCCCGTCGAAAGCCGACTGTCGGTGCGGCGAACGCCGCCGCTCACCTGAAAATCAAAGGTAGTACTCGAACTCCCGCTCCGTTCGCACGCGACGGCGAACCTGGAAAATGTGGGCCGGTATGACACCCGGATCCAGTTCGACGTAGTTCCGTGGTCCATGCCACAGGTAGCGGGAGTCGCTCAGCAGGTCATGAACCTGGTAGGGATGCGTGGCGTCGAGGGCGAACTCTTCCATCGGCAGCGTGACCCAACCGGCCTGCCTGTGATGCGGATCGAGGTTGACGACGACGAGCAGAATCTCGGAGTTGTCGCCCGACGATCTGGTGTACGCGAGAAGCTGGTCGTTCTCCGTCTCGTGAAACTGAAGTTCGCACGGCGTCTGCAGAACGGTGTACCCGCGGCGAAGCCGGTTCACGCGGGCGATCAGACCCTGCAGGCTGTCCGCGCGATCCAGTTCGTGATGGTGGACCTGATATTTTTCCGAGTGCAGGTACTCTTCGCTGCCCGGCTCGCGCGGTTCGCTCCAGCAGTGCTCGAACGGAGGGCCGTAGATTCCGTAATTCGTACTGAGTGTGGCGGCAAGAATCAGCCGCAACTGAAACGCCGACCGTCCTCCGACCTGCAGATACTCAGTGAGAATATCCGGCGTATTCGGCCAGAAGTTCGGCCGAAAGTATTCGCGGAGGTTCGTCGTGTTCAGTTCGGTGACGTATTCGGTCAACTCATGTTTCGTGTTCCGCCACGAGAAGTACGTGTAAGACTGCGTAAAGCCGAGAGCGGCCAGCCGCGCCATGATCTTCGGCCGCGTGAACGCCTCCGCGAGAAACAGGACGTCCGGATGCTCGCGCTTGATTTCGTTAAGGCACCATTCCCAGAAGGTGAACGGCTTGGTGTGCGGATTGTCGACGCGGAAGATCTTGACGCCCTGTTCGATCCAGTAGTCGAAGACGCTCTTCAGTTCCCGCCACAGCGCCGGCCAGTCGTTGCACTCAAAATCGAACGGATAGATGTCCTGGTACTTTTTGGGGGGATTTTCGGCGTATTGAATGGTTCCGTCGGGACGCTGCCGGAACCAATCGGGATGCTCCCGCACATAGGGATGGTCGGGCGAACACTGAAAGGCGACGTCCATCGCGATTTCGATGCCGAGTTCATCCGCGGCGGCGACCAACTCGCGAAAATCGTCGAGCGTGCCCAGTTCGGGATGGACCGCCTTGTGGCCGCCCTCGGCGCTGCCGATGCCCCACGGGCTGCCGACGTCGTCCGGTTCTGCCTGGGTCGCGTTGTTCTTGCCTTTCCGGAACCTGGAGCCGATCGGATGAATGGGCGGCAGATACAACACGTCGAAGCCCATTTCGGCGACGTAGGGCAATCGCGATGTCACATCCTTCAGGGTGCCGTGCCGTCCCGGTTCGTCTGCGGCTGATCGCGGAAACATTTCGTACCAGGCGCTGAACCGCGCGCGCTCCCGATCCACAGTGACCGCCAGCGTACGGCCGTAGCTCGTCGCAAGACTGCGGTCTGGATAACGCTGCATGAGTTCCGGCAATTCCGGGTCTTCGCAGATCCGGTCGAGGTGGCGGACCGCGTCGTCGCTGCGCAACCTGCGCGACCAGAGCTGCAACGCGGAACGATCGGTCTCGTCCGCGCGATCCAGCGCCTCGTCGACGAGTTCGGCGCCGGTCAGCAGGTCGACCTGTTCGACCTGCCGGGCGGCGGCCCGTTTTTGAAAATCCCGATGCCACGTCAGAAAGCGGTCGACCCAGGCGAGGACGGTGTATTGGTAGACGCCCTCGTGTCCGACGGCGAACGGCGCGCGCCAGCGGTCGTTGACCAGGGGCTGCATTTCGACTTCCCGCCAGGCCGATTCCTCATCCGAGCGATAGCAGAGCCGGACAGAAAGTGCATCGTGCCCGTCGCAGAAGACGTCGGCTTCAACCGTGACTGTCTCCCCCACAACGCGTTTGATCGCGAAGCGGCCCCCCTCCACGTTCGGGCGGACGTCTTCAATCACAACCCGTTTCCGTCCCCAATCGCCCGCGAGAGCCGGCGCTTCGGAGGCGGTCTCGCTCGGCAGCGGTTCCCGCGCGCTGTGATCGTCATCGGTCCGTATGGTTGTTGCAGTCTGCGGGGTGGTGCTCATCGGAGATTGACTCGCTGCCCTGGTTCCGTGTGTCAAAACCCAGCGTGGCTGGTTTGCCACAACCAAACAGAGTGGAATGACGTTCGTACAACATGCGCGCAAGTTGCGCTCATGCTCACACGAAAGACTCTAATCGCCGTTTCCGCCGCTGCCGTTGCCCTGTTCGGCCTCCATCATGGAGACGAGTCGGTTCAGGGACGTCAGCATCTGCTTCTGTTGTCTTTCCGGTAAATCGGCCAGTTGCCGGCAGACTCCCTCATCGAGGAGGTAGGGGTTTCGCGACAAGAGCCTCCGCCCTTCGTCCGTGAGCGCGACGAGCACCTTGCGGCGATCGTCTTCCTCACGAATTCGCTTGACCAGGCCGTTCCGCTCGAGCCGATCGACGATCCCCGTGACCGTCGGCGCCCCAACATACATTTCAGCCGCCAGGCGGCCTACCGGGCATTTCTTGAGGCGCTCCAGTTCCCGAAGCGCCGCCAGTTGCGGCCAGGTCAGTTCGTACTCGCGGGACAGGGATCGCGAATACAGGTCAATCGACCGCACAATTCGCCGCAGCGAATCGACGATCTCGTGTTCGATCTGTGTCATACAGCTCTCCGGCCCGCCTCGCAGCCGCGCCGCGCAGATATTTCGCAACTCAAAATATTTGAAATGCAAACTTTGTCAATAAGAAATATTCGAAAAGAAAAGAGTTGCGGGGCGGCCGGACGGCAGATTTTGAGCCAAAGGGCCTCAGCGGCTTACGTGAACGCCAGTTCCGCAGTCACCGGGTAGTGATCCGACGGGTAGCGGCCGTCGAATTCTCTGCGGTCGATGGCGGCCGCCTGCGTGATGAAGTGCGGCGAGTGCAGAATCCAGTCGATTCGCGACCCCTTCCGCTCTCCCCGAAAGTCGTGTCGCGTCAATTCCTCGCCATTATGTTCGGGATGCGCCGCTCGATAAGAGTCGACCAGCGTGGAGCCCGGATGTTCTCCGTTCAGAAGAATTCGGTACACCGGTTCCGCCTCGGTGGCATTGAAGTCGCCGGCCACGATCACCGGATCGTGCAAAGCTGCTGCTGTAATCCGCTCTCGCAGCAGCCGGGCGCTTTCGAGCCTGGCTCGCTCACTGCGGTTGTCAAAGTGCGTGTTGAAGAACAGGATCTCCCGCGCGGGGGATTCTTGCAGCCGCAACCGGCAAACTGTGACCATCCTCGTCTGCGATGCGTCCCAGGAAATGCTGCCGGGAACTTCGGGTGTCTCGCTCAGCCAGAAGTGTTCGCGCTCGCACAGCTCGAATCGATTGCGGCGAAAAAACACGGCCGTCGCTTCGCCCCGCCGTCGGCCGTCCTCCCGGCCGACCGCTTCGACGGCATAGTCGGGGAGTTGTTCGCGGAGGTCGTCCACCTGCTCGGCCAGCGCCTCCTGAGTCGCCAGCAGGTCGGGCCCGTATTCCCGGATCGTTTGAATCGCAATTTGACGCCTCTGCGACCAACTGTTCTCCCCGTCGTCGGCTGTCCCGTAACGCAGGTTGAAGCTCATGATCCGCAGAACATCTGACACAGAATCCCCCCCGGCTGAAATCCCGACCCTATTCGCTGGCCGGCCGGCCGGCGCTGGCGAGAATCGCCATTCCCAGAACCGCACTGATCAGGGAGCCCGTCAGGACGCCGACTTTGGCGGAGCGCAGCAGATCGGCGTCGGTGAATGCCAATCCGGTGATGAACAGCGCCATCGTGAAGCCGATGCCGGCCAGGAATCCGCCCCCTGCCACGTGTCGCCAGCCGACTCCACCGGGAAGTTGCGCCAGCCCGAGTTTCGCCGAAAGCCAGCTCAGCAGCAGAATGCCCAGCGGCTTGCCGACCGCCAGTCCGAGAATGACCGCCACAGCGACGGGGGAGACGACATCCGCCGGTTCGAACGGAACGCCTGCGTTGGCCAATGCAAACACCGGCATAATCACGAAGGCGACCCACGGGTGCAGCGTGTAGATCAGGTATTCGAGCGGCGAAATCGTCTCGCGCGTGATGCGGCGGTAGGCCCGGACTTTCTCGGGACCGTGTCCCTTCCCCTCCCAGTCGCCCCCGTGAATCATGTCGCTGGCTTGCCGGAACAATTCGCCTCCCACGCCGCTTTCGAGATACGGCCGGGCGGGCGTCAACATTCCGAGCGCCACTCCGGCGATCGTGGCATGGATGCCCGATTCATGAAAGCCGAGCCAGATTGCAGCTCCAATGATCGTATACATGCCCATGCTGCGCACGCCCAACCGCTGCATCAGCATCACGACACCGATCCCGGCCAGGCCCATGAAGAGCCATCCCCAGTGGAGCGCTTCGGTGTAACCGAAGGCGATCACGAGGATGGCGCCGATGTCGTCCACAATGGCCAGCGACAGCAAGACGACGCGCAAGGCCGGCGGAACGCGTCGACCGAGGACCGCCATGCAGCCCACGACGAACGCGATGTCGGTCGCCATGGGAATGCCCCAGCCGTGCGCGCCGGCTTCACCGAATTGCATCGTCAGATACATGGCCGCCGGAATGACCATCCCGCCCAGAGCTGCTGCGAGCGGCAGCGCCGCGCGGCGAAAGTCCTGCAGTTCACCGAGTGCGATCTCCCGTTTCACTTCCAGGCCGATGACGAAAAAGAAAATCGCCATCAGCCCGTCGTTGATCCAGTGCTTGAGCGAATGTTCAAAGTGAAAGTCGCCCGCCGCAAAACCGACCGGGGTCTTCCAGAACGCAAGAAACTGTTCGGAAAACCCGGAGTTCGCCGCAGCAAGCGCCGCCACTGCGCACAGCAGCAAGACGACTCCACTCGCGGCTTCCACGTGGAGAAAGCTGTTCAGCGGCTGGATGAAGCGGTGGATCGGCTCGCGAGGGAGCAGGACGGGTTCCTGGTGGGGTTGCTCTTGGGGCATCGAGACTTGTTCACCCGGTTTCTCTGGGGGGAGGGAGCGTGCGGAGGATTCGAACGCCGGACGCCGCCTGCCGGCAGAATCGCAGCCAAAGGCGGAATGAGCGGCAGGCGGGCCGACTGACGTATCGAGGGAAGATCATATCGGAGTTGAATTCCCGGCCGCTACCGCTGCGGTCGGAGTGCGTCCGGCGGATTCGAGGGCTCCATCGTGTGAGTGCGTGGCCGGTGACGGGGTTGCGGACTTAGACTGGCCCGGATGAGGTTGTGCCGGTTGATGCAGCGAGTGAACATAACGGCGGACTGACGGGAAATGAGCGACTCGCTGCGAACGATCACCGACGTTGCCTGCACGGTTTGTGGATGCGTGTGCGACGATCTGGAGTTCGACGTCTCCGGTGAGCGGATCACGCAAGTCCGCCGCGCCTGCGAACTGGCCGAGCCGTGGCTGCTGAGCATCAACGGCAGTCATCCTCCCCCGGCAGGCATTGGAGGAGAAGAGGCCTCGTTCGAGGAGGCGGTGGATCGTGCATCGACGCTGCTGCGCGGCAGCGACAATCCGCTGATTTTCGGCCTTTCCCGGAGCAGCACCCAGGGACAGCGGGCGGCTGTTCATCTTGCCGAACGGATGGGAGCGAACATCGACACGACGGCGTCGGTCTGTCACGGTCCGTCGATCATGGCGATCCAGCAGGTGGGAGAGTCGACCTGTTCGCTGGGAGAAGTCCGCCAGCGGGCGGACCTGGTTCTGTTCTGGGGCGCCAATCCGGTGGTGAGCCATCCCCGGCACTTCGAGCGGTATTCCGTGGAACCGGCCGGCGAGTTTGTGCCGCGCGGCCGCGCGGACCGGACGGTCGTCGTGATCGATCGGAAGCCGACCGCCACCAGCGAACACGCCGATCTGTTCCTGCAGGTTCACCCGGAAAGAGACTTCGAGGTGATCTGGACGCTTCGCCAACTCATTCGGGGCGATGAAGTGCCGTCACCGGCCGACACCGGTGTTTCGCTGGAATCGATGCGGGATCTGGCGGCCCGCATGACCGGCTGCCGGTACGGTGTGGTGTTTTTCGGCCTGGGGCTGGCCCAGAGAGGACACGGGCACATTACCGTGGAAGCATTGCTGCGGCTGGTGGCGGAACTCAACAGGCACACGCGTTTCTCGGCGCGACGGCTGCGTCTCCCGGGTGATGTCACGGGAGCAGACAGCGTGCTGTGCTGGCAGACCGGGTTTCCCTTCGCGGTGAATCTGGCTCGCGATTTCCCCCGCTACAATCCGGGGGAGTACAGCGCGAACGAGTTGCTGATCCGGGGCGAAACGGACTGCTGCCTCGTGGTCGGGAGTGAGAGCACGGAGTTGCTCTCGCCCGAGGCGCGGGCCAGGCTGCACGAGATCCCGACGATTGTACTCGACTACCCACACATCACAGCCTGCTGGCAGCCGACGGTACGTTTCACAACGGCAGTTTACGGAGTCCATCAACCTGGAACGGCCTATCGCATGGACGAAATCCCGATCCCGCTGCGGCGCGTCGTCGACTCCCCGTACCCGACCGATGAGGACATATTGAACGCCCTGCTGGCGCGAGTCGGGCAGGTGCACGAATAGTCCGCTGGTGCATGTGCGTCTACCGCGCGATTGGGAATGATGAGACGTGCGTTGAGGGCTATCTGTTCCACACGACTCGGCTTGAACCTACCTGATCGGGGTCCGGCCCCGAGAAACCGGGCCCAGGGGATTCTCGAACAGGACACGGATTCACGCGGATTTGGCCGATCAGCACGGATTCTGCGGGAATTCATTACAAAGGCGGCCGCACCGAGACCGCATCGGTCCAGGCGTGAATACTCTGCACTCCACAGAAAGCGATCGGCGTGTATCCGTCCCATCCGTGCTCATCCGCGTTCTATTCGAATCTCTCGGAGAGCAACTCACTCAGGGATCGAGAGGGGTGTGTAAACGACACGATTCGATCCTGCCGTTCCACACAAGTCGTTCCGAAACCCTCCTGCGGCGGGAATGGGGCACGCCCACCGGGGACGACGCTGAAGGTGTCGCACAGCAAAGCCGGGGGTCGCGACGTCAGGAGCGCACCCCCGGTATGCTTCCGTATCCGGCTTCGCTTGCGAAGTCGCTGGGCAGTTTGAAGAATGACGAGAGCAAGTTACTTGACCGACTGTCCGCGTCGGACGGTTTTCGGACTGTTGAGGCCGGAATTGCGCGAGACAGATCATCAACTCTGCTGCGCGAATCGCTCCAGAGTTGAACAGGCGCCTCTCCCCATCCAATCGATAAATACAAGGGACGAACCGAAATGGCTACCGCGACCGCCGACATCCGGGCCTTCACCGCCGCCGCATTTACGACTCCGGAGAAGTTCACGGATTTCTGTCACAACGACGGCGCCCCGCTGGGAGGAGTGATCGGCGGCCGCCGGGTGCCGGGTTCGATGAATGCGACGTTCCAGACGGTCGATCCCGGATCGCAGGAGGTGCTCGCTACGGTCAGCGAAATGGGAGATGCGGAGGTTGCTCTCGCCGTGGATGAGGCGAGCCGCGCGTTCTATGGCGACGGCATCAACGGCTGGCGGGACGCCGACGTCGAAGAGCGGATCGAACTGGTCAACCGGCTCGTTGACTTGTGCGACCGCGACCGGGACGTGCTGCTGGCGTGCGAGATCCGGGACGGAGGGAAGGTGTCTGAACTGGCCGAGGGAGACTTCGCCCAGATTCGCGCCTGTGCCGAGTACTTCTGCGACGTGGCCCGCCGGATTCCGCTGGGGGACGGGCCGGCTCAGGACGTGGCCGACGGGGTGCGGGGCTTCACTTATCGCGAGCCGTGGGGCGTGGTGGCGGGCATTATTCCGTGGAACTATCCGATCGTGCTGACGTCGTGGTTCATGTTCCCGGCTCTGCTCGCCGGGAATACGGTCCTGATCAAACCGGCCGAAGATACTCCGCTGTCGGCCCTGTACATCGCGAAGCTGGCGGAAGAGGCCGGCTTCCCACCGGGCGTCATCAACGTCCTTCCCGGGCGCGGCGAGATCACCGGTCAAGCCATCGCCGAACATCCCGGCGTGCGGTACATCTCCTTCACCGGGTCGCCCAGTGTCGGCCAGTCGATCCTGCGGACCTGCGACCGGCATGGTACGCGGATGAAACGCGAAATGGGGGGCAACGGTTCGGCCATCGTGCTGGACGACGCCGATCCGGAGGTGGTCGCCCGCATGATCGGCAAGCACGCCAACCAGCACTACGGGCAGACCTGCTGTACGATTCACCGGGTTTTCGTCGACAGCAAGATCGCCGACGATTTCATCGACGCGCAACGGGACTTCTTTGCGAACCTGAAGATCGGTTACCAGGCGGATGAAGGAACCCAGCTTGGCGCGGTCATCAATCCGACGCAGCAACGCCGCATTCTGCAGGCCGAGCAGGAAACGGTCGCCCGCGGCGGCCAGCCGGTCCTGCCGGGAGGCGTCGCCGAAGTGAGCGGCAAGAACGGCTACTATCTGAAGCCGTCGATTTATCGCACGGTGCCGGGCGTCGACGTCAATCCGATGGAGGTGTTTCACACGTTCACCACGGTTTGTCCGGTGAACTCGGCCGAGGACGCGTTGCGACTGGCGAACAGTTCTCCCTATGGACTCGGGGCGAGCGTGTGGACCAGAGACGTGGAGCGGGGCGTCGCCCTCGCGAAGCAGTTCCGCGACGGCACCTGCCAGGTGAACTGTCACAACTCGATCGCCTACGGACTGCCGTACAGCGGGCAGGGCATCTCCGGCGGCCCCGGCGGGGGCGTGAACTGCGAAGACACGTTCCGCGATTACACGCAGGTGAAGGCCGTCTACGTGGCGGACTATCCCGGTTAGGTTACTTCCTTCCTGGAAGTTATTGCACTTGAGTCAAGTTTCAGCGACCAACGGGAGCGGGTTCCCAATTTCGAGCGGTAGCTCGCATGGTCCGAGGCCGTGCCTCGTTAGAGCAGATTGCTCTACCGTGTGTCCGCGTCGAACGATTTTCAGCCTGTCGAGGCGGCAATTCCGCGAGACAGAACGCCAACACTCATTTGCAAAGCGCTCTGGTTCATCAATTCACACGGACAAGGCGAACCCGCTCTGCCCACCAGGAGTCTTCCGATGCTGCTCACGACCGAAGCGCCCGCGGCCGACAGTGATACGCTCGCTTTCATCGACCGGGAACACAAGCTGCTCATCGACGGCGATTGGGTTCCGGCCGAGTCGGGCGAGACGATCGACGTCAAGAACCCCGCCGACGGCGAGACGATCGCGACGGTCGCCGCGGGAGACAAGGCGGACATCGACAAGGCGGTTGCCGCCGCCCGGCGGGCTTTCGAGGGGGGCGAATGGCCGGCGCTGACGGCTTCAGAACGCGGCCGGATGCTGTGGAAACTGGCCGATCTGATCGAGGAACACCTCGAGGAGTTCGCCGAGATCGAGTCGCTCGACAACGGCAAGCCGCGGGCGGTTGCCGCCGCCGCCGACGTTCCGCTCGCGATCGATCTGTTCCGCTACATGGCCGGCTGGGCAACGAAAATCGAAGGGACGACCATCCCGATTTCCGTGCCCTACATGCCGGGCGCGGAGTTCCATTCGTACACGCTGCGCGAGCCGGTGGGGGTGGTGGGCCAGATCATCCCCTGGAATTTCCCGCTGCTGATGGCGGCCTGGAAGCTCGGCCCGGCGCTGGCGACAGGCTGCACCGTCGTCCTCAAGATTGCGGAAGAAACGCCGCTGAGCGGGTTGCGGCTGGGACATCTGATTCAGGACGCCGGCTTCCCCGACGGCGTGGTGAACATCGTGACGGGTTACGGAGAAACGGCCGGCGCCGCGCTGGCCGCGCATCCGGACGTCGATAAAGTCGCTTTCACCGGGTCGACCGAAGTCGGCAAACTGATCGTCAAGGCGGCCGGCGAGACCAACCTGAAGAAGGTTTCACTCGAACTGGGCGGGAAGAGTCCGAACGTGATCCTCCCCGACGCCGACCTTTCCACTGCGATCGGCGGGGCGGCGAACGCAATTTTCTTCAACCACGGCCAGTGCTGTTGTGCGGGATCGCGGTTGTTCGTGCACAAGAGCCAGTTCGACCAGGTCGTGGAGGGAGTCGCCGAGCAGGCGAAACAGATCAAACTCGGCCCCGGCATGCATCCTGAGACCGGCATGGGGCCGATGGTTTCGCAAATTCAGCAGGACCGCGTCTGCGGCTATCTGGAATCGGGTTTCGCGGCCGGCGCTCAGGCCGTCATCGGCGGCAAGCGGGCGGGAGGCGAAGGCTACTTCGTTGAACCGACGATCCTCGTCGACACCAAACCGGACATGGACGTGATCCAGGAAGAGATCTTCGGTCCGGTGGTCGCCGCAGTGCCGTTTGAAGACCCGGACGAACTGATCGCCGCCGCCAACGACAGCATCTACGGACTCGCGGCGGCCGTCTGGACGCGCGACATCAGCAAGGGGCACCGCATCGCCAAACAGTTGCGCGCGGGAACGGTGTGGATCAACTGTTACAACATCTTCGACGCGGCCCTGCCGTTCGGCGGCTACAAGCAATCGGGCTGGGGCCGCGAGATGGGGCACGAAGCGATCGATCTCTACACGCAGACGAAAGCCGTGACGCTTCAGTTCTGAGTGGAGCGGAGAAAACCCGAGCAACGCTGTCGCTCAGTTTTCCGGATCGATGGAAACGAGCGCGTGCTTGAACGCCGGGGTTTTGGACTCGGGGTCGACATCCCGGGGAAGAAGCGCGTTGGCTTCCGGGCAATACATCATGGCGTTTCCCGGGCGGATGTCGAACGGGCGAACCCGCTGCCATCGCATCTCCCCCGTCGAATTGTGGACGCGCACCGTTTGATCCGGTTGCAGGCCGAGTCGCTGCAGGTCGTCCGGGTGCAACAGGACGACGTCGCGCCGGTCCTGCCCTCGGTACAAGTCGTGATCTTCGTAGACGACGGTATTGAATTGCCCCTCGGAGCGGATGGTCATCAGCCGAAACTGGTTCTCCGCAGTTCCGTTCGATGGCGGCAATTTGACCGCATGAAACCGCGCCTTGCCGTCGGGTGTGGAAAACTCCGGCTGGGCGACGTGCCGACCCGGGATGTGGAATTCCTTTCCCGATCGGCCGAGTTCGGCGATCGGTTCGTATCCGGGAATCAGATCGGCGATCAATTGCCGAATCGCATCGTGGCTTTCCAGTTCGTTCCAGTCGACCGGTCCGTTCTCACCGAACAATCTTCGTCCGAGCGCGGTGAGGACTGAAACTTCGCTGCGCGGCCCTGCGTGTCGCGGCGCTCCGCCGTCGCTGAGCCGCACGAAACTGAACATCGACTCCTGCGTTGTGGACTGCGGTTCTTCGTCGCGGGGCAACACCGGCAGGATCAAGGTCTCGCGGCCTCGACCCCAGGCGTGTCCGGTGTTGAGGGTCGTGGCGAGGTAGGCCACACAGCCGATCTGCGAAAGTGCCCGCTCTGCAAAGGGGGCCTCCGGATTGCTCCCGTACAGGTTGCCTCCCAGGCAGACGGCCGTGTCCATTTCATTCTTGCCGGCGGCCTCCATGCAGGCCATTGTGTCCAGGCCGGGCGAGGCGGGAGCAGCGATTCCCAACTTCTGTTCGTAGCGCTCCAGGATTGCCTTCTTGAGCGTCGGCGTCACGCCGATGGAGCCCATCCCCTGGACGTTGCTGTGACCCCGAATGGGCATCAGCCCGGCGTGCGGCCGTCCGACCATGCCGCGAAGCAGAGCAAGGTTCGCGATCATTCTGACGTTGTCGCAACCGTGCCGATGGTGGGTGATGCCCATCGCCCAGCCGATGACGACGTTGTTCGCGTCGATATATTGGTCCGCGATACGCAGTATCACGTCGCGTGCGACACCGGAACCCTGCTCGATGTCATCCCACGCTGTTTCCTCAACCTGGCGTGCGAATTCCTCGAATCCGTTCGTCGATTCGCGGATGAATGCATCATCCTGCGCGCCGCGCGAGAGCACTTCCTTGGCCACACCGGTCAGCAACGCGATGTCGCCGCCGATGTGCGGTTGCACATACAGGCTGGCGATCTCACTGCCGAAGAGCAGGCTGCGAACGTCGCTGGGGACGCGAAAGTTGACCAACCCCAACTCTTTCGCCGGATTGACGACGACCACGCGCCCGCCGCGACGCCGCAACTGCATCAGGCTTCGCATCAGCCGGGGATGGTTCGACGCCGGATTTGCGCCGATCAGGATGTACAGGTCGGCATGGTCCAGATCGTCGAGTTGAATCGTGCCGGTTCCGGTGCCGATGCTCGAACCCAGCCCGACGCCGCTCGCCTGGTGGCAGTAGTAGGAACAGTTATTGACGTAGTTCGTTCCGAACAGCCTCGCCAGCAGTTGCAGCAGAAACCCCGCCTCGTTGGACGATCGGCCGCTGGCGTAGAAAAAACTCCGCGTGGGACCGGCCGCCTTCAAGCGGTCGGCCAGAAGGTTGAGCGCCTCCTCCCATTCGATCGGGCGATAGTGTGAGTCATCGGGACCTGCAAACAGCGGCGCGACCAGTCTGCCGCTGGCTTCCAATTGCCTGGGGGAAAGCGCACGCAGTTCATTGAACCCGTGACGCGCAAAGAACTCCGGAGGGATCGCGGGCTGCATGTCGGAGGCCATCGCCTGAAACGACTTCTTGCAGACCTCGGGAAAGTGCCCGCCTTCGTTGACCATTCCACCAAGCTGGCCGCCCATGCCCAGCGCGCACGTCTTGCAGGTGTTGCGGCTGCGCATCGCTTTCCACAACTTCGTCCATCCGACGCGGTTCGCGACGCTCAGCGTATAGGCGACGGCCTTCCAACCTCCTCCGCTCGTCGGTTGCTTCATCCGGAACCTCGTTGAGCCGCCCCCTCGAAGAATCGCCGGCCTTGCCGGAATCGGGGTTGGCCTGGTGTATCGTGCGATGTTTCTGTCTGAAAGCGACGATTGTAGGCCGATTCGGCGACGGGGAACAGAACGGCGACCGGGCCGAATCACCGCGGGCTGTTGACGATCAACGGCTCGCGGAGTTTGCTTCCGGAGTTCTCACATTCGTTCCGCACTGCTACACTGAATACTTCGACCGGTGTCTCATCCCGACAGTAAACTGGCTCTAACGAGGCAGGGCCTCGGACCATGCGAGTTGCCGTTCGAAATTGAAAACCCGCTCCCGCTGGTCGCTGAAACTTGGCTCAACTGCAACGACCTCCGGAAACAAAGCAACCTGACGGCGCAAATGGCCGATAAGCGTTTCATCCTCAATGCCTCTCGTTCGTCAAAACAGGGGACATTGATTAACGTCGGGAAGGACTCGGAAGAGTACCAGGCGTTGACCAACACCATGACGATGGCCGCCCCAGACATGGAGGCGATCGGATTGGTGGAAGGTCAGGACGCCCTCGTTCGCACGGAATTCGGCGAAGCAACGTTTCGGTGCGAAGCCGGCAAGGTGCCGGAGGGGATGATCTTCATTCCCTACGGGCCGCCGACATGCCTGCTCATGGGGGGCGACACCGACGGCACCGGGATGCCGACCTCCAAGGGTTGGGAGGTGGACGTGATTCCGCAATGAGGCCGTTTCCGGCGGTTCGATTTCCACAAGAGCTTACAACAATTTTACCAGAAAAATGCGGGAAAAAGACCTGAGTAGCCCTGAGAGTCCGCACTTCTCGACCGAGGGCGACGCCGCCGACGCGGCCGCGTGGACTGAAGTTGACGCCGGACGATACATGCCCCGTCGCGTCCGCGGCAGTTGCCGCGGCCGCGCTCTCGGCTGAACATTCACGGTCCCGTCATCCGGTTCGGGTGACGCCGAATGTGAAGATCAACCGCTGAAGGACGGCTGAACGAGCAAAATGCTCGACGGTGTGTCCGCGTCGGGCGGTTTTCAGACTGTCGAGCGTGGGCTTCCGCGCGACAGATCGTCAACTCGGATTCCGGGTCGCACTTTCCGGCGGCTTGGAATTCCTGGCGGAAGTCGTCAGACTGACGGCGGATTCAAGCTGTGTTTGTCTGAATTCCGTCGAAGTCCGCCCCGAAAAACAGGAACGCTGATGTCTCTGCAGGTGATTGACAACGCGACATGCACCTTCTGCGGTTGCGTATGCGACGACATTCAGTTGCATCACGACGAGTTCAAGATTCACAAGGCCAAGAAGGCCTGCGTCCTGGGGACGGCCTGGTTTCTCAATCACACGGCCGAACGCAAGTATCCCGATGCTCTCATTGACGGGAAAGAAGCCACTCTCGACGAAGCGATCGAAGCGGCCGCCGAATTCCTGCACGAGGCCGACATGCCGCTCGTCTACGGCATGAGCAACACGACCTGCGAAGCGCAGCGGGAATGCGCGGCTTTGGCCGACCAACTGGGAGGGCTGCTGGACAGTCACACCTCGTTGTGACACGGCCCCACTGAAATTGCCGCCCAGTTGGGTGGTAAGGTCTCTTGTACGCTCGGCGAAGTGAAGCAGCGAGCGGATTTCATCGTGTACTGGGGTGGAAATCCGGCCGAATGCCATCCCCGGCACTTCACCAAGTACACCATCATGCAGAAGAGCAAGTTCCTGCCGCGCGGGCGGAAGGACCGCACGATGGTTCTGGTTGACATCCGCGAAACCAAGAGCGTGAAGGCTTCCGACATTTTCCTCCAGGTGCGACCGGGGAAAGACTTTGAACTCATCACAATTCTGCGGGCTCTGATCAAGGATCAACCGGTCGGCGATGATCAAATCGCCGAGACGGGCCTCACCCGCGAGGTGCTCGAGGATCTGGTCAAGCGGATGAAGGCCGCGAAGTTCGGTTGCATGTTTTTCGGCATGGGTCTGTCAATGACCCGCGGCAAACATATGAACAGTGCTGCGCTGCTTACGCTCGCCGCCGAAATGAACGCGTACACGAAGTTCGTGGCCATGCCGATGCGGGGCCACGGCAACGTGACGGGGGCCGACGTGATGATGCGCTGGCAGACGGGGTACCCCTTCGGGATCACGTTCAATCGCGGATACCCCCGATACAATCCCGGAGAGTTTTCAACGGTCGACGTGCTGGTGCGGGGCGACTGCGACGCAGCGTTCATCATCGGCGCCGATCCGGGCGGCACGATGCCGCAACCGGCGATCGACCACCTGAAAAGAATTCCCACGATCGTGCTCGACCCCCACGTGACGCACACGAGCAAGCTGGCTCGCGTTCACATCACGACGGCCTCGCAGGGAATCGCTGCGCCGGGGACGGCCTACCGCATGGACGAAATTCCCATGCCCCTGAAGCCGGCGCTCAAATCCCCCTATCCCACCGACGAAGACGTGGTGCGAAGAATCAACGCGGCCATCTCCCGGAAGCCGTTCTGGCTGCCGGAGGGAAGCCAACCTCAGATGCTGACCGCCCAGGTGTAGGGCTCTGCCAGGCCGTCAGGCCTCTGTGGGGAGTTGGCTGGACTGCGGATTCGCACGACCCGACCGCCCTGCCGCAGATCGCAGGGCAACCGTTTAGTTCGGGTAGCCGAGTTTGGATAAGAGGCGAAAGGAATTCCGCGCGAAGCTGCGTAAGCTGGCGGTGATGTTGTCGGTTTTCTGCGTGCGGAGCCAATTGAGTCCGGCGTTG
>QQVO01000005.1 GCA_003388505.1 Planctomycetota bacterium
GCCTAACGTGCCCGGCTCCGCAATACGGGAACCAGGCCCAGCAGCAGCCCGACGACCAACCCGGCCGAGTGCGCGTGGTTCGCCACGCCCCCCACGACCCCCAATGAACAGATGATCATCCAGATCAGAAAGAACACCGCCGTTTGCGGCGGAAAGAAATACGGCGAGCCCAGTTCATACTTGCTGCGCAGCCAGACGTAGCCGAACAGCCCGAAGACGACGCCCGACATCCCCCCGAATAAAGGATTCGATGTCGCGAAATACTGAACGAGATTGGAGATCACCGCGATCGCCAACACAAGCAGCAGCAATCTCCAACTTCCTTGAGTCCGCTCGATCATCCCGCCCAGCATCGCCGTCCAGTACAGATTGAAGACCAGATGCAGGACGCTGAAGTGCAGAAAAATCGGCGTGACCAATCGCCAGATCTGCCCCGATTGCAGTTGCTCGGTGAGTTGGTTGATTCGACCGGCGACGCTGCCTGGATCCATGTACTTCGAGATCAAAAGCAGATGCCCCACCGGGTCGAGTTCCGCGCCGAACCCGAATCCGATCGTCGCCGCCACGCTGAGCGCGATCAGCGCCAGCGTAATCCGCAACTGGAGAATCGGCGGACGCTCCCAGCGGTCCCGCAGCCGGATCTGCCGCTTCTTCGCGGCAATTTCCGCCTGAATCTTCGCCTCGCGCCGTCGTTCGGCCTGCTTCGCCGCGGCCGTGTACTTCGGGTCGGTCGGAGACTTGAGAAATGCGTCGTATTCGCTGCGGGCCTGTTCGAGGTCGTCTTCTTCATGGACCCACACGGCCCACTCGTCCCCCGCCGGATCGACCTGGCAGTCAATCTCCTGCGAGTACAGATAATCGCCCAAGACCCGCGCCGACTGCTTGTCAGCCAGCGTTCCGATGCGCCGCATGAATCATCGACTCCGTTCCGGGGTGGCAAGGTGCGAGACGGCAAGCCGGAGGGTCTACACGTGGAGTTCCACCAGATCCCGGTCGGCCAGCACATGCTCGCGGCCGACCGTCTGGCCGTCGTGGGCGCTCTCGCCCCACACCTTCGCGTACTTCAGGCCGTCGAGCAGATCGCGATGCACTTTTCCCGCCAGGTCTTCGACCGTCCCGCCGACGGGAATCGTGAACGGCGCTTCATAGTCGGCCGGTTTGCCCGGCTTCTTCGTATACACCCGAATCACGCCCAGAGCATCGTAGATGCTCCGCCGCAACCCTTCCACTGACTCATGGCGATCGAGTTCCACAACGTGTGTCGTGAACGGAATCTCCGCCAGTTCCCGCAGCAGTTCCAGTCGCGTCTCGACGTCCGGATCGCCGCCCCGCGTCACAACCAGAAACGTCAGCACGTGCGTAATCGAATAATCCTCTTCGTCAAACCCGCTGCGGCTGTCGAGGATTGTCTTCCGCTGCCGCAATTGCTCAATCACGTCCGCCGTATGCTCCACCCCGTCGTCCGAACTACCGTCCATACACAGTAGAACCAGATCCGCCCCTCGGACAAACCCGGTCAGATACGACTCGACGTGCTGCTCCGCAATGGGAGGCGTATCGATCAGTTGGACCGTCACATCTTCGAAGGCCATCATTCCGGGCAAAGGTTCGCGCGTCGTAAACGGGTAGGGCGCAACCTCCGGATTCGCATTGGTCAATTCGGCCAGAATCCGGCTCTTGCCCGCGTTCGGCCCGCCGATCAACAGCACCGTGCCCGCGCCCTGACGTGGAATCCGGTAACTCGGCCCCTTCTTCGACGCTTTCTTCTCCGATTGAACTTCCTCCCGCGCCTCCTTGAGCCGCGACTTCAGATCGGCCTGCAGCTTCTCCGTCCCCTTGTGCTTGGGGATGACCTGCAGCATCTCCTCCAGGCAGCCGACGCGCTCTTCGGGCGTCTGCGCCTTCCGGTAGGCCTCTTCGGCCTTCGAATACTGCGGTGTCAGATTCGCCGGCATTCAGAAAATCGCTCACATCGATCGCTGCACGTTGAAACCAAAGCCCCCGGGCTGCGGTCCCGTGGGCATCATTCCTGCGAATCCCGCAACTCCTCCAACGCCTGCCGGAGCTGTTGAATCCGCCCGATCAGGATCCCCTCCGGCCGGCGATCAAGAATCCAGTCCACCTCAACCAGCCCCTCCTCCGCGCGTCCGGTCGTGTAGCACAACACGGCCCGGAACAACCGGTCCTGCGCCGATTCCGGATCGATCGCCAGCACGGTGTCGGTGTAGCGCAGCGCCGCTTCCGCGTCCTGCGCGTCGTTCGCCACGTTGATCAGATTCCGCAACATGCGGGTGATGATCTCATCGGCCGTCTGCGGCCGCAGGTATTCCTCGTCCCACGCCAGGCCGCGCCCGGTCGCCTGCGCCACCGCTTCCTCATGCGTCATCTCGCGACCGCGATCGAAGACGTCAATCAGTCGCGGCTCACCCTCGTTCGGCGCCCACTGCACGACGAAGTGCCCCGGCAAACCGATCCCCGCCGCCTCAATCCCGACTCTCCGGGCCAGTTCGATGTACAGCACAGACAACGTGATGGGCAAACCTTCCCGGTCGTCGATGACTTCATTGAGGTAGCTGTTCGACGCCCGGTAATAGTTCGTCCTCGATCCGTGGAAGCCCTGCTCTTCAAACAGGTACGTATGAAACGCCGCCAGCCGGTCTTCCTCACTGACGTCCTCCGGCAGCGACGCCAGAAATTCCTGCGCCATGTCGCCGACCGTTTCGAGATACACCGCCACGTCGAGTTCGTCGTTGTCCAGCGCGGCGATCAACAGCGCGGCGTGCAGTAAATCAACCTCGGCTTCCTCCTCCGACAGGACGGCGGTCAGCTTCTCTCGCACGCGCCCTTCGTGGACCGCCAGCGAGAGTTCCCGCAGACGCTGCGCCTGTTGTTCCAGGTCCAGGGCCCGCGCTTCCAGAGCCCGGCGGCTGCCCTCGCCCGCGTCGGCAACTTCGTCAATGAGCGACTGCCTCGGCGGCCGAGGCGTCGGAATATCGGCCACGAGTTCGTCGATTCGCTCCATCAGTTCCGGAGTCACCCGCAGCGACGGCAACTCGTCTCCCACCGCAAAGCCCTTGAAGGTCGCCGTCGTATGCCGGAACTTCGCCAGCCCCACACGCCCCGACGCGTACGTTGAGTCCGACACCTCGAACACCAGTTCATCGTTGCAGTAGCAGGCGAAGTGATCGCCGTCGATGCGGACCCTCAACCGGTTCCAGTCGTCTGCCTTGTACGCGGCGTGCCGTTCGTCCCGCAGCACATGCCAGTCGTACACCGTCGGCCCGTCGAACCGGCTGAACCGCAGCTTGCCGCTGCTGGGATAAAACCCGTAATGCCGGTCCTCGCCGTCCGAGTGAAAAATCAGCCCCGCCGCCCCGTCCTCCTGATCAATACGAACCGTCACCGCCACCTCGAACGGACTCTCCGGCGCATCGACCGTCGACAGGCACAGCGAGCGACCTCCGAAGCCGCTCCCCTGCCCCTCCGCACGAACCCGTCCCGCGCGCTGCGTCCAGCGCACTGCGTCGTCCGGCGCTTCCCACCGCCGAGGATTGAGCCTGCCAATCGTCAGCCACTTCGACATCGGAATCGGATTCGGATTCTCCAGCAGCGGCTTGAGCGAGTTGATCGTCACCGCGTAGCCCAGATTGTCCGTCACCAGCGACTTGAGCGTCAGCAGTCCGTGCACACGCCCTTCCAGATCAACCAGCGGTCCGCCGCTGTTGCCCTGTTCGATCGGGATCGCCAGTTGAATCATCGACATCCCGTCCACGTCCTCGCGCAGACCCGAGACGATCCCCGCCACCACGCTGTGCTCCAGACCCTGCGGGTTTCCGAACGCCACCACCGGCTGCCCCTGCTCCAGATCGTCCGAGTCCCCGATCTCCAGCGGCTTGAGCCCTTCCGCGTCCACCTTGAGAATCGCGAGATCCTGCGACCGCTCATGGGCATGAACAGTCGTCACGTCATATTCCGCGCCGTCTAATGTACGAACCGAGATCGGCCGCGCTTCGCCGATCACATGCAGGTTGGTCGCAATCAACCCGTCTTCGCTCAGCACGAACCCTGCCCCGATGCCCTGCGGCTTGCCGTCGCGCCCGGAGAAACTGACGACGACAATCGACGGCTGCACCTGAGCCACAAGATCCTTGAGGCTGGGGAGCGCCAGCAGCGACTCTTCCCCCTCCACGGCGACTGCCGCATCGTCCGCCCGCAGCAATTGCGAGTGCGGCGTCGAAATCCACAAGCTCGTGACAATCAAGAACAAAAAAAGTCGATTCATGGATCAACACTCAAGACTATGATTCAAACAAGCACCGGCTTCATATCCGCAAACGCGAGCAGGCCGGTCGCGTTGAGCACAACCGATCCGTCTGGCAGCGTCAGCCACTCTCCTGCTCTCCCTCCCGTTCACCTCCGTTCTTGACGTAGAACTCCGACAGATCAAAGTCTCCCTTAACGTCCGCCTCCAGCATCGACAGCTTCGCTTCCAACCGCTGAAACCGCAATTCGACGTGCGGATCGAACAGCGGTCGCGTCCGCCGCGGCTTGGGACGCGGAACACGCGGATATCCCAGATGCCGCTGCAGCGCGGCGAACATGTACAGCGGATCCTTCCCCCGGTTCGCTTTCGCAATCCGCCCCTCCTGAACCCCGAACAACACCGGAAACGACGGACGATAGCCCTCGTTTCCCGTCCGGAAGCGCACCTCGTTCACCCGGTGTTCGGACCGCAGATAGATCAGATCCGCGAAGTCGACCGTGCCCAGTTCACGCCGGATCTTCAGAATCCAGTCCCGCCAATCGTCGTCGAAGAACGAGTCCGCCGCGATCGCCGACATCCCCGCGTCGTATCCCAACCGGTTCCGCGCGATGCATTCAAACTGGTAGACGAACAGCGCCTGCGGAGTCGGCGCCTCTCCCGCACGATACTCCGCCTCATGCTCCAGAATCTGCAGAGCGATCCGCATGTCAAACCGCGAATCCTCATCCTCGGCCCGCTGCACGACAAACGCCTGAAACGGCGTAAAGTAATGCGACAGGCTCGCCATCCCGTCACCCATCCGGCCGTGGAGATTGAGTTCTCCCAGCAGAAAGTCGATTACCATCGGCAACCGCGTTGTCGCCAACACCTCCTCCCGCAACCCGGCCAACGCCTCCTGCGCAGGCGTATTCTCCTCCACCCGCTCCCGGCAGACGCGGAAGAAGTACGCCTGTTCGATATACTCGTCCCGGTTGAGCGATTGATTCGGCATGAGGAGCTGAAAACCTGTCAAGCAGCGGCGACGCGGCCCGGTCGCGCCTGCCCCCGATTATACGACGATGCCCCACCCACAGCGAGAAACGAAAGCCGCGACAGCCCAACCGCCCGGCCGGATGGCAAATGACCAAAGCCCGCTGCGCGTCTGCTTCGTCTGCAAGTATGCCCACCCCCTCTTCGACGCGACCGACCACTCTCCCATCGGAGGAGCCGAAACCCACGCCTTCACCCTGGCCCGCACACTCACCGACCGATCCGGCTTACAGGTCAGTTTTCTCGTCGAGGCCCCGCGACTCTTTCGCCGGAAGGTCGTCGGCGGCATCACGGTCATCAACAGCGGCGACGGCTTCGATCGCTGGCGATACGCCGTCTCGCAGCAGGTCGAAGTGATGAGACGTTTTCCCTGGCTCCGCATCAACCACTGGCACTGGTCATTGCTATGGCGCTTGCCCATCCTCACTGCTCTGCGGGTGTTTCGCCGCCGCCACATCGACCCCCTGACGCCCTCCCCCTTCGCCTCCCGGGTCAACGCGGACGTCTACTGTTGCTTTGGCGTCTCGGCCTACACCGCCGGTGTCATTGCAGCCGCAGTCGCCGATTCACGCAGATCGGTCCTGTTCCTGATGTCCAACAGCGAGTTGAACCCGGAATATCAACCGAGTTCCGACTACGTGACCCCGCATGGCGAACGGGGCGACGTCTGTCGCTATGTGCTCGACCACGCGGAGCTGATCGTCGCACAGCACGAACAGCAGCAGCGAATGCTGCGCGAGACCTTTGGTCGCGAGTCCCTCATCCTGCCCAATCCGATTGACCTGACGGAGTGGGATCGACTCGCATCGCGGCCCAGTCCCACGCTCTCCCGGCTTGGTCTGGATCGTTTCGTTCTCTGGATCGGCCGGGCCGATGACTTTCACAAACGCCCCAAACTCGCCTTTCAACTGGCGCAAAGGCTGCCGGACATTGACTTCCTGATGCTGCTCAATCCGTGGGACATCGACCTCGCGCGCGAACTGGCTGAATCCCGGCCTCCGAATGTCACGATTGTTGAATCGATTCCGTTCTCCGAGATGCCGGCCCTGTTCGCGCGGTCGGCCGCGTACTGCAGCACCGGGTCTGCCGAGTACGAAGGCGCTCCCAATGTGTTCATCCAGGCCGCCGCAGCGCGGGCGCCGGTCATTTCGCTCGACGTTTCTGCACCTGTGATTCAAGACGGAGGAGGCGGCTTCGTCGCGCACGGCAACCTCGACCGACTCGCCGTTCAAGTCGAGAATTGCTGGAATGACCCCGAAGCCGCGCGCCGCATCGGCGACGCGGGACGAAACTACGTAGAACAGCATCACACCGCGCCGGCGATCGCAGACCAACTCTTGCGCCGACTTATGCAACCCTGAAAGTGTTCCGGTTTGACGCCCTCCGAGTCACAAAGGCCGCATGCGCATCAAGGAGACCGGATCGACGTCTGTCTCGTCGCCCTCGGCGCGCTCCCGGTCGTTGATCCGAATCTGCAGCGACCGATCGGCGGAACCGAAACCCGCGCCTGGCAGTTCGCCAAGGGGCTCGCGGCGCGCGACGATGCGTCCGCCAGCCTCGTTGTTCGCACAACTCACTCCCGGCCCGCCTTCGAACGAAATGGGGTGACCATTCTCCCCCGCCACGAACGACTGTTTACCCTTTACGAAGCAGTCGGACACTCGCTTGAAAAATCCCCTCGCTTCCCCGGCATCCGCATTCGGCGGCTCAACCCGAATCTCATCTGGCAACTGCCCGTCGTCGCGCTGCACCGGACGTTCTTGTCCCGCCCGCGCGATCCGAGACGGCCTTGCCCCTTCTTTCAACAGATTCCTGCGGACGTTTTCGTCGCGTTCGGCGTCCAGTCGACGGCCGCGACCGTCATCGCATCAGCCCACGAAACGAGTCGTCCGGCCGTCCTCGTCCTCGGCTCCGACAGCGATCTCGACGAGCGCTACAAATCCGGGTCCGCTTTCGTCAGTCCCTACGGCGATCGCGGAGATGTCTGCCACCACATCCTGATGCGCGCCGATGCAATTGTCGCCCAGACCGAAAAGCAGCAGCGACTCCTCCGAGATCGCTTCGGACGCGAATCGACGCTCATTCAGAATCCCATCGACGCGGCAGAGTGGGACGAGCGCGCTTCAGCTTCGCTCAATCCGGATGATACCGCCGGACTGGACCGGTTCATTCTGTGGGTCGGCCGAGCCGAGTCAGTGCACAAGCGCCCGCTCATCTGCCTCGAACTCGCGCG
The DNA here is from genome assembly GCA_003388505.1 of Planctomycetota bacterium. Lineage (GTDB taxonomy): Bacteria > Planctomycetota > Planctomycetia > Planctomycetales > Planctomycetaceae > MB-PLM-1. Next base: position 7,527 of record QQVO01000005.1, read on the forward strand.
GATGCTACCCGACGTCGACTTCCTGATGATCCTCAATCCCCGCGACCCGGCCGTCCAGCGCGAGGTGTATCACCACGCGCCGCCGAACGTGCGCTGTGTCTCGCACGTGCCGTTCGAACGGATCCCGTCGGTCTTTGCGCGGGCGGCCGCACTCGTCAGCACGTCGTCGCTGGAAGGTTTTCCCAATGTGTTTCTGCAGGCCGCGCTGTCCCGCGTACCGATCGCCTCCCTTGAAGTCGGAGAAGAATTGCTGTCGCGATTCCCGGGCAGCCGCGTGGCCCATGGAGATCTCTCGGCGCTCAGCGCATTCCTCCGCGACGCGTGGACCGGAAACGGTCCGGATTCAAACACGCTCGACGTCGCGCGAAACGTCGTGATCAATGAACACGGCCTCGAACGCCAAACCACCCTCCTCGCCGAAGTCCTGTGCGCCGCCCGGTCGTGAACAAACACGCGAATCCCTGATTCGCCGCAACTCAAGTCGGCCCTTTGACACCCTCTACCCTTCGTCGCGACTTCTGTGACGAAACCAGTTCCACACCAGCGTCGAGACAGGAAGGTACAAGGCCCCCACCGCAATCAGGTAACCCCACGCCTCGCCGGTCACGCTGATCCGCCCCCCCCACCAGACGGCCAGCGCGATCACCACCGACATCACCACGGCCGGCAGCATCAAGGGATCCTGCTTGTGCGCCTGCACATAGATGTTCTGGCACTTCGGCAGATGAAACAGAACGAGCCCGGAACAGAACAGAGTCGTCGGTCCGATCGGCAACAGCCGGTCGGCCAGTTTCTCCGCCAGGGACACGGGAATCGCGTTGAGCAGCACGACCGCTGCGCAAAACAGGACCGACCCGCCGATCAACACTCCCGTCGAGACCGCTGTGAGTCGCCGGAAGATGCGATCGAACTCCGCGAACTCGCGTTTTGCAGCCAACATCCCGAATCGCGCGGTCCGCGTCTGCATCCAGGCGAACGCCGCCGCCTCCAGCGCAGTCAATGCGGTCCACGTCATCCCCGTTCGCCCCGCCTCTGCCGCGCCGTGGTAATGAAAAATGATCGGAGTGAACAGATTCAGCGCGAAATACCCCACAATCGCCCGCGTCGCCACCCTCCACTGCAACGGCCAGATGTCGGTCCGCCAGTCCAGCCTGTTGCTTTCACCGATGCTTGTATTCCTGAGGGATGCAAAGAATGGTCCATGCTTGACGAAGACCAGCCAGACGTCCCAGATTAGCCGCGCCGCCGCCGAGGCAACCAGCGCCCACAACCCGGCCCCCAGTACGATGCAACTCCAGACGACGACGCTCCCCGTCATCGCCTGCGCCAACCGGACGCCGTGCACAACGGCGACCTGGTTGCATCCCTCCAACACCGCCGTCCGCGACCAGAGCCAGACCACTCCCCCGTTCATCACCACCAGCGTCAGCCACGGCGCGGACCAGTTGACGCCATCATCAGGACGTCCGCGAAAGAGCAGAAATCCGGCGACGCCCGCAACGACCACAAACACCAGCGCAATCAAACCGTAAGTCCGCGTCACAAACCGGACGAGTTGGGCCAGCCGCGTTTTCGCTCCTTCGTCCCCGGCCGCAGCTCCGTCCGGTTCAAGCGACAGTTGCGCCCACTCGTGACTGGCCACGTTCAGAATCACAACGTGCAGCCCCAGTTCCACCAACCCTTGAATCGCAAGCAGGCTCGCAAACGTGTAGTAGTAACCCTGCAACTCCGGACGGAACCAGAGCGCAATCACCACCATCGAAACCGGCCCCGCAGCAACCTGCCACGCGCGGGCCGAAACTGCATAGAACGTCGCCCGGTCGACCTCGAACCGGTTCACCAGTCGCCGCAGACGGGAGCGACGCGACGTCGAACTCTCGTAGTCGGCGGTTCGGTCGCACTCCGGCATCAAGGTCTCACTGAGAACAAAGGCAGGCGAGAGCAGTCCGGGCCCGGTCGCCGCGTGACGGTCAATCTCTCAGGGAACTTCACCCGGACAATGTAGCACATGCTCCCGCCGCTCGGCCCCGCGGGAACCCCGGCCTCATCCTCATTGTTGCCGTCACACCGCATGGCGTAGCATCAAATGACCCGCTGCGTGGCCGCGGGTCGTCTTCACCGCTGTCGCTGCCTGACACCATGATTCGCTCGATGTCGAACAGCGGCCGACTGACTCCGTTTCCGCTTGTCGGCTTGCTGACTTTCTTGATGGGAGGCACATGCCTTGCGCTGGCCGCCATTCCCACGGACTCGCTCGCCGAACTGATGATTGTCGGAGAGGGTCGCACCGTCCGGGAACTCGCGCCGTTGCTTCGAGGCGTTCTGCTCGCTTTCGGCCTGTTCAGCCTGACGATCGCCGGGGTGTCCTGGCGGTTCGGCTCCCGCGCCGAGCGATGGCTCTCTCGGAGTGCGCTGGCACTCGATAGCGCGCCGGTGCCGCCGGGGCGGGAATGGCGTCGTTGGGTCGTCGTCATCGGCGCGTTGGTCCTGCTGCACGACGCCCCCTCGCTGATCTGGGGCTACTTCGCAGCCGACGACTTCTGGCTGCTCAACGACGACCTGCATCTCTCCTGGCGCGAGTTGCTCACAACAACCCACAATGACCACGTCATCACCCTGCTCAGGCTGGAACTCCGCGCGATGCGCACTTTGTTTGGGGTATGGCCGGCTGCGTACAACGCAGCCGTCCTGCTTTCGTTCACCGCGATGCTCCTCTCCGGCGTGATGCTGCTCCGCGAAGCGGGTGTCCGTCGCACGCCGGTCCTGCTCGCAGTGCTGCTATGCGTCGGTTGGACCCTGTGGGGTCAATTCACGACGGGCGACTATATCCTGCAGAAGTACATGCAGATCGCCACTCTCGGTGCGACCGCGCTCTGGGCCTGGTGTTGCTGGGTCGGCACCCGTCGCGGCCGCTGGCTCTGGCTTCTCGCCGCCTGCGCAACCGCCGCCTGCTGGATGAATGTCAGCGGATTCTACGTCCCGTGCGCCGTCGCGTCCTTTGCACTGTGCGACATGATCGGGAATCGATCCTCCGCCGGAGCGGCGAGGGCGATCAAGCATCCGGGACCACTCGTCGCACTCGGCGTGGGCGTCATCTCAGCAGCGCTGTTCGACGCCTACGTCTATTCACTTCCGCAAAACACGGGGCTGCTCGAAACAGCCGCCGCGTCCCCCACCCCCGCACTGATCGCGGTGCAGCTCTGGTCGTTTCTCGGCACGGTCACGCTCTCTCTGGTCATCCCGTTTCCCCACCATCTTGCGCAATTCGGCCTGCTGGAGGTCGGCTTCACGGCCTCACTCATCGCCCTGTCCGTATTGATTGCCGCCGCCGCCCGGCGCCTCGACCGACCGCTGCGCTGGCGGCTGTTCGGCCTGCTCATCACCACCGGAGGCGTGGCCCTGATGATCTGTCTCGGCCGCCCCTCCGCGGAATACGATCTCATCTGGCCTGCCAAATACACCGGTCCTGCCTTCTTCTGGCTCTGCCTCGTCCTTGCCTGCGTCTGCGACGGCCTCACGCGAAATGGATCCGTTCTGTTACTCAAAATCGTCGTCCTCTTCGTGGCCGCATCCTGGACGGCCCACATGGGCGGCAATCTCCTCTGTTTCAGCGGCGCGCCGTTCTTCAACGTCGACGCCTCCCGCTGGAGCCTGCTCCGCGAACACCGGCAGGAGCGGCAAGCCGTCGAAACGCTCCGTCGGGAAATCGTCCAACCGCTGCGGCGCCGGTCAGCCACAGTCACGCTCCCCGACTGCGAGGGCGCGATCCTCTGTCGCCGCTTTCCGGCGCTGGAGTTTGTCTGGGGCGAACAACCGCCGCTGTCGACGTTCGACGGCGTCCTGGCCGATCGACCCGAACAACTCGACTTCGTCCAGCATCAGCGCGGCTTGGGTCCGCTGCCGCGCGGAGTGCGGGCGGTCCCTTCCCTCAGGGATGCCGTCAGTCCGGAATTTCTGGAGGAACTCAAGTCGAATCAAACTCTACGCGAATTGGTGTTGAGTACTCCCCAGATTCTCGGGACGACGGTGGGGGACGTCCCCGCTGGACACGCGCTCTCACTGGAGCCGATTCCGAACGCGACGACTGTCAGCCAATCTGAAACTGAACCGGGTGGCTCATCCGACGAGCCGCTTGAGCAGTTCGCCGTCGACGCCCGGTGGTCCCCGGAATCTCGACCGCTCCTGCTGATCCGACTCACCGCCGACTCCGTCAGCGCCCCCCCCGTGCTGCAATTGCAGTTTATCGGCCGAGACTTCGGCCCCAGTCCGGTGCATGAATTGGCCTGGCCGGCAGACCGCCCGCCGGCGGCGCGGTTTGACCTGCTGCAACTCAACGGTTACGCCCTGGAGGGTGAGCTGGAGTCGCTTCAAGTGCTGGCCGCACCCCCTGGTTCCGTCCATAGCGTCCACCTCCCCCGTTGAGAGGACGGTCGACGCGGGCGAAATCTTCGGCCGTCGTCGAACGCCCCTTTGACTGCTGCGTGCAGGCGGGTACGATGAGAAAACATCGCTCGCGCAACTCCCATTCGCCATCCGGATCGCCTCCCATGGACATTCGCCGCGCCTCACTGCGTGCTTTTCTGCTTGGGACTCTCATCGTCAGTTGGATGAGACCGGGGCCGGCCGCGGCGGCCGATCAGGCTCAGGTCCAACAGGCGATCACCAAGGGGACGAACCTCCTGCGCTCGGAGATCGACAAGAGCGGCGGCGGCCAGAAAAGCTTGATCGCCGTCGCATTGATCAAGGCCAAGGAGCCTCCGGCTTCACCCGCGATTCGCGCCGCCGTGGACGCGGTCCTGGCCAAAATTCAGGACGGTGCGTACGAACCTCCCAGCGCGGTGCACATTCAACTGTACGAGGCCGGCGTCGATGCGATGCTGTTGGCGGACGCCGTGAAGATTCCTGACCAGAGCGACCCGGCGTACCTGGAGTTCGTTCACCCGTACAAGGAACAACTGGCCGCCATCACACGCTATATCCTCAGTTATCAACTCTCCTCCGGCGCATGGGACTATCCCCCGGGACACCCTCGCGGACCGTCGGCCGGCGATACCAGTGTGACCCAGTACGCAATGTTGGGCTTGTGGGCGGCCGCGAGGGCCGGCGTGGAAATCGACCCGACAGTCTGGGAACGCACGATCGAATGGCATATCGGCCGTCAGAATCGCGACGGCGGATTCGCATACGTCCCCGGAACGGACCACGGTTTCGGAGCAGGACGCTCCACATTGAACATGACGATCAATGCGGTCGGCAGCACTTACATCGCCCTCATGCACCTCAACCCGGGGAATCTGCCCGACATCACTGATCCGAAAATCGCGCAACCTGCCGGGGCCGCGAAAAAAGACGACGAAAACGTCCGGTTCGGCGTCTTGGAAAAGGTCGACGTCGCCGAGGTCGACGACACTGACTCGGACGAAAGGCCGCAGGGCAAGATTCCACCGGCCACAGGGCAGTTGCTTGCGGCCGCTTACAACTGGATCGTCCCCCGCTTCAGACCAGAAAACGACGCCCCAGGCTATGACGCCTACTACTACTACTCACTCGAGCGAATGGCTGCGCTGGCCAGGATGCCGAAGATCGGCGAGGCCGACTGGTTCAACGTCTGCGCCGATTACCTCATCCAGACCCAGGAGGATGACGGGGGCTGGGGCTCCTCGGCGCACGTCGGCGTCGGCGTCAACACCGCCTTCGCCGTCCTGTTCCTCACCCGTTCGACGGCGCAAGTCGTTGGAACTCCCGTCCCGGCGGATCCCATCGGCGGCGGACTGCAGAAGGGCGGCCGCGGCCTCTCGTTCGATGGGCTGGGCGGCGAGAAGCCGAAACAGCCGCTCGCCGAACTCGACGACCTGCTCGACAAACTCAGCGCCGCCGGGGACTTCACGATCGAAGAAGTTCAGGAACAGATCGTCAAGCAGGTGCAGATCGGAGACAAGGAAGCGCTCATCGAGCGGAAGGATCTCCTCGTCGAATACGTGCAACATCCCGACGCCGAGGTCCGCCGCACCGCCGTCTGGGCGCTCGGCCGCACAAACGACTTGAGCCTCGCCAAACATCTGATCACAGCTCTCGACGACCAGGACCTCGGAGTGATTATCGAGGCCCGCAACGCGCTCTGCTGGCTGTCGCGCAAACCGACCGGCCTGGGCGAAGCAGCCGACCCCTTCGAGGATCTGCCCGAAGACGCCACTGCCGAGCAGCGCAGCAGCGCGATCGCCGCCTGGCACGCTGAATTGATCCGCAAATGGGGCGAGTGGTATCTCGAACACCGCCCCTACAAGGACCGGGGAGACGAGTTCGAGGCGAATCTCTTGCGGAAGATCGCCGAAGCGGGAGGCTGACCGTTTCGCCGCGACAAGCAGGGGAGCGTTCCACCGGCACAACCGCGAGATTCACGTTGTGGCTCCGCGCCGCCTCAGCGACCGACCTGAGACTGCGAACGGAACCCCCGTGCCCGTTGCAGCAACTGGTCCTGATCGTCCAGTGCCGGATGCCGCGGCTGCAACTGATACGTGAAGTCCCGCCGATCCGTCACACGAAACGGCAACAGGTTGTCCGAGACGAACTCCAGCGGGAAGATCTGATACCACGGCGCACGCACCGGTTGCTGAACCGTCAAGGTTTCGTAGCCCGGCATCGACAGTTTGACCTCGCGCGTGCCGTAATACGTGAAGTCCGTCGAAAACGGCGTTTGCCCCACTTGCCGGCCGTCCAACTCGACCAATGCCCCCGGAGGGTTGGACCGAATCACCAACCGGCGGCTCACGCACCCCGTCCCGGCGCACAAGAGCAGCGCCGCCGTCAACAGGCGAGTCAATACAACACGAGACGGAGTCATGCTCTAGCAGACGCCCGTGTTCGCACGGGCCTCCTGTCGAAGTGATGGTGAGAGTGTTGGGGAAGACGACCGGAATCGGTCTGAGAATCGGATCGCATTCTAAGGGGGCTCGCGAATCCCGCCAAGACGGCTTTCCACGCGCACACGCTCCACTCAACTTCCGCAAACTTCCTGTCTTCGCATGCATGCTGTCGATTCCGATGACGATCGGATAATCTACTGGTGCGTCAGTTCAGGCTCCTGCGGTTGAGCAGTTCTCGCGGGAGCACGAATCGTGCAGCGGTTCGTGCGGATTCGCGGTTCAGCAAACGGGAAAACAAAGCCTGGCAGGCCACTCCGAGCCCTGTCAGTGACCCACAACTCGGGTGGGGCCCGGTGCCGAGGAACCGGGCCGAGGGGATTCTCGAATAGGACACGGATTTCCGCGGATTTGGCGGATCAGCACGGATTTCGCGGAGAATTCCTCAAGAGGCGGCAGCGCCGAGAGCGCATCGATTCAGCCGCGTATGGCGGCAACATACAATACTGCAATCAGTGAAAATCGGTCCCATCCGTGGCCATCCGCGTTCCATTCGAATCTCGCGGAGAGTCACTCGAATGGGGATCGAGAGATGTGTGTAAACGACAGATTCTCCCGCAACGAAAGCGGAGACGAAGCAATGAACCCTCAGCACTTCGCTGCGACCGCATGCCTTGCCGTCACAACGACCCTGAACTCGCTCTGTGCCGCCGAGCCTGCGCCAACCGAGCCGGTGACGCTTTCGAATGTCGTCGATCCCGGTGCGAATGAGGCGACCGAACCGATCGCCGACGAGTTCTCGATGAACCGGGCCGTGCACTTTCTCGACTCGGCTTCGCTCAACTGGCAGAAAGAGCGGCAGTGCTTCACCTGCCATACCAACTACTCCTACCTCTACGCCCGTCCGCTGGTGTCGGCCGACGACGAATCCCACGAGACGGTCCGCAGTTTCGCCGAGGAGCTTGTCGCCACGCGTTGGCCCGAAAAGGGGCCTCGCTGGGATGCGGAAGTCGTCGCCACAGCCGCAGCCCTCGCATTCAACGACGCGCATACGACCGGGCAACTCGATCCGCTCACGCGCACCGCTCTGGACCGCATGTGGACGCTGCAACGCGAAGACGGAGGCTGGTCCTGGCTCGATTGTGACTGGCCGCCCATGGAGTCCGACGATGACTATGGAGTCACTCTGGCGGCCCTCGCCGTCGCCGTGGCGCCGGACGACTACGCGAAAACGGAGCAGGCCCGGCGAGGTCTGGCCGGCATTCAGAAGTATCTGGCTGGCAATCCTCCCCCGACGCTCCACCACCAGGCGATGCTTCTCTGGGCCGGCAGCTATCTCCCGGAGTTGTTCTCCGAGGAGGATCGCAACCAGTGCGTCCGGCAGCTCTCCGCATTGCAGCACGCAGACGGCGGTTGGAGCCTCTCGTCGCTCGGAGACTGGCAGCGGGAGGATGGAACCCCCCAGAATGTTGACCAGAGTGACGGCTATGGCACCGGATTCGTGCTTTACATCCTCCGCCGCGCCGGTGTTGAGCCCGACGACGAGCGGATCCTGCGGGGGATCGCCTGGCTGAAACAGAACCAGCGCGAAAGCGGTCGCTGGTTCACCCGTTCGCTGAAAACTGACAGCGAGCACTTCATCACGCACGCCGGCACCGCGTTCGCCGTCATGGCGCTCATCGATTGCGCGCCTCAAGTCGCCCATGACGAGTGATTGACGCGGCGAGTCGCATCGCGGGTTTTTAGATTTCGACCAAGACGTCGTGATCTCGCGAGACCAGGAGCCAGCGGTTTGGCCACAACACACTCGCGTCGAACAAGTTGCGACAAATCAACATTCGCGATTAGAACGGGCGGTCGCCGACCGGTCTCTGCGTGTGTACCATGCCTGAGGATCGCCTGAGCGGAACAGTTTCACGGTCCTCGCAAGGGGGGGCTCCCGGACGGCGATGACAACTGGCCGGACGCGCCATCGCGAGAATGCGTGCGATCCGGTCCGCTCACCGCGCCGCAACTTGATTCCGCTCAAGGACCGTCTTAAAGTGAAGGGCTATCGCGAATTGCGTACCTTCCGTCAATTCAGGTGTTTGGGGTCGAGCGGTTCTCATGGAAACATGAAGCCCACTGGGTTTCGTGCGAACGTGCCGTGCAGCCAACCCGACAACAAAGTCCTGACAGGGCACTCGGGGAACTGAGCCTGCTGCCTCATTTCCCCCAACAGACGGAGTCCCGTTCGCGTAAGTGGTTCGTTCATCAAAGGTTCGTACCTGGCAAGCGCTGTTTTCTTGCCGGTCGTTTCGTATTGGCGTTCTTGTTCACCGGTTCATTCTGTTTTCCGCAGTTCCACCTCAACTCGCAGACACCGTGACCGGATTCCGTCTGCAAGCAGAGGCGGTGCGCAGCCAGCCGCTCAGGGGGTTCGATGACAGCCGAGTCCGTCATTCAGGTCAGGAATCTTTCCAAGGTCTATCGCGATTTCTGGGGTCGAAAAAAAGTTCAGGCGCTCAACTCGTTGAGCCTCGATGTCCGAAAAGGGGAGGTCTTTGGTCTGCTCGGGCCGAACGGCTCCGGAAAAACAACAACGCTCAAACTGCTGCTCGGACTCCTCTTCCCCACGGAGGGAGAAGTGACCGTGCTCGGCGAACCCGCCCATGACGTCGGCAAGAATGAGCGAATCGGTTACCTGCCCGAGGAATCGTATCTCTACCGGTTTCTGAATGCCGACGAGACGCTCGATTTCTACGGCAAGCTCTTTGACATGCCGGCCGCCCAGAGGAAGGAACGGCGGGACGCTCTCATCAAGCAGGTCGGCCTCGAAAACGCCCGCCGGCGCCAGCTCAAGGAGTATTCCAAGGGCATGACGCGCCGCATCGGCCTCGCCCAGGCGCTCATCAACAACCCCGAACTCGTCCTGCTGGACGAACCGACGAGCGGCCTCGACCCCCTCGGCACGCGGGACATGAAGGACATGATCCTCAAGCTCCGCGAGGAGGGTAAGACCGTCGTCATGTGCAGCCACCTCCTCGCCGACGTTCAGGATGTCTGCGATCGCATCGCGATTCTCTACGCCGGCGAATTGAAGGTCATCGGCAACGTCAGTGAACTCTTGCAGAGCAACGAAGAGACCCAGTTGCTCACCTCGACCTTGAAAGACGATGCGGTCAAGGAAATCGAGGAGGTTCTCAAGAAACACGGCGCGCAACTGAAGAACGTGTCGCATCCCACGACCACGCTCGAGGAACTCTTCCTGAAGACAGTCAAGGAGAGCCGCGAACGCCCGGGACGTCGATTCGCCCCCGGAGAAGCGCCCGGACAGGACAAGTCCGGCGCGGTGTAAACGGCGATCGGCGAACTGCGTTCGTTCGATTCCCAACAACGACTGATTTCTTTTCCTCGTGTTCACGGGACGTTGACAGATCATGGACTACGAAAGCCAGCCATATCATGTGACCGCGGCGCTTGTCGAGTGGCTGCTCGTCATCGGCGCCGCCGCGTTGATCGCGCTGTTTGTGGGAGGGGTCGTCGCGCTGTTTCTCGCCGGTCGCCGGGCCCCGGCGCTCGTCTTCGCCGCTCTCAAACGCGGTTTCAGCGACTTGACAAGCCTGTCCGTCCGGCGGATCGGCGCCCTGGCCAGACTCACGATCCAGGAGTCGCTGTCTCGGCGCACCCTGTTGGTGCTGTTCGTTTTCGTTTCGCTCTTCGCCGCGGGCAATCTCTTCTTGCAGTCCCCCGGCCAGGACATGCCGGCGAAACCGTTCGTCAGCTTTGTCATGACCTCGATTCGCTGGGTGCTCATTCCGGTCGCCCTTCTCCTCTCCTGCTGGGGACTGCCGGCCGACATCAAGAGCCGTTCTCTGCACACGGTCGTCACCAAACCGGTCCATCGCAGCGAGATCGTCATCGGCCGGATGCTCGGCTACTCGCTGCTCACCTCGTTCATCCTGTTCGTGGTCGCTTTGCTCGGATTGATCTGGATCCAGCGAGTTGTGCCCGAACGATCAAAACCTCAATTGACCGCCCGTGTTCCGGTCTACTGCGACCTCGAAGATTTCTTCTTCCTCGATCGGAACGGACAGACCGGCAAGGGACTCAACGTCGGCGACATGTGGGAGCATCGTGGATTCATCGAGGGACAGACCAAGTCGCGCGCCGTCTGGATCTTCGAAGGAGTCGACGAATCCTACCTCAACGACGAGGGAGAACTGCGGATGGAATACAGTTTCGAGGCCTTTCGCTCGCACAAGGGCCGCATCGACGAAGGAGTCCGCTTCCGCCTCCATCTCGTCAATGAGGAAAAAGGCCTGGACGTCCCGTATCCGCAACGGGGAGCCGGACTCGAAGTGCAGGAATTCAGCGGCGAACGGGCCGCCCGAAAAGATCAGGAGAAGCCGATCATCGACATCCCTCGCGAACTTTCGCGGACGGTCGGCCTCGATGAAGACGGTTCAAAAGTCGACCTCTTCGATGATCTTGTGGAGGACGGCAAGCTCAGAATCGAACTCAGTTGTGAAGACGACGGACAGTACATCGGTGCGGCCAATACCGACCTGTTCATCCGGCTCGCGGACAAACCGTTCGCCGTCGGATACTTCAAGGCCATCTTCGGGTTGTGGTTGATGGTTGTTCTCGTCTGCATCATCGGGACCACCGCCAGTTGCTTCCTCAAAGGCCCCGTCGCAACCCTGCTGACATTCGGACTCGTCATCCTCGGACATCCGATGCGTTCCTACATGGAAAACCAGCTACAGCAACTGGACGAAAAAGGCAGAGTGCTGGGCGGAGGAATGCTGGAAGCCTGCTATCGGCTCGTGACACAAATGAACGTCCAGTCGCCGCTTCCCGAAAACGACGCCACCCGCGTCATCCAGTATCTCGACACCCACATCTTCAACGGCCTGAAGATCGCTGAGTTTATCATTCCCAACTTCAAACATTTCGACATGACCGTCTTCGTGGCGAACGGATTCGACGTGCCGTGGATGGACGCAGGGGCCGCCATCGTCCCCGCCATCCTCACGGTCCTCGGTTATCTCATTCCCTGTGTTATTCTCGGATATTTCAGTCTGCAACTGCGAGAGCTGGAGGCAAAATGAACAATCTCACTTCATCACAACGCAAGCTCGTTTACTTTGTCGGCATCGCCATTCTCGCCGTCCCGATCGTCTTTCTCGGACGACCCGCCGCCGAAGGCGGCCAGGGCGGGGGGATGATTGCGCAGTCCCGCCAGAAATACCGGTTGGGGGAAGTCAGCTTCGGCGAAGTCGACCCCGCCAGCGCGACAATGAATCTCGTTCTGCTCGGACTGCGCGGCGTCGCCGCCAATCTGCTCTGGATGGAGGCCGATGAACTGAAAGAAAAGAAACGCTGGTCGGAACTCAATTCGACCGTCGAATCGATCATCCGCCTGCAGCCGCACTTCCAGTCCGTCTGGAAGTTCCAGGCCTGGAACCTGAGCTACAATGTCTCCGCCGAATGCGATGCGGTGGAAGACCGCTACTTCTGGGTCAAGAAGGGCATCAAGTTCCTGGAACGCGGCGTCGCGCGGAACGAGCGCGTGCCCGAGATGCGGCACGACCTCGGCGACTTCTATGGAAAGAAACTCGGTCGGTCCGACGAAAGAAGGGAATTCCGCGAATTCTTCCTTGTCGACCCCGACACCGAACGCTGGGAAGGCGGACCCGACACCGAGATCAATCCCGACCGGCTCGACAACTACCTCGTCGCCAAACAGAAGTACGAAGCAGCCAACGAGGTCTACCGCTTGCCCGGCGTCGAGCAGCACAAAATGGGCGAACCGCTTTTCGTCATGTATCCCTATCGTTCACAGATGGATTACGCCTCGGCCCGTCAGGACGAGAACAAGTTCGGCGACGTCACCCGCGAGGCGTGGGCCGAAAGTTACCGAGGGTGGACGCAGGAGTACGGGCAAACCGATTTTCCGACGCCCGGCGGCGTCATCCGGTTTGAATGGACCCACGACGAGTTGGAGAGAAAAGGCGAAGAGGAGGGTTACAGCCTCGACTTCAAAATCTACTGGCAGGGCCGCTACGAGGACATGGTCAACTATCGCTACTGGAAACTTCGCGCTAGCGTCGAACGCACGCCCGAACTGGCCGCCGCACGGAAAGCCTTTGCGGACGGCAGAGTCCAGTTCCGTGAAGAGCAGGACATGTTCGCGGCCCGCGACACGTTTTATGACGGCCTCGAAAAGCTCCAGACCGTGATCGACAACCCCGAATATCGCCGTGAGGACGGTTCCAGCAGACTTCTCTCCGACGAAGCCGATCTCGTCGAAGACGCCCTCAAGGCCATTATTATCTGGCGCCACATCCTCCAGGACGTTCTCGGCCAACCGATTCCAGACGAGTTTCCGATGGATGAAGTCTGGGTCGACCCCCAGTATGAAGGCCTTCGCGCCAGCTTGCTCGAAGAATTCCAGCGGTGGCAGGGTTCGGGCATTTGACCGGCTGACACAGAGCGGCGCGGACCGATTCAACAGTCGCACTGCGCGCCCCGCAACCGTTGGCATCGAGCCAACGTTGAGCTGCGGCCGCGCCACTATCTCCACTCGAGCCGCGCAAGCCCCGTAAGGGGAATGAGTTGCGAGCACAATCCGCGGTGAGAACCACCGCCGGACCCTTATTGACTCTCCGTCGATCTCGCCCCTATAATCCGCCCCCTTTCGCGAATCGGCCGCCCGGATTCGTTCTCCGCTGCGGTCCTCCGGTCCGTCTCGACGTATCGGCCCGGCCCCATCCTTCGCGACGCAACATCAAGCACACCTTGCCGTTTTGTCAGCTTCACCGCCCCTGAACTCATCAGGGTCCGCGGCCGCTCGTCGTACCACGTTCCCCTCCAAGACATTCCCACGCCATTGACCGCCTTGAGGCGCAAACGGAGCCGCTGACGCCCGTCAGCCGGCTTCCCGATTGAGAGAGACTGAGTGTCGCTTCCGAAGTCCACGCGCTTTCGAGTGACGCGGATCGGAGTGTTGGTTTGCCTGTTCGCGGCGACCACACGACCGACGTGCGCCCAGTTGCGCGTTGTCGACGATCCTCCCTTGACGGTCGCGCAGGATGAATCGCTGCCGGTCGAAACCGCCGCCCCGGCCGAAACCGACCCGATCGCCGTCTCCGCCCAGTTTGTCCAGAAGTGGCAGGCGGATGACGGCGTCGAAACTCTCTTGCTGAGAGGCCGTTGCAGCGTCCTCCAGGGAGACATGACGCTGACGGCTCGGCAGATGGTCATCTGGCGCTCCCCTCCCGTACAGGCCGGCCGCACCGAGCGCTTGACGGTCTACATGGAGGGAGAGGCCCGCATCGCGTGGCCGTATCGCAGCGATCAGCAGCACTCGATGTTTCTCAAGCTGGAAACCGCCTCGGGCGTCAGCCTGCCTGAGACCTCCCGGCAGATCTCAGGGGCAAGCGATCCCCTCTTTCTGCGGGCCGCAGCAAGACAGCAGGAAACGCACCGCACGGCGCTCCAGCCCACACAGTACATCGTGCCTGCCCAGTCCGAGGGCCCGCTCCTCACGCCCACCCCGGGGCTCCAGCCCATTCCGTTGCAGCGGCACGTCTCAGTCAACCCCCGCTACCTCGGCCAACGCCTGACGGTCGATACCAGCGTCTCCGACTCCGTCCCCCCCGAACTGATTATCACCCTCACCCGAGGCGTCAACATCGTCGTCGACAATGTCCCCGTCATGGTCAACGGGGCGACCGTGCTGACGACGATCGACCTCACCGCCGACAGCGCCGTGATCTGGACCGACGCACAGCGGGTCGACGACTTCGCAACCGGCCTCAACTTCAACGTCGACGCGAATACGCCGCTCCAGGTCTATCTGGAGGGAAACATCATCGTCCGCCAGGGACTCAGCGAGGCCCGCGCCACGCACGCGTTCTACAACGTGGGGGAACGTCGCGGACTCCTCATGAACGCCGAAGTCCGCGCATTCGTGCCGCAGCTCCAGTCCTTCCTGCGGGTCCGCGCGCAACAGGTGCGGCAATTGTCGGAATCAAGCCTGCACGCCCGCAACGCCTGGGTCACAACCAGCCAACTGGGGCAACCCGGCTTCCGCCTCGAAGCCAGCGACATCTATCTTGAAGAACGCCCCCGCCCGGACGGACCGGCGTTCAACCCCTTCACGGGCCAGGCCGAAGCCAGCGACCTGTGGGTCACCAGCCTCAACAACCGCCTCTACATTGAGAACACCCCGGTCTTCTACGCCCCCTACCTCTCCGCCCCCGCCGAGGATCCGCAGGTTCCGCTCCGCAGGCTGAAATTCGGTTACGACGGCATCTTCGGCCTCTCCGTCCAGTCAATCTGGAACCTCGAAGGACTCTTCGGTCTCGAACTCCCGCAGGGCGTCGACTGGAATCTGCAACTCGACGGGTTCTCCGAGCGCGGCCCCGCCGTCGGAACGCTCGTCGACTACGACTTCGAAGCCGCCCTCATCGGCGCGCCGGCTCATCACGAAGGATTCGGAAACCTTTACTACCTCCACGACGGCGGACGCGACAATCTCGGCCTCGGCCGCAGAAATCTCGCCGTTCCCGACGAAAACCGGGGCCGAGCGCTCTGGAGGCATCGGACCGACGTCGCCAACGGGAGTTGGCTCACCGCCGAACTCGGATTCCTCAGCGACCGCAACTTCCTGGAACAGTACTACGAACGCGATTGGGACACCGGAAAAGACTACGAAACGCTCGTCGGACTCAACCACCAGTACGACAACCTGACGATCTCCGGCCTCGTCCGTGGACGGCTGAACGACTTCTCCAACCAGACCAACTGGCTTCCCAAGCTCGATCTCACCATTCTCGGCGAACCTCTCCTCAACAACTGGCTCACGTGGAGTTCCCACTCATCGATCGGTTATGGACACATCCGGCCGGCCGAACCGCCCTCCGACCCGTCCGATCCCTTCACGCCGATTATCGATCCCAACAGCGGCTTGCCGATCTTCCCCAACGTCAACGGCACGGTCGCCATGACTCGCCACGAACTCAACCTGCCGCTCAACGTCGGTCCCGTCAACATCGTCCCCTACGTGCTCGGAGAAGCCGCGCACTGGCAGGAGGACATCACCGGCGGAGAACTCACCCGCCTGTACGGGAGCGCCGGCGTCAAAGGCAGCGTGATGGCGTGGACCGTCCGCCCCGACATCCGCAATTCGATTCTCGGGCTGAACGGACTCGCCCACAAGATGATCTTCGACTTCGACTACTACTACGCCAACTCCGACGAACCTCTCTCCACGATCGCGCAGTACAACGAGTTCGACGACAACGCCCAGGAAAGGTTCCGGGAGCGTTTCATTCTGCTCGAGTACGGGGGCGTTCTCCCCGCGATGTTCGACCCCCGCTTCTACGCCGTCCGCTCGGGAGCGGGCCGAAACGTCACCGCACCGTATCACGAACTCGTCGACGACATGCAGGTTCTCAATCTCGGCTGGCGGCACCGGTGGCAGACCAAAGTCGGGCCGCCCGCCCGGCCGCGCATCAAGGACTGGATGACGCTCGATCTCGAAGCCAGCTTTTTCCCCGACGCCGATCGAGACAACTTCGGAGAGGACTTCGGACTGCTCGGCGGCCGATACAACTGGTACGTCGGAGAACGCACCGTCCTTCTCGCCGATGCCCTGTACGACGTCTTCAACGGAGGCCAGGAACTGTGGAGCGTCGGCATCCTCAGCCAGCGCAGCACCCGCGGCAGCATCTACCTCGGATTCCGGCAGATCAGTGTGGGACCGATCGACAGCCAGTTGATCGCCGCCAGTTACAGCTACGCCATGAGTCCCAAATGGGTCTCCACGTTTGGAACGTCCTTCGACGTTGCCGAAGGCCGGGATCGCGGCCAGTCGTTCACCATCTCCAGGATCGGCGAATACGCGCTGCTTCACTTCGGCTTCGGATACGACCACAGCCGGAACAACGTCGGGATCGGCCTCTCCATCGAGCCGCGCCTCGGCGGATACGGCCCCGGTTCAACCCAACTCAGCTCCCTCCTGGGAATCCAATAGCAGCCTGACGTCGCCCTACTCTTCGCAACTGCTTCCCCTCCAACCCAGGACAATTTGAGGACGCACCCGAGTGGCCTCGACGACACAACAACACGAACCCCCAGTCACCGCCTCGCGAACGATCGACCGCCCCCGCGTTCCCGCGGACACCGCACGGGCGCGCGAGTCCTCCGCGCGTCGCTCGGCCTGGCGCGAAAGACTCGTCGAAGCCGAAGGCGGATTGCGGCTCGGCATCCGCGCTGACGGAACGCTGTTTGTCCATCTCTTTATCGTCTGCGGCATCGTCGCCGCCGGCCTGGTCCTGGGCCTGAACGTGACCCAGTGGGCGATCACCATCCTCGCAATCACCGTCGTCCTCTCCGCCGAGATCTTCAACCAGATGCTCCGCGTCCTCTGTGGTCAATTCGGCCGGCATTTGCCGTCCGAACTGCGCGACACCGCCAAGATCGGCACCACGGCCGTCGTCACCGCCAGCATCGGCGCCGTCGTGGCGTTGACCCTCGTCTTCGGTCAATGCGTCGCGCGCCTCATCGGCTGAGGTGAGCGCCGGCGAAATCGCATCATCGCCTCCCGAAACGCGGCGCCCCCGTGCTACTAACGTGCAGAATCTTGTTGTCCTGCGCAAATTCTTGCGTTTGCCCGTAGCGTACGCTGCCAGCGTGCGTCAACCACCTCTGCGATCAACGGGACGCACGCAAGGCTGCGTGCGCTACGGGGTTGGGTTGCGGGCGACGCCTGCGCTGGGCTCTCACACACCTGCCGCTCGTAACTGGTTGGGCTGAGGCAAGACTGCGCGCGTCATATGGGAGTGCAACAGACACCCCCGTGTCGCTAAGATCAGAAGGAGACCCGCAAGCAATCCCGACGCACACAGCGTCGTCCACCCCGCACCGTTTCAGGAGCACGGCGTGACCGATCCGACCACGAATCCCGAGCAGACGGAGATCGACGTCGAGTCGGTCCAGCGTCTGCAGGAAGCCGGTCAACGGATCGCGACGGAATTGCACCAGGTCATCGTCGGACAGGACGCCGTCGTCCGGGAACTCGTCATCTCGCTGCTGACGGGCGGCCACTGCCTGCTGGTCGGCGTCCCCGGTCTCGCCAAGACGCTCATGGTCCGCTCACTGGCCGACACGCTCGGGCTCACATTCAGCCGCGTCCAGTTTACCCCCGATCTGATGCCGGCCGACATCATCGGCACCGAGGTGATTCAGGAGGACCGCTCGACCGGCGTCCGCGAACTCAAATTCCTGAAAGGCCCCGTCTTCGCCAACGTCGTCCTCGCTGACGAGATCAACCGCACTCCGCCGAAAACGCAGGCCGCCCTGCTCGAAGCGATGCAGGAGCATCAGATCACCGTGGGCGGACAGAGGCACCTGCTGCCCAAACCGTTCTTCGTGCTGGCCACCCAGAATCCGATCGAACAGGAGGGAACCTATCCGCTCCCCGAGGCGCAGCAGGACCGGTTCATGCTCCAGGTGCGGATCGACTACCCCACCGAAGACGAAGAATTCCAGATCGTCCGTCAGACAACCACCGGGGCCCGCACCCAGGTCCGCCAGGTCGTCTCACAAGACGAATTGCTCGATCAACAGCGCACGGTCCGCGCCATCCCGGCGGCCGATCATGTCATCCGGTATGCGCTCGCCGTCGTCCGCTTGACCCGCAAAGACCAGGGCGACATCCCCGACTTTGTGGAACAGTACGTCAGTTGGGGCGCCGGCCCGAGGGCCAGCCAGAATCTGATCTTGGGCGCCAAAGCCAACGCCGCCCTCGAAGGCCGTGAGTTCGCCTCAACCGATGACGTCCGCCAGGTCGCGCCGGCTGTCCTCCGACATCGCATCATTACCAACTTCAACGCCGAGGCCGACGGCGTCTCCCCCGACGAGATCGTCCGCCGGCTTATCGAAACCGTCCCCCCCGACGGTTCGGAGGCGGCCCACTCAGGCAGGCTGTCCCGCATGTTCAGGTCAGCCTGAATCGCGTTCCCGGACCCCGTCTCTCTCCCAACCGGCCCGCCCCGGGTCTCTGACACTCCCGCATGCCCGCCGATAACTTTCTCCTTCCCGAAACGCTCGCACGACTGGCCGGTCTGGAAGTCAAGGCGCGCGGGATCGTGGAGGGCTACCTCTCCGGCCTGCATCACAGCCCACACCGCGGATTCTCCGTCGAATTCGCCGAGCATCGCGAGTACGTCCCCGGAGACGACCTCCGTTACGTCGACTGGAAAGTCTACGGCAAGAGCGATCGCTACTATCTCAAACAATTCGAACAGGAGACGAATTTCGTCTGTCATCTCCTGCTCGACGTCAGCGACTCGATGCGGTACCGATCCGAGGGCACGCCGCTCTCCAAACTGGACTACGCGCGGCATGTCGCCGCCGCCCTCGCGTACCTAGTCCTCAACCAGCAGGACGCCGTCGGACTGACGACATTTGACTCCGTCGTCGATCAGGTCGTCCGCCCCGCCGGTCAACCCGGCCACATCAAACAGATCATCCACCTCCTCGAATCGCTTGAGGTCGAGTCTTCAGCGCCAATGCCCGCCGATTCCGAATCTCAGCCGCCGGGAGACTCCATCGACGTCGGTCGACCCCTCCACGAATTCGCGGAACGGATCCGGCATCGCTCACTGATCGTCGTTCTCAGCGACTTCTTCTCCGAGCGTTCCTCGCTCGAAAAGGCCCTCAAGCACCTGCGACACCGCAAGCACGATGTCAGCGTCCTGCAGGTGGTCGACCCGGCCGAGCAGGATTTTCCCTTTGAAGAACCGACCATCTTTCACGGACTGGAAATCCCGCGCGCCGAATTCGTCGATGCGCGAACGGTCGCCGCAGCCTATCGCCGGGAATTCGAATCATTTCGGAGAGACCTCCAGAGACGCTGCGGCGACCTCGCCGTCGACTATCGCACCCTGCGAACCGACGCGCCCCTCGACGCCGCGCTCTCAGCCTACCTCGCGCAGCGCAGCCGGAAATCACATTCGACCGGCGCGTGAACAGAATCCTGCCTACGCGCCTTGTGTGGCGCCTTGTTCACGGTAAGTGACGCCTGACGATCTCGAGCACCGAGTCGTGCAACGCTCCGTTGGTCGCCAGCAGATGCGTCTTCTCCACCGGCAATGGCTCGCCGGCGCAAGTCGAGACTTTGCCGCCCGCCTCTTCAACGAACAACCGTCCGGCGGCGAAGTCCCACGGCGACAGCTCGTACTCGAAAAACGCGCCATAGTAGCCCGACCCGACATGGCACAAATCGAGGGACGCCGTCCCGAACCGGCGGATTCCGTGGATGTTCTGCCGAAACAGGTCGGCAACGGCGGCCAGCGTCGCCTCCATCATCGCGCCCCGGTCGTAGTAGAACCCGACGCCCACCAGCGCCTCGTCCAGTTGCGTGTTCGAAGCGACTTGCACCGATTCTCCGTTGCGGAGAGCGCCCGCCCCCCGCTGCGCTTCAAACAGGTCATCGCGAATCGGATTCCACACCACGCCGCATTCCGGAACGCCCTGCCGATAGAAAGCGACCGACACGGCGAAATGGGGAATCCCGTGTGCATAGTTGGTTGTCCCGTCCAGCGGATCGACGATCCACAGATGCTCCGCCTCCGAAGTCTCTGCGAGGGATTCCTCCGCCAGCACTGCATGATCCGGGCACGCCCGGCGGATGACGTCAACGATCGCCTTCTCTGCGTCAACATCGGCGTCGGTCACCAGGTCCACGCTCGCCGACTTGCTGCGCACCGACGCACCGCGGCCGAAGCATCTCGAGAGAACGTCCCCGCCGGCTCGCGCCGCCTGTCGAGCAACGTTCAATTCGTGCGAATCGCGCATTCACTTATCCGTGTCGACTCAATCACCGTTCCGGCGATCACGAAGCCATCAGCCCCATCCGCCACGCCTACATCAGGAAACGGACTCGAGAACGGTTCCCGCTGCACATTCGTCTCAGGCGGGCAAATCGGCCGCGTTTTCCGATGTATATCATCTGCAACAGTGATAACATAGGTGCATCCGGTCGGCCGGGGCCGCATGCGCTCTCACTCTCCTCAACAAGGCTCGCAGCATGAAAATGATGCTTACGCCGCTCAGCAGCGGTGAGCCGATTGCGCTCGATAAGGCGATTCTGCTCTTCGGGCGGCACCCCGATTGCGATGTCGTCCTCACCTTCAGCCGCAAGGTCTCCCGCAAGCATTGCTGCATCGCGCAAATCGACAATTCGTTCGTCGTCCGGGATCTCGGCAGCATGAATGGAATCCGGGTCAACGAAGGCGAACCCCGGAAAGAAGCGACACTCAAGCCGGGCGACGAAGTCTGGATCGGCGACGTTGGCTACCGCTTGGAAGTCGCCCAACCCGGGCGGGCGCCATCGCCGCCGCAACCGGACTCCGACGACGCCCCGCATCCCGGCATCCGTCGCGTCTCGCCAGACCTTCTCAGCAGGGAGCAACCGATTGCCATCCCCGAAGAGGGACAGGATTTTGTCGTCGAAGAAACCCGGCGCAAGATGAAGGCTCCCGCCAAACCGAGCAACGGCGCCGGCAAAGCAAAGCCCCGGCAACAGGAACCCGACAACTCCGACGAAGTGATCGTTCTCGGCGACGACGACATCCTCAACTGAAGAGACGCTCCCCCAGGAGTCTCGTCCCTCCCCGAAATGGATCCCGCCCATCATGGATGTGACAGCTTCGGTTGCCGCCGTCGAAACGTATCTCACCGAACATGCGGATCGCTTCGTCGATGAACTGATCGACCTGCTGAGCATCCCCAGCGTCAGCGCGCAACCGGCCCACGCCGGCGACGTGCAACGCGCCGCGGAATGGGTTTGTGACCAGTTCTCATCCGCCGGCCTCGCCGGCGAAATTATCCCGACCGACGGTTACCCCATTGTCTACGCCGAGTGGACCGGCGCGGAAGGCGCGCCGACCGCCCTCGTCTATGGACACTACGACGTCCAACCTCCCGACCCCCTCGACCAGTGGGTCACGCCCCCCTTCGAGCCCACCGTCCGCGATGGGCGACTCTACGCCCGCGGCGCGACTGACGACAAAGGGCAGATGTTCACACACGTCAAGGCCGTCGAGGCCTGGCTGAAAACGGCCGGTCGTCTGCCCGTAAACGTCAAGTTTGTCATCGAAGGCGAAGAAGAAGTCGGCAGCAATAACCTCGACCGGTTTCTGGAAGACAACCGCGAACGCTGCCGTTGCGACGTCGCCGTCATCAGCGACACCTCGCAATACGGACCCGACACTCCCGCCATTACCTACGGACTGCGGGGCATCATGGCCTGTGAGGTCACTCTCAAGGGGCCGAAACAGGATCTCCACAGCGGCGTCTTCGGCGGCTCGGTGGCGAACCCCGCCAATGCGCTCGCCCGGCTCATCGCGGCCCTCCACGATGACGAAGGCCGCGTGCGAATCCCCGGCTTCTACGACGACGTGGTCCCCCTCACCGACGAAGAGCGCCGCAACTTCGCGAACCTCCCCTTCGACGAAGCGTCCTATCGGGAGAGTCTCGGCGTCAATGAGGTATTCGGTGAGCACGGTTTCACCACGCTC
Organism: Planctomycetota bacterium; assembly: GCA_003388505.1. GTDB lineage: Bacteria > Planctomycetota > Planctomycetia > Planctomycetales > Planctomycetaceae > MB-PLM-1. Next base: position 29,962 of record QQVO01000005.1, read on the forward strand.
GAACGCCGCTGGGCCCGCCCCACCTGCGACGTCAACGGCATGATCAGCGGTTATACCGGAGAAGGCCCCAAGACAATCGTTCCGGCGCAGGCAACCGCGAAAATCACCTGCCGGCTTGTCCCCGACCAGGATCCCAAGGCATTGACTGGAAGCCTCCGAAGCTTTCTCAAGGAACGCCTGCTGCCCGGACTGACCATCGATTTCGTCGACCAGCACGGCGCACCCGCAGTTGTATGCGACCTCCATAGTCCCTACATGCAGGCGGCTCGGCAGGCCATTCAAGCCGGTTTCGGAACTCCCCCCGTCATGATCCGCGAAGGAGGTTCCATCCCCGTCGCCGGCAGCTTCAAGGAGATTCTGGGAGTCGATACACTCCTCCTCGGCTGGGGCCAGAACAGCGACAACCTTCACAGCCCGAACGAAAGTTTCCGCCTCGTCGACTTCCACCACGGCCTCGCCGCCAGCGCCCACCTCTGGGCCGCGCTCGCCGAGCAACAAGCCTGAATCACCAATCGACTTCCTCCACAGAGCCTGCCGTCGTTGATTGCGGCGCACTTCTTCTCAACCAACATGCTCGACCTTCAATTCATCTGCGAAAACCGGGACGCCGTCGAGGCCAACTGCAACAACCGCGGCGTCGACGTCAATCTCGATCGTCTCATCGAACTCTCCGACCAGCGCCGCCGGTTGATCGTCGATGGCGATGACCTCCGACATGAACAAAAAGAGGTCTCGGGCGGCATTCCCAAGGCGAGCAACGACGAACGGCCGCAACTTGTCGCACGCGGCAAACAACTCAAGCAAGAGATCGCCGACAACGAGAACAGGCTCAAGGAAGTCGAGAGCGAACTTCGCGACATCCAGTCGACCATCCCGAATCTCACGCATCCCGACGCGCCCGTCGGCGGCGAAGAGGATCTCACCGTCCTCAGAACATGGGGCGAACCGACCACCTTCGATTTCAAACCGCTCGATCACGTCGAACTGGCGACGAAGCTCGACCTGCTCGACCTCGAAGCCGGCGCCAAAGTCGCCGGCAGCGGTTTCTACTTTCTCAAGAACGAAGCCGCGCTCCTCGAACTGGCCCTCACCCAGTACGCCGTCGACAAACTCCGCCGGGCCGGTTTCACCATCTTCACCACTCCCGACGTCGCCCGCGACGACGTCCTCGCCGGCACAGGCTACCTACCCCGCGGACCTGAGACCCAGATCTACTCCATCGAAAACACAGACCTCTCGCTCGTCGCCACCGCGGAGATCACCCTCGGCGGCATGCTCAAGGACGAAATCCTTGCGGAGACTGATCTGCCGCTCAAGTGCGCCGGAATCTCCCATTGCTTCCGAACCGAGGCCGGCGGGCACGGCAAGGCCGTTCGCGGAATTTACCGCGTCCACCAGTTCACCAAAGTGGAGATGTTCGCCTTCACTCCGCCCGACCTCGACGCCTCGGGCCGGATGCTCGATGCGATCGTCGCCCTGGAGGAGGACATCTTCCAGAGTCTGGGGATTCCCTACCGCGTGATCGACACCCCGACCGGCGACCTCGGCGGACCCGCCTATCGCAAGTTCGATCTGGAAGCCTGGATGCCCGCCCGCGGCGATGGCGGGGAATACGGCGAAGTCACCTCCGCCTCGAACTGCACCGACTTCCAGGCGCGGCGACTCGGTATCCGCTGCCGGTCCAAAGACCGCAAAGGCACCCGCTTCGTCCACACGCTCAACGGCACGGCCGTTGCCGTCACTCGGGCGATCATTGCAATCCTCGAGAACTTCCAGCAGCCCGACGGCAGCGTCGTTATTCCTGAAGCCCTCCGGAAGTGGATGGGCGTCGACCGCATCACCCCGCAAGCCTGACCAGCCCCCCGCCGCAACGGCATATCTCGCCGGTCACACCCGTCTTACGGCCGGTCCCTCTTGTGAATTCGCTCGCCGATCGCGTAAATCGCCCTCCACGGGCGCGGGGCATCCCGCGCGCACATCGCATGGAGGCGATTGATGAAGACTATCCAGCGGTTGCTTTCTGCAACCCTGATCATTTCGTGCGCGGCGGGATGCGCGCAGTGGCGGGACAGATTCGCTGCAGAAAAAAGCGCTCCAACCCAAGCAGCACCGCCGCTCGTCGCCGAGGCGGAAACCGCGCCGGCCGACGAACCGAAATCGCGCGGATTCGATCCCGACGATGCATCGCCGCAACCGGCCGGCGGACCTGCCGAGAACAGACCGTTCACGCACGTCCGCGTGTTCTACGGTACCGACCGGGAACCGGAAGCCGGCGTCAATCCCGGTCGCGACCCCAACGACTACTATTCCGGCATCCCCGGTGACCTGGAGTACGGCTTCTGCGACGTCAGCATCCCGGTTACGCACCAATACGGCGAATTGGAGCGGCCCCGCATCTGGCGCTTCGAGTTTGAAGAACGGGCCGACAAGCACATCGTCCTGCAGAGCATCACGCCCGCGAATGAAAACGCCTTCCTGCTCGCGCTCCAGGACGACGTGCAGGAATCCGAGTCGGGCGACGCTTTCATCTTCGTTCACGGGTACAATGTCACCTTCGCCGAAGCAGCCAGGCGGACCGCCCAGATGGCCTACGACCTCGAGTTCGACGGGCCGCCCATCTTTTACAGTTGGCCCTCCCGCGGAGAACTCGTCGGATACGTCGCCGATTCCACCTCCGCTGCCCGCGCGCAACCGCATCTGCTCGATTTCATCACCGCCGTCGCCCGCGACTCCGGCGCTCGCAGAATCCACCTCATCGCTCACAGCATGGGCAACCAGATTGTCACCGGCGTGTTGAGCCGGATGGCGGAACAGGGTGACGCAAACATCCCGAGGTTCAACGAAGTCATCCTCGCTGCCCCCGACGTCGACGCCGACACCTTCAAACGCGACATCGCCCCCCGCATCGCCAACGTCGCCGACCGGGTCACGGTCTACGCCTCCGACGACGATCAGGCGCTCTTCGCCTCGCAGCAACTCCACCGCGCTCCCAGACTCGGTCAGGGAGGCGAGAACCTCACCGTCCTGCCCGACATCTCAGTCATCGACATGATCGATACGTCCTCGCTGGAATTCGGCTTCTTCGACCTCGGTCACTCCGCCTACGGAGACCAACTCCTGGCCGACATCCGGCAGGTTTTCACCGGCACACCGGCCAACGCCCGCGGTCTGCAACCCCACCCCCGTCGGTCTCCCGCCTGGCGGCTGAAAACCGCCGGCGGAGGAACCCGCCTCGTCTCGCACACCGAGGTCGACGACGATCGGGAGCGAACCGACGCCGGACCTCCCGCCCCCCCCGCCGAGTCCAACTGGGCCCGCTGGTGGGATCGCGCCACAGCCTGGTGGCCATGGTAGTTCAACTCTTCACACGCGCTGCATCGAATCGAGTGCCTCTGTCGCGACGCACCACGGAACCTGCCGCACTCAGAATCGATTCTGAGAATTTCCGCTTAACTTCGCGAACCATATCCGTCTCAGCTTCGGCGGCCTTCATCCGTCGAGCCTGTTGACGCCAGGAATCCGTCGTCGCTCTGATGGCGCGATTCGCGGAATCGATACGCGCCTCCCGAATCACACTCTCGCAGCATTCTCTGCAACTGCAATCAATTCCCGCACTTACGAGCCATCGGTGATTTCTGCCGGTTTCGGCCTGCCCATTGCGGAATCACTCCTCCATCAGTTTTGCTGTCTGTTGTGTTCTGCACTCGGGTCATGACTCGACCGAATCGACACCAGGCACACCCGATGAACCCGTTTTAAGGAGGAGATCCAATGAAAAGGCTCTTAGCGCTTGCCGCTCTCGTCACCGCCGGAACGTTCGCCGCGCCGGAAGCCGCACAAGCCAACCACTGCTACCCCGGCGGAGGTTTCTACGGAGGCCGTTCGTTCTACGGCTCGCCGTATGGATTCGCCCCCTATCGCCGCGGGACGTACTTCGGCGTCGGCACCGGAGGTTTTAGCTTCAACTACTACGACATCGATCGCGGGCGCCGAGGCTTTCGCGGCAACCGTGGCTTCTATGGACGTCGTGGTTTCCGCGGCCACCGGGGCTTCCGCGGTCATCGTGGCTTCCGAGGCCGCCGCTGGTAAACCGACCAGTTCGCGTTGCCAGGTCACCTGAAGAACTTGCGTCTCGCCGGTATCAGGCCGGCGAGACGCTTTTTCATTTCAAAAGAGAACTCCGGTGGCAGGCAGCCATTTATGAAACGGTCTCAAGGCAACCTCAGCGAAATCCTCCGCGTCTCCCTTCCGTGGTGAATAACCAGCGTTAGGGCTTGTCGCTCACGTCCATCCCCAACTGCCGCATTTTGCGGTACAGATTCGAGCGATGCAGGCCCAGAATCCGCGCCGCATCGCTCATGTTCCCGCGAACACGTTTCACCGCCCGGCGGATGTACTCCTGCTGAAACCGCGCCGTCGCTTCCGTCAGGCCTACCCCCTCGGCCAAATCGTCGAATGCGTCCTGCTGCGGACTCAGAATGAACGCGATATCGTTCGCTTCCACCCGTTCCCCCTTCGTCAGAAACGCGACGCGCTCCATCAAGTTGCGCAGCTCCCGGACGTTGCCCGGCCACGCGTGCGCTTGCAATCGGCGACGCGCATCGGGAGCAAGCTCGAGCGTCTTCTTGTTCGCCTGCCGGCAGAACTTTTCCAGAAAGAACTCCGCCAGCGGAATCACGTCTTCCGGCCGCTCCCTCAGCGCCGGGATTTCCACCGTCACCACGCTCAGTCGATAATACAGATCCTGCCGAAAACGCTTGCTGCTCACCATCCCCGCCAGGTCGGCGTTCGTCGCGGCGATCACGCGCACATTGATCGGGATCGACTGGGATCCTCCCACCCGTGTAATCACCTTCTGCTCCAGCACGCGCAGCAGCTTCGCCTGTCCCCCCACGCTCATATCGCCGATCTCGTCGAGAAACAGCGTCCCGCCGTCCGCCAGTTCGAATTTCCCCTTCTGCATCTGGTGCGCGTCGGTAAACGCGCCTTTCTCATGCCCGAACAGTTCGCTCTCCAGCAGCGTCTCCGTCAACGCCGCGCAATTGACTGCGATGAACGGCCGCTCCGCCCGTGACCCGCGATAGTGCAGCGCCTGCGCCGCCACCTCTTTGCCGGTCCCGCTCTCCCCGAGAATCAGCACCGGCAGATCGGTCTCCGCCAACCGCTCAATCGTGCCGTGCAACGCCACAATCGCCGCGCTCTCCCCGATGATCGCCGTCCCGCCCGTCACCTGCGCCGTCAATTCCCGGTTGCTGCGAACAAGCTGTTCCCGCTCTCGCGAATTCTGAATCGAAATCGCCGCCTGCCGCCCGAACTCGACCAGCCCTTCCTCGTCGGCCGGAGTGAACACGCCGTCGTTCTTGTTGATCAGTTCGAAGGCGCCGATCCTTCGGCCGTTCGCGTCCGACAGGGGAACGCACAACAACGTCCGGGTGTGATAGCCGCTCGCCTTGTCAACGCTCTGATCAAACCGCGAGTCGGAATACGCGTCGTCAACCCGGATCAGATCCCCGTTCTGAATCACGTCCCCCACAATCCCGCGGTTGTCCGGCAACCACAGCGTCCCGCCTTCCACCCCCAGCGCCGGACACGCCATCAACTGCCGCGCTTCCTGATCCCAGATGAAAATGCTCGCCCGGTCGCAATCGAACAGTCGCGTCGACTCCTCGGCGATCCGCTCCAGCAGCGGCTGCGGCTCGCGCTCCTGCGAGAACGTCTGGGCGATCTCGAGCGTGCTCTTCAGCCGCGCGACCCGCTGCGCGGAATCATGGCACGATTCAACAACCGACAACCCGGCCGAGACCGCGCGCCCCAGCACGTGCGCCGCAGGCAGCAGGTCACTCGTCAGTCCGCGCCCCCAGAAACCGATCACCCGCGCCTTGGTCCCTTCCACGGGAATCAGCAGGCAGGGGCGCTCGTCGCCGCTCACCGCCGACGCAAAGCAACCGGAACGGCTGTCGTCCACTTCAGACAGCAACTCCCCCGGCAACGAATCAGGCGATTGCCGACCCTGGCTGAAATGAGTCGACCATTCAGGAGTCCGGCCGAACAGACCGCACCAGTCGGCCCCCAGTTCCGCCAGCGCGTCCGGTATGCAGTTCTTCAGAAAATCCTCACCGCTCCCCGCCGTCCTCGACGTCGCTACGGCAGTTTCGCAGAACTGCACCAGCCCCCGCTGAGGCTGCGTCCGGGCCATCCAGGGCGTCTCGCGCCAACTCATCCATTCCAAGCTCACTCCGTTCTCCCTCCTGACGGCATCCCGGAAACTCCTCGATGCTGCTCCGTGCGCCCCCGGTCCCCACACCGACGCCTATCGAGTCCCCGCAGCGCGCACCCGGAATGTAACACACGCTGGCTTCGCATTCCCGGCAGAATAGAGATTTGTTATCAGAGTGACACGCCCCAACCCTCCGCACATGCCAACCGATCCGCGAAAACAAGGCAAACCCGCCCAGGCGCCCCAACTCGATGACGCTCCGCGCTGTGTCAATCTGTTTACAGGCCGCGAGGCATCCAGCCCCAACCGGGGCCGCTCTGCAGGCCATCCTCCAGTGACTGAAAATCGCGACACAGTTACATTAGCCCGGATTATTCGTAGCGCACGCTGCCAGCGTGCGTCACCGTTGACCTGGCGTCGGCGTGTAATGCGTTCGAAAAGCGCGGCGCCTTGGGCAACTTCTCGATAACCTGCTGTTTGGCAAACGCTTATAGTGAACCGGGCCCTCGTCATGAATAATCCGGGTTAGGGTCTGCTGCGCGGACCGGCCTCCAGTGACTGCAAAGTCCCACTCGGGTCCGACTTGCTGGCCAACGATCAGTGACCGCGATTTTTCTGACAGGCCACGAGTCCCCTGCATCGCAATCCGGCCCGCATTTCACCCCACCGACGAATCGAAAATATGGCCCGTCAGCAGCACAAGTCGACCGGCGAAAAATCCCAGCCGGACGCTGCTGCGCCTTCAGCAGACACGGCGCCCCTTCTCGGACGCCGCCGTCTCCTGCGACTCGGCGTCCTCCTCCTGCTGCTCGCTGCACTTATCTGGAAACGAGACGCCTGGCTCCCCCAACTGGTCCATCCCCGCGTTCGCGCCGCGCTCGCCGACCGACAACCGGACGTCGCCCTGAAGTGGCTCGATCGACTCGACACCGTCGTCGACGGCGACCCCGAATCCGCGTTCCTCCGCGCCAGAGCCTACCGTAAACAGGGAGACATGGAACAGGTCCGCGTCTGGTTGCAAAAGGCGCTCGACCGCGGCCTCGACCCCGAACGCGTCCGGCGTGAAGAGTGGCTTGCGTATGCGCAGTCCGGGCAGATGCGGCAGGCGGAGCGTCACTTCACACAGCTTATGCTCGACCCCCGAGGGGACTCAGCCGAGATCTGCGAAGCCTTCGTCACAGGTTATCTGCGAACCGGACTCGACGCCGCGGCCCTGGGAGTTCTTGACACGTGGATCGCCGATCATCCGGAAGATCAACGGCCGCTGATATTGAAGGGTCAACTTCTTCTCCGGGACGGCAGCTATGCCCGCGCCGCGCAACAGCTTCGAGCCGCTGCGACGCTCGATCCGGACAATCCTGAACTCGCGATCTCTCTTGGAAAGGCGCTGCTTGCGCGGCAGCAGCACGAGGACGCGATGCAGCAGTTTCAAATGGCGATGCACGATTCGACCACTGCGGTTGACGCCCGACTCGGCGCAGCCGCAGCGCACATCGCCCTCGGACAGAACGAGCAGGCGTCCCATCTTTATCAGCAGGTACTCGAGGAAATCCCCAACCAATTTGACGCCCTCGCCGGCTTGGGACAGATCAAACTCGATGCCGGCGAGTCTTCCGAAGCCGTCCCGCTGCTCAACGCTGCCGTTGCGTTAAACCCACGTTCCACTGACGTTCGATACGCGCTCGCCCAGGCGCTCCAGGCGGAAGGAAGAAACGAGGAGGCCCGCTCGCAACTCGATTGGGTCGAGTCCGCTCGAAAGGCTGTGGAAGAAATCACCAATCTCCGCGACGACCTTCCCTCCAATCCCGACGATCTGGCAGCGCGTTACCGCATCGCGACTCTGGAATACGAGTTCGTCTCACCGGACGAGGCCGTCCTGATGTTCGCCAGTATTCTGGCCTACGATCCGGACCACGGTCCGACGCACGCGGCGCTCGCCCGGCACTACTTCGAAAAGGCCGAATCCGATCCCGAACTCTTGCCAAAGGCAAGAGAACACGCGAAAAAGGCGCAAACTGCCGGAATTCGCCTCGACACAGAATAGCGGCGCCTCGGCCCTCGGCCGGCCTTACTCACTCAAAGAGCCCTCCCGATCCGCCCCCATCGCCTGCAATTCCGCCGCGGCTCGGGCCCACATCTCCGCAAGCTCCGTTTTGCCCAGTTCGCGGCAGACGTTTGCAAGCTCGGTCCGTAGGCCGGCGTTGTACGGCTCCTCGATCGCCTGGCTGCTCAACCGGGCCAGTCGTAAGACAAGGCCCCGAGACTCCTCCATTCTCTTCAACTCCGATTTCTGTCGCTCCACGTCCCCCAGTGCGGCAAACGCCTGTGCAAGTTCGTATCGGGCCTCGAAATCGTGTGCATCACTGTCCAAAATTCTTTGAAAGTCATCGATCGCGCCCTCCTCACGACCATCTGCCACAGCCAGTTCGCCGCGCAGCAGCAACGCATCCCGATGATCAGGCCTCCGCTCAAGAATGTCCCTTAACAGTGCCCGCGCCTCCCGAACCTGTCCCAACGCAACAAGACAGTTGGCCCGCAGGGCGTCTGCATCCGCCGAGAAAGAAACCGATTCAAGCTGCGACAACGCCTCTTCGTATCGATGGTCTTTCACCAGAGCGCGGGCGGCCCCAACGGCGATTTCGTCTTCCATTTGCGAAGGAGGATTCAGGTCCAGCGCAGTCGCCAGATGATCGGCAGCGAGTCCATAACGCTCGAAGTCCAGGTAGATCACCCCCAGCGCGTAGTGTGGGCGATAGTCCTCGGGAGTCTCGCGGACAATGGACTGCATCTCCAGGATTGCCGAGTCCATCGCGCCGATGTCGTAGTAGATCGCGCCCAACCACCGCCGGGCCTCGAGATTCCCGCCATCGGCCGCAACAATCCGCTGGAACAGTGGTAGTGCTTCCGAAAGCCGGCCGAGGCGGTACAACGCTTCACCCTGCGCCATCCATGTCGCCGTTCCGCTGGTTCCGTCGATCTGCGCCTGTTCCAGTTCGCGGAGTGCCTCACGCGGTCGATCCTGCTTCAGAAGCAACAACCCCCGCAACAGAGGAACAGCGCCTGCGGTCTCCGCACTCTCGTCGAGACGGTCGATCAACTCGGCAGCCTCATCGAGGCGTCCGGCATCAATCGCGGCCGTCGCCTCGGAGATCAGTCCCTCAGGTGCGTCTCGCCGCCAAGGCTGCCACAGCAGTAGCGCGACCCCGCAGGTGGTGAGCAGCAGAGCGGGGAGCGGCGTAATCCGCACCTGCCGTCCGCGCTCTTCGGAAGGCTGGGCAGTCATTGATCATCCCGGAAGCCAATGCCGCCCGCTTCCTGTTCTGCGGGGCGACGTCAGTCGGTAAGTTCGAACTTCAGGTTCTTTGCACCGTCGGCACCGACCGACGCCGTCAATCCGGACGTGGCGGCGTCGGCATATTTCTCGGGAAGCTCGCTCTTGCCCGCTTCCATCGCATCGTCCGGCTTCGTCGCCCCGGTCAGGTCTTCTGCACTCATTTCGCCACCCGCACCTGCAGTCTTCGTCACGGTCACCGCGTAATCACCGGGCATCGCCCCCTCGGCGTAGTCGGAGCCGCTGACAAACGTCGAAACCGTAAACTGCCCTTGGCCGTCGGTCGTCCCGGAGGCCGGCTTTAAGTCCTGAGATCCGGCCGCGGGCTGCAGAGTCACTGTGGCCCCTTCCACCGGGCTCCCGTTGTACATCACCGTCCCGGACACGGGAGCAGTCTCGGGCATCTCTTTCTCAGTCGGGCCTCCACAACCGACAAGCAGGACGACGCACAGTCCGAGGGCAACACCGCAAAGAGAGGATCCAATCTGCATGATGCGTTTCCACAAAATTGTACTTATTCGTTGCATAGGCCGGCAGGATCGGCTGCCGAGCATCCGAGAAAGGCGATCAGCCCGACCGTTCAGAAGAAACGGACCGGGCTGACGCTTGTGCCAAAACGGTAGGTGCAGGGGCAGAAACAAAGACATTCAATCACAACCGCTCAGAACTCGCCGACATTCAGGTTGTCGTGACGGTCACCCAGCTTCTGATAGGTGATATAGTCGATATTTTCACTCAAGAATCTCACCGATCCGTCGCAAAGCGTCACGTGGCACCCACCCTCATGCTTTGATTTGAAGCCCTTGGAGGTATTCCATGAGGCCCTGTCATGACAGATCGTCGCCCCGTATCCAGGGTCCACGGGGCACGTGTTGAAATTGATCGGCGGGACCGTTCCAAAGAAATGGTTGGCATGACACCAACTGCTGTCAAACAGGTGATCGGAGCAAACGGGACGCACCTCTCCCGCCATGATTGTGTTCGTCGTACCGTCTGTCACCTCGGAAATCCTGACTGAGTCATTCCGCCCACCGGAAACGCCAGAGACGCAGTTCGTCACGTCAGGACCGAAGTCGTGCCGGGCGACGCCGCAATTCGTGCCGCCGTTGCCCCACCAGTCTTCGCCGTCGCCGTTGGTGTCTCCGGCACCGACAATCGTCGACAGATTACAAGCCGTGCCCGACTGCATCCACAGCGTCCCGGCGCTGGCCTTGTAGTTCGTCATCTGACTGACGCCATTTTTCGTCCGGTCGTCCGATGGACAAATATACGCTTCAATCCTGTGCTGCCGGAGCGGCTTGCCCTGCACCACAAAATCCTGGAGATGCACAGCGGTCTGCTGAAAATTCAGCCCGTTGTACAAAGCTGCCTGATCAACATAAGGAAGAATCTGCACGAGTTCGTTTCCGCGGTCCCGCCAATCGCCCGGGACGGGTGTATTCCAGTGGAACTGGCTGCTCGGAAAAATCAGGTGCACGTCGTGGTAATTGTGGAACGCCAGCCCGATCTGCTTCATGTTGTTTTTGCAGGATGTGCGGCGGGCCGCTTCCCGCGCCTGCTGCACCGCCGGGAGCAGCAGGGCAATCAGAATCGCGATGATCGCGATCACCACCAACAGTTCAATCAGCGTAAACGCACGCCGGGCGAGTCGGCGAGATGACATGGCTTTGCTCCATTAAGAGAAAGAAACGGGCAGACAGACGCGGTCAACAGAAAAATCCACTTTGCCCCACCCTTTGAAGGGATATGAGTTCTACCAAGATTTTCCGAAATTGTCCAGAAAAACGCCCTCCCGCCTTAACAATTGCCACAACTTGACATCCCGTCCGGGTGGTCGCGGCAGGGTCCGCTCTGCGGACCGGTCACATCGGCACATTCGTGGTTCGCACGGCGGATCCCGCTGCTTTGGACAAGAACGAGGACGACACGCGTCCACACGCGAGTTGCCCACCAGAGCCAGCCGATCGATGAAGCCGGCCGCCAGTTTCTCTATCATCACAGGAGCGGCGTCCGAGAATTTTTCCGCATTCTCGGGCAATCGTTCGCACTTTTTCCCATCCGCGGCACGTAAATCCCTGAAGATGGTCCGTCACAATCGTCCCAGCCCTCTGCACGGGCGTCTGCTCACCGCCGCGGCCCTCGCGGGCGTCCTCTTGTCGGTTATCGGCTGCCGCGGTTCGAAGCCTCCAGACTCCGACGCCGCAAATCCCCCGGCAGGCGAATCGGATTCCGCCGAGCCCTCTTCATCGTTCGACCCGGGTGGCGACGCTGCCGATTCTGTGGAGGGCATCGCCTTCCACAACGTGACGCGAACCACGGGCGTCGACTTCACCTACCGGAATGACGAGGAGGCGGACTATTTCTCCATCCTGGAGTCGATGGGGGGGGGCGTCGCGCTCTGGGACTTTGACCGAGACGGGCGCGGCGACCTGTTTTTTCCGGGCGGGGGAGAATTCGCCAAGCCGGACGTCATCGGCCGGACGTCTGCACTCTATCGCCAGGCGTCGTCGTGGCAATTCGACGACGTGACCACCGCCGGCCGAACCGGCCGCAGCCCCCATTACAGCCACGGAACGGCCGTGGGAGACTACGACAACGACGGTTTCCCCGACTTGCTCGTCACCGGTTACGGCGGACTTCTGCTGTTTCGCAACCAGGGGGACGGAACCTTCATCGAAGTCGCAACGGAGTCGGGACTGACCGACGAGCTGTGGAGCACCAGCGCCGCCTGGGGCGATCTGAACAACGACGGCATCGACGACCTTTACGTCGCGCATTACGTCGACTGGTCCTGGGACAACAATCCGGTCTGCCCCGGTTCGGGACCGCAGGACCGGGACGTCTGCCCGCCAAGAAAGTTCGACGGACTTCCGGACGCCGTGTACTTCGGCGACGGCGCCGGTTCATTTACAGAAGAGTCCGAAAGAGCGGAACTCGGCGACGCCGGCAAGGGCATTGGCGTCATCCTCGGAGACATCGAACTCGACGGCGACCTGGACATCTACGTCTCCAACGACACCGTACCGAATTTTCTGTACCGCAACTTTGGAGACGGGTCGTTCGAGGAAATCGGTCTCACGTCGGCGACAGCACTTGGCGACAGAGGCACGGCCGATGGCAGCATGGGGACCGATCTCGGAGACTTTGATCTCGACGGACTCCCCGATCTGTGGGTGGCCAACTACCAGCACGAAACCTTCGCCCTCTATCGCAACCTGGGCGACAACATGTTCCGTCATGTCAGCCGGCTGCGAGGAGTGGCGGCTGTCGGCGGGCAATACGTCGGATGGGGCACCTTCTTTTTCGACGCCGACCTCGACGGCGACGAAGACCTCTTCGCGGCCAACGGGCATGTCGTCCGATTTCCCGTCGAGTCGACGCTCGCTCAACAACCGCTGCTGCTGGAGAATCGCGGCGGAGAACGCCTCGTGAATGTCGCCTCGTCGGCCGGCGAGTACATGGCGAGTCCGCATCGCGGGCGGGGCGCTGCAATGGGGGACGTCGACCGGGACGGAGACATCGATCTGGTCGTCTCACATCTCAACGAGCCGGTCGCCCTGCTCCGGAACGAAACCGACGTCGACCACGATTGGATTGCCGTGCGGCTGATCGGCGCTCATTCCCCCCGCACGGCGGTCGGGGCGGTCGTCACGGTGGAACTGGCCGACGGTCGCCGATTGGTCAAGCAGCGGACCGGGGGCGGCAGCTATGCCTCCGCCTCCGCGCCCGAGATTCATCTGGGACTGGGCCCGGCCGCGACGATTCAGCGGATCACCGTCGACTGGCCCTCCGGCCGCCGCGACGAGTTTGACGAGATTTCCGTCCGCCAACGACTCGCCCTCATCGAGGCCGGCCGTGCCGTGAGCCTCTTGCCGAACACCACACCCCCAGTCCGCTGACCCCCGCACCGCTCCCTCGTCCCTCAACGCAAACACACTACTGCAGAGCGCTCCGCCCCGCCGGCGTCCTGCTGTACCGGCGCAGGCCGAAGTTCGGAGCACGTTTCTCTTCACCATAGCCGTTCTGGCGGCGTAAGCACCCGCGCATAAGGGCAGCAACGCAACCAGACGCCGCCACGAGGATGGGCCACTGGCACTAACTCACCAGACCGCGCGTGATTCGCAATCCGAGCCAGACGGCCGCCAGGCCCACCAGCAGGTTGACCGCGACGTTCAGAAACGCCGTCCGCACCTGCTGCCCCTCCAGCAACTCAACCGTCTGATAGCCGAACGTCGAAAACGTCGTCAGCGAGCCGAGGAAACCGGTCACCATCAGCGACTGGGCGCTCCGCGACAACCAGTCCCGGTCATGCACGATCGCCATGACCGCGCCGATCAGCAGGCAGCCCAGCAGATTGGCGATCAGCGTACCGGCCGGCGCGAAGCCGGGAAACACGCGCAACGCCCAGCCGTTCAGGGCGAATCTCGAAAGGGCGCCGAGGGCGCCGCCCAGTGCGATCGCGGCCGCTTGCCACATCGATTCAGAATCCCGCGCTCGTGAGGGATGTCGTCAGGGAGCAGCGATCTTCCAGAGGTGGGCGTCGCTGCGGATATACAGGGCGTCGTCAGCCACAGCCGGAGTGGCCAGAATCGTTTCGCCGAATTCCCGTGTCGAGACGATGCGGCCTGACTCGGCCGGGTCCACGACAAAGGCCGTCCCCTCCTCGTTGAAACAGATCAGGTGCCCGGTGGCGACAACCGGCGTCGAACTGAAGTTCCCGCTCAGCCGGAGCTTCCACTGCTCCTCTCCCGTCCCGGCCTCCGCGCGAATGAGCACGTTCGGCCGCGAGAGGACGAACACCGAATCGTCGAATACCAGCGGGCTCGATGTTCCCGGCGAAAGTCCTCCTTCCTGCCAGACGATCTCGGCGACCTCCGGCGTGTTCTGACCCGGCCGGATCGCCGTCAGGCCGTTCGACGGGACATAGGCGACGCCGTCGCTCGCAACGAGAGAGGGCACGGTCGACGCCCCGTCTCCGTAGCTCCAGCGCGTCTCTCCCGTCACCGGATCAACGGCCGTCACTCCGGCCGACGATTGCAGCAGAACCAGGTCTTCCCCATCGTGGCTCCAGAGTGCGGGCGACGTCCAGTTCGCGGCCTGGGGCCGGTCGATTCGCCACAGCTCCTCGCCCGTCCGCGTATCGAGACCGGTCGTGAACGAATCGATGTCGTTTTCGACCATCACCACCAGCGATCCTCCCACCACCACGGAGGAGGACGACATCCCGAGGCTGTTGCTGGCGTTCGGGTAGTCGTAGGTCAAACCCCGATACCAGAGCAGGTTCCCCTCCAGGTCGAGGCAGGCGACGTCGTTGCTCGAATACGTCGCGAAAATCCGCTCGCCGTCGCTGGAAGGGGTCGGCGCGGCGACGCATGTTTTCGGATGAGACGACGTCCGCCCGGTCGCCCAGAAGGTGCGTTCCCACAGCAACTCTCCCCCCACCGCGGCGAAACACAGCACATGCAACTGACCCTGCCGGTAGCCGCTGCTGGCCGTGACGACCACCTTGTCCCCCACCACGATCGGACAGGAAAGTCCTCGCCCGGGAAGTTCCGCCGACCAGGCGACGACGTCGTCGGATTCCCAGTCGAGCGGAATCTGCTCCTCCGGCGCAAGTGAATTCGTCGCGCTGCCGCGAAAACTCCGCCAGTCGGCGTCCGCAGTCAGTGAAACAACCAGTAATGCCGTCAGGCAAAACGCGACAAGTCGCATGGGAAGACTCTTGGTTAGTCCGTTCTGGAATTGTGACGCCGATCGTGCTTTGCGAATCAGGGAGCGTCGGCCCGCGCGGTGCGTTGCCCGCTCGTCAGCCCTTTGCCGGACAGGTCACACACGCGGAACTGAAACACCCAGTCCTGCGCCCACGATTCGGTCTGCTCGTTCTGGCACACCTTGAGCAGGATCGTGTTCCGACCCGATTTCAACTCGCCGCGAACACTGTACTGATCGAACCGCATTCCGCGATGGTATTCCTCGTGGCCGAAGAGATACTCGCCGTTCACCCACAGCTTCCAGGCATTCGGCGTGGCAATGCGGAACTCGACAGGCCGGTCAGTGTCGCTGACAAACTCGGTCGCGGCGTAGGTCACGGCGCCCTTGTGCGGCTCGGTCAGCGCGGCCAGATCGAACTTGCCGACCTCGCCCACGTCGTACACCTTCCCATCGCAGTCGGCTTCGTACGTCTCCCACCGGACCTCACCGAGTTGTCCCTCGTAGACCGCGTCAAAATCGAGCTCCTGCTCGGGCGGATAGACGGCTTCAAAGCCGATCTTGTCCCGGTTGTCGAACGGTCCGATCAGTCGCCATTCCGTGAGGAAGCCGAAGTGGTTCACCAGGTCGACGTCCGTGCCCATACCGTCCAGCGACTTCGCAATCTGCTCGACCTGGTCCCCGTCCGTTGCCCCGGTGAGGGCCTTCTCATAGGTGCTCTTCGCCTCAGCGGCGTCGCCCGTGTCGGCGAGTTCTTCGGCGGCCGAAATCAGTCGCGCCACCGCGTCCCGCCGCATTTCGGGACTCGGATCGTCCAGCATGTTGGGAATAATGCGATCGGGCGCAGACGGGTCCGCCTTCACCAGCCATTCGTAAGCCAGCCGGCGCGCCCGCCCGCTATGCTCAAGATCGAGCACAAACGCCTCGAGTTCAGTCGCGGGCAAGCCGTCGTCCGACTCCTGGGCCCGAGCGGCGACCGACTCGAAAGCGCCCCGCAGCCAGTTCACCGCAAGTGGATTGGCGTCGTCCATCGCAGCCAGAATCCGCGTCAGCGTCGATGCATCCGCCTGCGACAACTCACGCACCGCCTCCGCCGCAGCAGGATTTCCTTCGCCGCGGGGCTCGACGGCTGTCACCGCCTCCAGCAGTTCGTCGATCTCATCGGCCGATGCAGAATCGAACCAGGCCAGACAGAAAACCAGGGACGCTCCCAGGCAGAAGTATCGCAGCATAACTCGCTCCGGAGTGTTATTCGGAATATTGGCGGCCGGAAAATCGCTCCGCCCGGCAGCGCAGTTTAGCGACCGCCTGTTTGGAATTCACGCGGATACTCTGAACGCGCGCGTTCATCGGGAACCCTTTCAGTCGCACTGGCGAGAGTTGCCCACCACCACGCCAGAGCACACAGCGGCGAAGCCGCGCCTGCATATAGCAGCGGGCGTCAGCCCGCTGTCCGCCGCCAAAAACCAGAATCCGAGCCGCGAACGCGGCGTCAGCAGGCTCCATGTCTCCCACACGATCCATCGCAGGTACTCAACCGATCACCCCCAGCCCGTGACACTCGTCAATGGCGGAGCGCTCATCATTGGTGAAAACGAGAGTCAGCGACAACAACCTCACATTCCGGCAGACTATCGAGGAACACTCTGCCGTACCGCTTTGTGCAGACCCGCGGATCGAGAATCGCGACCGTCCCTGTATCGGTTCCACTGCGGATCAGTCTGCCGAACCCCTGCCGCAGCCGAATCGCCGCTTCCGGAACCTGGTAGTCCATAAACGGATTGCCCCCGTCTCCCCGAATCTTTTCCAGACGCGCTTCGAGCAACGGGTGATCGGGCACGCTGAACGGCAGCCGCGCCACAATCACCGTCTGCAAGGCGTCCCCCGGCACGTCGACCCCCTGCCAGAAGCTGTCCGCTCCGAACAGGACGGCGTTCCCTTCCTTGCGAAACCGCTCCACCAGCGCCGTGCGGTCGACGCCGGCCCCCTGGCACAGCAGCGACCGGTTGCACGACGTCAACCACGGCGCGAGCCGATCGGCGCAGCTCTTCAGCATGCGGTAACTCGTGAACAGAACGAACACGCCGCCGCTGGTTTCCTCGACAAGTTCGCGAATCCGCTCGCAGGCTTGCTGCTCGAATTGCGCCGGCGCCCCGGACGGATCGGGCAGATGCGGATTCAGAACCAGACGCACCTGCCGCCGATAGTCGAACGGACTTCCCAATTTGAGTTCGTTACACGAGGTGAGTCCGACCCGCTGCCGAAAAAACCGGAAGTCGGCCTCGCCGACGGAGAGCGTGGCGCTCGTCAGGATCACCGTGTCGATCCGGCTGAAGAGTTCCTCCCGCAGCACCGGTCCGACGTCGACCGGAGCGGAGACCAGCCGCACCACCTGCCCCCTCCGCCCGGTGACTTCCGCCCAGTAGACCGCGTCCGACTCGGTTTGTTTCAGCCAGGCGTCGATTCCGGCAGCGAGACCATCGAGCCGATCGGCCGCCGCGGTCAATTCGATCTGCTGCTCTTCCGCAGAGAGCCGCGCCGCGTAAGTCCGGATCTTGATCGACAACCGGCGGAGGTCGGGGCTGACAGGGTTCTCCAGCGAAAGTCGCTCGTGCGCCCGCCCGTTTCCCGGCTGTTGCCGCGTGAGCCAGCCCCGCACCTGCTCAAAGAACTCGTCGGCCAGATACCGCAAACGCAAAGCGAGTTCCTGCGCGCCCGGAACATCATGGAACAGCAGCAGCCCTTTTTGCTGCCGCTCGTTGTACAGCCGGTTCAGCGTGTAGTTGATCTGCCCGCTCGTGACCGACAGCCCGAGATGCTCCGCTGCGACCCCCTCGATCTGGTGGGCCTCGTCGAAAATGACAACGTCGTAGTCCGGCAGCACGCTCGCCCCCTCGCGGCGCAGCGCAAGATCCGAAAAGAACAGCGCGTGATTGACGACGATCAGGTCCGCGTTCCAGACGCGGCGACGCGCCTTGTAGAAGAAGCATTCGTCGTAAGTCGGACACTTCCGGCCGAGGCAGTTGCCGTGTTCGCTCTTCACCTCATCCCACAACTCCGGTTCGGGCCGAAAACTCAGGTCGCTCAGGCTGCCGTCGGTCGTGCTCGTGCTCCACTCTTTCACTCTGGAGAGTTGCTGCAGCGAGGCGGCGGCGGCGAACAACGAACCGGCCCGCTCCCCCGCGCCTTTCAGTCGTCGCAGACTGATGTAGTTGGAACGCCCCTTGGCCAGAACGGCGGAGAACTCGACGGGCAGCACCGCGTTCAGAAACGGGATGTCGCGGTGAATCAGTTGTTCCTGCAGACTGATGGTGTGCGTGCTGACGACGATTCGTTTTCGCCCACTCTCCTTCCCGTCCCGCTGAGCCGCTGCCAGGATCGCCGGCACCAGATACGCAAAACTCTTTCCCACGCCGGTCCCCGCCTCCACGACGAGATGCGAACCCTCCGCGACCGCGCGTTCAACCGCCTCGGCCATCTCGAGCTGCTGCGGACGGTGCTCGTACGCGTCAAGCCGGCCGGCGATCATCCCGTCGGCGTCGAGGACATCAGCGGGAGTCAGTCGCACGCATCACCTTCCATGTCCAGAGAGCGAGGGCCGACGTGTGGGAGCCCGTACAATTCGACCTCACGAAACCCGCTGAAGACCGACAATGCACGTGTCGTCCCGCAGCGCGCTTTCGCCCACGTAGTCTTCCACACTGTTGACGATCGCGTTGACCACGGCGTCGATGTCGCCGTCCGTGTCGGCAATGCACTTCTCCAGGCGGCGGCGACCAAAAATTTCGCGCTGCTCGTTCATCGCCTCGGTCACCCCGTCCGTATAGCCGATCAGCGTCTCACCGGATTTGATGGCAAACTGCGACTCCTGATAGTCGAGATCCGGCACGATTCCCAAAGGCAGGCCCGACTCGTCGCGCCCCAGTTGCTCGATCTTCCCGTCGGTCCGTCGCAACAGTGGCGCCAGGTGGCCTGCATTGACGAGTCGCACCGTATGCTCCGCCGGATCGACCACCAGCACCAGAAACGTGATAAACCGGTGTCCCAGACCGCTCGATGCAATCTCCCGGTTGAGGCCCGCCACCGCCTGCGCCGGACTCTCGTTCGCCAGCAACTGATACCGCGCCGAAGAGTACAGCCGCGCCATGAGTAGAGCGGCCGGCATCCCTTTCCCGGCGACGTCGCCCAGCGTCACCGCCACCTTCCCTTCCGGCAGCATCACGTAGTCGAAGTAATCCCCGCCGATCCGCAAAGCGGCTTCGTAGTAGTCGGCAAAGGCGTAATGCTCGACCGTCGGCCGGGACTTCGGCAGAAACCCGAGCTGAACCTGCGTGGCGAAATCGAGGTCGCGGTCCAGTTCTCGCTTGCGCAACAGCGCCTCGTGAAGCGTGGCGTTCTCAATCGCCATCGCCGCTTGCGTCGCCAGGCTCACCAGCAGGTCAAGATCCTCCTTGTTGAACTCATTATTCTTCCCCCGCGTCACCACCTGAATGACTCCGATCGCCTCGTCGTCGTGGCCGACCAGCGGCGCGCACATCACCGACCGGATTTTCAGCCGGTTCAGACTCGTGCTCTGATTCAGTTTGGGATCATCCGGAACGTTCTGGCTCAGCAAAGCCTGCCGCGTTTCCATCGCCTGACGCACCACGGTCATGCTCACCGCAACCGCGTCCGCCTCCCCCCCCTGTCGCAACCGCGTCGCCTTCACGTGCAGCTTCCCGGTGTCCGGGTCTTTCAGCAGCACGAACCCCTGGGCCGCCTGCGGAAAGATCTTGAACAGCGTCGACAGCATCTTCGGCAGAACCGCATCGACCTCCAGTTCGCCGCCCAGCGCCCGGCTGATCTCCAGCACCGCCTGCAGTTTCAACTCCGGCTGGAGCTTGAACGACTCGTCCGACGACCGCCGCACGTCGATCTTGTCGACCACAGACGACGATTCAAACAACGGAATCTCTTGCGACTCTTCCGTATAGACGCCGCTGTCCTCAATAATCGGCTGCTCGTCGGTCTTCCGTTCCCCGAAGGCTGTGTCCGCCTGCCGGCCGACCCCGGAACTCGTGTCGCTGATGCTCGACCCGTTCTGCTCGAACGTGACAACGATGTCGCAGACGCGGATCTGGTCGCCGTCCGTCAATTCCGCGCGGCCTTCCACCGGAACCGCGTTCAGGTACGTCCCGTTGCGGCTGCGAAGGTCTTCGACGTAATAACTGCCGTGGCTCTCGAGAATCTGGGCGTGGTGCCGGCTGACGGCGCCGTTATCGAGCACGATGTGGCAGTTCGGGTGACGGCCCATCAGCGTCCGTTCGCCCTCCAACTGGTAGAGGGCGCCGGAGCCGGGTCCGTGCACCACACGCAGAACAGCCACGGCTGAGATTCCTCGGGGCGGGACGAAGAGCAGAGAGCACGACTGCCTCGCGATTCTACCGCCGTAACAAATCTCCGGTCAATCGCCCCCCGATTCCCCCTAAGCGACCGCGACCTCCTGCACTCCCACGAGCCGCAATGACCTCGCTTCCAAACTTCCGTCTGGCAACGCACGCATGCCCCGCCGGAATCGGATCACAGTGAGCAGGCGTCGCCCGCAACCCAACGACGTAGCGCACGCAGCCTGGCGTGCGTCCCGCTGATCGCAAAGACGGTTGACGCATGCTGGCAGCGTGCGCTATGGGCCAGCGCAAGAACTTGCGCAGGATCACAAGGGCCTGCACGTTCGTAATACAAACCGGCCGCTCGCTTCCCCGGGCTCGCACGTGAGCGTCCGCATGGCGACAATGGATCGGCGAGGAGTCTCGCGGCGGCTGCCTGGCCCGGCGACTCGAGCGAACGATTGCGTGTCTGCCTCTCATGCCGGGGGCGCAGGCCACACACGGGGACGCCATGAAGACACAAGCGCTTGAGACGTTTCGCGAAAAACTCGCCGCCGGTCATTCCGTGCACGGGCTCTGGGCGACGCTCGAATCAGCGACCGTCACCGAAATCGCTGTCGCACTGGGACTCGACTGGGTCGTCGTCGACGCCGAGCACGGACATCTCGACTGGAAGGACGTCAACGAACACGTTCGCGCCGCGCTCCGCAGCGATACCGTCCTGCTGGTCCGCCTGGCCGAGCGCAGCACTTCGCTCACCAAACGCGCGCTCGATATCGGCGCCGACGGCGTCGTCATCCCCTGGGTCGAATCGACCGAGCAACTTGAAGAAGCAATTCGAGACTGCCGCTATCCGCCGGAAGGCCGCCGCGGAATCGGCGGCGAACGCGCGACCGCCTGGGGGCACTGTCTGGCCGAGCATACGGCCGAAGCGAACGAACAGGTGCTGGTCGTCCCTGTAATCGAGAGCGTCGCCGCGATTCCTCATATCCCCGCCATGTGCGAACTCGACGGAGTCGACGTCTTCTTCTTCGGTCCGGCCGATTTCTCGGCCACGGCCGGCTGCCGCGGTCAGTGGGAAGGCCCCGGCGTCGCCGAGCAGATCCTTGAATTGAAAGACACAATCATCGCCGCCGGCAAACACTGCGGACTCATGACCACGAGCCTCGACGATCTCGAGACTCGGCGCGAGCAGGGATTTCGCATGCTGGGCCTCGGGTCCGACACCGGGCTGCTCTCGCGTTCGCTGCATCAGGCCCTGCAGAAACTTGGATGCGACCGCATGCCCGCCACGAGCCTCGACCCGGCCGA
Organism: Planctomycetota bacterium; assembly: GCA_003388505.1. GTDB lineage: Bacteria > Planctomycetota > Planctomycetia > Planctomycetales > Planctomycetaceae > MB-PLM-1. Next base: position 51,896 of record QQVO01000005.1, read on the forward strand.
TGGACGACCGGTCCGCGTCCCGCTCCCCCAACCCCCTGAACACATGCGGCCAGATCGTCACGAACTGGTCACCCACGTCACCGAGACCGACACCCTGGAACTTCAATCAGGCGTCCTCTTCAATCCGCTCGTGGGACAGTTCAACACGGCCCGCGATCTCACCACCGGCGTCGTCGCCTTCAAACCGGAGGCGTCGCTCGATTGTCACACCCATCCCTGCAGCGAGTCGATCACCGTCCTGGAAGGGCAACTTGAAGTCTTGGTCGAAGGCCGGGCGTATCGCCTCGGTTCGCTCGACAACATCACCATCCCCCGGTGGCTGCCGCACGCCGCCAGAAACCCCGACCCTGCAGTCACTGCCCGCTTGCACATCGCACTGGCGATGGACGTTCCCGAGCGGGAACTTGTCGCGAAGGAGTTCGAACGCATCGAGATGCCGGACGACTCACCGGGACACCCGGGACGAGAACGCGTCACCCGGTTCGCAACGGCCGCCCGCACCTTCGGCGTCGGCCCCGGCGCGGAGTTCATCGATTTCTTCAACGCAGATCTGATGCCCGGCCTGGAAATGAGCGGCGGGTTCGGCCGCTTCGATCCGGACGGGCGTCTCCCCGCCCATCTGCACGACTTCGACGAGTCGATCTGTATCATCGACGGCGAAGCCACCTGTCACGTTGAAGGCCGCCGCTACTCCCTCTCCGGTTGCGCCACCGCGATGGTCCCCCGCGGCCGCGTGCATTACTTCATCAACGAGTCCCCCGGTTCCATGGACATGATCTGGGTCTACGCCGGCCCACTCCCCGAACGCATCGTCGTCGACGAGTCGTGCGCCCTGCACCCGCCTGACCGAACGCCCTGTTGATCGCCTGTAACGTCCCCTGCGCGTTATGATCGCGAGCCAGATTCTCAACTGTCCGTCTGCGCATTCGCATCGGTTCTCCTGGTAAAGACATTTCCATGAAATTGTGGGCCTCTGAAAATCTGAAACGGTTCGCCCTCATCGTCGCCCTCGGCGGAATGGGGTCTCTCGTCACCCGCGTGATCGCCGAGGATGAACCATCCGCGTCCCATCCACCGATGCGCGCGCTGCCCACCGCCTCGCAACGGCCAATGGAAGACGGACCGTCTTATTTCGTCGATGCAGCCGGCGGCGATGATCAGAACGAGGGCAGCGAGCAGACGCCTTGGAAGACTCTCCGCTACTCGCTGCGGAAATTGAAACCCGGCGACACGCTGTATCTGCGCGGCGGCGTCTATTACGAAAAGGTCTCTCTCTCACAATCCGGCACGGAAGACGCCCCGATCACCATCCGGTCCTACCCCGGCGAAACGGCGATCATCGACGGCGGATTGCGCGAGTTCTTCGACAGCCCCGAAACGAGTTGGGAACCGTATAAGGACGGAGCCGAAGGCGAGTTCGTTTCAACCCGCACCTACGACGACGCGAATGACCGCCGGGTTCCCTACCAGTTTCTGCCTGCGGCCTGGGAGCCGATGTGGAGCATCGAACACGAACGCCCGCTCGCCCTGGGCCACTTCGCCGATTCCATGGTCCCGCTGCACAGCTACCGGGTGGCGGTCGACCTGCGTTCGGAGAACGAACTCTGGATCGGCGGGAAGTTCGAGATGCGCGACACCGGCGTCTACTGCGGACCGGGACTCTGGTTCAATCGCGAAACCGGCCGCATCCACATCCGCCTGGCCCACCACACGCTGGAAGGACTCGGCGACCGCGCCTATCGTGGTGAGACCGACCCGAGGAAACTTCCGCTCATCATCGCAGCCGGTTTCGGCAACGACGTGCTGCGGGTCAACGGCGTGCAGCACGTTCGCATCCAGGATCTAATTCTTCGCGGGGCCACCGGCAGCCCCATGATTCACGTTTACGGTTCACAGAACGTCGAACTCGATCACCTCACTGTCTACGGCGGCTTTCCCGGACTCTTGATCGACGCTTCGCAGAACATTCGCGTCACGCACTCGGCGTTTCGCGGTCTGGCCGCGCCGTGGACGTCCCGGGCCCACATGAAGTATCGCGGCACCGCGTCGTATCAGATCGTGCTGCGCGACGCCCAGCCGCGCAACGAGAACATCGAACTCGCCTGGTGCGAGTTCACCGACGACCACGACTTCGCCTTCCTGCGGTTCGTGACCAACCTGCAGTTCCATCACAACTTCGTCGACAACTTCAACGACGACGGTCTGGAGTGCGGGCCCAAGCTGCGCGACCACACCCTGTTCATCCATCAGAACCGCATCGGCCGTTGTCTGATTCCGATCACGCAGCACGAGATTGAGAAAGACGAGTCGCCGGCCGATCACGATCCGGAATCGGGCGTCTTCGTCTACCGCAACGTGTTCGACCTGCGGGGCGGCGTCTACAGCGGACCGCCGGCGGAGTCTGATCCGAGTGGAGCGTTTCTGAACCGGGAAGGCCATCTCGTCGGCGATCACGGCAGCCCGATCTGGCCCGTGATGCGGGTCTATCACAACACCTTCCTACGCGAGACGCCCGTGTTTCGCGATTACTTCCTCTTCGGACTCGGCGCGCAGGGACTGCGGGACAACGAGCGCGACGTCTTCAACAACATCTTCGTGCAGATGGAACGCGTCCCGGGCGTTGGCTTCGCCGGGATCACCGAACCGGGCCGGGTCCGCGAGGGCGGCAATCTCTTGTGGGGCGTCGCCGAAGGTCCGGCTCTCACCGCAGACCCGCTCGCAGCGTTCCGAAAAACTCCCCTCTACAAGAAGAGTCGCGACGTCTATCCGCCGGGATGGACAACGCAGGACCAGGTCGCCGACCCCGGGTTCGTCCACCTGCCGTCTGATTACAAAGCACCCGCCGACCTCAGATTGCAGACCGACAGCCCGGCCGTGGACAGCGGAATCACCCTCCCGGATGCCTGGCCCGACCCGCTCCGCGACTCAGATTCGGGCGCCCCCGATATTGGCGCCCTCCCCCTCGGCGCCGACCCCTGGTCGATCGGCGTCGACGGCCGCCTGTCGCTCTTCGGCGACAATTACCAGCAACAAACCACCGATTCGACGAACTGAAGGCTCGACAAACAGGAGATACGCATGCATTCCCTCACACGCCGCGACGCACTCAAGACCATCGGCGCCGGCATGGCGACGGCGACTCTTTCCCGATACGGTCTTGCCGAAGAACCCGCCCCACAGCGAACCATTCCCGCCGTCCCCGGCGAACTCGCGATTGAGTGGCGACGCCGGGAGGAACTCGGTGGCGAGATCCACGTCATCGAAGAGACCGTTCGCTGGAACGCCTCCGAAACCGCCATCATCATCTGCGACATGTGGGCCGACCATCCCTGCAAGATGGCCGCCGTGCGCGTCGACCGCATGGCGCCGCGAATGAACGAGGTCGTCTCGCTCGCCCGCGATCAGGGTGTGGCCGTCATTCACGCCCCCTCCAGCGGGATGAAGCACTACGAGGACACCCCCTACCGTCAGCGAATGATCGACGCTCCCCACGCTGAACCCCCCGTCGAGATCCAGAGCTGGTGCTACCACAATCCTGACCGTGAGGGCGAGTGGCCCATTGTGGACGACGTGCCGCGCGACGAAGCGAAGGTCACCGGCTGTGACGACCCCGTCGGAGCGCCGCATTACGAGATCGACCGCCATCAGCATCCGGCGATCAAGATCAACGGGTACGACGGCGTCAGCGACAACGGCCAGGAGATTTACAACTTCCTCGAGCAGGAAGGCCGTAACAACATCGTCCTGATGGGCGTCCACACCAACATGTGCGTCCTCGGCCGGCCGTTCGGCATCCGCCAGCAGAAGTACCTCGGCAAGAACGTCGTCCTCTGCCGCGACCTGACCGACGCCCTCTACGACCCCCGCGACAAACCGTACGTCAGCCACGCCCGCGGTCTCGAACTGGTCGTCGAACACATCGAACGCTACTGGTGCCCTTCCATCCTCGGCGAATCCCTCACCAAAACCGTCCCCGGCACCAACGGCCCCGTCTCCACCTCGTAGGACACGTTTCCAACCCCTGTCAGTGACACACATCTCTCAATCCCCGTTCGAGTGACTCTGCGAGAGATTCGAATGGAACGCGGATGACCACGGATTGGACCGATTTTCGCTGATTGCCTTTCTTGCGTGTCGACGCCGTGCGCGCCTGAACCGATGCAGTCTCGCCGCTGCCGCCTCTTGAGGAATACTCCGCGAAATCCGTGCTGATCCGTCAAATCCGCGAAAATCTGTGTCCTGTTCGAGAATCCCCTGGGCCCAGTTTCTCGGGGACCGGTGGAAAGCGAATTGGGTCTCAATGACAGCTGCCCCAATCCGTCCTTTGCGTTGAAATCGCCTCGGGCACCCGGCCGCACGCTGCATTCCATATTGAAATCTGCAGATTCTGCCGATTACAATAGAGACAGATCCAAACCGACGCAGACGAGTTGCGCCCGGATCACCCCACCCCACCCTCCCTCCCGCGAACTGGTTCGCACCCGCCGAGGTCACAATCATGACTCTCTCCACCAACTGCGAAGGCTTCTCTCGACGCAACTGCCTCAAGCTGGGCCTGGGCGCCTGGATCGGCGGCGGTCTGGTCGACGCGCTGCGCCTGCGCGGTGAGGCCGCAAGGTCCGGCGGTCCCCGCCCGACGGCAACCAACTGCATTCTGATCTGGATGGACGGCGGACCGACGCACTTCGAGACCTTCGATCCCAAGCCCACCGCGCCGGCCGAGATCCGCGGCGAGTTCAATCCGATCGACACCAGAGTCCCCGGAGTCCACTTCTCCGAGCACATGACCAGACTGGCGGGCAGCCTCGACTCGTTCGCCATGATCCGCTCCATCCGCCACGACCAGGGCAACCACGGGGCCGGCAACCACTACATGATGACCGGCGCTCCGCCCCGCATTCCGGTCGGCTGCGGCGCGTTTGTCAGCTTCCATCCCAGTATGGGTTCGGTCGTTGCGAAAGAACTCGGCACCGACAACGGCCTGCCCAACTACTTCAGCATGCCGCAGATGTCCCGCTCCGGCGGACCGAACTTCCTCGGCGCGAAGTACGCTCCCTTCGTCGTCTCCGACGATCCCAACCGGGACAACTTCCGCGTCCGCGACGTCGCTCTGCCCAACGGCCTCACGGACGACCGCTTCGGCAGCCGCACCGACCTTCGCCGGCTGGTCGATCGCATTCCCCGCATCGAAGACGAAGCCGCCGGCGACCCGGTGACCGCCATCGATGAGTACTATCACCAGGGCTACAACCTCGTCACTTCACCCGAAGCGCAGGCCGCGTTCCAAGTGGAGAAAGAAAGCGACGAAGTCCGCACCGCCTACGGCCGCGACTCGTTCGGCCAACGCTGCCTGCTCGCCCGCAGGCTCGTCGAGGCCGGTGTCCCCTTCATCACCGTCTACGACGGAGGCTGGGACCATCACAGCAATATCTTCGGCGCTTGCCGCGATCGTCTCCCCAAATGGGACAACACCGTCGCCACTCTCATCAGTGACCTCAAAGATCGCGGCCTGCTGGACTCCACCCTCGTCGTCGCTCTCGGCGAATTCGGCCGCACCCCCAAGATCAGCACCCTCTCCGGCCAGTCCACACCCGGCCGCGACCACTGGGCCAATGCCATGTCGGTCCTGATGGCGGGCGGCGGCACGCCCGGAGGCATCGTCGTCGGCGCGACCGACCGCAAAGGCTTCTCCGCCGTCGATCGTGTCCTCTCGCCGGAGAACTTCGTTTCGACCGTCTACACCAAGCTCGGCATCGATCCCGACAAAATCCTCTACACCCCCCAGGGCCGCCCCACCCACCTCGTCAGCGACCCGACCCCGATTAACGAACTCCTCGGCTGACCTCTCTTGCATCAGTCCTCTGGTTCGCCTCGATCAGATCGGTCAGATTCAGCCGTCGCAGACCCAGGCGTTCCGCCGTCGTCGATGCGCCTCAGGTCTCCGCTCTCCCCCCTCCTCACCGCTACTCCGCCGGGTCCGCGGGCAGCGTCACAATGGCCATCGTCCCATCGTCGCTGGCGCTCACGATTCGCAACTGCTCGAGGCCCGGCAGGCAAACCAAGTTTGTCACGCCGCGCGTATGCGGCCGGAGCGTCCGCACGGCCTCACCCGTCTTCGCGTCCCACACCCGGATCGACCGGTCATGACTGCCGCTGACGATCCACAAGCCGTCCCGGCTGAAATCGACGCTCGAAACTTCGTGCGTATGTCCTTGCAGCGTCAGTTTCAGTTCCCCGCTGCGGGCGTCCCACACCTTGACTGTCTGATCCCCGCTGCCGCTCGCGATCCGGCCCCCATCCGGATTGAACGCGGCACATGAGACAAACCTGGAATGCCCCTTGAGAGTGTGCAGCAGTTCGCCGCTGTCGAAATCCCAGAGATACAGGTCGTTGAATTGACCTCCGCCGGCAATCGTCCGTCCGTCCGGACTGAATGCGATGCTCGCGATCTCGCCCTGATGACCCGAAAGCGTCTGGACGACCTCTCCCGTCCCGACCTCCCAGATCAGGCTCTCGTCCCGAAAGCCGCCTCCCGCGAGCAGACTGCCGTCCTGACTGAACGCGAGGCAACTCATCGATCCATCGTCGAAACTGAGCCGCGTCAGTATCTCCCCCGTCACAGTGTCCAGAACGGGAATGCCGCCCGACTCAACAGAATCCGGCGTACTCGCCGCAAGCCGCTCACCGTCCGGAGTGACCGCGACCGCCTGGACCCACTGTAGTTCACCTTCCAGTGTGAGCCTCTCCTGTCCCGTCGCCGGATCCCAGATTGTCACCTGGTCCCTCTGGCCGCTGACCAGCACAGTCCCGTCCCCGCTCACGGCAAGGGACGCCACGTACCGCGCGGGTCGACGGATCAACGGAAGCTCCGGCCCCTGCGACGCATCCCACAGTTTCATTTCGCGGGGCATCAAGTAGTCCCCGCTGCCGCTGGCGAGCCGCGAGCCGTCCGGACTGAATGCGATGCAGCGGACGGGGGACGCATGGCCCCGCAATGCGAATGTTTCGAATCCCGTTTCGGCGTCCCAAAGCCGGATCGTCTCATCATGGCCCGAACTCGCGATCCGCCGACCGTCCGGACTGAAAACCGCGCTCAGCACGTCGCTCGTGTGCCCCCGCAACGTCAACAACAGTTCCCCGCTCGCCGTATCCCAGATTCGCACCGTCAGGTCCGAACCGGCGCTGACGATTCTGCCTCCGTCGCCGCTGAAACAAACGTGATTCACGAATGAAGTATGGCCGGTCAATGTCACAAATTCCTCGCCCGTCTCCGCGTTCCAGACCTTAACCGCCTGCTCGGCGCCGGCGGCAAGCAGCGTCCCGTCCGGACTGAAAGCCGCGCCAGAGAGATTTCGCGTGTGTCCCGAGAGCGTGCGGATCACTTCCCCCGAATCGGCGTCCCACAACTTGATGCTGTCCCGATACTCCGACGTGGCGCTGGCGATCACGGCCCCGTCCGGACTGAACGCGACCGACTCGATCTTCCCCGTATGCCCTTCAAACACGAGGGTCTCGGCGCCCGTCGCGGCGTCCCACACGCGGACCGTCCCGTCCCAACTCCCGCTGGCGATCTTCTTCCCGTCCGGGCTCACCGCCACCGACGTCACCGACTTTTCGTGTCCCCGCAAGCTGTGTCGCTCAGCGCCTGTCGAGAACTCCCAGACCTGGGCGACGCCCGGCGTCGTAAACAACCCGTCGGCCGACCCGCTGACGACGAACGTCCCGTCCGGGCTGAAAGCGACACTGTTGACGTCGCCCGTCAGTGTCCGGGTCACCGGTCCCTGCGCCGACCGCACCGACCACGCCTTGACAGTCTGGTCGTCGCTCGCACTCACCACCGTCTCTGCATCGGGACTGAACGCGACCCAGTTGACGTGATCCCGGTGCCCCCGCAGCACGAAATCCTCGCGGCCGGTGGCGGCGTTCCAGAGTCGAACCGTGCCGTCCCGGCTGGCGCTGGCGATCCGGCGCCCATCATGGCTGAACGCGACGCGCGTGACGTCTTCCGAATGGCCGGGAAGCGTCAGCAGTTCCTCCCCGCTTGCAGCGTCCCAGACTTTGATCGTGTCGTCCTTGCTGCCGGTGACCAGCCGCGCGCCATCAGGAGCGACCGCCAGGCTGGAGACCCCGTCCGCATGCCCTCTTGCAATCCACAATTCCTCGCCGCTGGCCGCATCCCAGACTCGCACGGTCCGGTCGGAGGAACCGCTGAAGATTTTCGTTCCGTCCGGAGAGAACACCGCCTGCATCACGCCCGCCGTGTGCCCTGTCAGTTTGACCAGTTCCTCTCCCGTCGCCGCATCCCAGACCTTCACCGACCTGTCGTCGCCGGAACTCACGATTCGAGCGCCGTCGGGACTGTAGGAAACGGTCCACACCCGTCGCTGCCCCGTCTCCCAGGTGCGGACAGCGGTGAGAGTCTCCACATCCCAGATTGTGACCGTCTGTTTACAGCAACCGACAATGTGGACGCCGTCCGGGCTGAAGGCCAGTCCGTCGACATGATCGTTCTGCCGGACCGTCGAACGAAGTTCCTCTCCACTGATCAGGTTCGAGACTTTCACTGTATTGTCATACCCGCCGCTGGCGATTCGCTGTCCGTCCGGACTCACAGCGACGCAGTTGACCCGATTGTCATGCCCCGCGAACGTCTTCTGATTCTGGTTGAACAGGGAGTACAGATAGTTGAACTCCCAGCCTCGAAAATCGCCCCGCGTGGCTTCCAGTTTCTTCCACGCTGCATCCGCGTTGTTCATTTCCCATTCGAGCCGCGCTCCCGCGATCTGGCTGGCATACAGCAGCCACTCCGCACGCAGCAGTTGCTCCTCCGTAGCGGCCTGCGCTGCCAGAGCCTGCTCTTTGGCCGCTGCCTCGGCCGTTGCCGCAGCTTCCGCTTGCCCGCGTGCTTCCTCGGCCGCCTCCTTCGCCTCGCGCTCCAACTCGGCGGCCCGCTCCGCCCGCTCTTTGGCGGCGGTTTCCGCGACTTGAGCGGCGATCGCCTGCTCCTTCGCTTCCCGTTCCGCATCAGCAGCCGAGACCGCCGCCCGGCGTTGCTCCACAGCCTCGCGTCGCTGCACCTCCGCGTAGATCCCCAGACTCGAGATGATGACGAACGCGGCCAGCACACCACCCGCAATCGCGGCGATCTTCGCCCTGTGTCGCCGTACGTACCGGCCCAGCAGGTACCGCAGTGTCGGAGCTTGCGCCTGCACCGGATCGCCCCGCTGCCAGCGGGCAAGGTCCTCCGCCAGATCGTGGGCCGAGCCGTATCGCCGCGTCCGGTCCTTGTCCAGACACTTCAGAACGATCGCTTCCAGGTCTTCCGGAATCGCCGGGTTGATCCGTCGCGGCGGCTCCGGATCGCTCGACTGGATCTTGAGCATCAACTCCGGCGTCAGCATCTGTTCCGTCGCGCCGAACAGTGGTTGCAGCGTCAACAACTCCCACAGTGTCGCTCCCAGGCTGTAAACATCAGTCCGCACGTCGACCGGAACCGACAGCACCTGCTCGGGCGAGGCATAGCGGAGCGTCCCGACAAACTGCCGCGTCCGAGTCAAACGGCCCTCCGACTCGTCCGCAATCTGAGCCAGCCCCAGATCCATCAACACCGCCCGGTCACCCTCGGGCGTGACCATGATGTTTCCCGGCTTGATGTCGCGGTGGACCACTCCGGCCTGATGGAGGGCATGCGCAGCCAGGGCCGATTGACGGATCGACTCCACAATCCGCTCGATGTAACCCCGCCCGGCGACGGCCGAACCGGCGAGGGTCGTGCCGTTCGGATCGAAGTCACCCGTTGACGTCGGTGGCAGGTCGTCACTGAGTGGCTTCTCCGCCTGTCGGGCCTCTTCGCAGGCGGAACTGATCGCCTGACGCCAGTCGGCCTGAGTCAGCGACCCGACTTCGCTGTGACCGAGCCGCTCGCAGACCGCCGCGAGGTCGGCCCCCTCGATCAACTCCATCGTGTAGAACCACTGCTCCGCGTGAGAACCCGACGTGAAGATCTTGATCAGGTTCTGATGTTCCACGCGTCCCAGCGCGCGAATCTCCCGCGAAAAACGGGCCTCAGCCTTCGGGTCGCCGGATCGCAGCAAAGTCTTGAGCGCCACCTCGCGTCCCAGCGATGGCTGCCACGCCCGGTACACCGCCCCCATTCCACCCTGACCGATGCGGCTGCGCAGCTCATAGTCACCGAGAGTCCGCGCCGACGAATCGTCCTCCACCGCCCTGGTCGATTCCTCCGCCTGGGAGCGGGCCGCCCAGTCGCTCACAGCTTCTTCCGTGACTCCCGACCCGAGCAGATCCGCCAGCAGTTCCCGGTGCTCTCCGACCAGCGACTCCCGTTGGACAGTTTCTCCGGTCGTGTAGCACAGATACTCGGCCCGCGCTCGCCGGCGGCGAGCGTTCAGGAAGTAGCAATGGCCGACGCCGCCGTCGAACAGCATCAATGGGTGCAGCGACGACGCACTGTTGAGCGCGGCGTCTTCCGACCGCACGAGCAGAACGCGGTCAGGGCTTGGCAGCGACGCCTGCCGTTCCCCCGGCAGAGTGAGCGACTCGAGCCGCCGGGGCGTTTCACCGATCAACGCAAACCGCTCAACAAGCCATTCCCCCGACGATAACCGGCGAACATCCTCGATCGAGATCAGGCGCCGCCCGGCCAGCAGGTCGATCCGTTCCAGAAACTCCATCGCGGCCCCGAGGAACGACGTCCCCAGTCGATCGTAAAACTCTGCCGACCGCTGCCCGGCGGCGCCGTGCCCGATCTCCGAGTTGCGGTACTGGACCAGTCGGTCGAACAGGTCGGAAAGGCGTACGTTCGTTCCGGCCGAACTGGTTCCCTCCAGCGTTTCCTTCAACATGTTGTTGAGGCCCGAACTCCGCGGGAAATCGCCCAGCGACCGGCCCAGCAACCGCTCCCGCAGAGTCTGAAAGGGGGCGTCTCCCGACTCGGCCAGCACCGGGAGCAACGTCCGGACGAACTCCCACCAGTGTCCCAGAGCGGGACGCGCAAGCGCCTGCAGCCGCTCCCTCACCTTGGCGTCGTTGTCGTTCAGCCCCGCATACTCCGCGACAGCCACAGCGCCCAGCAGCTTGAGCGACGCCTCCCACAGATAGTAAGCCGCCAGGTGCCGGTCGAGCGGCGTCTTCGCATTGTGCGCCCGACGCGCAAGCTGAGCCAACGGCAGCGGCAACCGCGGCAGAAGATCTTCGTTGATAAGCGACGCCAGATCCGATCGCATTCCAGCCCTCGAAGTACGACCGCAATATCCGCTGTGGTCCCCCGGCTGAGCAACCGCCAATCAACATACCACGCCACTCAACCACACCTCAACGACGGCAACCTTGCCTGACCAGCCCGCTCCAGCATTACCCGGCCCCCCAACCCCTCGGCCGTTGACTCTCCATCTTCACGCCCCCCGCGCAACGCACGCCGATTATGCGCGGGCATGACACGAATCAGAGTTCCAACCAGAATGCTCCCTCACAACTTCACTCTCGACTCTCAGCTCTCAATTGCCGCACAAACCAAAACAGCGCCTGCCCGCTCTTTTGGTGCGCATCTTTCTTTAAAGAGTTAAAGAGTTGGTCGTTTTTCCGGACAATATTGAGGTCAACTCTTTGAAGCGCCCGCCGAAACCCAGACAATTTCGTCCAGCGCGACAACCCGTCGCCTGCCGCACGGCGCAACCGCGCCCCCTCCGGACCAAAGCGACGATCCTCCCAACTTCAGAGCGTCCCCTTCGACGACGGCACACCCTCTTGCCGCGGATCGATCGCGACCGCCGCGCGGAGCGCGCGGGCCGTGGCCTTGAAGAGGCCTTCCGCGATGTGGTGGCTGTTTTCGCCGTGGTGCAACACGAGGTGCAGGTTCATCAGCGCGTTCGCAGCGGCGGCCTGCCAGAAGACTTCAACGAGCTGCGCGTCGAACTCGCCGATCTTCTCCGTGGGAAACCGGAACTTGTCGACGAACCAGAACCGCCCGCTCAGGTCGACGGCGGATGTGACGAGCGTCTCCTCCATCGGCAACGTGATGCTGCCGTAACGGACGATCCCCCGCTTCTCCCCCAGCGCTTCCGCCAGCGCCTGCCCCAGACAGATGCCGACGTCCTCAACCGTGTGATGCTGGTCGACCTCCAGGTCCCCGTCCGCCCGCACCTCAAGATCGAACAACCCATGCTTGGCAAACAGCGTCAGCATGTGGTCGAAAAATCCGACGCCGGTCTGAATCTCGCTCTTCCCGCCGCCGTCGAGATCGAGCATGAGCGAGATGTCGGTCTCGGCCGTCTTCCGCTGGATTTGTGCAGTTCTGGGCATCAGATTTTCAAACTGGGATTCGGTCGGATCAGCCGGCGACATTCACAACGGCGCCGGACTTGCGAAGAAACCAACCATGTTGTACCTCGCGAACGGGCGGCATGCCATCCGCGCCATGCTGGCCTACGACTGGCGGCTGAATGAATTCAATCAGTGGAGGTGCGGGCGGTCGATCGAATAGCAGGCAACCGGCCGGCCCGGTAGGATGCGGGCGTTTCAGATTCTGGATTCGGGAGAATAGAGCATGCTCGTCGGTTATGTGAGCAACGAACGGTACGTCGCCTTGCCCGACGTGATGTTCGAATTCCGCGGTCAAGACGGCGTCGTCACAGCGCGATCGACCATTTCGGGCGCGGTCTACGCGGACATCTCTGCCGGGGACTACGGAGTGGTCCTGGGCCGCGACGGTTACGGTTCGAAGATCGTTTCCCTGACTGCGAACGAAACGGAGCCGCATCATTTTCGTCTGCTTTCGGACGGCTTGCTGGGATACATGTCGCCCCGGTGTGTGAAGGCCGGGGAAAAGTCGGAATTTCGTGTGCATGCCGTCGAGGAGTACGAACTTGAGTTGTGGCGGTACGGCGAGGAAAAGGAGTTCATCCGGCGGATCGGCACGTTCGATGAACACGGACCGCGGGCCACCATGCAGATCACGCCCGACGGCGACTACACTCAGACAGGCGTGGAGTGGAACAAGTTCGGGTATCACAGCAAGGCGCTCAGCCAGTTCGTCGAAGCGCCATCGCGCAGCGGGCTGTACTATCTGCACGCCCGCAACAAGTCGGGAAAGTTCTTCTCCTTTCCCTGGGTCGTCGCGCCCGCCGCGCCGGAATCGAAGATCGCCGTGCTGGCGTCGGACATCACCTGGAACGCCTACAACAGCTTCGGCGGCCGCAGCAACTACATCCACGCGGACTGTTTTCCGCCGACCCCCACCGTCAACTCCCGGCTTGAACTGAAGCGGTATACCGAAGAGGAGCACCGCACTTACGACACCGACGTCTATCAGCCGCTCTCGCTCGATCGTCCCGATCCGTACAACCACATCGACGAAGATGAAGGGTTGACCGATCCGATCGCCGGGCGGCAGGGCTGCCATCTGGCCGCGGCTGAGTGGAGGCTGTTGGGCTGGATGGAACGGGAAGGCTTCGACTACGACTTCTACAGCGAGACGCAGTTCCACTTCGGCGGGGTTCCCCTCGACGAATACAAGGTGCTCATCATCAGCACGCACCCGGAATACTGGTCGAAGACGATGTACGAGACGCTCAAGAGCTGGGTCTTCGAGCGGGGCGGGCGGCTGATGTATCTCGGGGGCAACGGCCTCAACTGCGAGGTTGAGTTTCTGGACGACCACCGGATCGTCTACCAGAACACAAACTGGAGTCACTCGGAGCCGCAATACGCGCCGGACGGGGGGGAGTACGAAAGCCGCTTTGACAAGCGGCACGAATCGGAAGCGAACCTGCTGGGGGTCGTGTTCTCATTTCCCGGCATCATGACGTCGGCTCCCTACCGCGTGATCGACGCCGACCACTGGTGCTTCGAGGGAACGGGCGTTTCCAACGGCGACACGTTCGGCGAAAAGAGCCTGCACCTTCGCGTGCCGGGCGGGGCGTCCGGCCACGAAACCGACAAGACGTCGCCGCAGTCTCCGAAGAACGTCCGCATCCTGGCCCGCGGACTCAACCCCGACGAAGGCGGCGCAGAGATCGTGCACTTCGAGACGCCGTCCGGCGGTGAAGTCTTCTCCGTCGGCTCCATCACGTGGCCGTCATCGATCCTGGTCGACGATGTCGTGGCAGGGGTCACCGCGAACGTGATCCGCAGGTTCACGAGGGATTGAGCATCAATGGCCAAGTCCGCGTTCGCCGACGTTCAAGCGGCGCGAGAAGTCTGCGTCAGAGACGCAGGGCCGAGAGTGTCCCATCGAGTGTAGTCGTAGTCGAAGTGGTGTTTCAGGAATGCGCGGCAGACTTCGGTGAAGTAGTTCCGGTCATCCTCTGTGAACCACTCGAACGGGTGCCGGCTGCTCTTGCGGATCACCTTGGCCGGCTTGGCCGTCGTTTCTTTCTTGGCCATGCGCTCTTTGGTCGAGCGCTCAATGGCCCGCGCGAGCAAGCCTTCTTTTTCCGGCAAGTCGAGGAACGACCAGACCCGTTGAAGTTCGCGCAGCGGGTCGGCCTGCAGGGCTTCGTAGCAGACCACAAGCGTCTGCTCGGCGGGCAGCCGGCCGATTTCGCGGTGCCAGGCGTTGAGAAAGCGAATGCGATACCACACATCCCACCGCACTGGATTTCCGACGAGGCGGTCGTTGCGGAGATAGTCGGCGAAGGTCATGCGGCGCGCGTGGTGCTTCTCGTAGTGCGAAACGAGTGAGGCTCGCATGTCGCGCAACAGGATGATGTATTTCGGAAAGCGAAGCAGACGACGCAGCGGCGCGGAGTGGCACAGCGGGCTCGGGATATTGTGGGTCTGGATGATTCGCGGCACGTGGGAATAGACCGCCGGGTGCTTGCGATTCCCGATGAGGCTGCGATCATCGATGTCGCCCGGTTCGGGGACGTCGTACGCTTCGGCCAGAGCGACGGCCAGCATGTGCGTCAGCCAGTGCGTGCCCGACTGCTGCATCGTTGCGATATGGCAATCGACGCCCCGGTCGCGCAGCAACGAAAGCTTGGGCCAGTCCTGCCGGACGACGCGATACGAGTAACGCAGCCGCGCAGCGAGTCCACCCACGTTCGGAGAGATCAAGGATTCGAGAGAGGAGACAGCCATTCGCAGCGACATCGGAGGAGTGGTCATTCCCTAGCCCGGCCTTCCAAGGCCGGGCCGCCAGACTCTCGGCCAACGAATCCCACAGTGGTCGTTCTCGTGTTGAAGCGGTCTCCGACGAACGAATCAGGCCGCTCTGGAATGCGTTTCGTCCGTGATGGACCAGTCGGTGTAGTCGTACCCGAACCAGTTGTGGAGGTGGGCCTGCATTGTCCGGGTGAAGAACTGCCGGTCGGCTGCGCTGTACCACTCGAACGGATGTCGTTTGGAACTGCGGACGATCTTCAGCGGGGCGTCCGGTTTCTCGTTGCCCGCCATCCGGTCTTTCGTCGCCGCCTGAACGACTTCCTCGAAGAACGGCGACGGTTGCGGCGGCAGTTCTAGAAAGTCCCAGAGGCGGCGCAGTTCGCGGGGCGTGTTGGCCTTCAACTGCTCGTAGTGGACGATGAGCATCTGGTGCATCGGCAGGCGGGCCATGTCCCGGTCCCACGCATTGAGCAACCGCATGCGGTGCCAGATGTCGCGGCGAATCGGGTTCCCGATGATCCGTTCGTTCCGCAGATATTCGGAGAAGGGAATCGCGAACGCCTCAAGGTGTTTCTTTTTCTCGTAATGCGAGACCATCGAGTGGCGGATGTCCCGCAGCAGCAGCACGTACTTCGGAAAACGGAGCACCGACCGCAGCGGCCAGGCGTGCACCAGCGGTCCGGGAACCTCGTGGGATTGCACGAGCCGCGGGATTTCGGGATGGACGATCGGATCCTGCGGTCGGCCCACGATGCTGCGATCGGCGATGTGCTCCAGGGGGGGCACGCCGCAGGCGCGGCAGATCCCGGTCGACAGCATGAAGTTGATCCAGTGGCTGCCCGACTGGTGCATGGTGATGATGTGGCCGTGCACCGCGCGGTGTCTCGCCTTGAGCAGACGGAACGCCGGGAGATCCTGCCGAAGGAAGCGGTAGAGCTGCCGTAGACCCACGTTCGACTCTCCTCCTGAGTGGTCCGTCGATTCAAATTCTCGGGGTTGAGGGGTTCTCACGGGAGCACGAATCCCGCCGGGTTTCGTGCGAATCTGCCGTCCCACCAACCCTCAAAAAAGAGCCCTGACAGGGCCCTGAGAGAATGCTGATGTGCCGCCGCCGGGCTCTGGGGTCCATCCGGGGCCGAGCGACGACGGGGCGGGATCGTATCGCTGGGGGGATCAGCGGTCAAGATGGGTGTTGACGGCTCGCAGATCGGAACTCGTGTGGAATTCTGCTGTTGCGTCAAACAGGAATCGCTGCCACGATACGGATCGTCCGGGCTCTCTTCCCTGTCCCCCCTTTGGCGCTGCTTCCATGAATCCTGAAGCCTCCGCCGTCACTGCGCTCCTGCTGCTGGCTGCCGGGGCGGCGATCCTGGTCTGGCGCGATACGCGGCGGTCGCCGCATGGACTGAAGGTCTGGTTTCTGCACAAGGTGACGCGGTTCTTCACACCGTTCGTATTCCGGCAGCGCATCGTTCCGTCCTATTTCCCCTCCGAAGGCGGGGGGATCGTGATCGCCAATCACCGCAGTCCGATCGACCCGATGGTCATCTTTTCGCTTGTATCGCTGCAGGAAGGCAGCTCCCGAATCCGCCGGGTGGAGTTCCTGACGGCGAGAGAGTATTGCGAGATCGGCGGACCGCTCGGGTTCATTACCCGAAACATGGGCGTCATCCCGGTCGAGAGAAACGGACGCGACATGCGTTCAGTGCGCGAGGCCTTGCGGCGCGCCAAGGCGGGCCGGCTCGTGGGGGTCTTTCCCGAAGGCAGAATCAACACCGGCGAAGGCCTGTTGCCCGCCATCCCGGGGGTCGCCTGGCTGGCCCTGCACGCGAACCTGCCGGTCTATCCGATTTACATCCACGGGGCGCTGCAGCTCAACAGCATGGTGGCCCCGTTTACGAAGTTCTGCAGGCTGCGGGTGAATCTGGGCGAACCGATCGACCTGTCCTGCTATCAGGGGCGGAAGATCGATCAGGAACTGCTCCGGGAAGTCACCGACGTGCTGATGAATCGTCTGGCGCAGACGGGAGGGATTACCCTCAAAGATGAGGAACATTCCGCCTTGCATGTCTACGAAGAACGTGCGCACGCCGGTTGACGGCCTTCAGCACGCGGCGGGAGACAGCTTTGACAGAATCAGCGCGGCGGCAACGGTTCGCGCTGCGGCTCTTCCTGGATCTCGAACGGCCCGTCGAGAGAGTCGACCTTGAGCCGGATCTCTTCGCCTTCGATGTCTTCCACAGTGACCAGGTACTCGCCCACTCGGACAGTCTCTCCGATCGAGAGATCGAGTTGAGTTGCGTTCACGAAGTCCTCCGTGCAGCACCCGCCGCGTTGCTCATCGCAGCGGCGGGAATCCCTGGCGGCGACCAATCTTTCTGAGGCGACGTTCGCGACAGACCTTGATGGGTCGCGGCTATGAACATCAAGCCTTCGATCAACCGTAATCTCCATTCACGGAGCATCGAAAGGCGACGTCGGCGAGGGACTATAGCAACTCATCTTGAGAGCCACAACAGGATCAATCGCCGCGCAATGAGTCGTTGAGCGGAGCGAAGTGATTGCCGCCGCGTTTTCGTTTGAGCACGGCTGCCGATTCTGGGATAACCGCAAGCGTGAGCAACCGAATCGGAGAGCCGCAATGCAGCCGTTGCAGTTTGAGCCGATCATCAAGCGCGCCCGCTGGGGCGGGCGGCGGCTGCACAACGTGCTCAACAAGACGCTCGGACCGGAGTCCGATTACGCAGAGAGCTGGGAGATCGCGGATCACGGCGTGGATCAAAGCCGCGTGACCGACGGGCCGCTGGCTTCACGAACGCTACATGAATTGGTCATGCACGAAAATTCGGCGCTCTTAGGACGGCACGCGGGATTGCAGCAGTTTCCGCTGCTTGTGAAGCTCCTCGACGCCCGCGATCGCCTGTCGGTGCAGGTTCATCCCGATGATGCGCTGGCGAGGCGATTCGACCCCACGGAGAACGGGAAGACGGAAGCCTGGGTCGTGATTGACGCCGAACCGGGCAGCAGGCTCTATGTCGGACTTCGGCCGGGAGTCGACGCCGCACAGGTCCGCGCGGCGCTCTCGGAGAACCGGCTGGAGGAGTGTCTGCATTCCCTGCCGGTTCGTTCCGGCGACGCCGTGTTCGTCCCGGCGGGAACGGTGCACGCCATTGGAGAGGGCATCATGCTGGCCGAGGTTCAGCAGTCGAGCGATCTGACGTTTCGGCTGTACGACTGGGGGCGGATGGGAAGCGACGGCCGGCCCCGGCCACTGCATATTGAACAGGCGATGCAGTGCATCGATTTCCAGCGGGGCCCGACGTGCGTCGTGCAGCCGACAGTGATCTCCGAAGACCCCGGACTGAGCGAGGAACTCGTGCGGTGCGACCACTTCGTCATCCGCCGACACACCTTGAAGCGCACTTTTTCATTTGCCGACGATGAACGTTTTCACGTGCTGATCGTACTCAACGGCTCAGTTCGGCTTCGTTCGGGAGATACGGCACTCGACGTTTCCCTCGGCCAGACCGTCCTGCTGCCGGCCGAGCGCGACGAGTGTGTCGTTGAACCGAATGACAGTTGTGTCCTGCTGGACGCGTTTCTGCCGTAGATCGCTGTGCAGGACTGTGCTAGTGCTGAGGGGGCAGATTGGCTGGAGCTCGTCATCTCTGGCGAAGTGGCGGGTCGAGAGTCGAGGGCCAAAGGGCCCAACTTGTTGACGCGTCGTTGGTCAGGTCTCAGGACTCTTGACTCTCAGCCCTCAGCTCATCTTCAGTGATGCATCCAAGAAACGAGAACGGATCGTTCTCGGGGCCGCACACGGAACTGTAAATCTCGATCACTTGGTGGGGCCGGAGCCGATGATTCTACGACTCTCACAGAAGCTCAACACGAAGATCAAAGCGGGCAAGCTGACCGACATGCCGCTGGACGAGAATCCGCATGCCGATTGGTCGTGCCACCTGTTCACCGCCGACCGCACGCAGTACATCCTCCTGAGCAACACGGCGTCTCTGTATTCGTGCGTGATGTTTGGCAAAGGGATCACCAACGACAGCCGGTTCATCGAGCGTGCCCTCAGCACGATCCGTGAGTTCCTGGAAGACGACGGACAGGCATTCGTCTACCAGAAGTTCATTGCACCGGCATCGGCGACGGTTAGTTTCGCCAAAGTGCTGAACCGTAAGGTCACAGGGTCGATGAATGAACTGGTGATGGCGGCGACACATTCACTGGAATCCGGCGAAGTTGCTCCGCACGACGTAGGCTTCGGCCTGAACGATCTTCTGCTGTCGGCTATTGCGTCAGAGGAGGATCGGGGTTATGGCAGACCGAGAGACGCCTTCAAGCGGTTGTCGATGGAGCAGAAATGAGCGTACCCGGATCATTTTTAGCGAGCGCCAGGTTCACCATAAGTGTTTGTCAAACGTCAGGTTATCGAACAGTTGCCGAAAGCGCCGCGCTTTTGAAACGGATTGCACCCCGAGGTCACGTCAACGGCGGCGCACACTGGCAGCGTGCGTCTACGAATAATCCGCGCTGGTGTCCCGGCGCAGGTTCGTTCACCTTTCACCGCGGATTGGTTATGTTGTCGCCGTGAGGGTGACGGAGGATGGGGGCGACGAAGGGATTGAAATGGCGACGAAATCGCAACGCAAGAAGCAGAAGCGAAAGCAGAAGCAGCGGAAGAACAGAGCGCAGCAGCGCAGGAGGGTCGCCGAGTCCGGACGCAAGAATCGCAGGGTGGCGGCCGATTCCGCACGGTATCGCCAGCGGCTTGAAAGGCAGACGCCCGAGGCATGGGAGGGTGAGCCCAGCGTCGACGTTGCCGTCTTTGACGATGCGGTTCTCGAATCGCTCCCGTCGGAACAGGCGAATCAGGTCTTGGCGGTGCGGGAAGCGCTGCAACTGGCGGGGGAATCGCGAGCAGACGCAGCGCTGGAGCGCGTTGCGGAGATTTCCCGCGGCAGTCCGCTGAGCGAGTGGCGACTGTTCCTGCGGGGGATGGTTGCGTGGATGGCCGACGAGGGCGAGGCTGCAGAAGAGGCATGGAAGCGACTGGATCCCGAGCGCCGTCCGGGCCGCATGGCGGTCGCGCTGATCAATGCCTTGCGGGACGATCTGGAGTCCGTCACGGCGGCGGAGACGAAGGACCAGGCCAGCGATGCCGCCGCGGAGAGCTGGAAAGACCGTCTGGACCGTCCACTCCTGTATCACGCCAAGCTGCTCCGCCGCGCCCGGTTCGATCGAACCGCGGTGCGGATTGCGGAGGCGGGCGTGCGGCTGCCTGACGAATCGCGGCACCTCCTGCTGGGACCGCGAAAAATCTCCTGGCTGAAGACCTTCGCGAAAGAGTACCGGCAAACGGAACCCCGACTTGTCGCCGCGCTGGAACAGGTCGCGCTGGGTCGCGCGTTCGCCCAGGATTACAGCGATCTGTTCAACCAGGCTGTGCGGGCGTTCTCCGGCCCGCGACATGATCGCAGGAACCTGCTGCTGAGCTTCTTCTACTACGACCGCTTCTCCGAGGACGCTGTGACTGAGTCACTCAGCGAGCGAGCCCTCCGCGAATATCTCGAAACAGACCTGCCGCAGAACGAGGAATTGTCCGAACCGTTGCGTCGGGCCATCGCCAGTCAGATTCATCTGAATGAAGCGCTCGCGCTCGTCCGCCCGCGGAGTCCGGGCTTCGGCATGAACATGATGGAAATCCTGTACGGCAGCAGCGAGGACGCGAAGGCCATCAGGAAGCAATTTCAAGCCGCCGCAAAGGCGTGGCCCGCCAACCGCCAGGCGTACCGGGCTCACGTGGACTGGATCGAATCGAAGCTGGAGAACGACCGGCTGAACAAGGCGCAGCGCGAGCCGCTCGTCGAGGAGTTGGCTCGGGTGATGCGCGATTGGTCCAGGGGGCTGCCGGACGACGCCGAACCGCGGTTGTGGCTGGTCGATCATCTGCTGGAAAACGAAGAGACCGAAGCGGCCCGCCCGCATGTGGAATGGCTGGCGGCCTCGCGGCAGGAAGACCCCCGCGTGCGGGCCGTGCCGTGGAAGTGGCGCCTGCTGGAGGCGATGCGGTTGTGCCGCCGCAAGAAGAACATCGACCAAGTTCCTCCGCTGCTGGAAGAAGCCGAAGCACATTGGCCGGCGTGGCTGTCGAAGGCGTGGCTGCCTTATCTTCAGGCGGCAGTGCTGCTCCGCGGCGGACAGGCCGACGAGTACGAACGGCAACGAGAGCAGACCTGCCGCGCATCGGGCCGCGCGCGGGATTCGCTGGCCGATGCGTGCCTGATGCTCGGTGCGGCGCAACAGATGCGTGTACCCCACTCCGATCTCAAGCCGCTGCGGGCCCCGGTCGACGCGGCCGTCAAAGGCCTCGACGAGTTGCCGATCGAAGAACTCCTGCTCGCCGGCGAGTGCTTCTGGGACCTGCATCGCGCACAACTTCTGTATCCGGCGTATCGGATGCACGGCGGGAAGTTGGCGCGGGAGCTGTGGGACCGGCTGGCGAACAGTCGGGCGTTGGTGGTCGAGCGGATCGACGACCCGCAGATGCACTCGGCGGTGCTGTGGTGTTCGGAGCATCGCTTCGGCAGCGGCTCGTACGAACTCAAGTTGCCCAAGTGGTATTCCCGCCTTCCGGTGCGGGAACACCGCATGTTCGTCGCGGCGAAAGTGAACGCCCTGCTGAAAATGCGCAACGTCTTTGAGATTCGGGAGGAGAGCGACGCGGCGCCGTTTCTGCGCGAGGCGGCGCAGACGGAGCGAGACCCGTTTTACCGGTACTGGTTCAACCGCTTGGCGAACGACCTCGAGGATTTCCTGAAGAGCGAATCGCGCGGCGGGTTCGGGTTCGACAGCTTCAGCCGCATGTTCGGCGCCGCCGATGACGACGACCTCGACTTCGATCCGGACTGCGACTGTCCCCGCTGCCGCGCCGCCCGGCAGGCGCACGAGGCGAAGTCGAAATCGTAATCCCGGCGCGGTCCCCTACGGCTTCCCGCGCAACGATCAATCATCGTCCGGCGGCGGTTGCCGCCTATCACAGACAACGGACCACCACCACCCATGACGACCACGAACCAGTCCGATCCCTTCCAGATCCTCGGCGTCCCGGCGGATGCGGGCGAAGCGGAGATTCGGGCCCGCTACCTGGAACTCGTCAAGAAGTTTCCTCCGGAACGGGAGCCGGAGAAGTTTCGCGAAGTGCATGCAGCCTACGAAGCGGCACGGGATCCGCTGCTGATCGCCCGGCGGCTGCTTGAACCTCCGGCCGAGGAGCCTCCGCAGTGGTCGCAGGCAATCGAGGAGCAACGGCAGATTCGTCCCCCGTTGACGCCCGCGTTTCTGCTCAGTCTGGGCAACCGCGCCCCCGAGCATCGCGCGAGCGTTGACGCCAGCGGTTGACAGGTCTGCGATCCTCTCCCGAGGATATTGCGCATGGACGGCTGAGCAGAGTGTCCAAGTGGTTTTCTCTAGCCGCCGGGATTGCCCGGCGCGAACCGTAACAGCCGGCAGCATGATGGAAGAGTCTGCATACAACTTCGCAGCCCCGACGGAATCGCCCGCAGCGGACGATGCGTCCGCGCCCGAGCCCCCGCCGGAGTTCGGACTGATCGACGTGATCGAAGCCTTCACGGCGATGCGGCACGAGTGGCGCGGTCAGACGAAGGAAAGCCGCGCCCTGGCTGAGTCGATTCGCGACGCGGCGACGAACATTCAGGATCTCGAAACGAAGCTGCTCGCCCGGATCGAGGAGCGCACCGGCGACGAAGCAGAGCGGCTGGTCGAAGTGGTCGCCGACGTCGACCACCAGTTGACCCGCGCTCTTGAAGCGGCCGAACAGTCCGACGCCCATCGCCGCCGTCGCAAGCAGGCGGCCGCGCGGGAGATGGAAGAATTCTTCGCCGGGATGAGCCCGCTCGCCCGCTGGTTCGCGCGGCCGTTGTATACGTTCGTCAGCCAACAGATCGCGGCCGAGCAGACCGCCGCGACCAGTCCCGCCGTCGAAGGCTTGAACCTTGTCCTCGCGCGGCTCCGCCGCACCATGCAGGAGCTGCAGATCGAGCGGCTCGATGCGGTGGGGCGGGCCTTCGACGGGACCACGATGAATGCGATCGGCGCCGTGGAATCACACGACTATCCGTCCGGCCACGTTGCGGAACAGCTCTCGCCCGGCTACTGCTGGCGGGGACGAGTGCTGCGCTTCGCCGACGTCCGCGTGGCCTCATAGCGTCGTTTAGATATCCGTTAACCAAGAAGCCGGAAGGTTTTTCAGTCGCCGCCTGAACGCGATCCGACGGGGAGCGATCCTCTTCGAGTCGCGGCTCAACGGACGTCCGTACTCCCCGGACGCCCTACACGATTTCCACATCAACGTAACGCGAACCGAACGAAAGAAACCAGGATGGCCAGCACGGAAGGCGCGATTGTCGGTATCGATCTGGGGACGACCAACAGCGTGGCGGCGGCCGTAGTGGACGGCCAGCCACAGGTGCTCGACGAAGACGGGGAGCAGATCATGCCGTCCGTGGTCGGGCTGGATCCCGAAGGGAAACTCATCACCGGCGTCGTCGCCCGGAATCAACTGGCTGCGTTTCCGGATCGCACGGTGGCGTCCATCAAGCGGCGGATGGGGAAGATGGAGCCGGTTTCGCTCGGCGACCAGACATTCACGCCGCCAGAGATCAGTGCGATGATCCTCCGCCGCCTGCGGGACCGGGCGGCACGGGCATTGGGGCGGCCGGTGAATCGGGCCGTCATCACAGTCCCCGCGTTCTTCGACGAGAACCAGCGGCAGGCGACGCTGGAGGCCGGCGAGTTGGCCGGGCTCAAGGTGGAGCGGATCATCAACGAGCCGACCGCCGCCACGCTGGTCTATCACGCCGGGGAGCACGACCCGAAACGGATCCTGGTGTACGACTTCGGCGGCGGGACGTTCGATGTCTCGATCGTCCGCATGGAAGCCGGCGTGGTCGAAGTCCTCAGCAGCAAGGGGGACACGCACCTCGGCGGCGACGACCTCGACCTGGCGCTGCTCAACCATACGGCCGAGGCCTTCCAGAAAGAGCACGGCATCGACCTCCGCGCGCAGCCGCCGACGCGCTATCGCCTGCTGCAGGCCTGCGAGCAGGCGAAACGGCGGCTCTCCGCCGACGTCAGCGTGGAGATCGCCGAAGAGTTCATCGCGGAGAAGGACGGGCAGCCGCTCAACCTGACGCAGACCATCACCCGCGAGGAGTTCGAGGAACTGATCGCCCCGCTGGTGGACCGCACGATCGCCAGCGTCGATGAAGCGCTTCGCGACGCCGGGCTGACGATCCATCAGATCGACGACCTGGTGCTGGTCGGCGGCTCCACGCGCATCCCGCTGGTGCAGCAGCGTCTCCGCGAGGAGTTTCTCCGCGAGCCGAGCCGCGCGGTCGATCCCGATCTGGCCGTTGCTCTGGGAGCGGCCGTGCAGGCCGCCATGATCGACGGCGAATCGGTCGGCCCCGTGCTTGTCGACGTGACCGGCCACACGCTCGGCATCGAAGCTTGTACGGGGATGACGTTTGCCGGCCCGATCCTCCAGTTCTCGCCCGTCATTCATCGCAACAGCCCGCTGCCGGCGCGGTACGAGCAGTCGTACTCGAAAATGTTTGACGAGCAGGACGGGGCCGACATCCACGTTCTGCAGGGGGAGCACGCCGAAGTGGAGCGCAACCGCTCCATCGGCAAGTTCCACGTGGAACTTGAGGAAGGGGGCGGCGAGCGGAGCCGGATCGTGGTCCGCTTCGAACTCACGCTCGACGGCACGCTGCAAGTGACCGCCATGCAGCCGGCGACCGGTCGCAGCGAGGAAGTGACGATCAACAACGCCCTCAGTCAGTTCCAAGCAGAGGAGCGGGACCGCGCCGAAGCCCGGCTCGGCGCGATGTTCGATGCATCCGACGAGCTGCTGGAAGACGAGGATCTGCCCTCGCCAAAGCAGTGGAACGAGCCCGCGCCCCCGCGCAACGCCGCTCACGAAGACGCCGGATCGAAATACGCCTCCGCTGCCGCGCTGCTGGAGAAGGCGCACCGCCTCCAACCCACGGTGACGGGAGACGACGCCGAGGACTTGCAGTCGCTCTCCGAGAACCTGAGACAGGCGATGGCCGCCGATGATGAGCCGGCCGTCGCCAGCCTCAGCGAGGAGCTGGACGACATTTTGTTCTATGTCCAGTGAGTCTGAATTCCGCTGTCCGGTCTGCCGCGCCCGCCAGTCGCTCCGCGACGAATGCCGCCGCTGCGCCGCCGATCTGCGGCTGGTCGCCCGCGCCCGTCGCCGCGCCGCCTGGCTGAAGGCCCAACTGCACAGGGCCCGCGCCAACGGCGACTCCCATCACGAGCGAACCCTCGCAACGGAACTGCACCGCCTCGACCCCAAGGGGTGATCCCGGCTCAAGGAGGCCGTCGTGATCGCTCTCTCAGGAAGTAACCCCGCTTCCGCCCCGGCGTCATGACCCCGCCTGATCGCGGATGCCGACCGTTCCGGGGGCGTCGAATTCAGCGGTGTTTCTGGCTGGTTGAACGAGCGACGCGCGTGTCGTAGAGTTGCTGCGGTAATTCGGAGGGAGTCGGAGATGGGTTTGCGGAAGAACCAGATACACCAGGGCGACTGCGTCGCGTCATTGAAGCGGGTCGATGAGGGGTCGGTGGATCTCGTCTTTGCGGACCCGCCTTTCAACATCGGCTACGAGTACGACGTCTACGACGACTCGCAGGCGGCGGAAGACTATCTCGCCTGGAGCCGGCAATGGATTCGGGGCGTCTACCGGGCGCTGAAGCCGAACGGAACATTCTGGCTGGCGATCGGCGACGAGTTCGCGGCGGAACTGAAGATCGAAGCCCAGCAGGCGGGGTTTCACTGTCGCAGTTGGGTGATCTGGTACTACACCTTCGGCGTGAACTGCGTGAACGGGTTCAGCCGTTCTCATACG
Source organism: Planctomycetota bacterium (assembly GCA_003388505.1). Classification (GTDB taxonomy): domain Bacteria; phylum Planctomycetota; class Planctomycetia; order Planctomycetales; family Planctomycetaceae; genus MB-PLM-1. The sequence continues at coordinate 77,980 of QQVO01000005.1, forward strand.
CACCTCTTCCACTTCGTGAAGGACCCGTCCGATTTCACGTTCAACCGTGTCAATCCACAGGTTCGGGTGAAATCGGCGAGAGAACTGGTCTACGGCGACAATCGGGCCAACCCCAACGGCCGCCTGCCGGACAACACGTGGATCACCCGGCCGCAGGACGCGCCGTTCTTCCTGAGCTTCAACCCCTCGCACGACACCTGGTACTTCGCGCGCGTCGCGGGAACCTTCAAAGAGCGTGAGGGGTTCCACGGGTGCCAGATGCCGGAGCAACTGCTGGCCCGGATCATTCGCGTCTCCAGTCGCCCGCAGGACCTGGTGCTGGATCCGTTCGGCGGCAGCGGGACGACCCTGGCCGTCGCGAAGAAGCTGGGACGCCAGTGGATGGGGTTCGAACTGTCCAAGGAGTACGTCAAGTACATTCAGGAGCGGCTGGACAAGACCAATGCCGGCGATCCCATCGATGGCCCGGATGATCCGATCCAGAGCGCGCCGACCACAGCGACCGGACGCCGCAACAAGCGTCCCTTCAATGAAGATACGCAGAAGGCGGTTGTCGCCGCCTACAGGCAGGCGGGTCGCGGGTATCCGGCGGACTACATTCTGTGCGACGAGGATCTGAACGCGGAGTTCGTTCGCGCCTGTCGCGATCGAGGAATCGGCGGCAGCCCGTTCTTGTGGAATCGCTATCTGTTGCGGATGAGGAAGGCGAACAGACTCCCGCAGGCGTCGAAGCGACCTCCCCGCGTGACGGCCGAAGAAATGGATCGCTTCGGGTTCGCCAGCGAGGTGGCATGGCGACTGCTGGCGATCGACTACCGCAAGACGCTGGACGACATTCTGTGCTCGCCCGAGTTTGCCAGGGAATTCGATCGGCTGGCCGCCGAGTTCGGCCCGAAGGACATCCCGGTCTCGTCGTTCGAGTACCGGCGTGCCGCCTTGTCGATTCGGAAGCGCTCCAAAGCAGCGCGGTCAAAGGCCACGAAAAACTTCAGCCCGTGGATGAGCAGGAACAAGGAATTGCCTCGCACCAGCATCGATGCTTTGGAACAACTCGAAAAACCGGGCGTCTTTGTCTTGAACGCAGGCGACGTTGGGTTCTACGCCGGCGAAAGCCAGAACATGCGGAACAGGGTCGAACAGGCTTTGGACCATGAGCGGTGGCAGGGCCTGGAGCCGGACTCGGTCGCATTCGTCGAGAACGATGGGAGTCTCGCCGCAAAGTACGCTTTGAAATCAGCCCTTGCGCGGCGTGGGGAATGCCCGCTGTTGAATTGCCGCTTGTTGGTTCACGACTCGGAGCTGCCCTGAACTTGCTGTCAGAGGCGTGGTCCGTCAATTTCCTATTCCTTGTCTCAGCATGGGCTCGTTGAGCGGGTGTATGACATAACGTGTCGTCACCATGTCGGTTAAGGACGGGATTTCGACTTGAAACGTCACTCGATTTCACGAAACCTACCGATCGTTAGGTAAGTACCTTGGGTTGTGGGAACGGGGTTCATTCACTCCAGCAGGAATCGACATGCGTTCATTTTCAGGAAGACAACTCGTCCTTCTCTCTCTCGTTCTGTTCGGCGGGCCGGCATTGGGTCACGCACGAGCCGGCGAGTCCGAACCACAAACCGGCAGCCGCATCTCGTTTCCGCTCGTAGATCTGCAGGGCGGGATCCACGAGTTGGAACAGAATGACCGGAATGCAACCCGGGCGTTCGTGTTTCTTTCGACGGAATGTCCGGTCTCGAACAGTTATCTTGAGACGCTCAATCGACTGTATTCCGATCTCGACTCGGAGACCGCGGAACTGTTCGGCGTCGTCACAGATGCCACCGTGACGCGGGCTGCAGCCCGGAAGCACTTCGAGGAGTTCGAGGCGGCTTTTCCTATCCTCTTCGATCCGTCGGCCCTGCTCGCGAGTGTCTTGGAACCGACCCACGTGCCGGAGGCGTTCGTGTTGAATACCTCGGACGTCATCGTCTACCGGGGAGCGATCGATGATACGTGGGGCAGTGTCGGCCGGCGGCGACCGGACGCATCGAAGCACTTTCTTGCCGATGCGCTGTGGTCAGCCGCCAAGGGTGAACCGGTGGCCGTCGCGCAGACGGAACCGGTGGGGTGCCTCTTCGAGTCATTCGCCGGCGACGGCGGCGAGGCGTCCGTAACGTACTGCCGCGACATCGCCCCGATCATCTACTCCCGGTGTCTGAACTGTCACCGTGAAGGTCAGGTCGCTCCCTTCTCGCTCGACACGTATGAGCAGGTCGCAAAGCGGGCCGACTGGATCGCATCGATCACCGAAGACCGCATCATGCCGCCGTGGATTCCCCATCCCGGTCATGATCGGTTCGTCGGTGAGCGATGGCTGACGGATCGGGAGTTGTCGCTATTGAAGGAGTGGGCCGATTCGGGCCGCGCCCGCGGTGACGAGGCCGATCTTCCGCCGCGGCCCGAGTTCATCGAAGGCTGGCGCCTCGGCGAACCCGATCTGGTCGTGAAGATGCCGCGGCCGTTCACCGTGTACGCGAACGGCCCCGACCTGTTTCAGAACTTCGTGATTCCGATCGACATTCCCGAGGACCGGATGGTGGCGGCGATCGAGTTTCATCCGGGCAACAAGCGGGTGGTTCACCATTGCGTGCTGTTTCTCGACAGCAACGGCGCGGCCCGCAAACTTGACGACGCCACCGAGGAACCGGGCTACTCGAACTTCGGCGGCCCCGGCTTCGCTCCAACCGGCGCGCTCGGCGGCTGGTCAGTCGGCAATACGCCCCGGCGTCTGCCGGGCGGCATGGGCCGCTACCTCAAGCAGGGCTCCGACCTGGTGATGCAGATTCATTACCACCCCACCGGCAAGAAGGAGGTCGATCAATCGGAGGTCGGTCTCTACTTCATCGACAAGCCCGTCGCCGAGACTCTGAAGCAACCCGCGAAGCTGGTCGGCAGCATCTGGATGGCCAACTACGAAATGGATATTCCGGCCGGTGAGAGCGACTACCACCGCAGCACGTCTTACACCCTGCCGAAGGACGTCATCATGGTCGGCGTCGTGCCGCACATGCACCTGCTGGGGAAGTCGATGAAGGTGACTGCCACACTGCCGGGCGGTGGCGACGAGCCGGTCGAGAAGACGCTGATTGACATCCGCAACTGGAATTACAACTGGCAGGACGAATACTACTACGAACGGCCGTTCAAGCTCCCCGCCGGGACGAAGCTCACCGTCGACGCGGTGTTCGACAACTCGGCAGAGAATCCGTCGAATCCGAGTTCGCCGCCGAAACGGGTCACCTGGGGCGAGGAGACCGACGACGAGATGCTGTTCTGCTTCTTCCTGCTCTCTTCGGAGAAGACCGCGGATCTGATCCATGTGATCTACGACAACCTGCAGCATGACAGCCGGCAGCCGCGGGCCGCCCTGGGCAACACGGAGGGTGACTGAATGCCTCCAGCGATCAGCGAACCCCCAGTGGCGACGAAGAACGAGACGGAAGAGCGTCTGCTCGACGCCGCGCTCACACTGTTCGCGGCGAAAGGGTTCGCCGCCACCAGCGTCCGCGAAATCATCGAAGCCGTCGGGGTGACACGGCCGGTGCTCTATTACTACTGCGAGGGCAAACAGGATCTCTTCGAGCGGGTGGTCCGCTGGAAGCATGACGACGCGTACGAGCAACTGGCCGGTTCACTCACCGCGACCAAGGGCACGACGAACCGGTTGCGGGCCATCATTCGCGGAACGTTCGCATTTTGCGCAAACGATCCGCGCGTGCCACAGCTCATGTTTCAGACGACGTTCGGCCCGGTCGTCTCGGAACTTTCGGAGTTCCTGCAGGAGATCGCCGAGCGGCGATTCGCGATCGTCGCCGATGTGATGCGGGAGGGGCTGGCCGCGGGCGAACTTCAGGGCGGCAACGAAACGGCGCTGGCCCTGCTGTTTTGCAGCCTGATGGATTATCACGCGAACCTGCTGTCGAGGTTCCCCGACCCACAGCGGCGGCTGACTCCCGAACTGGCCGATGCGCTGGTGAACGCGTTTCTTAACGGGGTCGCGACGGAACGCGGAGCGACTCCGCAGATCCCGATGTCCTTCTGATTCCCGCCGTCTCTTCGATCGTCTGCGACAGTCAGGATTTCTAAAGATCTCGATTGTCGCCCGACAGGAAGCCGCTATAACCTGCGGATAGAGCGATACAGCATTTTTCCCCCATCTGCTCCTCGATCCGTTACCGGCGAGTTTCCCTACCAGGGGCAGGTGGGTTTTTCGTTGCGCGGTCCTCCACGGGGCCGGCCCGCCTTTCACACCAGCTCCGGAATCGGACGGCCGCCCTCCTGGACGATCGGCATTGGACGACCGCGGGGGTCGATCCAGTGCGTGCCCAGATCGATCCCCAAATGGCGAAACGTCGTCGCGGCGAGGTCCTGCGGACGGACTGCACCGCTCTTGATCTCCGCGCCGCGGGCGTCGCTGCTGCCGATCACCTGGCCGTGCGGCATCCCCCCGCCGGCGACGACCATCGACATCACATTCGTCCAGTGGTGACGCCCCGCCTTCTCGTTGATCACCGGCGTGCGGCCGAATTCGCCCAGCATCATGACGAACGTGTCGTCGAGCAGTCCCCGCTGTTCCAGATCGCTGACGAGGGCGTACAGCGCCCGGTCGACGCGCGGCAGCAACGGCTTGAGCCCCTTGTTGATGCCGCCCCAGCGGACGTCGTCGCCGTGGTGATCGAAGTATCCCCACGCGCCGCTGACGAGCACGAACGTCACGCCCGATTCGACCAACCGCCGGGCGAGCAGAGCCTTTTGTCCCACGCTCTCGGAACCGTACATGTCGCGCGTGGCGGGCGTTTCGTCGCTCAGATCGAACGCCTTCTGCACGCGGCCTGAGGTCACCATTTCGTAGGCTTTCTGGCCGAACCGATCAACGCGCTCCAGAGTCTGGTGCTGGTCGAGATCCCGCCGGAGACGGTCGAACTGGGACCGCAGTTCGTTGCGGCTGCTCAGCCGGTCGATCTCGATGCCCTTCGGCAGGTCGAGTTTCCCCGCAAGTTCAAGACCCTTGACCGGTTCGTATTCCGAACCCATGTGACCCGCGCCGTAAACGTCCGAACTCCATGACTCGGCGAGTCCGACGAAGGGGGGCAGATCCGGGTCGTTCGAACCGCGGAACTTGGCGACGACCGATCCCATCGAGGGATATCCACCCCCGTCGCGGCCGTCGTTGGTCCGCCGGGCGAGCGGGTTGCCGGCCTGCATTGTGATCGGCGTGTGGTTGCTGGCGCTGCAGTCGACGGAACGGATGATCGACAGCTTGTCGGCGATGGAAGCCTGCAGCGGCAGGTGTTCACTGAAGCGGACGCCCGGCAGTTTTGTCTCGATCGACGAAAACGGACCGCGGACCTCGCCGGGGGCCGCAGGTTTCGGGTCCCACATGTCCAACTGGCTCGGTCCACCGGACAGCCAGAACAGGATGACCGACTTTTTGCCGCTCGTACTCCCGTTTGACTCATTGGCGCGCAGCATCGCCGGCAGCGACAGGCCCCCCAGACCCAGCAAACCGGTCTGCAGAAACCAGCGGCGGGAGTTCCTGCGCAACAGATCGCGACCGGTCGGCACGAGTCCGGCGAGCGACTGCTGTGCGTGGTGCGTGTCGTGCAGGGGATGACGGTTGGAGGTCACAGGCATGGAAGGCAAAGGGGGTTGGATCATGGGGGAGGGACGGCTGAACTGAGCCCAAGTCCAGCCAACTTAAAGATATAAGCAAATCTGGATGGATGCAACCGCCAATTCTGATTGACGATCGGACGCCGCCCCATTTCAGCCGAGTATTTTGCGGAACGTGTTGCGTAGAATTCTGACGGAACTTTTCCCGTCTTTGCAGCGTCGTACACGCTGGTCGGCATTCACGTCTCTTCCCGGCCGCTTTTTTTCTCACCTCACATGCCATTCAACCCGGTTGTTCGCCGGGAGCGTCTCGTTGTCACTCCAACGCAGTGTGACCGTATGCGCAAGCCAAGCGTCCCTGAAGTACGGCAGTTTCTGATTTCTCATGTCGAAAAAATCGGCCTGGGAGTCGTCCTTCTCCTCGTTGCGGCGGCCCTCGCGGGAACCCATTGGAAGCCGTACGAGCGATCAGCGGACGAGTTGCTGCAGAGCGTGGCGCAGGCGGAGGAACAACTCCAAAGCGCCGCCTGGCCGGATTCCGAACGGGCGCGATTTGAGCTGTCGGCGGCGCAGCATCCGCGGCGGGCGGTGGATCGGTTGCTCTTCAGCGCGATCCCGGTCTCGCATTACGCGCGGTTGACCCCGATGCGGCGGCATCCGTTGGCCGCCGAACAGTCGCTGAGCGAAGTCAAACTTCGTCCCGTGGAGGATCTGCAGGTCAAGCAGGGTCGCGTTCTGGTGCGGCTTGCGCCGGAACGTCTGCAACGAGATGGATTGAAGCAGTCCGCCGAGGAGAACCAATCGGAGATCCAGCGGCCCGATTCGCTGCTGCGTCGCGAAGACCTCTTCCGCCGCAAGGCCGAACCGGCGGTGCACACTCCAGTCGCTGCCAGCGAACAAGGCAGCTTGCGCGGCCGGGCCTATCCGTACCTGTCGGTTGTCGGCGTCTTTGACGTCGAGGCGCAGGTCCGCGACTACATGCCGGCCGTGCGCCGCAACTTCCGCGACTCACGCGAACTGTTCGAGATTCTTGATTTTCAGTTGCAGCGGCAGCATCGCCGCGACCCGGCGGCGCCCTGGTCCTCCTGGAGTTCCGTCGATATCGACGTCCTCAAGGATCTGATCCGTTCGGCCGATGGAATCGCCCCCGACGTGGTTTCGGCCGACGTGACCGACAGCGCCATCACCAGCCCGCTGCCGCCTCGCTGGACCGGCGTGTGGGCGAAGACCGCCACGCATCCGCGGTTGAGTGAATATGTGCTCTCCCCGCAGGATCTCGAACGGGAGATGGAGTTCTACCGGGCCGTCATCGATCAGAGTCGCCGGTCGCTGGAGGAAGAGCGCAGGAACCGGCGCGGCAAGGGCGGATTCCACGAGTTCGTCCAGGATCCGCGTTCGGTCCGACGCGATTTCTTCGCCACCGCGGTCGACGCCGCGCCGTCGCCGTCGTCCTGGCTCGCGACCGGCAACCCCGACGCCGCGAAGAATCGCGAACTCGACCAACTGGTCCGCAGGTTGGCGCGGGAGATCGACCCGGAGAACCGCGATCGCGAACTGGAGGAATGGATCAGGCGGCAGGCGCGCGTGCAGGAACATCTGCTGCTGTTCCGTTATCTCGACGTCGACGTCGAACCGGGTGTGACCTACCGTTACCGGGTCCGACTGGAGGTGCGGAACCCGAACTACCGCAAACCGCTGGCCGCGGCCGGCGGATTGCCCCACGTCGTTCAGGGAGCCACCCGTCTGACGCCCTGGTCGGAGCCGACGCCCCCCGCCACGGTCGACGAACTCGTGCACTACTTCGTCACGTCAGTCGAGCCGGCGCGATCGCGACTCTATCCGGAAACACGCATGAACCTGTTTCAATACGATCTCGATCTCGGAACGACCGTACAGCACGAGCTTGACGTGATGTTCGGCCGCGCCATCGGCGGCACGGCGACGGCGCGGCAGGTCGATCCGGTCCGTCAGATCGTCGAGGAAAAGGACTATTCGTTCCGCTCCGACGATGTTCTCGTCGATGCGTTGGAGGATTTCCGGTTTCGCCCGCAGGATCACGCCGGATTGCGGCTCGGCGGCGGTTCGCGCGGCGACGCCGGCTTGACGCCCTACGCCCTGGTCGTCACCCGTGACGGGAAGCTGAAAACGATCAACGCGGCTTCGCAGGCCGCGGAACTCGAGCGGCAGACGACCTACCTCGGTTGGCAGAACGCAATGGCAACCGACTACCGGGATCCGGCCCGGAATGATCTGGAACGCAACAGCTCGGACTACGATGCGATCTACCGCGACATCTTCGATTTGCCGTCGGCTCCGCAACGTTCGAGCAAGGAGAACAACCCGCTGCGCCGGAACTGATCGAATTCAACTCTCCGGGTTTCGATCGCGGCTGATCGGGACGCCGATCATGCGTCCGTGAAAAATCAGTTGGTCGTCGACGAACCCCTGAAAGTCGAACTCGGCCCGGATGCGGCGCAATCGCGCCGCCCGGGCGCAGATGATCAGCCGGGCGGGTGGATAGACCGGACTGCGAAAGCGCACGCTCTCCATCCCGCCGAATCCCAGGTAGTCGCCGTCCTTCAAGAGTCCGTACTTTCGTGCGTAGAACGCCGCGAGTTGCGCAGCGGCTTCGCACATCAGCACACCCGGCATCAGCGGAAAGCCCGGCATGTGGCCCTTGATCCAGAATTCGTCGTCGGTAATGTCCTTGTAGCCGATGACGCCGTGGTTCTCCTCGTCGACCCACACAATGCCGGTGAGTTGCTCCATCTCGTGCCGCTGCGCGTTCAATTTGCGGATTTCGTCCAGCGTGATGAGCGGCTTCTCGTAGTCGAACTGCTTGTAGTCGAAGAATGCCTGAGGAGCCATGGACCGGGTCACCGCTGGAGTGGAGGAAGCGATTCGGGAGTCGAATCGGCTCAGATGCGCAGAATTTGGCTGATTTGACGTAAGTCCGTCAACAGACGATCCGGTTTTCTGTCCGGATCCCGCAGCTCGTCCGCGGTCACGCGGCAGCATTCGGCGTCCGTCGCCAACAGGGCGGTCCGGACCCCGAACGACCGAATCGCCGCGATATCGTCGTCGATCCGGTGGCTGACATACAGGATTTCACCCGGATCGACGCCCCGTTTGGTAAACGCCGCCAGTCCCGTGGCGAACAGCGACGGCGACGGCTTACAGACGCCCATTTCCGCCGACACCGTCGTACACCCGGGTGAGAGAACTTCAGACAGGGACGTCATCGGCGATTCGCGCTGGAGGTCGCGAAGAAGCTGCGCCGGCGTGAAGGGCTGCCCGTCGCAGATGACCCCCTGGAGCAGACCCGCCGAGGAAACCTGGGCCAGTACGTCCCGCGCGTGTTCGGCGGCCGCCGTTCCCTGAAGACTCGCATGGAAAAAATAGGCGACCTTGAGCGCCAGATCGTCCGGATCGCCGTAGAACGACTCCTCGTACTGATATTCGTTCTTTACCAGTCGGTCGATCCAGCGCCGCCAGATGTGGGGCGAGGAGACTTCCCGCGCGTCGCCCTTTCGCTTGGTCGGCTTCAGCCGGTCTTCTTCGATCAGCGTGGTGTACTGCTGGAGCAGATACTCCCACGGTTGTCCCGGCTTGCGGCTCATGCTGTACCACATCCGGAATTCTTCGATCGTTTTTTCCAGCGCGATCTGCATCCGCAATTGCTGCGGATGGATGTGTTGCAGTCGTCCCCCGTCGATCCGCAGCAGCGTCCCGTAGACCTCGTACGCGACGGCGCGGACGCCGGGCAGCGGTTTCAGGTACGGAGTCGCCTTGAGCGGCCGGGGAGCGGGAGGCTTCGGCCAGATCAGATCCTGCCGCTCATCCAACCAGGTGATGTACTCCGCGATCGACTTGGCCATCGACTAACCGCAACACGTGGATGCGATCCCTCAGAGCGCGCACTGGGCCGGCGCGTCAGCGCGCGGCCTTCGTGCCCATGCTCCCTGCGGCCTCCGCACTCCAGGCTCTACTTCCACCAGAATGACTGCTGGGACAGCCGTTCGTAAGCGTCAATATACTTCTCGCGGGTTTTCGAGACGACATCGTCCGGAAGGGCCGGAGGCTCGCTGTTCTTGTCCCAGCCGGACTCCACCAGCCAGTCGCGCACGAACTGCTTGTCGAACGACGGCTGCCCTTGACCGGGTTCATACTGGTCTTCCGGCCAGAAGCGGGAACTGTCCGGCGTGAGAACTTCGTCGATCAGAATGATCTCATCTCCGATCCGGCCGAATTCGAACTTGGTGTCGGCGATGATGATCCCGCGCGTCCGGGCGTACTCCGCGCCCTGGCGATAGATTTCGAGGCTCCGGCGGCGCAGTTCTTCGGCCAGTTCGGGGCCGATGATCTCGCACATCCGCTCGAACGAAATGTTCTCGTCGTGTCCCGATTCCTCCTTGGTGGCCGGGGTGAAGATCGGTTCGGGCAACTGGCTGCTCTCGTGCAGGCCTGCAGGCAGCTTGAGACCGCAGACGGTGCCCGATTGACCGTACTCCTTCCAGCCGGACCCGGCGAGGTAGCCCCGCACAACGCATTCGATCGGGATCACGTCGGTCTTCTTCACGACCATGCTGCGGCCGTCGAGATTCTCCAGGTCGGTCCCTTCCGGCAGCGGCAGATCGGACAAATCCATGCTGAGCAGGTGATGCGGCGTTTCCAGCCGGTCGAACCAGAATTCGCTGATCTTCGTCAGCACCCGCCCTTTATCCGGGATTCCGGTGGGCAGCACGTAATCGAACGCGCTGATTCGATCGGTCGCCACGAATAACAGGCGATCGCCAAAATCGTAGATGTCGCGGACTTTGCCACGGCGAACCGGGACGCCCTGGACGCTGCTCTCTCGTAATGCCGGCATGTGGTGCTCCTTATGTTGGGAGCGATACTTTAGCAAGTCGAACGGAGAGTGAAAACGAAGGGCCGCTGCCGTTGTGTGATGACGGAATCGTCGCCGCACGGCGGTTGTTCGGCCTCGGAACCGAGCCCAGCCGACGGCGGGGCGAACTTGCTTGTCGCTTGAACCGCACAGAGACCTGGGGCACACTGTCTGATACAGGAAACATCAAGCTGATGAACCGAGGTGGCGTCCATGCGGGCTTTACAGACCGGTCTTTGGAGTCTGGCAATTCTCGTTGCCTGTCCCATCTCTCTTCGCGCCCAGGCCGATGGCGACGCAGAGGAGGCTGCGGCCGAAGACGAGGTGACGATTACCTCGCGGTGGAAGGTGCTGCACAAGACGGGGCGGCGGGCGCAAGGTGTCCGTCCGATTGCCCAGTCGGCCCCGATCACTCCGCTCGACGACCTTGAGTTCACCGGTCCGGCGCCGGGCCACCCGTTCGTGCTGGGCAAGTACGCAGCCGACGGCAAATGGGCGGTCGTCAACGGCGGCATCCAACTCGTCGAAGGGCACAACGCCGCGCTCAAACTGGCGCGAGCCAAAGACTTCGAGTTGGAAGGAGTCATTGAAATGCAGGATTACGGGGGATGGTTTCTGCTGGTCGGCTGGGACCAGGGACGCGGGTACTCCATCTCCAACGTCACGATGAAGGAAAGCGGCAGTCCCTGGTTCATCACCGAATATCGGGGAGACACCGCCATCGAAGACGCCCATTACCAGTTGGAGGGGCACGAGTGGCGGAGGGAACAACCGTTCCGCGTGACTCTTCGCGACGGCGAGCTTGAGTTTCAGGTCGGCAAGGCCAAGGTGCTCGAAGGTCAGAGGCTGGAGAACTACTCGACGGGCGACGTCATCTTCGGCGTCTACGACACGCGTTACGGCCCGCGGCCGGTGCGGATCACTGCACTGAGAATCCGTGCCCTCGAAGAGTAAGATGAAGCGATTCGTTTTTCGCAGCCGTCGTTCCCACTGAGCCTTCAATCCCCCGTGCATACCGATCCTCTTCTCGTTCTGCAGAAACTGGTCGCCATTCCCAGCGTCAATCCCATGGGGCGGCCGCTTTCCGGGCCGGAATACTTCGAAACCCGTATGTCGGAGTATCTCGTTGAGTATTTCAGCGATCTGGGGGTCGAGCATCAGCGGATTGAAGTCGTTCCGGGACGCTCGAACGTCGTCGCCCGCCTGCCGGGCGCGAACGGCGGTCCGACGGTCCTGCTCGACGCGCATCAGGACACCGTGCCGGTCGACGGAATGACGATTCCGCCGTTCGAGCCGTCGGTCGAGAACGGCCGGCTCTACGGGCGCGGGGCGTGCGACGTCAAAGGCGGCATGGCGTCGATGCTGGCGGCATTCGCCAGGCTGGCGGCGGACGGCGGCGCGCATGCCGCCACGGTCGTCATGTCGTGCACCTGCGATGAGGAATCGACCCAGCTTGGCATCCGCGATCTCGTGCAACTCTGGCAGGAACCGCAGCCGCGCGTCGACTGGCTTACCAGTGCGCCCGACATGGCGATCATTGCCGAACCGACCGAACTGCACGTCGTCGTCGCCCATCGCGGCGCCTCGCGCTGGAAGATCCTCACCCCGGGACGCGCCTGTCACAGTTCCGACCCGACCCAGGGCGTGAACGCGATCTACCGCATGGCGAAAGTGCTTGAGTGCCTGGAGCGGTACGCGTCGGAACTCGGTGACCGTGTGAAGCCGCACCCTCTGTGTGGGCCGGCGACGCTCAGCGTGGGCCGCATTGAAGGGGGCGTGAGCGTCAACGTCGTTCCCGACGCCTGCACGATCGAAGTCGACCGCCGCTGCATCCCCGGCGAAGACGGCAACGCCGCAATTGAGGCGGTCGGCGAGTACCTCAGCGAGCATCTCGACTTCGACTTCGAAATGCTGCCTCCGTGGATCATCGGCGAGACTCTCTCCGACGACGACAACGGACCGCTCGCCGACCGGTTGATGTCGGCCATCGAAGAGTTCGCCGGCGATCGACGGAAAATCGGCGTCCCCTACGGCACGCACGCGTCCCGCACCTGCGAGGCGGGCGTTCCGTCGGTGGTCTTCGGTCCCGGATCGATTGCCCAGGCGCACACGAAAGACGAATGGATCGAAGTCGATCAACTCCAGAAGGCGGCCGACATCTATTATCGCTTCTGCACATCGTTCGACTGACCCCCCGTGCGACAGGTTTCCAACCTGTCGACTTCCCGCCAGAATACCCGATCCACAGAGCCGCGCCCGTCGCGGAGCGGACCGCTTCCTGACGGGCGCGGCTAGTTGAGGTGTCTGACACCATTCGAGCGTCCACAACTGACGCGAGCGCCTGCAATTCCATGCCCGCACAACGCACAATCCGGTCCTATCCCGCGCCCGCCGACGCCGGCGCGTCGCGCGACGAACCGCAGCGCGACTGGGAAGTCGTCATCTGCGGCGACCTGACCGACAAACAGCCGGACCTGATCGAGCGGCTGGTCTCCGTCCCGCGCCGCAGCCGGGGCACGATCTATTTCGACTCCTGCGGCGGCAGCACCTATACCGGTCTGGCGCTGGCCTCGCTGATCCGGCTCCGCGGCCTGCGGGCGATCGCCGTCGTCGCGGGCGAATGTTCGTCAGCCGCGCTGTTTCCGTTCGCCGCGTGCGGGCAGCGGTTCGTCACCGAGTATTCGACGTTGCTCTTCCATCCAATCCGCTGGCAGAGCGACGAGAACGTCCGCCTCGAAGAGGCGACCGAATGGGCCCGGCATTTCCGCGAGATGGAACCGGCCCTCGACCTGCTCCTCTCGCAGATGTTTGACTGTTCGCTCGACCTGCTCAACGAGTGGACCCGCCCCGGCCGGTTCGTCAGCGGAAGGGAACTCGTCGAAGTCGGCCTGGCCCAAATGCTCAACCTCACCGGCGACGACCTCTGGCAGCAGATGGCGCGGTAGACATGAAGGTCTTGAAGTGTCGGTTGCTCGCGACAAGTATTGATCGCTTGTGAACCACAACGACACAAAGGGCCCAAAGTCAGGTTGCGAGGAGAAACGATTCCTCCGTCCGCTCGTGATGCTGACCGACCCCCACTCATCCCGGTGCTCTTTGTGTCTTTGTGGTTGCCCAACCGATCTGGCAGCACATACGGTGTGATTGTCCAATCGTTGCAAGCGTCGCAACGCTTCCGTCTCCGTGCCCCCTTCGTGTCTCCGCGGCTCAGTGGTTCCCCGTCATGTCCCGTTTCGGTCTTGAACTCCCCACGATTCAGAACTGGAGTTGCCACAACTGCGGTGGCTGCTGCAAGCAGCACGGGATTTACATTACCGACGAAGAGCATGACCGCATCGAGAAGCAGAACTGGACCGAGCAGGACGGCATCCCCGCCGGACAGCCTTTGTTCGTCCGGATGGGCGGTCTGATCGGAAAGCGGTGGTGGCGGCTGGCGCATCAACCGGACGGCAGTTGCGCATTTCTGGATGAGAAAGGGCTCTGCCGGATTCACGGCAAGTTCGGCGAGGAGGCCAAGCCTCTCGCCTGCCGCATTTACCCGTACGCCTTTCACCCGGCCGGGAAAAAAGTCGTCGTCAGCCTGCGGTTCAGTTGCCCGTCGGTGGTGAAGAACCTCGGCCGGCCGGTCAAGCAGCAGTCGGCCGATCTGAAGGGAATCGCGCGGCAGATCGTACCGGACAACGTCACCGAACTCCCGCCACCGATGGTGTCGCCGGGGACGAACGTGACCTGGCCCGACCTGCAGCGGTTCGTGGCGGCGCTCGACGAGACGCTCGCCGGCGAAGACCCCGTCGTCATTAAACTCCTGCGGGCGCTTGCCTGGATGAAGCTGGTCGAGCAATCCCGCTTCGACAAGATCGAGGGAGGCCGCCTCACGGAATACCTGAATCTGATTTGCACCGCCGCCGAGGAAGACGTCCCCACCGACCTGACCGAACTGGCAGACACACTCGGCGAACCGAGCCGCATCGGCGGCGCACCGTTCCGCCTGCTCGTCGGCCATTACGCGCGGAAGGACACCTACGCCGACGAGACCGGCCTGGGAGAACGCTGGCGATTGCTGAGAAACGTGCTGCGCTTCACCCGGGGAACCGGTGAGATTCCGCTCGTCCAGGACTGTTTTGGGCCGGCGACATTCGAGTCACTGCAGGGACCGTTCGGGCCGATCCCGCAGGACGCTGAGGAGATTTTTACCCGCTACTTCCGCGTCAAAGTCCGCGGCATGCACTTCTGCGGCCGGGCCTACTACGGAATTCCGCTGATCGAAGGGTTCTACAGTCTCGTCCTGGTCTATCCCGCCGTGCTGTGGCTGGCCCGCTGGCTCGCCACCGGCGACGGCCGGGACTCACTCACCACGGACGATATCGCCCAGGCGCTCGCGATCGCCGACCATCATCACGGATACTCGCCCGCGTTCGGCACGTGGGGCTTCCGGCGACGCGTCCGCACACTCGCCCAACTGGGCGACATTCCACGCTTGTGCGTCTATTACAGCCGGTAATTGACAATCGCCGCTGGGAACGACCGGTGCAAGTGGTACAATTCCGGGCTCCCTGATATTCGCAGACCCCCGCCTTGGCGGCCCGAACCTACATGAATTCCACAAACGAAAACGAGCCGCAGGACGCGTCGGGCGCAGAGGAGCGTGCGGCGTGGGTCGGTGATCCCGATCTGGGGGAGACGGTGGCTGCCGGACCGGAGACGCACGGTTCGCAGAATCGAGGCGCGCAGCCGGACACCGACCAGTGGGTCGGCCAGACACTGGGCAAGTATGAAATCGTCCAGATTCTCGGCATGGGGGGCATGGGCGTCGTCTTCAAGGCGCATGATCCGACGATCGACCGGGATGTCGCAATCAAACTGCTGGCGAGCGATCTGTCCTCCGATGCGACCGCCTTAAACCGGTTTCTCGCTGAGGCTCGCAGCGCCGGAAAGCTGAATCACGCCAATGCGGTGACGATCCATGAGGTCGCCGAAGCGGAAGGGGCGCACTATCTCGTCATGGAGATCGTCTCCGGCGGCAGCGCTGCGGACCACCTGGAAGAAAAGGGGGCCTATGCGGTTGCCGACGCCACGAAGATGGTCATTGAGGCCTGCCAGGGTCTGGCCGCGGCGCACCGGGTCGGCCTGATTCACCGCGACGTCAAGCCCGCCAACCTGCTGCTGACCGAGGACGGCACGGTCAAGGTCTCTGACTTTGGACTCGCCAAGCAGACCCGCAGTCAGACGCTGCAGATGACGCGCGCCGGGCAGGTCGTCGGCACGCCCTACTACATGAGTCCTGAGCAGTGCGAGTCGCGAGACGTCGACGCGCGGAGCGATGTCTATTCGCTCGGGGCGACCTACTACAGCCTGCTGACCGGCCGCAGCCCCTACGAGGACAGCGGCAGCCTGGTGCAGGTGATGTTTGCGCACTGCAATGCCGAACGGCCCGATCCGCGCGAGGTGAACTCGAAGGTTCCCCCGGCCTGCGCGGCGATCATCAACCGCGCGATGGCGATCAAACCCGATGATCGCTACCAGTCGATCGACGAGATGCGAACCGATCTCGAAGCGGTGCTCGGCTCGATGTCGGGAGCCGGTATCACCCTCCCCAGCCAGTCGGGCGTCCGGTTCTCGCCGCTTGCGGGGTCGCAAACGACAAACAGTCCAACCTGGAATCGATCGGCCGTTCACGCGATCGCGGCGGCGTCGGTGCTGCTGCTGGTAGCAGGGTTCTTTGCGATCCGAAACGGACTGCGGAATGACAACTCGCCGGAGACGACCGGCGAAGATGCGCCGGCAATCGCCGCACCGCTCGAGGGCGAGCCGATCAAGGTCGGGATTCTGCATTCGCTGTCCGGCACCATGGCCGGCAACGAAACTTCGGTCGCCGACGCTGCTTTGCTGGCGGTCGAACAGATCAACGAGAACGGAGGGCTGCTGGGACGGCCGGTGGAAGCCGTGGTCGCTGACGGTCGTTCCAATTCTGAGACGTTCGCCCGCGAAACGCGTCGTCTCATCGAACAGGAGAACGTGTGCACGGTATTCGGTTGCTGGACATCGGCCGACCGCAAAACGGTGGTCCCCATCTTTGAAGAACTCGACCACCTGCTTGTCTACCCGGTGCAGTACGAGGGGATCGAGGAGTCGCCGAACGTCGTCTATACCGGCGCCGCTCCCAACCAGCAGATCATACCGGCCGTCAAATGGGCCTACGCCTTCGACGACCGGCGTCGGTTCTTCCTCGTCGGTTCCGACTACGTGTTTCCGCGCGTGGCGCACGAGATCATCAAGGATCAACTCACAGAGCTTGGCGCAGAGCTTGTCGGCGAGGAATTCCTGCCGCTCGGCAGCGATCGGGTCGGTCCGATTGTGGAAGCCATACAGGCCGCGCAGCCCGATGTGATCCTCAATTCGATCAACGGCGACAGCAACGAAGCGTTTTTCGCAGCGCTCCGGGAGGCCGGGATCACATCCGATACGGTTCCGACGATTTCGTTCAGCATCGGGGAAGAAGAACTCAAGCGGCTGGACGCCTCCGCAATGGTCGGCGACTACGCCGCCTGGAACTACTTCGAAAGCATCGACTCGCCCGAGAACGCCGAGTTCGTCGCCGCGCTGCGGGAGAAGTACGGTCCCGGATACCGTGTGAGCGATCCGATGGAGTCCGCCTGGTTCGGCGTCAAACTGTGGGCGCAGGCGGTTGAGTCGGCTGGGAGTGTTGATCCGTCAGTGATCCGTCACGAAATGCGGAACCAGCGGATGATCTCTCCGGGCGGAGCGGTCCGTATCGATCCGGCGACGCAACACACGTTCAAGACGCCACGGATCGGCAGAGTGCAAGCCGACGGACAATTTGAGATCGTCTGGACGGCGGCGAAGCCGGAACCACCGCAACCCTATCCGGCCTCGCGCAGCACCGCCGACTGGAAGGCGTATCTGCACGACCTGTACACCGGCTGGGGGAACCGGTGGGCGGCGCCACATTACGAATAGGGTAAGTCGATGGGCAGACTCGACGGTCGAGTAGTAATCGTCACCGGAAGCACACAGGGCGTCGGCGAGGCGGTCGTGCTGCACGCCGCCAGAGAGGGCGCCGCCGGAGTGGTCCTTTGCGGCCGCAGTGAAGACAAAGGCCGCGCTGTCGCAAAGCGCATCCACGAACTCGGAAGCACGGCCGAGTTTGTTCAGGCCGACCTGTCCGTCCCCGACGACTGCCGGAACATCGCCCGCCGCTGCGAAGAACGATTCGGGCGCGTCGACGGGCTCGTCAACGCCGCCGCCGACACCAACCGCGGGACAATCGACGACACCACGGTCGAGTTCTGGGATTACCAGTTCGCCGTCAACGTCCGCGCCCCGTTCCTGCTCACCCAGGAATGCGTGCGGATTATGAAACGGCAGAAGATCGCCGGTTCGATCGTCAACATCCTGTCAGTGGCGGCCTACTGCGGAATGGACATTCTGTGTTCCTACAGCTCCACCAAGGGGGCGCTCAGCACATTCACGAAAAACACCGCCAACGCCTTGAGACAGCACCGTATTCGCGTGAACGGGATCAATCTTGGCTGGACCGACACGCCCAACGAGCAGGTCGTGCAACAGAAACAGGGCAGCCCCGACAACTGGCTCGAAACGGCCGAGAAGACGTCCCCCTTCGGCCGGTTGATCAAACCGGACGACGTCGCCCGGCTCTGCATGTACCTCCTCAGCGACGACTCCGGCATCCTCACCGGATCCAACATCGACTACACCCAACGCGTCATGGGCTTCTTCCCCCCCGAACGCGGGCCGGAGTAGCGAGAAGGACAGCCACGAAAAACTTAGTAGCACCAGGAAGTGCCAGGGAAGGGGAGCTCCAACGACGCACGACTTCGAGGACTGACCCAGACCGTCGGCTTCGTGACCTTTGTGTCGTCGTGGTTCACTACCGCTGGGTCTTTTCGTGTTTCTCGTGGCGATCCCTTCCCATTACTCAGTATCGATAATCGTGACCTTCTCCTCCCCGGCGAGTTGCACCAGATTCGGCAGGTCGTAGACCTCCAGCGCTCCGTGCGCGGTGCCGGTCAGTCGGCCGGCGGGGACCGGTTCGCTGACGACCGATGCCCAGTCCTGGGGGGCGTCGCGAATGGTGACCGATGCGAATCGTTCCGGGTTGAGGGCAGCCGCGTGCAGCGCAGTCACGCCGGCCTGGCCGACGCCGACGAGATGCACGTTGCGCGGGGTCGAGGTCTGGTAGTAGGCCGCGAAGTGCGCCGCCGTGAGTGCGTCCACCGTCTGCAGCCCGACCAGCGGTTTGCCCAATAGATACGCGAGGAAGTAGGTCTTCCAGTCCCCCAGCAGGTCATCGTTGTCGGTCGCAATTTCTCCCTGTCCGCGAAGATCGACAGAGACCACGACATAGCCTTCCTCGACCAACTTCTCGATCTCACCGCCGACTTCGGAGTCGCCCAGTTTTCCGTCCTCGTGCAGGTAGAGATAGGCATCTTCATTGGGGTCGGGCGGATGGAAGGTCAGTCCGGGGAGCACCGTCGAATCGGTCCGGAGGATCAGCTTGTCGATGTGGTAGCCCTCCCGGTTGACCCGGCCGACGTCTTCCCATTCAGGCGGTTGCAGTTCGTCGACAGCCGGCACGCCGATCATCGAGCGAATGCGGTCTGCCATTTCTTCGGCTGAGTGTTCGGACCAGAGTCTATCGCGCGTGGCGCGCAGCTCCTCTTCATACGCCGCATTCAGGTCGATGACGGACCGTTCACCGGGCAGCGACAGCACCTGTCCCGATTCGGTGCACAGCAGTTCCTCCGGCTTGCGGACGTCGAGCACAACCGGCTCGACCGGTTCGTCGCGACCGGCCAGCCACCGCTGCATCCAGTGGGCAATCGTCGCCAGGTTCTGCGGATGCACGCCGTGTCGACCCTCAACCTCGACCAGATCGACCTGCTCCGGTCGGCCCAGTTTCGAGTAGATCCGCTTGGCCTGGCGGTAGTTGTCCCATGCACCTTCAATGTCGAAGTAATCGCCCGTCGTGGAACTGATCAGCGTCGGACGTGGCGCTCGCATGATCACGTAGTCGGGGTGATCCATCCCGTAGGCGAGTTGCCCGTAGATGTTCTGCTCCGCGTCCTGGGGGCCGATCGTTTCAATCAGCTTGCGAAACGTGGTCAGGTAGCAGGCCGGCGCTGCGCAGGCGACTCGGTCATCGAGGGCCATCACGTAGCTGGTCAGCGTGCCCCCGCCGGAACAGCCGGTGAAGCCGATCCGCTCCGCGTCCACTTCGGGCCGGCTCGCAAGGTAGTCGATCGACCGCATCGCGTCCCACACCCGGTACCGCGCGGTATTGCGGCCGACGAGAATCGATCCGACGCCAACCAGAAAATGCTCGCTCGTGGTTGACGAATACAGCGGCTGGCCGTCGTCGTCCAGAAACTGCGACCGCTCACCCTGACCGATCGGATCAAAGCAGAGCGCCGCCATGCCATGCCGGGCCATCATGATGCCGAACCGCTGGTTGTAGTCGGCCGTCTTGGCGGTCCGGCTGTGTCCGCTCGACACCACGACGCCGGCAAACGGACCTTCGCCGTCGGGCAGGTACAGGTTGGCCGTCACATGATGCTGCGGCTGACTCTCGTAGATCACTTTCTCGATGCGGTAACCGTCCGCGTCAATCACGCCGACCGTCTCGGCGTTCAGCGGCGTACGCTCCGGAAAGCCGCCCAACTGTGCCGTGAAGAACTCCCGCAGATCATTCTGGTAGTCCGTAATTTCCTCCGGCGTCGTCAGTTTTTCATACCGCTCCCGCCGCTTGTCCAGTGCGGCGTACGCTTCCTGCTGCAACTGCGCGTACGGTGCGGCTTCGGCCCGCGACTCGTCGGTCAGGCAGTTCAAATCCTCCGCCTGCGACGCAGTACAGGCAGCCAGCATGGTCCAGAGGGCAAGCGACATCAGCAGTGCTCCGATGGTTTGAGTGAGGGCGATCTCACCCGATTATGCGCACGCGGATGCTGATGAGAAGCGACGAGGCGAACGGCCGGCGTCAGCCGGCTGATGGAAGCCAACGTCATGCGACTGCTGACGAGAATTCACCAAGTCCCGCAAGCCGCAGACCGCGGGGTTTGCGGACGTGCTCGCATAAGCCATAATTGATGGTTGTGCTCGGATGGCACGACCAGTCCTCACCAACCCGGACCAGAAGAATGAATCACAGCCCATGCCGCGGCCCGATTTCACGCCGCGGATTCATGCAGATCGGCGGCCTTGCTCTCGGCGGAATCACGCTCCGGGAGGTGATCGCCGGCCGCGCTGCCGCAGGGGAAACACGCGCCGACACCTCCGTCATCATGCTCTATCAGCACGGTGGGGCGTCGCAACTCGAAACGTACGACCTCAAGCCGAACGCTCCCACCGAATACCGCAGCATCTACCGGCCGATCGCCACCAACGTGCTCGGCCTGGAGATTTGCGAGAAGTTCCCGTTGCAGGCGAAGATGGCCGACCGGTTCTCGCTGGTCCGGTCGTTGCATCACGACGTCAACATCCACAGTGACGGCGGCATCGTCGTCCTGACCGGCAAGCGGCCGACGCAACTCGATCCAACCTCGCAGTCGAAGAGCGAACACCCCGATTTCGGTTCCGTCGCCAGCCAGCGGATCGGATTCGGCGAAGTCGCCATCCCGCCCTACGTCGCCATCCCGCAGAAACCGTACATGACGCGTCCCACCTATCTCGGGCTGCACCATTCCGCGTTCGAGACGGGGGATCCGGCGTCGGACGACTACCAGCCGCCGCAGACGAAGCTCGCGGCAGGCCGGGAAACCAGTTTCCTCAACGATCGCCAGCTGCTGCTCAAACAGTTCGACCGGTTCCGCAGCGATCTCGACGCGACGGGGCAGATGGACGGGACCGACAAGTTCCGCGATCTCGCCTTCCAGATGCTGACCAGCCCCAGAGTGGCCGAGGCGTTCGAAGTCGACCGGGAGCCGGACGAACTCCGCGAGCGCTACGGCCGCAACACCTGGGGGCAGGCCTGTCTGCTGGCGCGGCGGCTGGCTGAAGCAGGGACGTCGGTGATCAACATCTACTTCAACACGCCGAAGACCGGCGAGGAGTTCACCAACTGGGACGACCACATCATGAACGCCGGCCGTCCCGGGCACTTCGGCAAGTACATGGACGTCCGCCTGCCCTACATGGACCAGGCGCTCTCAACCCTGATTGACGACATCTGGCAGCGCGACTTGCAGCAGCGGATTCTCGTGGTCGTCGTCGGCGAGTTCGGCCGCACACCGCGACTCAGCAACAACGCCAACGGCACCGGACGCGACCACTGGCCGCAGGCCTGCTCCGCTCTGCTTTCCGGCGGCAGTCTGAAGATGGGGCAGGTGGTCGGCGCGACCAACCGCAAGGCGGAGTATCCCATCGAGCGGCCCTACACCCCGCAGGATCTGCTGGCGACGATCTACCGGCATCTCCGCATCGATCCGGCCGGAACGCTCACCGACTACACCGGCCGCCCCGTCCACATCCTCAACACCGGCCACCCGATTCCCGAACTGGTGTAGCTGCGCATTGGGCGTCACTGGCGTCCCGCCAGTGCGATTCCCCTTCCAGCGATCTCACCGCCCAACCGCCGACCCCCACAGCGCACGCCACCGCGAAGCGCACTTGCCGACAGGTTGAAAACCTGCCGTGCGGATGAGACGCTAGGCCTTCGTCAATGTTGGACTGACGGGTGCCACTGGCTCCGCCAGTGCATCGCAGGACTGACGTCTTCTCTGTTGCGCACTGGCAGAGCCAGTGGCACCCTACGCAGCAATTCAGGATTGACGAACGACTAAACCAGGTTTTCAAGTACCAGGATCCCCCTTCGATGCGCGCGCTCGCTTCGCTCCCGGTGATCGCCGTCCTGACCGTTGCGGCTTTCACCGTCCAATCCGACGACAGCAGCCCCTCAAAAGACGAATCCGGCATCGAGGAACGCATCCCGTGGACAACGTCGACGATCCGCGGCACACCTGAGCCGCCGGCGCCCTATCGCGTCCAACCCGCCTTTCCGAATCTCACGTTCGAGGAACCGCTGGAAATGGATGCGGCCCCCGGCAGCGACCGGCTGTTCGTCGCCGAACGGTTCGGACGCATCCTCTCCTTCGAAAACAACCGCGAAGCCGACCAGGCCGATGTCTTGCTCGATCTCGACAAGACGATCTACGGCTTCGCCTTCCACCCCGACTTCCAGGAGAACGGCTACGTCTACGTAACCTACGTCCTCGACCCGGCCAAAGAGGAGCCGAAGGGCACGCGTGTCGTGCGGTTCACAGTCGATGACCCCGCAGCGAATCCGCCGCGCTGTGATCCCGACTCCGAACTGCTGCTGATCGAATGGCCCTCCGGAGGACACAACGGCGGATGCCTGCGGTTCGGACCGGACGGCATGCTCTACATCGGGACGGGCGACTCCAGCGGCATTGCCGATCAGTTGCTCACTGGCCAGGATCTGAGCGACCTTTCGGGGGCCATCTTGCGGATCGACGTTGATCACACCGACGGCGACGCGCCCTATTCGATCCCCGAGGACAACCCGTTCATTGACGTCGAAGGCGCGCGTCCGGAGAACTGGGCTTACGGCCTGCGACAGCCCTGGAAGCTGCATTTCGATCGGGAGACCGGCGACCTGTGGGTCGGCAACGTGGGCCAGGATCTCTGGGAGCAGATCTTTCTGATTGAAAAAGGAGGCAATTACGGCTGGAGCGTGATGGAAGGGAGCTATCCGTTCCGGCCCGACCGGCCGCGCGGACCATCGCCGTTTATCGGTCCGATTGTCGAGCATGACCATGCCGAATTCCGGTCCATCACCGGCGGAGTCGTCTACCACGGCGACCGGCTGCCCGAACTCCGCGGCGCTTACATCTACGGCGACTACGACACCGGCAAGATCTGGATGTTCCGTTACGACCGCGAAGCGAAACAGGTCACCGAACACCGGGAACTTGTCGATTCCAGCCTGCGGCTCGTCGGGTTCGCCGAGGACCACGCCGGCGAGTTCTATCTGATCGATCACATGGGTGGCGGAATCCACCGCCTCGTTCCCAACGACGAGCCCGACCGGTCGGCCGACTTCCCCAGGCTGCTCAGCGAGACCGGCCTCTTCTCCTCGACGGAACAGCACGACCTGCAAGCGGGCGTGATTCCCTTCTCCGTGATCGCCCCGCAGTGGTGCGACGGCGCGACGAAGGAACGGTTTTTTGCATTGCCGGGCGATTCACAGATCGAGTTTGAAACGGTCACCTATCCGCAACCGGCCCCCGGTGCGCCGGACGGTTGGAGATTCCCGGACGGCGCCGTCCTGGCCGAGACGATCTCGATGGAAATGGAAGCCGGCAATCCCAACAGCAGCCGCAGGCTCGAGACGCGGATTCTGCATTACGAGCAACTCGCCGGCTCGGAGCAGGTGGGCGACCAGTTCTGGCGGGGCTACACCTATGTCTGGAACGACGAACAGACCGACGCCGTGCTCGCCGAGGCCGGCGGCGCCGACGTCCCGCTCACCATTGCCGACGAAGCCGCACCGGGCGGCAAGCGGACGCAGACCTGGCGCATTCCCAGCCGGGCCGAGTGCACGATCTGCCACAACATGGCGGCCAAGTACGTGCTCGGACTGACGACGATCCAGGCCAACACCGACCACGACTACGGGCGCGTCACTGCCAACCAGCTCAGCACGTTCAACCACATCAGCCTCTTCACCGAGCCGCTGGCCGAATCTCCGGGCGCCCTCCCCAGTCTGGTCGACTACCGCGATGACTCATTGCCGACGGCCGAGCGGGCCCGCGCCTACCTGCACGCCAACTGTTCGCACTGTCACCGCAAGTGGGGCGGCGGGAACACCGAGTTCCAACTGCTGGCCACGCTCGAACTGGAGGAACTCGGCATCGCCGGCACGCGGCCGGCGCACGGCGGGTTCTTTCTCCCCGACGCCGAAGTGCTCGCCAAAGGCGACCCGCTGCGGTCGGTGCTGTTCTACCGCATGGCCAAGCTGGGTCCGGGACGGATGCCGCGACTGGGATCGGGCGTCGTCGACGAGGAGGGAACAAGGCTGATCCAGGAGTGGATCGCAGCGTTGCCGCCCGAGAAACCCGGCGCCGAGGAGCAGTCGCACGAACAAACCGAGGCTCTGCTCGCCGACTTGCGGCATTCCACAGACGACGCTGAGCGGCAGGCGCTGATCGCAGATCTGCTCGCGACGACGGTCGGCGGGCTGCAGTTGATGCTCGCCATCGACGACGGCGAACTGTCGGATGCGGTGCAGCAGCAGGTGATTGCCGCGGCGAGCGACTCGCCGCAGTCTCACGTACGGGAACTCTTCGAGAAGTATCTGCCCGAGGAGGAGCGGCCCAAACGTCTCGGAAGCGAGATCGACGCCGCGGCGCTGCTGGCTCTCGAAGGAGACGCCGAACGCGGCCGCACGCTGTTCTTCGACACCGAAGGCATTCAGTGCAAGAGCTGTCACAAGATCACCGGCCAGGGGGCGGACGTCGGTCCGGACCTGTCACAGATTGGCAAGAAATACGATCGCGCCAGAATCCTGGACAACATCCTCCACCCGTCCCGGGAGATCGATCCGAAATTCGCCCAGCATCTGGCCGTGATGAACGACGGGCGATTGCATACCGGCATCCTCGTCGAACAGACCGGCGACGTCGTGGTCCTCAAAGACACGAAGGGTGAATTGATTCGCCTCGATGCGGATGAAATCGACGAACTGGCCAGACAACAACAATCGATGATGCCCGACCTGCTGCTCAGGGACATGACCGCCGAACAGGTCGCCGACCTTCTGGCGTTTCTCTCGACATTGAAGTAAACGAACCGGTTGGGGTTCTCGCCAATGCAACTCGTCCAATTCGTCATTCCTGAAGTGGGACGCCGACTCGGTGTTCTTGAAAGCTCCACCGTCTGCGATGTGACGTCGGCCGACCCGGAACTGACCGGCGTCTACAAGGCCTTTGGCGTTGCGGAAGGACGCGGCGTTTCCCTGAGTCAACTCATCAGTGAAGCTGTCGACTCTTCGGACGCACAGTCGCGATCATTTCAAGAGCTGTGGGAAGCCGGCCCCACCGGCGATCGGCCTCATCTGCTCCCCCCGGTCGACCACCCGGACCCGTACCGCATGCTGGTGACCGGCACCGGCCTCACACACACCGGCAGCATGCAGTCCCGCAATGCGATGCACAGCGCCCCGGCGGAGGACGCCCCGCAGACCGATTCCGCCAGAATGTTCCAGATGGGTATCGACGGCGGCCGGCCGGCCGCCGGTCAGCGGGGAACAGCGCCCGAATGGTTCTACAAAGGGAACGGCCACATCGTCCGGGGCCACCGCGGAGAACTCGAACTCCCCGCCTATGCCCTCGACGGAGGTGAGGAGCCGGAAATCGCCGGCTGCTACGTCATCGATTCTCAGGGAAAGCCCCGACGGCTCGGTTTCGTGCTCGGCAATGAATGGTCCGACCACGAGTACGAGCGGATCAATTATCTCTATCTGGCCGGCTCGAAACTTCAGACCTGCTCCATCGGTCCGGTGCTCAACTGCTCCGATCCCTTCGAAGAGATCACGCTGCAATGCACGGTCCGCCGGGGAGACGAATTACTCTATGACAGCGGGCCGCTCAAATCGGGCCAGCAATGGATGTGTCACTCGCTGACGAATCTCGAGGACCACCACTTCAAGGTCGGAGCACACCGCCGGCCGGGGGACGTGCATCTGCACTTTTTCGGCACCAGCAAACTGAGCTTCGGCAACCGCGACTGGAAATATCAGCCGGGCGATGAGATCGCCATCAACGCGCCGGACTTCAGCCCGCCGCTGGTGAACCATGTCGCCGCCGGTCCGGGTGAAGAAGCGCAGCCCGCTGTCGTGAAGTCGTGTTGATCGGCCGTGCGACGTTAGAGACGTTAAAGCCCACGGGTTGCAACCCGTGGGCTTTGGTGGAATCGTGAATTCGCCTCTGGCACGGATTAGAACTCCACGCCGTACTTCTCCGTCATGCTGCGACGAATAGCGGCCTGCGAGTCTTCCAGTTCCTTCCAACTGTCGAAGCGAAACTCCGATGACTTCGCGTCTTCCTGGCGCTTGATCTGGTTCCTCCTCTGACTGGCTCTTTGATAGGTGCTTTCGTAGTAGCCGCTTCCGTCATAGCCCGAGTACGCATAGTCGCCGTAAACCGCCGACTTGCGGACTCCGGCCCGGGTCCCCGATTTTCGTTCGACGTTGCCCATCGAGCGGAACGACTCGGAAACGGTCGCGCCCCAGTCGAGCAGTTCCGGATCGACGTTCAGAATCGGCAGTTCATCCACCTTCCGGCCGTACCGTTCCATCCACAGGGCATGGTTGTCCCGGGTGTCGTCGAGCGTCTTCCGCAGATCCTCAATGAGCGCGGCCACCGAACGGTAATAGCGCTGCGAGGTCTGCGCGTAATCGGGGCTGTCCGGCTCGACAGGTTCGACGCCCTTCAAGTCGCTGAACGTCGTTGACGGCATCTCCAGCAGACTCGCCACGCGCCGCAACCCGTCGGTCGACAGGTCGCCTTCCAGCACGATCGACTTGTTCTGCGTCACCCCGCTCCAGGAATCCAGGTCCGGGATATGCGCGTCAAAATTGTCCAGAACCGACAGTACAAGCTCCTTGGCGACCGGCCGGAGCGGCGCAGCAGACTCATCGAAATCAACCTTCAACTTGCCCGAGATCGCGTGCGAGACGTCAATGGTCATCGTGACTCCCTTGAGACTGCTCACCAGCGGAAGCACGCTCTTTGCATCGATGTTCGCACGGCCGAGAATGTCCGAGTTTTCCAGTTGCTCCTGGGCGCGATGCGGCTGGACAACGTCTCCCAGATCGATCGCCAGCACGACCTGCGTCTTCTCGTCCGCCTGGTCCATGGCGCCGCGCAGATAGGGCGAAAGCTGGACAAGGTTGTTTGATTCGGTGTAGTCGGTCCAGCGGGAAACATACTGCCGATTCGCCGGGTGCAGAATGCCGATCATCTGCGGACCGAGGTTCACGAAGTAGGCGTCTCCCGGCGTCCAGGCGACCTGCGTGTCGTTGACGGTATCGACGTAGCCCCCTTCGGCCCGGGCGATCGCCGACATCGGAAACGCCTCGGAAAGCTGCGCCGCGGCAAGCTGCCAGTTCGCGGCCAGGTTATTGCTCGCGTCGAGTTGTGCAGCGACGATCACCATTTCCGCTTCCGGGGGAATCATCACCGGCCGGGAGCCGTAGGCCGCCGATTGCTTGTCCTTCCAGCCTTCGCTCTCTGCCAGTTCGGTGTTCAGCAGCGCGTCCGCTTGAATCACGGCGATGGCATTTGCGCCGCGGGGGATCTTTTTCAGCAGGTCATCGTCCTGCGCGGAGGCATTGCCGACCGGCAATGCGACAGCAGCCCACGCCCCCAGCAGCAGAGAGCCAAACGGAATCAAACGATTGCGGCATCCGGAACAAGTCATGGCAGGTCTCATCTCAGATCGTTGGTGGTTAGTGAATTCAAACTCTTCGGGTTGGGCGGTGACATCGGAACGCGAACAAGAAATCCGTCATGGGATCGATCCGCACGGCCGAGCGAGCGTTGCGGGAATCGGGAACCCGCAGGAGGATGGGCATCCGCGCTTCGACGGCAGTGCCAGCGTATAGCATGTTCGACTCGGGCGGCAGATTCCAGCGTCCCACCCCGGCAATTCAAAGTTCGGTCCGTTCCCGAAAATCGTCGCGAGACGCTATTCACGCACCGGAAAGCTCTCGCAGGGCCGACAGCGCCGACTTGACATCCTCTTCACATGTGAAAGCCCCCACGCTCAGCCGCACGGTCCCGCCCCGTTCGAGAGTTCCCAGCGCCTCGTGGGCCCTCGGAGCACAGTGCAGTCCGGCGCGGACTTCGATTCCGAAGTGCTCGTCCAGCACCGCCGCCGCGTCTTGCGGGTCGAATCCATCGAGAGTCACGCTGACAACGCCGGTCCGCATCTCGCTTGTCGCCGGGCCGTGCAGGTGGACTCCGGGGATCTCGCGCAACCCCGCAACAAGCTGATCCGTCCGCTCGGTTTCATGCGCGCGCAGCGACTCAACGCCCCGTTCCTCAATCCAGCCGAGAGCCGCATCGAGACCGACGATTCCGGGCGCGTTGTGATTTCCCGACTCATACTTGTCCGGCAGCGACTCCGGCTGCCGGTCGTCCTCACTCTGCGACCCGGTCCCCCCCTGCCGCAGGCTTCGCAGTTCTTTCTCAACTCCCGGCCGGATGTAGACCAGCCCTGTGCCCAGCGGTCCCAGCGGGCCCTTATGTCCGGAACAGGCCAGCACGTCGACTCCCATCTCCTGCACATCGATCGGGAGATGTCCCGCGGTTTGCGCCGCATCCACGAGAAACAAGGCCCCGGCGTCATGGGCGATTCGCGCCGCTTCCTCAATCGGCTGAATCGTTCCGGTGACGTTCGATGCGTGAATCAGCGCCACCAGTCTCGTGCGCGGAGTGACGGCCCGACGCAGTTCGTCCAGATCGACCAGTCCGCTGCAGTCAGCCGGAATGCAGGAGACCTGAGCGCCCGCCTGTTCCTTGAGTTCGCGCAGTGGGCGAAGCACCGAGTTGTGCTCCATCACACTGGTGACAACGTGATCTCCCGCAGAGATCAACCCGTGCAGAGCGAGATTGAGTCCGTCCGTCCCGTTGAACGTGAAGATCACCCGGTCCGCCGACTCGGCGCCCAGCAGCCGCGCGGCCCGCTCACGGCAGCGATCCACGGTCCGCTGCAACTCGGCGCCGCGCCGCGTCGCCCCTCGTCCGACAGCCACCCCGGAGGAGCGCTGATACTCATCAACCGCACGGTACACCGCGTCAGGCTTCGGCCAACTCGTCGCGGCATTGTCCAGGTAGATGCGCATCACGTCCAATGACTGTTTATAGCGCTTTGCAAATCAGTGTTGGCGATCTGTCTCGCGGATTCTCGTCCTCGACAGTCCAAACACCGCTCGACGCGGACACATGGTAGAGCAATTTGCTCTAGCCGCGACGCGCAGGGGAGCGCGTCTTCGACTGCTTCGACTGCCGCGCCCGCCACAACTCTCGAAAGCTCTTCTTCGGAGCCTCCGGCAGGTCCCGCTGCCGGGTCCAACCGTTCAACCGGTTGTGCGTCACAAACCGCGGCAGCACCCGCAGTGCAATCCGCAGCACACGTCCTGCGAATGCATAGAGCCCGGGACGTCCCAGCACTCGACGCGCGATCTTCATCGGCCACCGTTTCGACCGCGCCAGCAGACCTTTCTTCACCAGGTCTCTCCGCCACGAATAGAGCTGCAGATGCAGATCGATCTGAACCGGGCAGACGTCGTCGCACGACCCGCACAGGCTGCAAGCGTACGGCAGCGACTTGTGCCGGCCGGAATCGTGCGCCGGTCCCAACACGGACCCGATCGGGCCGGGAATCGTGTTGTTGTAGCTGTGACCGCCGCTGCGACGGTACACCGGGCAGGTGTTCATGCAGGCGCCGCAGCGAATGCAGTTCAATGAACGGCGGAAGTCGTCGCTGCCCAGAATCTGCGAGCGGCCGTTGTCCACCAGCACGATGTGCAGTTCGCACTCGTCGTTGCGCGGACCGTGAAAATGCGAAGAGTATGTCGTAATCGGCTGTCCCGTCGCAGAACGCGCCAGCAGTCGCAGAAACACGCCCAGATCGTCCGCTCGCGGAATCAGCTTCTCAATGCCGAGGCACGCGATGTGCAGTTTCGGCAGAGACGTCCCCAGGTCGGCATTCCCTTCATTCGTGCAAACGACCAGACCGCCGGTCTCCGCGATCGCGAAATTGACGCCCGTAATGCCCGCCTCCGCTTCGAGGAATTCCCGCCGCAGAGTGCGCCGCGCCGCACCCGCGAGATACTGTGGATCAGTCGCCCCGGCGTCGGTTCCGATCTTCTCGTGAAAGAGCTGACCGATCTCTTCCCGCTTGGTGTGAATCGCCGGCATCACAATGTGGCTGGGCGGCTCCTCCCGCAGTTGGACGATCCATTCGCCCAGGTCCGTATCGGTCACCGTAATGCCGTGCCGCTCCAGGTGCGGATTGAGGTGGCACTCCTCCGTCAGCATCGATTTGCTCTTGACGACGCGACGGACTCCATGCCGTTGCAGCAGCGACAGCACGATCTCGTTATGTTCGGCGCCGTCCCGCGCCCAGTGAACGGTTGCTCCGTTTCGCTTGGCCGCAGTCTCGAACTGTTCGAGGAGATCGGCCAGGTGGTCCATCGTGTACCGCTTGACCGCCGCCGCCTGTTCCCGCAGCGCTTCCCACTCCGGGATCGACGCCGCGGCCTTGTCGCGCTTCGCGCGCACGAACCAGAGCGCCTGGTCGTGCCAGTGGGCCCGTTCTCGATCGGCGATAAAGCGGTCGGCCTCTCGGGGATGAGTCGCGGCGCCGGGCATGGGAGAGATCGAAGCGGGAGCGAAGGGGACGAAATCGAAGAAGCCGACTTCGATCATATCAACGCCGAAGATGGGATCGCCACCCGCATCAGAGCAAAAAAAACGCCCGGCTGCCGAGAGGCGACCGGGCGTTCTTCGTTTTCCGAAACCAGGCTCTCGCAGAGCGAGCGGCCTGGACTCCGCCGCCGAAGCGGGTGAGGAAACCCGGGGAGGGGAAGTCCTCTCCCCGGGAGGCGTCCTCACGTCTTCGGAGTCGAATCACCCGTGGCGATGCGAATCCGAATCAACCTCGACGGGCGGGCGATTGTCGTCAACTAGTTGCAAGCACCGCAGGGAGCGGCACAGTTCGGGGCGCACTGCGCCGGGGCACAGCAGCTCGGGGCCGGAGCGCAGCAGTTGGACTTGCTGCAGCAGCCTCGGCTTCCGCCGCCGAAGAGCTTCTTGAAGCAGCTGAACAGTCCTCCGCCGCTGCCGCAGTGGCTCCTCGCCGGGGCGCAGCACTGGGCCGGCGCCGGGGCGCAGCAGGAGGGAGCACAAGCCGGGCCGCAAGGAGCGGCACAGCCGGGGTCGCAAGCCGGGCCGCAGGGAGCGGCGCAACCGGGATCGCAGGCCGGGCCGCAAGGAGCGGCACAGGCAGGCTCGCAAGCCGGGCCGCAAGGGGCGGCACAGCCGGGGTCACACGGAGCGCAGCACGCAGGGGCTTCCGGAGCGCAGCACGCGGGAGCGCAGGCCTGGCCGCAAGGAGCGGCACAACCGGGGTCACACGGGCAGGCACAGCCGGGATCACAGGGGGCGCAGCAGCTCGGCGCCGGAGCGCAACAGTCACTGCTCTTGTGGTGCCCGAACAGACCGGCATCAGCGAAATTCGCGCTGAAGACGATCGCCAGGGCGGCGGCAAGGGTCGTCCACTTCATCTTGAGGTCTCCTTGACTCGTTTCCGGGTTGGTACGTGAGGAACTTCGCACTCGCTCGTCCGTCCACTCGTGATCGGAACGATGGAAGTCGCTGCTCACTACGACATGGGGTCCACCTGATGATCGATTTCGACATCCATGCCTCCGGAATCAGAGAGATTGAGCGAGATTCGCCGCACTCCGCCGCGTCCCGCGATGGACGAACCGGTTGTACCGGTTAATCCGCCTCACCCCGCAGATCGCGTCCCGCTCCGGTTTGCCCCATCGTTTCGAATCGAATCAAGGCCGGAATCCGAATCGTCCGCACAGCAATCCGCAGCATCCGCTTCAATGCGGAGCCGCGATCTGGCAAACTTTGACGATGAATCCGATCCTCGCGATTCCGGCGACCTTGATGCTGCTCGCCGCTCTGGGCATCGTCGCCCGGTCCGCTCATCGTTTCGAACACACCACGCTCGTCACCAGTTGGCGCTGGGCGGCCGCGGCTCTCGCCGCCTGCAGCGCCACCTGGATTCTCGACGGCCTCTTCCAGTCGCTTTCCCCCGAATGGGGACGTCTCCTCTGGCTCGTCAGCGCCATCTTCCTGCTGTGCCCGGCGATCTCCGTTCTCGGCGCGCGTCGCCCCGGAGTGAGAGTCTGGAACTGGTTCGTTCTGTTTCCACTGGCCGCAGTCCTCGGCTGGCCCGCCCTGACGATCTGGCGGTCCGGCGGAGGGCCGGGCCTGCTCCAGTTCGAAGGTCCGGCCTTGATCGGCTTTGTGCTCGCGACCGTAATGGGCGTCGGCAACTACCTCGGAACCCGCTACCGCGCCGCCGCACTGCTTGTCGCTCTGGCGGAGTCATGCTGGCTCCTCACCCTCACGTCGTTCGACCTGGCGCGGGCGGCCGACCCTTGGATGCTGAGACTCGCCGGGGTCGCCGGATTGGCAACAGCCGTGTTCATCGCAAACAGAGCCGCCGCAAGAGATCCCCGTTTTCCACCGGGTCTCGATCGCCTCTGGTCCGATTTCCGCGATACGTTCGGGATCGTCTGGGCGCAGCGGGTCCAGGAGCGGATCAACGCCCGCGCCGCTGAACAAGGCTGGCGCGTGCGACTGGACGCTGGCCGAATCGAGTGGGAGCCGGGAGTGTCCCCGTCGATCAAGCAGGAGGCCGCAGCAGAACTCGAACAGGCCTTGCGGTGGCTGCTGCGGCGATTCGTGGATGAGGCATGGATCGAATCGCGGATCGACGGGAGAGACTCGAATCCGCATCAACCCGCACCCTAAACGGAAACTGTCACACTTCGATGATCTCGAGTTCCGTTCGAGGGACTGGCCGGGCCGGCGTATCCGCCAGTTCATAGTGCACCAGCGACGGATGCACGTGAGCGGGGAAACGGAACCGCACCGGCGGTTGGGGCGCGGCCGTCGATCGCTCGAGCGGTCCGCGTCGCAGCGTCCTGATCCAGGCCAGTTCACGTGGCAGAGACCGCACCGTCCGCAAACAACCGAGCGAGTGGTGAATCAGCCGGAACGACCACAGGTCGTCGAACCGGAAAATATCCCTCAGCAGCCCCAGCGGGTTATAGAAGGCGGCGTATGCGAGCATCATGTTGAGCTGCTTCCGCCACGGCCGCTCGTCGTGCGTCGCGATGCAGTGGTTTCCGTCGAAGTGGCGGTCTTCGATCGGCCTGCCGCCGATCCGCTCGAAGACCATCGAATCCTGGTACGGTTGCTCGAACCCTTTGCTGCCGACGGACGGCGTGAGGAAGGTCACCTGAAAGCTGAACGCGCCGCTCTTGCGCAGGAACCGCGTCTGGTTCAGCAGCCCGTACAAGCTGCCCCGGCTCCACAACGGCTGCCCGTCGTGATGCATCATCATCGGCATGGGGCCGATGCCGTGACTGATCATCTCGCGAAAGAGAGATTCCGTTTTCTCGGGGCTTTGCCCCTTCTTCACGAGTTCGGCCGTCATGTCTTCCACGCCGAACCAGATCAGCCGGAGTCCGGCCTCTCGGGCCAGTGGAAGCAGATCCCTGTTCTTCCAGACGTCGAATTCCGTCGCTTCCGTCGCCCAGGAAACCGACTCGCTGAGCGGGCGTCCGCGATACTCCGTTTTGGCCAGCGTGGTGAGAATGTCCTCGATCGAATCGCGATTGTTGAACAGGTTGTCGTCGGTCCCGAAGAACAGATTGATTCGCGTCTGGTCGTGCAGCGAGCGCATGTCGTCCGCCAGCCGCTCCGGGCTCTTGTGCCGGAACGTAAACTGGTTGTAACCCGGGATCGGACAATACGAGCAGCGAAACTTGCAGCCGTGCGTGGTGACGAGCGAGGCGACCTTGGCCCGGCGTCCCAATTGCCGCGGCGACATGGCGTTTCTCGCCAACGTCGGCCTGCGATGGGCCGGTTCGAACAGATCCAACGAGCGGGTGACCGACGGAAGTTCATCCAGATTCTGAACGAGGCGCTGAATCCCGGTGTGAACAAGTTCGTCAGGCGGGCTGTCTTCGTCGCTGTCGCGATAGACGAGTCCCGGAATCTGCTCCAGCAGTCCCTCCCGGCGAACCCGCTGGAACGCGTCCCGTAGCGTTTCCCCAGGGCCGCGGTGTTCGGCGAGAAGATCAAGAAGTTCGAGAACGACGAACTCTTCGCCGGTCACCGCGACGTCAGGTTCCGCGCCTCCGTTTCCGGCCAGATCGAAGAAGTCCCACGGCTGGTAGATCGCCTTGGCGCCGCCCACCAGAATCAGCGGACGTTGATCGCCCATCCGGCGCGCATCCCGGACCAACTCGTAAGCCGCCGCGCTGTGGATCTGCATGCTGGAGATCATCAGCAGTTCCGGCGGCTTGCCGTCGATCCGGGCCTGGCTGGGGCGAATGTTGGGAGACCATTGCTGCAACACCAGCCTGACTTTTTCGAGTCCCGCGCTGCGCAGCGCCGCCCCCATCGACAACGGAGCGCCGGGGATCAGCATTTTGTCGAAAAAGACAAACGGCCCGACACGCGTGCGGAAGTCGAAGGCATAAACGAAGAGCGCCGCCGTGTCTTCCAGCGTGCGACGTTGGCACAGCCCTTGTTCAATCTCGCGGTAGCGACCGGGCGCAACGAACTCGTCGCCTGGCTCTCGGCGCGGCAGTTCCATCTCGACGGCTCCGGAAGTGTGACACAATGACGCGCTGCGAAGTGACGCCGCGCAGCATGTCCGGCAGAATCAGAACGGGGAAACCGGACGACATCATGACTGCAAAGTCAGCCGGCGTCCACCGGACGGCTTGTTCCCAACGGCCCCGATGGGCGCATTGAATTCGATTGCACTGTTCAACGCGGCGCACGCCTGCGCAAGATATGGGTAACCTGCATGGCTGGATCAACTGGACGGACAAATCCGGAAATCGGGTTCAGGCCGCGAATTCGGAACATTTCCGGGCCTGCGGGCGTCGAGTATGATGGAAGTGGAGAAAACCCGACGGGCGACGTGAGGAGTGCGCACCGATGTCGACAACGCTGGACCCGAACAAGAAGTCGAAAGGACGCAAGTACGTCGACTTCGACGAGTTCATCGACTACCAGGTGAACAAGACGCGCGCCGGGATCAAGTCGGCCGATCTGCTCACGGCCGTCGTGACCGTGGCGCTCGCGTTGTGCGGATATGTTCTGGCCTTCTCGGTCCTCGACCAATGGGTGATTGAGGGAGGCTTCGGCGCCCTCCCCCGGCTGCTGATGCTGCTCGCAGTGGTCGGGTTCGCTGCGACCTGGATCATCTGGAAGGTCGTGCTCCCGTACATGCGGCGGATCACAACCCTTTACGCCGCAAAAGAGATTGAGCACACCCAGCCGGAACTGAAAAGCAGCCTGCTGACGCTGATGGATCTCAAGCGCGCCGGCCGCAGGATTCCTCCGCACATCACGTCCGCGATGGAGAAACGCGCCGCCGTCAGCCTGTCGCATATGGACGTCGATCAGGCGGTCGACCGCCGGCCGCTGATGCGGATGTCGTACGCACTGCTGGCGATTGTGGTGGCGATCTGCCTGTATACGGTGTTCTCGCCGAAGTCGATTTCGGCCTCGCTGATGCGGGCGCTGTTGCCGCTGTCCGATCGGGCCGTCGCAACCCGCACGCGGATCGATGCGGTCGACCCCGGCGATGCGGAAGTGCTGGCCCGCTCGCAACTGGACGTCACCGTTGATCTTTCGGGAGAGATTCCCGAGGAAGTCACCCTGCTCTACACGACGGCCGATCACAGCCTCGTCGACGAGCCGCTCGCGATGCGCGACACCGGCGAAGGGCTGAACCGGTTTCGCGGCGTGCTGACCGGCCCCAACGGCAAAGGGCTGTTGCAGGACCTGCGCTACACCATCGCCGCCGGCGACGCCCGCAGCCGGGAGTACTCCGTCACCGTCACGCAGGCCCCCTACGCCACGGTTGAGGAGATCGTTTACGAGTATCCGGACTACATGCAACTCGCTTCCCGGACACAACCGGGAGGGGAGATCGACGCCTGGGAAGGGACTTACGTGACGATCCGGGCGACCGCCAATATGCCGGTCACGTCCGCAACGGTGCTGCTCTCCGATACCGACGACACCACGCTCAAGGCGGAAGAACTGCCCATGACGCTGGTCGACTCGACGCATCTCGAGGCCCGCTTCCAGTTGAAGTTTCGCTCGGACGGAACCTATGCCCATTTCTACCGCATTCAGTTGAAGGCCGAAGACGGCCAGACCGACCCCGTGCCGCGGCTCTACAGCGTGAGCATCCGCCGCGATCTCCCGCCGAAGATTGAGCTGCTGCACCCGACCGGCGACGTCGAGCTGCCGGCCAACGGCGTACTGCCGATCGCCTATCAGGCGTCCGACCCCGACTTCATGTTGCGCAAGATCGAACAGCGCTTCAGCCGGGACGACGAACCGCTCCCCACCCACACCCGTACTCTCTATGCCGCCCCGCCCGAACGATCGCGGATGGACGGCACGGGCCGGATCGACCTCCGCGACTTCAATCTCGCCCCCGGCGACGTGTTGACCTTCTGGCTGACCGCCTGGGACAACATGGAACCGCTCGGCGCGAAGTCCGGCAATTCGACGTCCACCCCGGCGATCAACATCATCATCGTCGCGCCCCAATCAGACGAAGAGGTCCAACAACAACTCGAAAACGAACAGGCGCAAGCCGAACAGCGGCTCGACGAAGCCCGCCAGGCCGAACAGCAGCAGGGCGACGCCGAACAGTCCGGCGACCCGTCGGAAGCGGATGATTCGAGTGATCCGGCCGACGCCGGTGAGGAGATGACCGAGACGGAACCGTCTGACGCGGCAGGCCAGGACGCATCGTCGGAAACCGGTGGCACAAACGAGACGCCGGATGCGGCGACCGAACCGCGCGAAGGAGACCCGCAGGCGTCCGAGACCGGGGAACCGCAGGAAGGCGATCCGCAGGGCGAGGGAGACGACGCGGCGCAATCGAAGCCGTCCGATTCGGGCGACGACGGGACGGAGGGCGCCAACGCAGGCGAAAAGACCGGAGAGCGTCCCCGCGACGGTGAGGACGGCGCGACACAGCACGCATCCCGAGACGGCCAGCGGCAATCCTCTCCCCGTGAGCCGGGAGACGAAGCGGCCGACGACGAAGCGCTGCGGAAGCTGTTTGAAGAATTCGAAGAGGATATCGAGCGGCAACGTGCAGAGTCGAAAAACGACGGCGACGACTCGCAGCAGGATGAGAACGCCGCCGCATCCGAAACCGGCGACGATGCGAATCGCTCGGACGATCAATCCGGCGACAGTCCCAACCGAACGGGCGACTCTCCGCAGTCGGAACGCCCGCAACAACGCGGGTCTGATTCTTCAGACGAGTCGGGAATGAACGAGACGCCCGGAAACGAGACCGGGAGTCCGGACGGAAAAGAGCCGATGACCGATTCGTCGACTACCCCGGACGGTCCCGGAACCAACAGCGACCCCCGCCGCAACGATTCGTCCGAGCAGGGGACCGGCGCAAAGAATTCGGAGAGCGACGGCGCCTCCGCGGGCAACAAGCCGGCGGACCAGATGCAGGACAGTCCGGGCACCGGAGACGACCGCCCATCCGACGGCGACGATCCGGGCGAGCCGAAACCGGGTGACGTGGACGGACCGGGCGAGACGAAACCGGGGAACGATCCCGGCAGTGAGCCGAAGCCGTCCGACATGCCGGCTGACGGAGAGCCCACCGATGATCCGGCGACCAGGCCGTCCGAAAAACCAACGCCGGGCGAACCGGGCCGGAAGCCGTCTCAGACCGGCGGCAGCGAGAATCCCGAAGGCGCCGATCCGGCCTCGATGACGGAACCAGGCGACGACTCGGAACCGGGCGACCGCGGCAGTTCGCCCGGTGAAGGGGAGAAGTCCGATCGGCCGTCCGCCAAAACCGATGGCCAGCCAAGCGGACCCGATGACTCCGAACCGGGCGAAGGACGCAAAGACGGCCAGCGTTCCGAACAGCCGGCCGGGGGAGAAAAGGGAAGCAGCCAGCAGGCCAGCGAAGGCACCAAGGGCGGTCAAAAGCCCGGACCGGGAGACGCCACCGAGAAAACGGGTTCGCAGACCGACGCCGAGGGGACCGAAGGGGGCCGCCCCGGCGACAAACCGGGCGAAGGCTCCACGTCCAAGCCGGGCGGCGAAAAGCCTGGCGGCGAGGGTGAAGGCTCCTCGACTGAAGAGGCTGACGGCGGCGACATGCCGGGCGAGGGCAGCAATTCCGCTGGAGCGAAGCCGGGCAGCGAGGGGAGTGAAAACAAGTCCGGCGAAGGAAGCGGAGAGAACCCCGGTGAAGGGTCTGACGGAGAAGGCTCAGATGGCGAAGGCAGCGGCGAAGGGGCCGCAGCGGGTGATTCCAGTTCCGAGAAATCCGGCAACAAACCCTCGCAAGGGAAGGGACCGGGCGACTCCGGCAGCCAACCGGGTGAAGGTCAGGCGGCCGAGGGGGCAAACACCGGCGCCGGAGGCACCTCCGGAGCGGAGGCGCCCGAGGGCGCAGGCAACGCGCCGGCAGGCGACCTGACTCCCGAAGAGGCGGACCTGCAAGACAAGCGCCGCGCCACCGAACTGGTGCTGGAGCGTCTGCAGGATGAACTCCAGCGGGGCGAAGTTTCGCCCGAACTGCTGGACGAACTGGGCTGGACCGAAGACAACCTCCGCAACTTCATGCAGCGGCTGGAAAGCCGTCTCGCCGACACCGGAGACGACGACTCGCCCGAAGCCCGCGCCCGGCGACGGCAATTCGAAACGCTGCTCCGCGGCATCGATTTCAATTCACAGAGCACGGCCCGCGAAGCAGGCGACGGCCCCCGGTCGGCCGAAGGAGGCTTCAACGTCCAGCGCCGCCCCGCCCCGTCCGAATTCCAGGCCGACGAAGAGGCCTTCAAGAAGCGCCTGTCTCGCGAGACGAAGAAGTAGCCACACGGAGCGTGATCTCCGTTACCGCAAAGGGACTGGCGAAACGCCAGTGGTGCCCGGCGCAAGGATTGCTTGGTGAATTCGCGCAGTCCATTCGATGTATTTCCCTTATCTTCCTGAGGTTCTCTGTCGTTACTGCGGGATGTATTCTCAAGGCAGATTGTCGAGAGATAACCAAGTTCGGCCGCACACCGCACCTGAAGCAGATACCGCTGTCATGACAATGGTCACGTCGCCAAACTCCCCTCTCAGTTTCGCTCATTTGCGTATCGCACGGCCAACAGATCGCCTGGAAGCGCTGCTTGAGTTTTACTCCAAAACGCTGACATTCAGCGTCCTTGGTCGTTTCCAGGATCACGACGGATTTGACGGCATCATGCTGGGACACAAGCGTGCCGGCTATCATCTTGAATTTACGACGAGGCGCGGTCACGTAGCGGGCCGCGCGCCGAGTCAAGAACACCTACTTGTGTTTTATTTGCCCGATGCGTCAGAATGGCGTGAGACGGTTGAACAAATTGAGTCAACCGGTTTGACGCCCGTTCCGTCCTTCAACCCTTATTGGGACAGACATGGAAAAACGTACGAAGATCCCGACGGATATCGGATCGTCATCTACAACGGTCAATGGCCCTCGGACTAACTGTCCTTCGATCCTGGAGAAAAGGACTTGCCGTCGGGCCGCTGTCAAGACAACACGCAGGATTTAACCATGACCACAACAAGTACCGAAGTTGAGAGCAAGCGCGTAAACGGCATAACCCTTCAGGTGTTGCAGGAAACGGTAAACGCCATCAAAAACGACCCAGAACTTGGCGCTTGCAAGTTCCGCGCTGCGAACAAATGGGTCGATGCAAACCACAACTGTACCACCGTAACCGGGTTTTACGGCGCCAAACAGGAAATCGACCACAAGCAAAAGTTTGAACTGCACGCGGACGAGCCCCCGATCCTTGCGGGTCAAGATGACGGCGCAAATCCAGTTGAGCATTTGCTGCATGCCTTGGCGAGCTGCGTCACAACGAGCATGGTGGCCCACGCGGCTGTCCGCGGGATCAAGATCGAGGAATTGGAGTCCGAACTTGAAGGCGATATCGACCTTCGGGGGTTCCTCGGACTGTCGAGCGACGTGCCCAAGGGCTTCACGAATATTCGTGTAAAGTTCAAGGTGAAAACCGATGAAGGGAACCTTGCGAAACTAAAATCGCTGGCGTCTTTCTCCCCGGTTTATAATACGCTGAGCAACGGCGTTAGAGTCGATATCGACGTCGAACCTAAGTAGAGTTTTGGCAGAAAGCGGCCGAACAAAACGGTGAACCGGAGCGGCTACGTGTCCGGCGATTCAACGCTTGAACTGTTGGAAAGGATTTCGTTGATTCGGGCGTCTTCCTGTTGGTCCGCCGCCCGGTTACCTTTGGCGTTATCGAATCGGTGCTGAAATCCGTCGTGGCCAGGCCGTATCCGGCCGTCGCGTCGTTCGGCGTCCAAAGCGGCAACCAGTGGCCGCAAACACGACGGATCGACCTCCTCCTGGGCGCTTGACGACGGACCGATTGCGTCTGAGATGTGAAGCCTGATTACGGTATCGTCTATGGAAACCGTTTACCTGGAAACCACATTCATCAGTTATTTGGTCGCTCTCCCCAGTCGAGATGTCATCGTAGCTGCACACCAGCAAATGACTCGCGATTGGTGGGACACTCGCCGCAACCATTTCCAATGCAGCGTTTCTCAAGTGGTCATCGACGAAGCGTCGGCCGGCGACCCTGACGAAATTCAAAAACGGCTCCAAGTCGTTCAGGAGTTGCCTGTGCTCGAAGTGACTAAGTCTGCCGAATCGTTGGCGCAAGCCATTATTGCTTCCGGTGTCATTCCCCCGCGCGCCGTGCGCGATGCAGCACACGTCGCCGTTGCCGCCGTCCATGGCATCGATTACCTCTTGACCTGGAACTGTCGACACTTGGCAAATGCCCAGATCATGCGAAAAATCAAGGAGGTGTGTGACCAGTTATCGGAACGCATGCCCGTAATCTGCACTCCGGAAGAATTGATGGGGAATTGAAATGAAACGGGAAGATCCGATCGTTGCGGAAGTCCGGCGGACACGCGAAGAACTTTCGGCGCAGTTTGACTTTGACGTGGCGGCAATTTTCTCCGATCTTCGGACCCGTCAGATCAGCGCTGGCGACCGACTGGTACGATTGTCTCGCGATCAAAAGGCCGAACCAATCGATGAACCGGACCACGCTCGCTGATTCGTTTTTCAGCGTCGTTCGCTGCGGTGATGTTGTTCGGCTCTTCAAGGTCGGCACTGTTGGCCCGCCCGCTGGGTGATCCCGGTCGTTACGACTCGTTCACCTGACCTCGTCCCCAACTGTGTGGCTCGTGTCGCCGGGCGAATGTGCGTGTCTGCTCACCCCGCCCCGCGCAAATTCCAGGCCGATGATGACGCCTGCAAAAAGCGCCTGTCCCGCGAGCCGAGCGGCGTCAGCCCGCGGATGCGTCCGTCCAGTCCCGCCCAAGTCCGCGAACATCCGCCAAACCCGCGTCATCCGCGGTCCATTCCACTCCCCGCTCGCGTCCATCGGCAGATTCCGCCGGTGACTTTAAGGCGACTGCACCCCGCAACGTTTGCCCAGCCGGACCACGCTGGCAAGACGCTCATCGAATCGGCGTCCGACTGGGAATGCCGCCGAACCGATTTTTCCCCGGTCGCTGCTCCGGCCGATGAGTGATTCACCGCAATATCATTCTGGGTGCGCGCTGATGATCTCAAATTTCTACCGTCGTTATTCCCGCCCGCTGCTGATCCTGCTGATGGTCAGCTTTCCATACCTCTACTGGAAGGCCCACTCGGAGCGGTCGAACAACAACGTCGAAACCTGGTTGCCGGAAGAGACGCAGGTCCGGCAGAATTACGAGCAGTTCAAGCAGGACTTCGGCATCGAAGAAGTCGTGCTGCTCGGGCTGCGAACCGGCTCTGCGGATGAAGCCCTTGTTGAAGCGCTCGCAGCCCGGTTCGAGTCTCTGGACGGCGTCCGCGAATGCCTCACCGCGTCCCGCGTGACGGAGCGGATGCAGGAACTGGGCGTCGAAAAGTCGGAAGCCGAGCGGCGCGTCACCGGCCTGCTGCGGAGCGACCAGGGCCACCTGACCGGACTCGTGATGCTGATGAGCCAGGAAGGGGCCGCCCAGCGCGGCAAAACGGTGCGGGAAATCCGTGAGACGCTCGATTACTGCCTGCTGGAACGTCCCGAGATCGCCCTCACCGGCTCTCCCGTGCTGGTCACCGAACTCGACCGCCTCGGCGCGCCCGAATCGACGACCAAGTTCTTCGGCATCTCGCTGATCATCTGCCTGCTGCTGCTCAAGTACGCCATCGGCCACTGGAAGCTCTGTTTCTCGCTGCTGGGAGTCACCGTCTGGACCATCTGCTGTACCAAGGCGATGGTCCTCATCTGCGGGGGCGAGATGAACTTCATCATGGGCGCCCTGTCGATCATGGTGATGATCTTCACGCTGACGATCGCGATCCATGTCGTCGATTACTACACCGAGGCCCGCGACGCCGGCGCCGCCGATCCGCTGCGGGTCGCGATCCGGGAGTCGATCAAACCGACGCTCCTCTCCACGCTGACGACGCTGATCGGCCTCCTCTCACTCAACGTCAGTAACATCCTGCCGGTGAGGCAGTTCGCCTACGCCGCGGCGCTCGGCGCGGTCATTGCGACGATCGTGGGACTCGGAGTCACCCCCGCGTTGATCAGCATGTGGCCGGACCGCACGTCCTCGAAGGATCGCAAGCTCGTCGACTTCGGCCGCTGGGGCGACTGGGTCAGCCTCCGCCGATTCAGACTGCTCGGCGGCGCCCTGCTGCTGGTTGTCGGGGCGGGTTTCGGGCTCATGCGCCTCGCGCCGCACATCAATCCCGTCGACTTCCTGCCCGAAGGCAACCCCGTCGCGGCTGATCTGCGGACCGTCGACGAGCAGTTGACCAGCATCGGCTCCGTCGAAGCGGTGGTCGACTTCGGCCTCACCGATCGACCCTTCGTCGACCGCATGCTCGAAGTCAAGCGGATCCAGGAAAAGATCGATGCGCACCCGGTGGTGCGTCATTCGTTCTCGGCGGCCAGCATGTTCCCCGATCAACTGCCAGACGGCCCGCTCGCCGCTGCCCGGCTCTTCGACCGCGCCTCCCGGCTCAGCGGAACGAACAACTACATCGCCCAAGACGAACGGCTGTGGCGGATTTCGGTCCGCGTCAGCAGCGGCTGGAAAGCGAATGAAGCCTACGACGCGCTGAAAACGCTCCTCGCCGACGAGCCGGTGACCCTGACCGGTGTCTCTCCGCTGATTGCCGACGCCCAGGAAGAGATCTTCACCAGCTACTGGAAGAGCCTCACCGTCGCGCTGACGACGATTACACTGGTGATGATCCTCTCACTCCGCTCGCTGACGGCCGGGCTGATCGCCATGACGCCGAACGTCGTGCCGATCTGGCTCGTCTTCGGCGGCGTCGGATTCATGGGGATGCCGGTCGACATCGGCATGATGATGACCGGCAGCATCGCGCTCGGCATCTCGGTAGACCACACGTTCCACTTCCTGGTCAAGTACCAGGAAGAATATCGCGCGGGCGCATCGACGACGGACGCCTCGCGGGCCGCCCTGCTCCACACAGGCAAGCCGCTGGTCGAATCGACCATTATCAGCAGTTGCGCCATGCTGGCCCTCTGCCTGAGCAGCTTCGTCCCGACGGCGCGGTTCGGATGGCTGATGGCTTCGCTGATGATGATTTCGGTGATCGGCGAACTGATCCTGCTCCCGGCGCTCCTCTCACTCCGGCCGGCCCGCAGGCAAGCCAGGAACTCCGGCGACGACGCTCCCGCGCCCGGCCTCCGGGCCGGAACCCGCTTTGAACCGGCTCATCACGCGGCCGACGCCCCGCACGCTGCCGGCCGCGAGTCCCACACCCCGCGCCGCCCGCTGGTGTAGCGTTGCGTCTCTTGACGCTTTCGACGCGCGAGTCGACGATAGCTGTCGTTGACGACCATCCTCCCTCTCGCGGGTGCGATCCGTGGCGACTGCGCGGCAGATTTACTCGATGCTGGGAAATGAGACACTCTGGGATGTCGCCCGGCGGTGTCACGCCGCGTTGCGGAATGCGGAGATCCCGTACGCGATCGCGGGCGGCGTGGCGATCTGTTTGCACGGTTACCAGCGCAACACCGTCGACCTCGACCTGATCGTGCGGTCGGA
Organism: Planctomycetota bacterium; assembly: GCA_003388505.1. Classification (GTDB taxonomy): domain Bacteria; phylum Planctomycetota; class Planctomycetia; order Planctomycetales; family Planctomycetaceae; genus MB-PLM-1. The sequence continues at coordinate 122,542 of QQVO01000005.1, forward strand.
AGATGAAGCCGCGATCCGCGAGGCGCTGCTCGAAGCCGGTTTCGAGTGGTCGGATTCGCATCGGGAGTTCCGCAGCTCCGATGGAATCCCGGTTCAGTTTCTGATCGCCGGGTCGCGGACCGGCCGGGGGGCCGAAGCAAAATTCGCCGATCCGTCCGCCGCGAACAGCATCACCGTTCGCGAAGACCTGCCCGTGCTCACGCTCGAACGGCTCATCGAAGCCAAGATTGCCTGCGGGGCAGGCGATCCCCGCCGGACTCACAAGGACTTCGCGGACGTTGTGGAACTGATCGCCATTCATAATCTCGACAGTTCCTTCGCCCGCCACCTGCACAAGTCCGTCCGCGAAACGTACTGGGAACTGGTAAAGAACGCCCGCGCGGGCTGAAACATCGACCGCAGGACCGACGGAGACAGTCTGCATGCCGAAATCGATTCTCGCTCTCGATCAGGGGACGACCTCCAGCCGCGCCATTGTCTTCGGTCGCGACGGTCGGCCGGTCGCGTCCGCACAGGAGGAATTTCCGCAGATCTATCCTGCGCCGGGGCATGTCGAACACGACCCGGAAGCGATCTGGGACACGCAACTGGCAACAGCGCGAGAAGCGATCAAAGCGGCGGGGTCAGAGCCCGGCGACATCGCGGCGATCGGAGTCACCAATCAGCGGGAGACGGCCGTTCTGTGGGAACGCGACACCGGCCGCCCCGTCGCGAATGCGATCGTCTGGCAAAGCCGGGTCACCTCCCCCATCTGCGACCGGCTGAAGCAGGACGGGCACGAAGCGACTTTCCGCGAAAAGACAGGTCTGGTCGTCGACGCCTATTTCTCCGGCACCAAGATCAAACACCTGCTCGATACGACGTCCGGATTGCGCGAGCGGGCCGAGCGCGGCGAAGTCCTCTTCGGAACGATCGACTCATTCCTGATCTGGCGGCTGACCGGCGGGAAGGTCCACGTCACCGACTACAGCAATGCCAGCCGGACGCTGATCTACAACATCCATACGCTCGACTGGGACGACGAACTGCTGGGCATCCTGGACATCCCGCGCGCCATGCTGCCGGAGGTCCGCGCCTCCAGCGAGGTTTATGGAGAGACCGATCCGTCGCTGCTGGGGGAAGCCGTCCCGATCGCCGGCATCGCGGGAGATCAGCAAGCGGCCACATTCGGGCAGGCCTGCTTTAGCCCGGGCGACGCGAAGAACACCTACGGCACGGGCTGCTTTCTGCTGATGAATACCGGCGAAGAGCCGGTGACGTCGAACAACGGCCTGCTCACCACCATCGGCTGGGGACTCAACGGCAAGGTCACCTACTGCCTGGAGGGTGCGATCTTTATCGCGGGGGCCGTCGTCCAGTGGCTCCGCGACGGGCTGGGCATCATTGACTCTTCGTCCGAAGTGGAAGCACTCGCGTCGGAGGTGGAGTCGACCGACGGCGTCTACCTGGTTCCGGCCTTCGTCGGACTCGGCGCTCCGTACTGGGACTCCGACGCCCGAGGAACAATCGTCGGACTGACGCGCGGAACCACGAAGGCCCATCTCGCCAGAGCCGCGCTCGAATCAATGGCGTACCAGACGCGCGACGTGCTCGACGTCATGCAGAAAGAAAGCGGAATCGATCTCGCGATGCTGAAAGTCGACGGAGGCGCGAGCGCGAACGACCTCCTGATGCAGTTTCAGTCCGATCTGCTCGGCGTACCGGTGCAGCGGCCGGTCGTGCCTGAGACCACGGCGCTCGGCGCCGCCTACCTTGCGGGTCTCGCCGTCGGGTACTGGGAAAACCAGTCCGACGTCACCGCGAACTGGGCGCTCGACCGGGAGTTCACCCCGGCTGCGCCGCGCGATGAGACCGATCAGCTCTACACCGGATGGAAGAACGCCGTCGCCCGTTCGCGGGGTAGTCTCACAGCGGGCTGATTCGAGCCCTACTCTTCAAATCCCGCCGGCAGCGGCGGACTGCGCTTCCATGCCGCAGCTTCGTCGCTGTCGGGAAGCGCCCACTGCACGCGGACCTGAAACGTGCGGGACGACCCGCCCGGCGCTCCCGGCAGCACCTTGGCAGCGACTTTGCCCGGCAGCGAGACCGTCTTTCCGATCCCCACGTCGTCGACAACCCAATCCGTATAAACGCCCGATCCCGATACGACGGCGACATGAAACGTCAGCGGACGGATCGGAGACGCGTTCTTCAGCGACCCCTCCACCAGCAGCCGCCCGGACGCGACGTCGTTGACCGCTTTCATCTTCACTTCAGACAACGCCTGCTCTGTCAGACTGATTCCCGGCGGCGGCGAGTCGGGCGCCTTCACCTTCTGACGCTTCAATCCCGATTTCAGAACCCGCGGGAAGTCGGCGGCCAACTCGCCGACGGTGACGCCGAACGCGTCTTCAAACCGCTCCGTTCGCTCATCGGACGAGAGTTCCTGCAACGGCTCGCGCGCGGCAAGTTCCTGAACGTACTTCTCGTAGGCGTCGGTGTGCTGCGTCACGAGCATCCAGTGCAGGCACCACGCTTCGATATAAGCCTCCCCGGCGAGGATGTCCCCCCGGAAGGCGTTGTCATTGGAAACGACGTCCACCCAGGAGACGTCGTCGTTCGGGATGCTTTTGGCCAGCAGCGCGTACAGCGAGTTGATCTTCGCAGGATGCACGTCGACGCGGTCGCCGTCGGCTTCGAAACCGGTCGCGATCCCCTCGTCGAACCATGCCGGAATCGGCGCGAAGCGCTGCAGCACGCGGTTGTACATCAACTGGTGAATCGCCTCGTGCAGCGGTACCTGAAACGTCCGGCACTCCTCCATCCGGATCGCGAGCCAGTTGGTCGTCTTCGCATAGAAACCGGCGATGTTGCCGGCCGACATCCCCACGCCGCCGGTCGTTTCCACCGTGTACTCGTTGAAGTCGGCGTCCGATTCGAAGATCACCAGCACCAGCGGATGCTCCGGTTCCCGCAGCGGAAAATGGGTGTCCTTGGCGAACCGTTCAAACACACGCTCCACGTTCTGCATAAACCGTCCCGCCTTCTGCAGAAAGCCCCGCACGCGAGACTCCGACCGCCGATCGAGCGGACCGGCCAGCACCAGGCACACCACGTATGGCTTCTGCTGGTGAGTGCGAACCCGCTCCGCCCCGAACTGCACCTCCAGCACGCCCACCATCTCGTCGGCTGATATCGGCTCCGGTCCTTTGGCAGCCTCTCGGTCGATCACGTTGCCTTCAGGCACGAGCACCCATTGCCCGTCGGCCGTCTCCAGGGCGAACGTCTCCTGGCCGGAGCCCCGCAACCGGGCCTCAACGGTCTGCTCTTCCCCTTCCTGATCGATGTAGGTGAACGTGTCAGCCGCGACCGGCCGGCCGAACCCGGCAAACAGGAACGCAGCCGTCACGACCAGAGACAAGTTTCGGATCGACATGCAAAGCCCTTACGAATCGAGAACTCGACGGGAGAGGCGATGGCTAGATTAAACCACACCCCTCAACCCCGCCGCAATCCGGGCGGCACAGGGAGCGTCGGCAGGCGCCATCTCGGGAGCATCCTGGTGCGTGGCACGCTGTGTAATTCTTGACACAAAGACGCAACGTAGCAAGAACGCCCAGCGCGAACCCGCCCGCCGACCAACCGTAAGCGATTCGGCACAGAGCGGCGAAGCCGCGACATCAATTCGCTGCCAGCGTCAGCCCGCAAATCGCAGGTGGGCCAAAAAACTGAGCCGCAAATGCCGCGGCAGCAAACTTTGATTCGAAACTTCCTGGACGGCGGATCCACACGAAACTCCGCGGGATTTCTGCTTCCCGCAGAACCGCTCAAGACGAAAGATCTGAACTGCGGGACCATTGTACCGGCATCGCAAGGAGATGCCCTTCCAGATGTCTCTGCGGCCCTTTGCGTCTCAGCGTCATTGCGACGAACGTTCAACCCGGCAAAGCGCGTCCGCCCGGTCCGCCCTTCCGCCCGTAAACCGGTAAATTCGCTTGTCACAGCACTGGCGGTTTCATAAACTTTCGGACCCCACCGGGACATCCTTCTGCCGGCTCGGCAGAACACCGCTCAGTTCAGCCGGATGTGTCGGCTGCCAGGGGCCGTAGCTCAATTGGTTAGAGTACCGGACTGTCGATCCGGGGGTTGCGGGTTCAAGTCCCGTCGGCCTCGCTTTTTAAACCCGTAACCCGTCGAGGGTTGCGGGTTTTGCTTTTGGCAGGGTGATCTTCTCCGGGTCGTTTTGCAGCCAAAGTGCAGCCAAACTCTGACTTGTACGCCCGTGGACAACGCTGGACTCCGGTGAACGGCCAACGGTGCTGACGCAGTGGGAGAACACGGACGTGAACGGACTGAGACGTACGCGGTGGACGCGAGTGACGCTGGAAACTGCGCTTTGTGATCGCTGGCTCGTGGTTCGTGACGCTTGTCGCTCGACACCGCTTCAACTTCCATTGGAACGACCGGATTGCACGTCCGGGGGTTGTGGGTTCATGCCACCGCCGCCTGCCGTTCGGACTTGACTCCGATCTGAGAATCTCTGGGCAAACTGTCAGATTCGACGAATCTCGTGAAATACCGGCACGCCACTGCGCATCTCACACGCGTCAGAAAAACTCACGATTATTGAGTGAACCTCCTTCGCAGTTGTGCGTCTAACACGCGAGCGGCATGAGCGCCGCATTGAGAATCACACACTGGACCGAGAGCAAACGAGTTCAACGATGTCTTTCCTACGGCCAGGTTGCATAAGCCACTGTTCGGGCAAAGGGCGTTACGCCGATCGTTCGGCGAATGCGCCTACCGAACAGAGTCTGCGCTTGTGACACCGGCCGTATTCGGAGATCCCCTCCAGCCCGGTGTCATCAGGCACTGGGCTTTTTTCGTTTCAATCCCCCTGTGTGGGGGTCGGTAGCTGAGACGGTGTAGCGGCGGTCTGAAGAACCGCAGACGAGGATTCGAGCGCCTCCCGACCCACTCCGCGCACGCGGTGCGCGCACAACACGGCTCGTTCGTCTATCGGCGAGGATACTGCCCTTTCAAGGCGGAGAGACGGGTTCGATTCCCCTACGGGCTACTTGGGAAATGAGGAATGACGAAATTCAAATGTCGAAGGAATGTCGAAATCCGAATGTCAAAGCCTGGATGGGTTCATCGGCGACCCGGGCCTCTTTCGTCATTTGAGTTTCGGCATTCGACATTCCACGACAGCCCGGTCGTTCAACGGTTGAGGACGCCGTCCTGATAAGGCGGAAACGAAGGTTCGACTCCTTCTCGGGCTACTCCAAACAGATAACAGGGAGACCAATAATGCTACGACAGCGCCTGAAACGCATACGCCAGACCACTCACGGGGTCGTGGTGTAATGGCAGCACAGCAGACTTTTAATCTGCACGGTGGGGGTTCAAATCCCTCCGGCCTCAATGACCGACGACGAGCTGCGGCCCGTAGCTCAATGGTCAGAGCCGACTCCTTATAAGGGTCAGACGACGGTTCGACTCCGTCCGGGCCGACTGAAACGAGGAATGAAGACACGGACACGGGATCGAGGTGTTAGCGGCAGCATACCCGGCTCTTAACCGGGTTGGTGAGGGTTCGAGTCCCTCCGGTCCCACTCCGCCGAGACGGTGGATCGAGAATTCAGCACTGGTCGTTCAGCGGCGAGGACTCCGCATTCGTAATGCGGCGACGTGGGTTCGAGTCCCACCCGGTGCTCTGAGGAAGTTTGATCTTTGACAATCCGGTAATCCGATCAGCGCCCATGATGTAGCGGTAGCCTGCCGCCTTGCCATGGCGGAAGTGCGGGTTCAACTCCCGCTGGGCGTTTATTGGTCGATGGACAATGGTCGAGAGTCGATGGTCAAGAGGCCGGGCGACGAGTCAGAGGTCATCAGCCATCGACTATTGACCATCGGCTAATCACAGCGTGTGGGAAAGTTTGGGAATCCGCGTGCTTCGGGAGCACGAGATCGTCGGTTCAAATCCGACCACGCTGACTCCGTCACAGCGCGGCGTGAACGATGCGGTGGGTCCCGTGCTGGTACGGGAAGGCGGCTGTTAACCGTCGCGACGCAGGTTCGATTCCTGCCACCGCAGCTCCGGCAGATACGGAAGTCATCCGGCTGGATGAGGAGCCTGACTCGAAAGCAGGTGCGGTGAACAACCGTTGTGGGTTCAAGTCCCACGGCTTCCGCTGAAACATCCGGTGTCCTTGGCCGACCGGCAAAGGCGCCAGGCTTCCAACCTGGACAGGCGGGTTCGACTCCCGCAGGACACTCTCTCCGGCGCGTAGTCGCGGCGTGAGCCTTTGAAGCTCACAGATCGGGTGCGATTCCCGGACGGAGTGCTCCAACATGACAAATACTGCGGGGTAGTTGCTGCTGGTAGTGACACCGGGCTCTGAACCCGGAGGCGCTGGTTCGATTCCAGCTCCCGCAACTTGATCGAGGAAGTCATCCGGCCGGAAGCAAGGCCTGAAGAAACAGTCACGGCTCGGTAGGCAATTGGCAGACCACGTTGTTTCAGACACAGCGATGCTGTGGGTTCGACTCCCACCTGAGCCACTGACATCCATACGTCCTCGCAGAGCAGCCTGGAGTGCTCGCCACCCTGTCACGGTGGAGATCAGGGGTTCAAATCCCCTCGGGGACGCTTTCAACAATGCGGCACGGTACGCCAACCGGCAGAGCGGCCAAGCTCAAACCTTGGTGCTTGTGGGTTCGACTCCCTCCCGTGCTACTGAAACAACATGCGTCGGCTGGGCATTGGCGAGCCCACGGGGCCGTAACCCCCACGCCTCTGGCTGTACAGGTTCAACTCCTGTCCGGCGCACTCAAGAACACGGCCCGTTCTTCTAGCGGCTCAGGATGCTGGATTCTCGATCCGGCGACACGGGTTCAAATCCCGTACGGGCTATTCAACACGGCCAGGTGGTGGAACTGGTAGACACGCGACACTCAGAATGTCGTGCCATCACGGCGTGGGAGTTCGACTCTCCCCCTGGTCACTCGGAAACGACTTTGCAGGTGCGGCAGGTGCCCAACTGGCTTTCATAAGGCCGGTGTGCCCGGATCAATACCGGGACCTGCAACTGAACATCGCGGGTGGGCCAGTGCCCAATGGAGCCTCATGCGCTCCGTCCGTCAGGTGCGACACCTGGACCCGCCACCGACCGGGTACGCAAACTGGCAAAGCGGCGAGGTCGAGAGCCTCGTGACTTTGTGGGTTCGACTCCCACCTCGGTCACTGACGATCCCGTGGTCCAACGGCGACGACACCTGCGCGACATGCAGGAGACGATGGTTCGACTCCATCCGGGATCACTCGATACACGGTCTGCAGGTGCACCGGCAGCACACGTCCGTGGTAAGGACGAGGACCGGGTTCAATTCCCGGGCGGACCTCTCGATGAATGGGCTGGCATGTTCCATGGGGGCGACTGACTCTTGCAAAGTCGGTGGACCACCCTGCCGGGCGGTGCCCGGGTTCGATTCCCATCCGGTCCACTGTTGAAAACGGGCTTATGGTCCAACGGGAAGACACCGCTATGGCATGGCGGAAATCCGGGTTCAATTCCCGGTGAGTCCACTGAAGTGAGAGAAACATACGGAAGGTAGCCGGATACGGGTTGCCGGGCCGGTTTGCTAAACCGTGCGGCCTTCGGGCCGTGAGGGTTCGAATCCCTTGCCTTCCGCTCGTTACGAAAGGGAACAGTTCAATGAAGCTGCTCATGAGAGTCAGAGACGGTCCACCGGCGTTCGCGCCGGAGGACAAGTCTCATGCAGATCTCGGAAATCTGGGTCTCACAAAGGAAGTTGCGTTGTGCCGAGCAGATCGGGGAAATGATCACCTCGCTGACTTTCGGAGCAACGCTTCCTCCGGTCGTGCTGACCCGGGACGAAATCGGTTCCATTCAACTGGACGACGGACACCACCGAGTCGTAGCGATTTGGCTGAGTGGTCGTCGGTATTTGAAGTCGACGGAATTCGTGATCGTCGAGTCAGATCGATGGCGTCCACGGTTCGGACACGTTCCGGATCTGATGAAACGATGCGGAATTTGGCCTGATGGTGAAACGGAAATCACACCCGGCTTCTAACCCGGATTATTCATCAGCATCCAACAAAAGTAGCCTCCGCTGCGTCTTAAGTGTGTTCAACAATCTCACTTCGGACGCAGACAGGAGGCGGATGATGAGTGTACAGACTGTTTGGTCGGAATGTCTC
>QQVO01000064.1 GCA_003388505.1 Planctomycetota bacterium
GGGAGTTGTGTGGTGGACTGGTGCTGTTCGCTTCGCTGTCGTAGTCTTGCTCATGGCGTATCCTTGTGCCCGCGTCGGGCCGCTGGAGAAATAAAATCCCTCAGCAGGATACGCCGCCTTTCTTCAACTCGCGAGAACACGACTTTTGACAATATCTCCCTTCAAACTAATCACGGCCGTCGACACCGCAATACCGCGCAACCCAGAACACCTGAGCCCGGCCAGTCTCCCACCGTTCAGTCATCCGCTGAAGGCTACATCGAACGACAGACGCGGCCTATCATCTACGCACAGCTGGTCCTATGGCCAGCAGCCTCTTGCTCTCGCACCTCGCCTCAGTGTCCGCACCGACAACAACTCTTCAGCCCCAGTTCTCGGGCAGCCAAGGACAGCGACTTGGCCAAGCAATTCATAAAAAATCGCGCTCTTCGTGTTCACGAGCTGCGCGAAATTCTTGAGCCGTATTGATGAACACACCTACTCACTCACAAAGCGACATCCTGCACACTTTCCAGTCATGTTCAATCACCCCTCCCGCGCCACTTAGTAGTTGATCAGCATTGCGGTATACTAGGTTTCGACCACCCTCATCAACAAGTTTTCCAAAACACATTCGTGTGCTCGCATCATATTCAATCACATAAAACGTCCACTTTCCTTCCCGTGAAGAGAGCTTCGCGTGCACCCAGGGGTCTAGTTCACTATATGTCTCATATAGCGGAGGTATGTGTTTTTGGGTTTCCTCGGTAATGGCCACGTCCATTAACGCCTCGCTTTCTCTGCTAAAGAACAAGTGTCCATGTCATCGCCCGCATTTGCGGCTAATGGTTACTACTTCATAGTGCCACAGACACTGGTGCTTTCGTCAATTGCATTTTTCGTCTGTTGTCGCGTGCGGCCATTGCCACGTCGCAACAATGAACCTTCCTTCTCCGTTCGTGTCCACCGCTGTGTATTCACACACGGTGTCAAGCATTCGCTTGCACCAACGAGGTTGTCGCTGTTGTTGTTGTTCCCACACCGTCAGCTGTTCTCGATGGTGAGCGCTCTCAAACGACGCGATTGTGTCAAATATGGACCCGGCGGCGGAGAATCCGAGGCGCTTCGCCCGTTTATTGGTCGGAATGAATCCCCAAATCGGACAGGATGCTTGCCAGATACGGAGGCCGATTTCCCGTCCAGTTTGCCGGTTTGGAACGACTCGCATCACAGCCACACCGGCTGACGCGTCACCAAGCATGGCATGCCTGTGCAAGACAGATATCATCATTCGAATCGAAACACCGTGTGCAGCAGCCAGCGCGCGTAGATGCCAGAAGGTCAGGTCGGAAGTGGGTGCAGTTGTACCGGGTAACCCCCCAATCTGCGATGTGTCACGCAGCAGTAGCTGCGTCCGGGGCCATGAGATCTTCCGCCGAACAGGATTCGGGACGAGGATTTCGCTGGCAAAGTCGTTGCAAAACCGCTCGCAGTCGTATTCAGTGACGACGCGACTTCCAAACGCGGCGCGACTACAAGGATGGGCTGCTAAGCTCCACGCGATTGCGTGGCCCAATTCATGGGCCACAACAAACTGCCGACGTTGAGCAGAGGCTGCACCAACTGAGAGCGTTGGCACGAAGTTGACGAACAGCAGTCTCTCCGGATTTGAAAACCGAATAGCGCCTTCGTTTTCGCACGCTCCTTCGTCCGACACCGCGATCCCAAGGCTGGCAATCGCTCGCCGAAGCAAAGTGCTTACTGACTCAGACGGCCCAGTCAAGGTGAAGCGGCGCAAGAGCCTAACGGCGCCAATCGCATCCACAGCGACGCCCGGAGACAGCTGTTCATCGAGAAATGACATCCATTTCGCCATCGACGATGAGCGCAGATCGGCGTCAGTCGGCGTTTCGACAAGAGCGTCATTCATGGTACGCCGGAAGTAAAGCGAAATCCCGAAGAAGGGCCATGACCTCCGCAATCTGCCACTTTTCAACGCACTTCACGCGGTACTCATCCAGCGTAACGGATGGCTTGATCGTTGACCCCTTCATTGCCGGGAAAACCAGCTTTCTCAGTTGATTCCATTTTTCCAGTGGCGCCGCAATTTTGGCGTCCTTCGCGGGTGATCGTATCCTGTGAGCCGCCCGAATGGCAAACCCGTAAGAGTTCGCGACTCCGACCTCGAAGTCCCAAACATCACGCAGGCGTTTTGCTGCAAGAGACTTCGCGGCAGCGAGCGGAATCGGTAGCCCGCCCAACATCGGATCGCTGCGCAGCGCAGGCCCGTCCTCGTCCAAGCGCCAATCGTCGTCAAAGAGCTCGCTGCACAAGCGAGCTCTATTATTCCACCACGCGTGAATCTCCTCGTTCGGGAAAAGTGTGTTCGCCACAACTTCAACATGATGGCAGTATTCACCACTTCTCGCGAAGAACGCACGACTACCGGCATCGACCTGCAGCGGCGGTATTGGTCCATTCCAGGTAATCGAAGCACGTTGCTGGCTTGTCGTAACGCCCCCGCCTGAACTGGAAACGAGCGATTGCAACCATCTAGCGTCCGAGGTAATGAAGAGGAGTACGATCTCTGGCATAAGGCACCGATAGAACATTCTGCCTCGGAGGCGTGGCAGCAGTGGTCCTTGGCAAAGCACAATTGGCTGCTCGGCGACAGACGAACGGATCAGATTACTGGTTGACAGCTTCCAAAGAATGGCGTCTGACAACGTGCGCTCGAAGATGCCACTTCGCTCAGAAGTGCCAGGGTTATGCGGCCCCAATAACCCAACATTTCCTGTCAAGTCTCCTACAGCAGGTCTCATGCCGCCCGCCGGGAACGACATGCGGTACGTGATCACAAGTTTGTCGCTGTCCGTCTCCAACCAAGCCTTTGATCTTTGTAGAGCCGATCCGTCTCTCAGTTTCCCTTCGACGCGCGCGACAGTCAGCAACAGGTGACAGCCGGAGAGGCCGGGCGGCATGAACTTCCAGTCGTATGCAATCGCGATTGCGCTACGTCCGTTGAAACAATCCTCAGACTCAAATAGCAGCTGTTTGCTGGTCTCGCCAGAATTCATCTGGGTCTTCCTCGTAAATTCGAATGCCGTACTCCTTACACTTCGTTCGCAGCCGATTCTCAGCGTGACGCACCTTTGGGTCACAATCACCGAATGGGGACAACACAATCAACTGGCACCACCGCATGGCATCTCGCGCCCCATATGCGGATTCCGACAGAGGAATCCACTTTCCTGTCTTACGTCCCCACCGCTCGGGGTCACGACTTGGAACTGCCCAGCTCTCGGAAACTCCTCCGCCATCAGCCCCGAATCTCCCTCCTTGCGGCCGCGAATATGCCAACATCCGGGGCAACACTGCGATGTCAACAACTGGTCCGCCTGCGGCCGTATACTCAATGTCTCGGACAATCTGATCACGAATCGTATCGTAGTCTTCAATCGCAACATATGTTCGTCCGGACCACGTAGCATGCTCAGACAGGCGGCGCACCATTTGTTCGTACGAGCGTCCGTCATCTGCCTCCGGGAAGTCGAACACTTGTTCCAGCAGGCATTGTGCCGCAGCTAGCCACTCTCGACATGTCGATGCCAGGCCAAGTCGATTGCCGTCGTCCAACAATTCGCTAGCCAGTGCCATTACAAGTTCTGGTTCGCCGCCTCCCGCATCAAGGCCGACCAATCGTTTCCACAACAAATCCCGCGCCGCTTGCCCCTTCAAAGCCCTTACATCGCGAAGGTCGACCGTGCCGATACCATCTGCCTCGCGTTGAAGGCGCCTGCCCACCACTTCTGGCACGCGATGCGTCAACCACAGCATCACCACTCCCCGGGCAATCCGTTCGACTACGCGATAGCCAGGGCGCAAGTACATATTCTTGTATAGCCACCACCGTTCCTCAATCAAGTCTCTTGCATACTCGCCCGCCACCCCAGAGATTCCAATCATGCCACTTGGAAGAAGAATCTGTCTGTCTTTTACAAATGCCTCGAACCACTCGCACCGTCGCTTAACAGGCAGTCTGACTGATTGCCCAAGTTCGTGGCAGTCGCGAAACACATAGTCTATCTTGTCAGCATCGAGTGGACTATTCACGACTGCATCGAGGAGTGGAATGCCCGAGCGTCCCTCAACTGCACGATTTACGATATCTATTACATCCTCAGTTGACACTGAGAGCTCCACGGCGACACGGGCGATTGTTGCGGTGGCTTCGTCGCGCAAGCTCGAAAACGAGGTTGCGAAGATTGCTTCATCGTGTCTGAACCCTTCTGACCACTCATGCGTTGTCCAATGAAGTTCATCGAATACTTCTTCAGCCAAATGCGTATAGGGCAGATGACCGAGATCGTGATGCGCACATGCGAGGAATGCCAAACTTGCAAGTGATGTGTGCGAAAAGCCTGGTACGCTACCTTGGTCATCCAGTAACGCGGGAATCCAATACATCGCCAAATGTGCAGCCCCGAGCGAATGAGCCCGCCGATTATGACGCGATTCCTCCCTTCGCAGCAGGCGCGTCTTCAGCCCCAGTTGCCTTAATCGACGGAATGGTTGGAGGTACTCGTGATCGACAACCGCTCGGTAACCCGCTGGCAACTGTGCGTAGCCGCTCCGGCTTCCTCTCTTCCAAAGTTCCTTCCAAAACTGCTCTTCAGCAGTAATCTCATCCGTCTTGAATTCGACGTCGGTGGACCATTGCGGCGTTCGATCAGATCGCGGCTTTGTGGTGGCAGCGATTTCTTGGACATCGACGCAATGATGCATGACAGCCACATTGTTGCGTCTCAATTCCGATACGGAATAACAGCTGTTGTCGGGATCGATGACGTGCACACATGGCATAGATGAGTTTCCCAAGTGTTGCTGCGTTTGCATTTCTCGGCCAAGCGTGGCTAACGCTCGCAACAACAGTGAATCCCAGACTCCACTTAAGCCAGCTATTATGACAAGTCCGATACGTTGCCATACAAAGCGTTGCAGTCCGTCGATAATGGCTTCCGTGTCTTGTTCCTTTTGCTGATACCCTGGAAAGTAGATTTGCAGTGCACGCGGTTGCCCGCATTCCGGGCAGGCCAATGCGTCTCCTCGTTCGTAGGAAATATCGTACACGGGGAGCTGTTGCCCTGCCTCAGGACATCCGTCTCGCTTGCATGTCGCGTGGAATACGTCACCCCACACTTTGATTACAGGAAACAGTGGCGTGGATGAGTGGTCTCGAAGGAAGAAGTTTTCGACGTGGGCTCCAGAGCTGAGGATCACACACTTCGCATCGGTGCTATTCAGGCGCTCGCGCACTGCTTTTCGAGTCAGGCCGTCAAAGTTGACGCTTACAGCGACAGCCTTGTCGGTGCAAATCCATTCGGCGACAAGTTTGTGGAAACTCGTCGGAGGTCTTTCCAGGAGTGAAAGGCCAGCATGATCACCGGTTGCCGGGATTTGTCCGGATAGAAAGTCGCGTGCGAAATCGCTCCACATCCCGGTGAGCCGGTCTGTAATCGATCCCGTAAGTGCAGGATTGGCAGACTGCAACGTGCCAAGAGATTGGGCAGCAAGGGATCGATGACCAAATCCGCGTCGCAGGGGTGCCAACCACGAGACAAGATCAGCGGGCAACCGGCTCGACGTCTCGCTTCCTTTGAGAATCAACGCTTTTTCGTATAGGTAGTCGTAGACGTCACGCATGCGAGGTACTCCAGACGCGAGCGAGCATCCAGCCCCCAATACAACGAGAGTCTTCTGGCCTCGTTCTGCAGTACGCTCCACAGACTCCGAAATCACTTCGCTCGGTGGAGGAGGTTCTTTAGACGTCGGTTTCTTGCGTCTGCGCTTTGCCATTGATTCAAGCTCTCTGAAAGTGCAGCTGCGGCTGCCAATGCACTCGAATGGCTGCATCATCGATAGAAGCGGGGTCATCTATTGCGACATGTGACGCAGCTCAGTGCCTCGGTGCGATGTGTGCTCGACTCGAAAAGCAGAGAATAATGCAAATAATTGCCTGCAAGCGACTTCGGCATGCTGCTCTATCGTTTATCAAGAGCGATCCAGGCAGCCGGGCTCCAAGGGGCGATGTAGTATCCCCCAACCGCCGCCCGTTTGAAACGCTGTCTGCCCGGCCGCCCGGGTCGCCCATTATACCCGGCCAGCAGGCCGGGTCGCGACCCTGTAAGGCGGCCGGATCAGCCAGCAGACCCGCCCCGCCGCATCAGCCCAAAGCTGGCACACGGAAGGAGGTGAGACAAATGACAACAAAAAGCCGGAAATCGTTCAATGCCGCTGACTTCAGCAAGGAAACGGTCTTCGAGACCTCGCTCAAGAAGGATCGGGCCAGATTTGCACGGCTCCTGCAGCGCATGGAGCGCTTCGATGAAGTGGCAGACCACATCGACAGTCTGCATGAGCAATGCAGTGCCCTGCTTGCGCAATCCAGGGACGTGATGGTGGAGATCGCCCAGACCGCGTGGGAGCTTGGGATCGACTCAGAATCGCAGAAGCCTCACAAGAAGCAGCCGCAGTGATTGCCGCTTTCGATGACAGCAGCCGGCACTGGTCAGCAGATCGGTTGCTGGAAGATTCGTAAGCTGGCAGACGGAAGGAGGTGAGAAATATGGAATTCAAAGGACGCCGGGCGACGGGCGCCGAGCCGCCCAAAGGCAAGAGCTTCCTGGCAGCGGCCAAACATGAGCACCAGGGCATCTTTCGGGACTACGTCGAGTTGCAGGCGGAGTTCGCCGATCTGCAGGAGTATACCGATGCCCTGCAGGCGGACGCCTGGAAGCTGACGGAGAGAATCGCCAAAGAGAGTTGGCGGAACGGCGTTGTCCAGGGAGAACGCAGAGCCCGCGGGTAGCGGCGGCTGCTTCTCAGGATACGCGTCAGGCGAGGCCGGTCAAATCGACCGGCCTTTGCTGATGGCGGGGCGGACGGAATGAGGCGGCGGTTGACGCGGCCAGGCGGCCGCGCCCACCCACCCAATGTAGGGAGCCGGCGGACGACGGTTGCGAGCTGACGGTCGACGGGCTGGCGAAAGCCGGTTGGCGGATGCGACTGAATTGCGCTGCTGCGGAATCTCAGGCAAGCTGAGGGGACGTGTACCTTTTCCAAACCACTCCCCTTTCCCTGCCGAGGTGTCCCCATGGCCACGTTGAAGAAGGCGCATCACGAACTGTACCGTCGATCTCCGGATGAGACGTTCAGCACGCTGCCCGATCTCATCAGTCACTGTGCTCAACAGAAGGAACAATCGAACGACTTGTGGAAGCCGCCGGCGCAGATTGTGCCGGACTTCAGCGACGGTCGGTTCGGATTGAAGTTGGCGGACGACGGGAACTACCAGATGAACGACTGGTCGTTCACGCAGCTTTGCGGACTGGCTCGGGTGAATAAGGAGACGGTCAACCGGCTCTCGCCCGAGACGATTTCTCGCGTTTTTCGGGAGACGCTGCCGACCGGCAACAAGCCGCTGCAGTTGCTGGCGAGTCGCAATACCGTCCGTTCAATTCATGGTGTGACGTACACGCGGCTGTGGAATGCCGATCTGCTGTCGGTGGCTCACGAGTTCGCGGGTGACTTCACGCCTCCCCAAACGGCCGACGGAGGCGGCACCGGACTGTACGCCGGTGAGCAGGACATGTTCGTGTTTCTGATCGATCCCAGCGGCTGGACGGAGATCAACGGTCAGGCGTTCGCGCCGGGTTGTTTTCTCTGGAACAGCGAAGTTGGCCGACGCTCGGTCGGCGTCAGCACGTTCTGGTTTCAGAAAGTCTGTGCGAACCACATCGTGTGGGACGCCACGGAGGTCGTCGAGTTTTCGCGCAAGCATACGGCCAATGTACACGAGGCGCTGGTCGAGATCCGCCGCACACTGGAGCGGCTCGTCGCCAGTCGAGACGCCCGCCAGGACGGGTTCGCCAGTGTGATGAGAAAAGCGATGCAGGAACGACTGGGCAGCGATGCCGACGAGGTCTTGGAAGTCCTCGGGAAGAAGGGTGTCGGCCGCAGGCTGGCCCGGCAAGCGCTCGACATCGCACAAGAGCAAGGCGCGTTTACGATCTTCTCTGTTGTGGACGCATTGACGCGGTTGGCCGGCAGTCTCCCCTTTGCCGGTGAACGCTTGCAGGCCGAGGTTAAGGCGGCTTCTCTGCTGGAACTGGTTGTCTGATAAGGCACTCGCCATGTTCAAAATCAATCGGGCCATCCCCTTTCGGATGGCCCGTATTTCTTGCCGGCGCAAGTGCTTTGATTGTTCGCATTTTGTTCGTGATTGCTGCTCCGGCTACTGGCTGGCGGTTGAGTCATTCTCTGCCATCACACTGGTGCGATCATGCTCTACGACGTGGGACGTCGCCATCTGCAGGACGGCCACGGCGGACGGCAGTTCGCTGAGCGCGAAATTGGTGGCGGTCTTCCATTCGTCGCCCTGCTTGAAGCTTCGCTGGAGTGAGACGGAGCGGAACTCGCGGCCGTCGTCGGTGGTGTTGACGAACACCGAGGCCGACACGGGGCCGATGCGGAATGTCTTCTCGGGTTTCTGCATGGGGGATCACCTCCTCTGCTGTTCAGCGGCGACGGGACGCGGTTTCAGATGACGGGATGGATCAGTGGGTTGGCCACGCCGTGGCCTTCGGCGCGTGCCTGCGCTTCGTGGAACGTCGTTCCTTCGGCGACCACGTCGAGAGTGAAGGGGTCGAGGGCGATCCACCGGCGGACGGACGATTCTTGGTCGGTGCGGCGACGCCGTTTTGTCTCGATCATGTTTGCAGTCTACCACCCGCGAGGAATCGCGCAATCGCCGTGTCAGGGGGAAGGCGGACGCAAGTTGCGCGTCTCTCTGCTTTGCCGCACACTGAAGGTCAGTCGTTCTTTCCCAACCCGTTTGCCTTTTCTTGGACAGGAGGACTGTCATGGCCCAGTCACGATCGTCGCAGAGGCCGGCCAACCGGCCGGAAGTCAAGTTCGGTCCGTTCCCCGGCGGCATCTCGGTTGCCGTGTGGCAGAACGAGGTGAACACCGAAGGGGGTTCCCGGACGATGCGGAGCATCACGGTCTCGCCCCGTCGGTATCGCGATTCGCAGTCCGGAGAATGGAGGGACTCTGCTTCTTATCGACCGAGCGATATTCCCGCGATTCTGTTCGGCCTCAACAAAGCGCAGGAGTACATCTTCTCGAATCCGCTCGCCGGACAGGAGGAGCGGGATTTCGGCAGCCAGGAGACACGTGACAATGACGAAGTCCCCTACTGAGAGTGCGGTCGACAACGGCCAGGAAGAGAGACTGCGGGAAGCGGTCGAACTGCTGTGCCAACACGTTGCCGTGCTGACGGACACGGTCGATCGTCTGTTCGACGAACTGCAGTGGCGGAACAACGAGCGCCGGCCGAGGCGGGAGTCCGCTCCCCCACCGGCCGTGCTGCACAGTATGCCGGCCGATCCGACGGCCAACGATTGGCAACTCAACCGCGTTCGTCTGAAGAGTTCGTCGACGGAGCCGGTTGCCAAGCCAGCTCGCGATAGTCGCGCGCTTGCTCAGCCAACTTCTGAGGTTGCCGATCTGCGGCAATACATGGCAGCGATGATCCTGCTGAGTGAATGCGGCGACGAGCCGGAGCTTCAGGAGAGCTACTCTTGCCTGCTCGAATGGGCGTCGCAGGAGTTCGACCCCGAGATCCTCCGCGAGTCGCTGCCCAGCGACCTGCTTGCCTGCGTGCTGTCGGAGACGAGAGAGCTTCGTCAGCCCGTCGACCGGCAACAGCACCTGTTTCAGAAAGGAGATTCCGATGCCGAATTCGACGCATGAGGAGGATGCACATATTCTGATGCCGGCCGCACTGGCGTCAGACATTCCGGCGCTGTACGCGACAGAGAACGAGCAGGACGCTTTGGCGCGGATCAAATACTTCACGCCGGACAGTTCATGGAGTTGGTTCGTCGTTGAATACAACCCGGAGCAGCGTCTCTGCTTCGGAGTCGTGGTCGGTTTCGAACGTGAACTCGGCTATTTCTCGCTCGATGAACTCGAATCGGCGCGCGGGCCGCTGGGGCTGAAGATTGAACGCGACCTGCACTTCGAGCCGACGCCGGTCTCGCAATGCCGGTGACCAGACAGCCCGCAACGAATCGTTCCTTCAACACCGCCACCCCGACCACGGGTGGCGTTTTCTTTTCCTGGCTGTTGCGCAGCGGCTGCGCTCCGTGGCAATCTGAGCGACAGGTGTTCCTTCCCACCAATAATCCCCTCCCGCAAGGAGCCACGACAATGCCGCCACATCATTCGCTGCGGTTTCCGGGCGAGACTGAAGAAGCCTTCCGGGCGCGCGTCGAGCGAGTCGCCGTCATTGCCCGAGTTCTGGTCGAGGCCTGCCTCGCCAATCACTGCATTCAGGAGTTCATCAACGATCCCGAGTTGCCGTATACGGAACAGAACTGCCGGCAGTCTCCGACGGTCAGGCTGGAGTACGAGCAAGCCGTCGCCATCGGCAAACTCGGAACGTGTCTGGCCGCGACGAAATCGAAGCATTGGGGCGCAGGGCCGTGGGTGATGCCCCTGAGACCGGACGACCCGGTTGACGCCTTTCGGATCGGATACATCTACCGTCCCAATAGCCTCTACAATCGCCGCTTCGAGCAACGCAAGCGGTTGAAGGAACTGCTCGGCCGACGAAACCGCAAACTGGTCGGCGACGCCCAACGGCACACGAAGGCCGTCTTTCTGTCGCTCCCCCCGCGACTGATCCAGTTGCCGCTGACGTTCGACTGATCGACAGCGACGTTCCGAAGTTTTTCGTTGTCCGGCAAGGCTGCGCGCGTAGAATGACAACGGCTGCCAACAGCGGACTATAGGTACACACACCACCTGTCGTCCGCTTTTTTCGTTGGTGCAGCCATGCCTGAACCGGATTCAAGAGCCCCACACGAGAATGCCGTCTTGGATCGACTCGACGAGTTATGCCGGCGCCTCGACCGCATCGAGGCTGCCCTGGAGACGCTGCTCAGTCAACAGGTCCAGAAGGACTGGTACACGACCGACGAGGTTGCCGAGATTCTCGACAAGGCGCCGTTCACCGTCCGCGAATGGTGCCGGCTGGGCCGTGTCGACGCCGACAAGCGCGCATCGGGCCGGGGCAGCACGCAGGAGTGGATCATCTCGCACGAGGAACTACAGCGCATCCGCAACCACGGTCTGCTCCCCCTTCCGACGCTTCGATGCTTTGACTGAGCTGCGGGGCTGCGGTGCAGCGCCGAAGACTTGTTGAATCGCAGCCTGCTGCTGATCCGGAAACAGATGGCGATAGCGCCGCACCATGTCTTCCGTCTGATGGCCGACCCAAGCGTTGATGAGTCGCTGGTCAACGCCTTTCGCGGCGCAGTTCGAGCAGAATGAGTGCCGGAAGACATGCCAGCCGCGAATCACGGCCCACTTGCTTCCGGCGAGTGCCCGCGTGAAGTGGTCATGAGCTTCATCGCGTGTGACCGGACAGACCGACTCTCGGTGCTTCTTGCTGCGTGCAACATCCGGGGTCTGACAGAACGTGTTCAGCGAACCGGGATGGTCGTCGAGCCACGTCCGCAGAACCCCGTCCAGGAATGGCGAAATCGGGACACGGCGGGTTGTCGTTCGCTCATGGTTCCGCTTGCGTTCCCGAATCGTGATGACTCCCCCATCCAGATCAATGTCACTGAGACGTGACCGCAGGAGTTCGCTGCGACGGGCTCCAGTGTGAGCGGCCATGCAGACGGCCGGATAAACCCAGGGCTGCCGGGCATGCTCCTGAATGTGTCGCAGGACGCCGTTGATGTCACGCAGCGTCAGAAACAGGCAGTCCCACAGGTCGGCCTCTTCGGCCTCCGTCAACCCGCCGCGTGAGATCTGCTGCTCAATCTCGCTCCAGGTCTGAAACGGCGGCTTTTCGCTGGTCTTCGCATACCGGAGACCGCGCCCCGGAAATGTGCCGGAGACGAGATTGCGTTCAACGCCCCAATTCCAGGCCGTCCGCAGCGTGACGATGGCCTTCCTGACCGTGGTGGGCGTCACCTTACGGCCTCGTTGGCCCGGTTCTTTCGACCGCTTTTCGATATAGCGCTGCAAATCGGCGGTCGACAGTTCACTCACGATGAACGACTTGCCGAGAATCCGGTAGAGGTGGCGCTCATGAATGCGCATCCCCTCGATCGTGGTTTGCTCCAGGCTTCCCTCCGGGAGGCTGCCGAAATAGGCGGCGAACAGATCATCCAACCGGAGCGATTGCGGCACCATCGGTGCTTCACTCAGCCGTCCGCCGCTGAGGAGAAACCGGCCGACGTCGACGCCGGGCGGAATCGAGACCCAGCCACGTTCGACCGCCCGGATCGTGTCATCAACGACTGCCAGGGCGTCGTTGGCCTCGTCGGGATCGTTGGTCTTGAGCGACCGTTTGAGCTTTCGATCGCCGAGGCGGAAACCGATTTTGAAGTGCCCCGTTCGCTTGTCGCATTCCAGCCATGCCATGAGATTGCTCCGGTCAACGGTACGCGGAACTGCTTCCGCGGGCCATCGACACAATCTCAACGCACAACCAACCGCGCCCCCCGCCTGCCCCCCGGAGTGCTCTCGCCACTCGCGGAGGACTTTGCACATATTGTCGTAAGTCAAAGACTCACAAGGTGCCCAAGAGAGGACTCGAACCTCCACGGGGTTAACCCCCACTGGCTCCTGAAGCCAGCGCGTCTGCCAATTCCGCCACTTGGGCAATCTGAACTCTCCACGCGAAGGAACCACTGGCTGTCACTGGGGTTGTGACGAGGCGGCACAGGCGAGAGGAGAATCTCGCTGTGCCGGGTCCCTGCCGCCCGGAGCGTGTTCGGGGCGAGAGCTTTCGGTTGACCCGACAAGCCGGTGATCGGCTCGCGTTCGGTCGAGCCGCAATGGGCGGCCGAGCCGGACGATGCGCCGATCGCGTCACATTGTTGTGAATCGAATTCATCGAGGCAAGTGTGGATCGGGAGTGCTGCGGCGGAATGTTACCCCATGTGTCAGGGAATCCGGCCCGCCGGATTTCGGATCTTGACCAAACACCGGCTTGAGAGTCGGCCGGTCTTCTGAGCGGCCGCGTGCTTCGGTTACAATCGGTCGCTCCCACGCACGACCGAGGGCCCCACGCACCACCGAGGGGCGATGGCGACATGTTCGTCTCGCCTCCCTCCATCCAATCGACGACGCATGCAGAAGTCTCTGGACCGCAAACTGGCAGCCATTCACGCCGATCCGCAGGGCTGTCGCGAATTCATTATCGCCGACGCAAAAGACGCCGACATGGCCTTCGGGATCGGCGCGCCGGGCCGCTCGCCGGAGCGGCACGACGGCGAGGCCCGTTACAAGACGCTGGCGGAGTTTCGTGAACAGATCCGGCAGATCGTCCGGCAGGAAGTGGTCGACATCATGCTCATGTCGGCCAGCACCAGCGAGGTGCTCACGCTCCAGGAGCGGATCTTTGACGATTCCCCCGTCACACCCGCCATCCGGGCCAACGACACCACCGATATTCACGCCTTTCGCGGCAGCCGCATTCCGGAAGCGCCGTCGCGGCCGTTCCGAACCGCGTCGCTCGACCACGTCCAATGCGGCTATCTCGACTGTGCTCCCGAAGAGCGGTCCCGGGGCGTCGATCTCGGGCTGTATTCGATGACCTTTAACAACGATTGTGAACTCGACCTGGCCACGCTCGAGGCGTACGGCCGGTTCCGCGAAGAGGCCGAGCGGAAAGGTTTTCGGCATTTCCTGGAAGTGTTTAACCCGAATCTGCCGGCCGCCGTGCCGGCGGATCTGCTCCCGTTTTTCATCAACGACGTCATCGCCCGCACGCTCGCCGGCGTGACCAGCGCGTCGCGACCGATCTTCCTCAAGATCCCCTATCCCGGACCGAAGGCGCTGGAAGAACTGGTGGCCTACGATCCGCACCTGATCGTCGGCATTCTAGGGGGATCGTCCGGAACAACCCGCGACGCGTTTCAGTTGATCCATGATGCGCATCAGCACGGGGGACGCGTCGCGCTCTTCGGACGCAAGATCAACAACGCCGAGAACCAGTTGGCGTTCATCGAGTTTCTGCGGCACGTTGTCGACGGCGTCATCGCCCCGGACGAAGCGGTCCGCGCCTATCATGCCGTGCTCGCAAAGCTCGGTCTCACGCCGCATCGTCCGCTGGAAGAAGACCTGATGGTGACCGCCGGCGTGATGAGCTATGCCGGCTCGCCTCCTCCGGGGAGCAGTCAACAGACGACCGCCCAGCAGCCGGAAAAAGCGCCCCGCGTGCGACAGGAGCGGCCCAACGTCGCCGCGATGACTCCCGACGAGCGGCTCGCCTATCACCAGGATCGCCTCCGCCGAATGTTCGACGGCGACAGCGAACACACGTGAACCAAAGCCCACGGGTCGCAACCCGTGGGCGTCCCCACCACGCCTGGTCAATCGCCCTTCACCGGCAGCGGGTGCCCGAGCGTGTCCTTGTTGGGTGTAAACCCGTCCCCGCCAATGTCGACGAAGATCGGGTTCGTCAGCGCCGTGGGCTGTTGAGCGCCGTAGTCGCCGCCGTAGACCGGTTCGAGCGTCCGGTCGTGATGCCCCGCCACCACAACAAGATGCGCGTCGGACGGCAGCTCAACTTCCAGCGTCTGCTCGAACTTGACGGCGCCGTCGGCGAATTTCTCGCCGTGCGCCTCCCTGGTGTAATCGTGTGCCTCGTGCAGGCGGCCGTTGACCAGTAGAAAGACATGGTTGACGTCGAGCCAGTTGGGGCACTGCACCCGCACGTCGAGTTCCACCTGACCGGACTCGGCGACGAGATCCTCACCGATTCCCACTGTCTCCGCCCGCCCGGCTTCGCGGGCCGTCACTTCCAGAAACGGTCCGTTCGACATCAGCACCCGGCCGTGCTCCGAGGCGTGTACGATGTCGAGCGTTTCGATTTCCGCCGGGTCGTCGGTCGGCGAGGCGATCCAGATCCGCAACCAGCCCGAGCCGTGGAAGTTGTAGTGCGCGTCCGTGTTGGTCACGCCCGGGATGCGGTATCCCTGGTTGAGCAACTGCAGCCAGTTGAAGATGCGGTGATTCCGCTCCTTCCCGCCCCGGGTCTCGAACGGCTGAAGATCGAGCGCCGCGTCGATGGGGTGAATTTCCATCACGTCGATCAAACCGACGCCCCGCGCGTATCCTTCATCAGGCTCCTGATCGCCGTTGCGGTCATAGAACAGCCAGCCGATGTCGGGGTGATTCTGCTGGATCAGCTTCTCGCTGCGGTTGTCCCACAGAGCGAGTCGCTCGATCTGCGTTTCCGGGTCGCCGTCGGTCATCGGCGCGCCGCCGTCCTGATGGTGATGGTGGTGGTGCAGCGGAAAGGCGTTTTGATGGTTGAGCGGCAACGGAGACCCGGTCAACTCCATTCCGGAACACGTCGCGATAAACGGCGCCACTCTGAGCCGTTCGATGTGGGGCACGTAGGTGCTGATGCGATTGTGCTCGGTGCAAGGGGCGAACTCGACATGTTCGCACACGAGATTCAGCACGCGTCCGAGTTGGCTCGACGTGTTGTCCCCCGACGGCGAACTGTGGCTGTGAAAGTCGCTGCTGACCCAACCGGTGGTGTCCACGCTGCGAACGAGCGTCTCTTCCAGAGTGGTCGTTTCACCGGCGACCACTTCGCACTCGGTGAAGATGGCGTCGTATTCCGGTCCGTGACTGATGATGACGTCATACGTTCCCGGCAGCAGTCTCTGTTCGAACTCGCCAAGCGGTGCGTAGCGGAGATTGCGAACCGCAAACTCCGCCGTCTCCGGCCCCCAGTCCGGCCTGGGAACGTCGTCGCGGGGCGTCAGTTCGATTTTGCAGGGAATCGGGTTCCCGTCCTCGTCAGTCATCTTCGCGGTGACGCGGCCGGGGTGATATCCGTCCAGAATGATCGATTCTGATTGCCGCGCGCCGGAATGGACGGTGATCGAATAGTCCTGCAACACCGGATGCCCGGCCACGGAAACCGTGGCGGAATACCGGCCCGGCGGGAGCGGAAGAGTGACTTCACCCCTCTCGTCGGTCGTCGCGGTTCCCGCCGTTCCCTCTTCGCCCGTCAACTCGATCCGCGCCTCTGGTGTCCATTCGTGGGCCGCGTCGCGGACTGCGAGCGTCACCGATGTGTATTCCACTCCCTCCGACGCCCCGAATGCCGCCCGGACGTCCGCAAGATTGCGTCCGGCGGTGATCCGCCGCGTGACGGCCACGCTCTCCCCGGCGGCGAGCGCAACAGTGGACGAACCGTCGTCGTCGACATACTTGAGGTCGGACGATCTCGCGTTGCTGTTGGCCTGGATCCGCCGGTCTTCCGCCTGCAACCCGTACGCCTGTTGCCAGTAACGGTCTTCCAGCCAGAACAGGTCGGAGGTTTCGTTGGGCGACTTGACCATGTCCTCCTTGCCGCCGTCGGCCCGCAGATCATCCGCCAGATCGACCTCAATCGCGTCATCGCCGGTATTGGTGTATCGCGTCGTCACGGTGACAAACTTCTCGTCGTCGCTCAGCGAATAGGTGACGTCGACCTGCGGCCGGCCGTCCCCGCCCTCGGCGTGAACCGTCACAGCCGCGGTCTGTCCCGAGGTCGCCGCGGCGTCGGACGGATCAACGGCCGCTGAGTCATCGACCTGCATCGACCACGATCGGAACGGATACTTGCGCCGTCCGGGATAGTACGCGCTCAGTTGGTCCCGCTCGTCCGTCCGCACGGTCAGGTCAATCAGGCAACCGGCGACGTCGCGCACGGTCATGTTCGCGTTGCGAGTCGGCAGCGGCGCCGCGATGACTGCGGAGAGATGTTGGTTTCGCAGCACAACGTCTCCGTAGATCGCATCGACTTCCTTACCGGCGGGAGCGAGCCGCTCGAAAGACGATTCATCAAGCAGGCCGACTTCAACCGGTCCGTCGGAGTCGCCCCCTCCGGTCACGCCCCACAAGGCCGCGAGCAGACAGACTCCGGACAAACTCACAAAACAGGCCGATTTCATGGTGATTCCCCAAAGGTACAGAACTCCGCCAGCTTACCCCCTCACCAAAGCGCGGGCAAACCGGAGGCGAGCGGCGGGCGTGAGCCCGCCGATGGGTTCACACGCTTGTGCCAGCGACGCCTGCAACGACCGGCTGACGCCGGCCGCTCGCCGCAGCGTCGTCAAACCGACTGAGGCAACTCATCCAGCAGCTTGCCCATTTCCACGACGGTCTCCGTGTGCCGCTGCAGCCGCTCGGTCAACTCGTCGACGCGGTCCACGAAACCCAACCGTCGAGCCAGAAACTCGAATTCTTCGCTGTCTTCCGCCGGGACCGTTAGATCTCTGGCATCGCCGCGGACCATCCGCAGCGCATCGATCACGCGGCGGAGGAAGCGATAGGCGTCCCGCAACCGCACCCGATCCTCATGCGACAGGATTCCCGTCGCTTCCAGGGCCCGCAGCGCCGCACGGGTGTTCGTCGTCCGCAACTCCGGGTGCAGGTGCCCGTAGGTCATCTGCAGAGCCTGCACGAGGTATTCGCTGTCGACCAGGCCCCCCGGACTCAGCTTAGCATTGAACGTTCCGGCGCGAACCAGTTGCCGCACCTGCTTCTCGCGCATGCCGCGCATCGCATTCACGTCGAAGGGACGGCCCGAATAGCAGATTCCATCCCGGACCGCGACGACCGCCTCGGAGAATTCGACGTCGCCCGCGATCGGCCGCAGCTTCACCAGCGCCTGGCGTTCGTACGGCCAGGCCGGCCCATCATGGCCGAAGTACTTCTCAAAGGTCTCCAGCGCGACGGCGGGACTGCCCGCCTTTCCGTAAGGCCGGAGGCGGAGGTCGATTTCGAAGATCCCCTTACGTTTGGCGTGAATCGACGCCACAAACAGGTCGACCAGCTTCTGGAAATACTCGGTATTGGTGATCGCCTCCGGTCCGCTGGTGTGCCCTTCCGCCTCGAAGACGAACATCAGTTCGATGTCGGAGGCGAACCCTAACTCCGCTCCGCCGCACTTTCCCAACGCGCATACGCTCAACCGGCAGGGCGCTCCGCTCTCCAGCCTGGGTTCACCGAAACGAGGCCGGAGTTCCTCTGTGCAAATCCAGCAGGCGCCCCGCACCACTGCTTCCGCAACGTCCGTCAGTTCCTGTGCGAACATCCCGAACTTGTCTTGCAGATCGAGAATATGGCGCATATCGACCCGCAGCATCTCGCGGTCTTTGAAAGCGTTCAGCGCCGCGCGGCGGGATTCCAGGGAGTCCGCCGACTCGAGCATCGACTGCAGCTCATTCTGCAACTCGCGCGGCGTCCGAGGCGACTGCAGGCCCGCCACGTCGGTGACAACCGGAAACAGATTCGAATGCTGCAGCCTCAGAAAGTCGTGCCACAGAAAGTCGCTCACCCCGAGCAACCGCGCCAAGGCCGCGAGGGCCTCGGAGTTCTGCAGCAGGGCCAGGTCTTCGATCCAGTCGGGCCGCTGGAACAGCGATTCCAGAAACTCGCGAAAGTTGTGCAGCGCTGATTCGGGATTGGAAGACTGCGGCAGCAGGTGGGTAAAGTGTTTGATCAGCACCACCGCCGCCCGCAACTCGTTCAATCGTCCCGGTTCGACGATTTTCGTCCCCCCCTCGTCCAGAACCCACAGCGTGTCGACGACCTGGGTGCCCTGCGAGGCGATCCACATCCTCTGCACCGAAGTGCCGCTCAGCGCCAGCGCGTTCGTCAATTCATACAGGAAACCGATCGTGTCCTCGGCCCGGATGTGCATCACTGTGGCCTCGGCGGACGCGCTGTTGTCGATTTGAATCTCAACCGGCAGCAGCGAGTGATCCGACACCGGTTCGGCGGGAATCGACCGCGCGACACGTTTGATCAGCGCCCCCTGCGCTTCCCGCCGGCTCATGCCGCGCAAGTCCCGCAGATCGCTCTCGTAGCATTCCCAGGTCGCCGTCGCCACGTCGGCCTGCGCCGAGCGGACGCGAAACACGTTCACGTACTTGCGGCGGCGAGCGACTGCCGCGGCCCGCCGACGCCTGCGCGTCGCCGCATCGACAGGAACGTCCGTACGCGGCTCGGCCACCTCGTCGCCCGTAAATACGTAACCCGACTCGATGTCGAACCCGTACACCAGCAGCAGGCCGCACATCAGCGACAGGTCGCCCAGTTGATCGTAACCCACGATCGTCAGCTCCCACCGGCGATCCGCCAGCGCCGCCACGTCGGTCTTCACGCCGAGTCGCTCGTCCAGTTCGTTCAGCAGCCACAGGTGGCGGTCCGCCTGCTCGGAATCGAACAGCTCCTTGTACGAGGCCGCCGCCTCACCGAGATGCGTCGCGACCGATGGGGGCGGCTGTCTGGAACCGGTCGCCCGGTCCTCGGCAGAAAGCAGAATGTACTTCTCGAAGATCGCCCGGATCGCCCGGCAGTGCTGATCGTAATGCCGCCGAAACTCCAGGGGGCCGGGAAAATCGAGCCGGCGAGCCAGATACGCCAGGTCCCGCACATGCTCGGGCAGGCTGTGCACCTGTTTGTTGTGCATGATCTGCAGCGCATGCTCGATCGTCCGCAGAAAGATATAGCCGCTGCTCAACTCCCGAAATTCGGTTCCCTCCAGAAAATCGAGATCAGCCAGACGCACGAGCCCGTCCAGCGTGTTGGCGCTTCGCACCGCCGGCGTTTCGCGGCCGTGGGCGAGTTGCAGGAACTGGGTCACGAACTCGACGTCGCGAATGCTTCCCTGCCCGGCCTTCACCTCTCCCCATTCCCGGCCGTTCTGCTTGAGGTGTTCCTCAATTCTCTGTTTCATGTCGAGCACGTTGGCCCGCGCTTCGTCTTCCGTGATGTCAAAGACAACCGGCGTCAGCCGGTGCAGCAGGTCGTTCCCAACCTCCATGTTCCCGGCGATGACCCGCGCTTTGAGCAACGCCTGCTTTTCCCACAACCGTCCGTGCTGCTTCAGGTAGTCATAGTAGCCGTCGCAGGTCGTCACCAACGCCCCGGAATTGCCCCACGGCCGCAGGCGCATGTCGACGCGGTAGAGAAATCCCTCCCCGGTTGGTTCGGAAATCGCCTTGATGAGCTTCTGCCCGAGTCCCCAGTATCGCTCTGCGCCGCGCTCGCAGACGAAAACCAGATCGATGTCCGAACTGTAGTTCAATTCCTCTCCGCCGAGTTTGCCGAACGCGATGACGGCGAAGTCGTCCGCAGCGATTCCGAGATCCGAGCAGGCGATCGACAGGCAGTTCTGCACCAGGCTGTCGGCCAGCAGCGCCAGTTGCAGCGTAACGGTCTTGAGGTCCATCAACCCGAATGCGTCGCACGCCGCCAAGCGCATCAGTTCCCACTGCTGAAACCGGCGCAACGCGTCGATCTCCTCGCCGAAACCATCGGCGCCAGCGCACTCCGCCCGACCCGCCTCGCAGAACTCGCCCCGGTTCTTGAACTCGGCCAGCCGCTTGCTCTCGACAAGTTGCTTCAGATAGTCCGGGTTGCGAAGCAGAATTTCAGTGAGAAACTGGCTGCCGACGAACAGCCGAACGAGAATCTCGACCGCCCGGGGATTGCTCGCGAGGTAGTGAAACAGGTCGGTCCGATCGCTCGCCGCCTGGACGAGCCGTTCGAAATTGAGCAGCGAGCTGTCCGGCGCCGCCGAATCAGACAGAGCCGCCAGCAACGCCGGGAGCGTCTGAGCCAGCGCCCGCTGCGATTCGTCATCCTCGGCCAGCCCCCTTAACCGCGTCACCGCCAGCGAAACGTCCTCAAAACCGACCGGCGCAACGATTTCCTTCGCGCCGGCATCAGCCGCGCGCGTGGCCTGGAGTAGTCGGAGACAATCGGAGGGATCGATCACGTGTGCCGGTCAACTGGTGGGAGGTCGATCTGGTTTCTATCACACTCCGTCGCAAGACGAAACAAGCCGGCTCATGCTGGGACGCGGAGTTCTCACTGGTCAGATGCGCGTGCTGACGCGCATAATTGAACCAGTCTGAAGCGAAGTTGCAGCAACTTGAGTGCATCGCGTTGGCACAGGAGCAGGAGTCGGTGAACAGCCCAGCCTCGTCAATCATGGAATCTGAACCCCGGTCCCGTCCCGGCACGCCGACCTGGGAAATCGCCGAACTGTATCCCACCCAGGGACGATGGACGGAATGCGATTATCTCGCGCTCGATACGAACCGGCTGATCGAGTTCAACCGCGGCGTCCTGGAGTTCCTGCCAATGACGACCCCTTTGCACCAGGCGATTTCACAGTACCTGTTTCTCACGCTGCGTGAATTCCTGCTCGGTACCGACCGCGGCGAGGTCTTCCTGGCTCCCTTGCGCACTCGCACGATCGAAGATGTCATTCGCGAGCCCGACGTCGTTTATGCCGCCAAGGGACGCATCGTGGACCGTCGCGCGCCGCTCCCGCAGGCCGATCTCGTCATGGAGGTCGTGAGCGAAGGAAGCGAAAACCGCCGTCGCGACGAAGTGGTCAAACGCGCCGAATACGCGGCCGCCGGCATCGCCGAATATTGGATTGTTGACTACGACCAGAAGACGATGACCGTGCTCGAATTGGAGGGAGACACATATCGTGTCCACGGCGAATGCCGACCCGGCGCACGGGCCGATTCGGTCCTCCTGCCCGGATTCACGGTTGATGTCACAGCCTGTTTCGACGCCGGTGAGGGCAAGTGAGGTTCCCTGGAAGCCAGTTTCTCTCACCGCCACGCTTCGTGGTCACTCCGCTGAGGTGACACGCCCGTCTTGATCGATCATCCTGTCTCGAATGATCCGCATCGAATCGGCACTGACACCCAAGGACTTGCTCCCGCTCATCGAATCGATGTGGGAGGCATCCGCCCGCAGCCTCGATTCGATCCGCCAAACCTGGAATCCCGAGCACGGTTCGCCGGTCTTCACCGTCGCAGGCCGGTACACCGCACAGGGATGGACCGAATGGACGCAGGGATTCCAGTTCGGCTCGGAGATCCTCCAGTTTGACGCTGCGGGCGATGAGAAGTGTCTCAAGGCCGGCCGCGAGAGCACCGTCCGGTTCATGGCGCCGCACGTCAGCCACGTCGGCGTCCACGATCACGGTTTCAACAACGTCAGCACCTACGGCAACCTGCGGCGCTTGATGCTCGAAGGGCGCATCTCTCACGATCCGGCAGAACTCAACTTCTACGAACTGGCCCTCAAGTTGAGCGGCGCCGTTCAAGCGGCGCGCTGGTCGCCTACGATCGATGGCGACGGTTTTGTCTACTCATTCAACGGGCCGCATTCGCTCTTTTCCGACACGATTCGCTCGCTCCGGGCCCTCGCGCTGGCGCACCAACTCGGGCACCGGCTGATGGGCGAAAACGATGCGCCGATCTGCCTGCTCGACCGCCTGGTCCGGCATGCCCGCGCCTCGGCGAAATACAACGTCTACTACGGCGAAGGCCGCGACGCCTACGATGTCTCCGGCCGCGTCGTGCACGAGAGCATCTTCAACACCAACGACGGACGCTATCGCTGCCCTTCGACCCAGCAGGGTTACAGCCCGTTCACCACCTGGACCCGCGGATTGGCCTGGATCATCCTGGGATACGCGGAACAGCTCGAGTTCCTGCAGTCCCTCCCCGACGACGATCTCAAGCCGCTCGGCGGTCGTGCGGAGATCGAATCATTCATGCGCAGGGCGGCGATCGCCACGGCCGACTTCTATCTCGAAAATACGCCCGCCGACGGCGTTCCTTACTGGGACACCGGTGCACCGGGGCTCGTTCGTCTCGGCGACTATCTCGATCGTCCGGCCGAACCCTTCAACGACCACGAACCGGTCGACAGCTCCGCCGCCGCCATCACCTGTCAGGGCCTGTTGCGCCTGGGAACGTATCTCGCTGAGTCTGACGAATCCTCCGCTTCGCGGTTTCGCAACGCCGGACTGACGGTTCTCAACACGTTACTGCAGGAACCCTACCTCAACACCGATCCGAATCATCAGGGTCTCCTGCTCCACAGCGTCTATCACCGTCCGCGCGGTTGGGACCACGTCCCCGAAGGCCGCAAAGTCCCCTGTGGAGAGTCGTGCATGTGGGGCGATTATCATCTCCGTGAGGCGGCTCTGTACGTCCAGCGGCTGGCGAACAACGACCCGTACTACACCTTCTTCGGCCCCGCACCTGAGACGGACTGAATTCAATGGCTCACAGTTCCTCACAGGTCGCCTTGATCACCGGCGGCACGCGAGGCATCGGCCTCGGAATCGCACGTTGTCTCGCCGCCGACGGCTGTCGGCTCGCGCTCAACGGCATGCGTGATGAATCGGATGTGCAAGACGTCCTCGCAGAACTGAAAGATTCCGGGGCCGCGGTCATCTACTGCCGGGGAGACGTCAGCCGGGCGGAGGATCGGCAGCGGATGATCGATGAAGTCCGTAACCACTACGGCAGACTCGACGTGCTCGTCAACAACGCCGGCATCACTTCGCCTGGCCGCAAAGACCTGCTCGAAGCCGATGAAGACAGCTTCGACCGCGTGGTCGGCGTGAACCTCAAGGGGCCGTTCTTTCTTACTCAACTCGCCGCACGGTGGATGGTCCAACAACAGGCCGCCGACGAATCGTTCCGGGGTGTTGTGATCAACGTCTCATCCGTGTCGGCCGAGATCATCTCCACGAATCGCGGCGACTATTGTCTCACCAAGGCGGCGACCGGGATGGCGACCAGACTCTGGGCCGCACGGCTGGCCGAGCACAACATCGAAGTCTACGAGCTTCAGCCCGGTGTCATCCGCAGCGACATGACCGCCCCCGTCACCGACAAATACGACCGCCTCTTCGAGGAAGGCCTCGCTCTGCAGCGACGCTGGGGCGAACCCGAAGACGTCGGCCGCGCCGCCGCCATGCTCGTCCGGGGCGACCTCCCCTATGCCACCGGCCAGGTGCTCAAAATCGACGGCGGCATGACGATCCGGCAGATGTGACGGGATCAACCCACCACCTTCCCGATCGTCTCCCGCAGCACACTCGCCGACTTCTGCAGGGCCGCCAGTTCCTTCGGCCACAGTTCAACCTCAATGTGCTGCACCGCGCCCACCCGGCCGACGATCGTGGGCACGCTCAGGCACACGTCGTGGATCCCGAAGGCCCCGTTTTGCAGCGACGAAATCGGCTGAATCCGCTGCCGGTCAAGGGCGACGTCGTGAATCACGTCGGCGATCGATGCCCCGACCGCGAAGCCGGCGCCTCCC
Organism: Planctomycetota bacterium; assembly: GCA_003388505.1. GTDB lineage: Bacteria > Planctomycetota > Planctomycetia > Planctomycetales > Planctomycetaceae > MB-PLM-1. The sequence goes on from QQVO01000064.1 coordinate 24,223, forward strand.
TTCTTCTTGATCACTTCCGCTCCCGATCCGCGGGTCTTCTTCTCGACCTCGGCGATCAATCCGGGTGTGACGCCCGGATACTTGTCGAGCGGGAGACCGGCGATCTGCGCCTGCGACCAGATCGGCACCATGCTGTCGCCGTGCTCGCCGTAGATCGTCACCTGCGTCTGGCTCGGCCGCACGCCGATCCGCTGCGCCAGCATGCTTCGCAGTCGCGTCGTATCGAGCACCGTCCCCAGCCCGATCACCTGCTGCGGCGGCAGATCGAGTTCACGCGTCGCCAGGTAGGTCAGCACGTCGACCGGGTTCGACACGACGAACACCACGGCGTCCTTCCTGTACCCGGCCTGCTTGAGGTCGCTGAGGATGTTCTTGAACAGCGCCACGTTCCGGTTGATGAGGTCGAGCCGGCTCTCATCCGGCTTGCGCCGCAACCCGGCCGTAATGCAGATCACGTCGGCGTCGGACGATCCTTCGGGACCGGCCGCATAGATACTCTGGTCGCTGGTCAGCGCCGCCCCGTGCAGCAGGTCGAGCGCCTGCCCCTCAACCAGATCCTGGTTGACGTCGACCAGCGCAATCTCGTTGACAATGCCGCCGTACTGCAGAGCCGATGCCGCGCACGAACCAACGAGTCCGCCGCCGCCGATGATGGAAGTTTTCATTGAGGTGGAGTGCTCAGTTCTTGGTGATCAGTTGTCAGTGAGCTGGGGGAGAGGTGATCGAGGCGGTCGTTGATCAGGACGCAATCAATGTGGATTGACGCAGAGGAGTTGCTCAGCATCTGGGAATCTGCGGCAGGTGATGGAAATGCTGGTCCGATGTGCACAGCACAAGGTTATGTTGGATGACCAGAGCGGCAATCCAGACGTCGTTGGTCGGAATTGGCGTCCCCTGTCGGCGCAACTGCACGATCAGTTGCGCGTAAAAATACGTCGTCGCGTCGTCGGCGGCCAGCATGGTCACGTCCGGCTCGTTCAGAAAACTCTGCAGAGTCCGCGCATTCTGTTTTGCTTTCGATCCTTGTGCAAAGCCCACGCGAAGTTCGGCGATGACGAACAGCGGAACAAAGACGTGCTGCGCGCTCTGGATCACGCGCAATCGTCCCGCGTCGCCGCGGACGTAGTCGCTGTACGCGTTGGTGTCGAGCGCGACGTTCACTGCCAGATCTCTTCATCAATTCCGTCGAGTTCTTGCATCGCCGCGTCGAACTCGGCGTCGTCGACCCACGAACCGCTGTACCTGTCGAGTCGGTGATTTACGTCGGCAATCGCATCAGGGCTGACCGCGTTGCTCAGGATCTCGATGATCAATCGATTCAGACTCTTTTGTTCCAGGCGCGCCCGCTTGCGCAGTTCACGATCCAGACGTTCCGGAACGGAGCGCACCGTGTATTGCCTGTCCGCTTTCCGGTCGTTTTCTAACTTCATTTCCGGTCCTCACCGTCGATTTGCTTCCAATCCTCTGTCGCACGGCTGACCCGCATGACGCCTGTTGTAGATGCCTGCATTGTATGCACCCGGTGCCTGCGCAGGCTAGGACGCTTTGTGAATGAGTGTCGACGATCTGTGTCGCGGAATCTCGGGCTTCACATTCCGAAAACCGCTCGACGCGGACAGATGGTAGAGCAATGCGCTCTATCCCGACTGTGCCGTAAGCGGAGCCCAATCAACTCAGGATTCCTCTTCAATCACCCGCTTCCATCGCTGCGACAAGCGTTCCACTGCCTGCGTCCCAATCACCGAACTTCGCCTCGTCCGGGGAATCACTGAAGCACGGCGCCCGAGGCGCAGTCGATCGCTCCAGAAGAGCATAATGAGCGCCCGGCAGCAGGTTGGAATTGAGCGCCTGACAGATATTCCCGACCCAGGAAAAGCGGAAATCGTGGAAGATCCCCGCCGTCACTCGCGTCCAGTCATGCATCGGCATGGCGCTGCTCCGGAACGTCAGTTCTGTGCGAGGCTGTTGATTTCCGCAACACGTTGTCGATCCAGCCCCGCTGCATCACGTCTCGCTCCGATTCTACCCGTTCGCCGTTCCCCGACCAATTCTCTACTTCATCGCCGCCATCACCTGATCCGTAATCGCCCGCACCAGTTCTTCCGGATCGGTCTGTCCCCGCGAGCCGGTCGGCTGCAGGTAGCCGGCGTAACTCGGGGGCGGAGCAAACGCTTCCGATTTCGGCGCCGGGACGCATGCCTCGGCGTAGCCGTCGCGGAACGCCGTGTTTCCGCACAGGTCGCAATTCTCGAGATGGAACCGCGGATCGTCGAAACCAAGTTTCTGCTTCAGATCCAGCAACTCGCGGGACTTCTGTTCGTCAAGGTACGTGATGCCGCCGAGTTGCTTGGAGAGGATCAAAATGCGGCAATAGGCGTCGAGGATTTCCGTCTTCCAGTAGGCTTCTTCCAGGGTCTTGCCGAAACTGACGGTGCCGTGGTTCGTGAGAATGATCGTGTTGGTCGCCTTCAGGAACGGAACGACCGTATCCGCGAACTCCTGCCCTCCCGGAGTCTCGTAGGGAGCCAGCGGCACTTCGCCCATGAAGACTTCGATCTCAGGCAACACGCACTGTGGAATCGCCTCGCGCGTCACGGCAAACGCCGTGGCGTGCGGCGGATGGCAGTGCACCACCGCCTTCACGTCGGGCCGATGCTTCATGATCGTCAGGTGCAGCAGAACTTCGCTGGTTCGCTTCTTCGTCCCGGCGAGCTGCTTCCCGTCGAGGTCCACCATGCAGATGTCCTCCGGCGTCATGAAGCCCTTGCAGATCATCGTGGGGCTGCACAGCACTTCGTTTTCGCCGATGCGGTACGAGATGTTGCCGTCGTTGGCGGCGGCGAATCCCTTGTTGTAGACCCGCCGCCCGATCTCCACGATCCAGTCCTTAATGTCCTTCGCCTCGGCGGTATTGAAGAGAGGATGAAAGTTCATATCGCGTGCTTCGCTTTTCAAAGTGTTCAATTGATTCGCTTCGGCTCTGCCGGCGCTGTTTCCCGTTGCTTCGCCTTCTGCCCAACCTTCCGTTGGGGCACATCCGCGCCGACTCTTGAAATGCCTTCCCAATCCGGATCGTGGAAACACGGCTGGACAATACCCTGACTTGCACCAGTTCCGTGCTACTCACCAGCGAAAGTTTGTCGTCCTCCGCAAATTGTGCGTTTGTCCGTAGCGCACGCTGCCAGCGTGCGTCAGCGGTTTTTTCGATCAGCGGGACGCACGCAAGGCTGCGTGCGCTACGTTGTTGGGTTGCGGGCGACGCCCGCGCTGGGCCTTCCGTGCTTTCCGTGGTTACCCTTACGCATTGTCCGCACTACCGGTGCCTGATCGCGCAATGGTCCAATATCGCTGAGTTGTACGCGTCGATCGGTTTCTGTTCGGGATGAAACGGCGCCGACGCCTCAGCCCCTTCGCTGACGGCGATCAGGCATCCGAGACCTGCCCCGAGTTCGTCGTAAACGACATACGGTTCCCCGCGCCCGCCCCGATCTCCGGAGAGCGCCTCGCGGTTCAGCGGCGCCGCCACGCGCCACACCGCGCCACGCAGCGATGAGTGGCTCCGGGAGAGCGTCACAGTGCCGATCACTTCACAGATGCGCATGGGGGCGAGGGTCGAGTGTCTATGGACTCGTGTCGAGGGACGGTCTACTGAGTTCAGAACTCTGGATTTCTATTCGGTGATCGCGGTCAACAGGTTGCGCAGTTCGAACCCGCTCCGGCCGGTGGGGTCGACGCACCAGACGTTAGCCCGCAGTTGACGTTTGACGTTTCGGACATCCGCCGCATCTTCCACGGCGGCGGCCTTGACGTGCTCGTTTCGATTGGCGAGACAGGCCGCGCGGTGCGTCTGCTCAGCGAAGATCACGACCCGGTCGGCGTCTCCCCGACAGATTTCGCTGATCGCCAGCGACGCGGCGTCATCCGGACAACCGAGCAATTCACGTTCGATCCCGGTCGGAACGTCCTCCAGAACGCGGTCAAGCTCCGTTGTGTGACGGACGATGCACGCACGCAGTGAGTTCAACGCGGCCCGGCTGCTCTTCGGAGCAGGGGAGGGCGATGCGGCATGCACTGCGAGACCGGTTTCGCGAATCACGTCCCGCGCCGCCGGCGTAATGATCGCGTTGCTCTGCACGTCAATTGAAACGGTTCCCTTAGGGAGGTCTTCAATCGCCGCCGCCGTCACAACCCGGTCGGCGATGCGAACCGTTCGCGTCGGCTGTTCGGTTGAACGCACCGGCAAAGCGGCAGACTTTGAATCCGCGCAGCGATCTTCGGCCGTGCCGATCTGACTCAGCACGCCCTGCACGATCTGTTCGATCTGCATCGCATCCAGTGACACGGGATTCAAATCACTCCTCGCAGGTTGTCAGTCTCATCACGACTCGTCAATCTGCCCCAGTACGATGTATCGCACCGGGGTTGCCTCAACTCCCATAATCTCACGGGCCGCACTGCCGTCCGCCGCGACCATCACCCGGTCTCCCGCACTGCTGCCGAGATCGTCGACCGCGATCTGAGGGTCTCCGTCCGGATCTCCCTGCGCGCCCAGCATCTGCACAATCAGCAACTTCCATCCCGAAAGAGACGGATGCTTCACGGTGGCCGTTGCATGACCGATAACGCGGGCAAGTTGCATCGATAGCTGAGCGCTTGAGGTCTAGGGTCTGGTGTCTAGGGTCGAGTGATTGATGACGGCTGTAGGTGCTTTCTCAGTCCACTAAGCATCCGGGAGAGCCGCTCCGCTGCCTCGCGTAACTCGTCCCGCTGGTCCCTATTCAGATACTCCTGGCGAAACGACACTTCAGTGTGCGAAACAACCTCCATCAATGAGCCGTATGCGATTTCCACAAATCGAAGGTTGTCCCGATCCGACATCCGCCCCGATCCTTCGGCAATGTTCGCTGGAATCGAAACTGCCGCCTTCCGTAGCTGAGTTGTCAGTCCAAACCGTTCCTCTGCCGGAAACCGCTGTGTCACCCTGTAAACGACGTCACAGAAATCAATCGCTCGTTGCCAAACGTCGAGCTTCTCAAAACGAAACTCCGCCATTCCTGGCCCCCTCTTTTCTAGACCCTCGTCACTAGACCCTCCTCCCTAGACAATCCTCAACTCATCCACCATCACGCACCGCCGCGACCGCGTGAACGTCAGCGGATTCGTCACCCCCTCTCCCGTCGGCGTGGCCACGCTGAAAGACAGGTATCCCTCTCCTCCCAGCCCCAGGCCCGACATGCAGGGGCCGTTCTTGATGAACAGCGTGGTGTTCATCAGCTTCCCCATCGTGGTCATGTTGTGCACGTTGCGTGAGTGGATCACCGCCGTATGGCCGAACCCGTGTTCCGACTCATGCGCCATCGCGATCGCCTGCTCGGCGTCCCGCGCCCGGACGAACGGCACGAAAGGCATCATCTGCTCTTCCGGAACGAACGGATTCGACGTGTCGGCCTCCCCGTACAGGAGTTGCGTCCCGGCCGGAACCCGCACCCCGATTTGCTCCGCCAGCACCGCCGCGTCCTTCCCGACCAGGTCGCGATTCAAAACAGCGTGCCCCCCCGGTTCCTTCGGCGGAGAGAACGCCAGCCGGGTCAGCGCATCAATCTGCGGTCCGCTCAACTTGTATCCGCCGCTTCGCCCCATCGCCGCCAGCAGATCATCGAAGATCGAATTCACGGCGAACACCTGCTTCTCGCCGATGCACAGCAGGTTGTTGTCGTACGCCGCTCCCGCCACGATCGAACGCGCCGCGTTGTCGAGGTCGGCCGTCTCGTCCACAACCACGGGAGGATTGCCCGGCCCGGCCACAACCGACTTTTTCCGCGCCGCCAGAGCAGCACTCGCCACACCCGGCCCGCCCGTCACGCACAGCATCCGGATGCCGCGATGCTGGAAAATCTCGTCGGCCGACTCGATCGTCGGCTGTTCAATGATCGTCACCAGGTTTTCGATTCCGATCGCCTCGGCGAAGGCCCGGTTGAAGGCCCGCACCCCCGCGCAGGCGATCCGCGCTCCCGACGGATGCGGATTGAAGACGACCGTATTGCCGGCCGCCACCATGTTGATCACGTTCCCCGCCAGCGTCGGCAGCGAATGCGTCACCGGCGTGATGCCGCCGATCACGCCGAACGGCGCGTATTCAATCACCGTCAGTCCGTGGTCGCCGCTGAACGAATCGCTCTTCAGCCATTCGGTGCCCGGCACCAGCTTGATGATCTGCAGCTTCTCGATCTTGTGATCCAGCCGGCCGATCTTCGTCTCTTCCAGTTCCTCCCGCCCCCACTGCTCGGCGTTCTGCTCGCACAGCGACTTGACGATGTTCACCACCTTCGCGCGGTCGGCGATCGGCTTCCGTTGCAACTGCTCGAACGCCTCCTGTGCGGCTGCGACCGCCGCATCGACCGACTGAAACACACCCCAGTCCCCGCCTCCGGACGCTGCAGCGCCCGCTGAGACGCGCGCCGGTCGACCGGCCGACATCACCGGTATGCCGCTCCCGTTCCCATTCACTCTGGCCGGCGGCGCCCCTCCGCCCGTGCCGGGACGCTTCCCCAGTTCGGCCAGCACTTCTTCAACAACACTTCGGATCGTCTGTTCGGTCGCAGGCATGGCGAGAGAGTCTCGTTCGAGGTTTCTGAAGATTCGCGATTCGTGTGACTGGGTCTTAATTCGTAATCTGACACGTTAGTTCGACGTCGACGCAGCACTATGGACTCAACAATTGTTGCGTTTCAATCCAGTGCTCGATGCGGGTTCGCGTCGGGAACGCCGTCAACATCCAGAACACCAGCACTCCGGCGATCCCCAGCGACCACCAGTTGTGCTCCACGATCGCCGCCACGATGTTGAAGAAAGCGGCTCCCTCCAGAATGGCCAGTCCAATGATGAGTTTTGTTCGATACATGCCCGGCAACTCGTCGGCGGATGTTGCGGACCTGCCCCGCGACCGGACCGGTCTGACGATCGCGCTCGGGACGACACGATGCATCACAATCGACATCACGGCGAACACCGCCCCCACCAGGCTCACGATCATCCCGGACGGATCGTCCGACAGTGCCCCGAAGGCGACCACGCCAATCACCGCAAACATCACCACCCCGGCGATCAAGGCGCCGGCAATGATCTGCGATGTGCGAACCACCTCGTCAAGACTGGCAGACTGCTGACTCATAGACTGTGAACTCGTCTCGTTTCGTTCGGCTGAAAGCTTCCTCCGGCCGCCTCCCGGCAAAGCGGCCTTCACTCCTCCGAAGCCTTGAACACACTCTTCTCGCCCACCCGCACCGAGTCGACGATCCCCACGATCGCGCAATCCACCGGCAGCGTCTTCGTGTCCTCGGTAAATCGCGCGCTCGACCCCTGGACGATCAGCACCGTCTCTCCCTCTCCCGCGCCGACCGTGTCGACGGCGATAAACGTCCGCCCCGTCGCGATCAGCGATGCCTGACCTTCCGGGTCGACTCGCAACGGATCCACGATAAACAGCTTCTGACCGGTCATCTCAGGCACCTTCTGAGTCGAAACCACCGATCCGGCAACACGGGCAATAAACATCGTTTTGGCTCACCACGGAGGCACGGAAGTGCGTTAAACAATCAAACAACTCGTCGCACAAACACTCTTAATACGCGGTTTCCAGCAACCCCGGTCCAAGCACCCGATGTACGTCAATCGCCGCACCAATGATCTTCTCAGTCAATTGCTCATGGATCAGCGCCATGGCTACTCCGTGTCTCCGTGCCTCCGTGGTGCATCCACGATTGCCTCAGTCTGCCGTGCCACGACCAGTTCCTCGTTCGTCGGCACGACCCAGATTTCCGTCCTGCTCTCATCCTCCGAAATCCGGCACTCTCCGCTGACCTGCTCGTTCTTTGCCTGGCTCAATCGAATCCCCGCGAAATCGAGTTCGGCGCACACCTCGCGGCGAACGCGCACGCTGTTCTCTCCAATGCCCCCCGTAAACACGATCGCGTCTGCTCCGCCCAAAACGACCAGGTAGCCCCCCAAGTACCGCCGGATCTCCGCAGCGAACACCTTCAGCGCCAGGTCGGCCCGCTCATGTCCCCCGGCGGCGGCCTCTTCCAGATCCCGCACGTCGCCAGACAGTCCGCTCATCCCCAGCAGTCCGCTGCGTGCAGACAGATCGTCCAGCAATTCCTCCAGCGATTTTCCGGTCTTCCGCATCAACAGCGGCAGCGCAAACGGATCAAAATCGCCCACCCGGTTGTTGTGCGGCAACCCGGTCTGCGGCGTCATCCCCAGCGAGTTTGAGACTGAAACTCCGTCCCGCATCGCGCACAGCGAGTTGCTGCCGCCCAGGTGGCACGAGATCACCTTCAGGTCGCTGCGGCCCGTCAGTTCCGCGATCCGTCCGCCGATGTAGCGATGGCTCGCCCCGTGGAATCCCCACTTCTGGATGCCGAGATCCTCCCGCCACTCGTAAGGCACCGCATACGACCGGCATTCCGCCGGAATCGTTTCGTGGAACCCGGTCTCTAGCGCCGCAACCAGCGGCAGCCTGGGAAACGCCTCCCGTAGTTGACGCATCGCCCGCACGTAAGGCGGATTGTGCGCCGGGGCGACGTCCGAGAGCGACTCCATCGCGTCCAGCAGCGGATCGTCAACGATCCGCACGCCGCTCAGCTTACCCGCGAAGACCGCCTTGAAGCCGATCGCGGCGACCTCCTCCACGTTCGCCAGGCAGCCGGACTCTTCATCCGTCAACTGGTCGAGGCAGATTTTCACCGCGGCGGCGTGATCGGCCACCCGTTGCGTGACCTCGATCCGTCGATCGCCGATCTCCACAAAGCACGCCCCCTCGGCGTCCTGTCCGATGCGTTCAATCCCCCCGCGCGCAAGCTGGGCCTCCGTTTCCATGTCGAACAGCCGGTACTTGAAGCTGGTCGACCCCAGATTCGCCACGAGGATCTTCATTGGTCCGAACAACCCTCAATCAACCGCCGCCGCGGGGTGCCACTGGCTCTGCCAGTGCGATACAGAGAGGACGTCTTGGCCCGTCAAGCTGCCCACAAGAGCCGCCCTGACCGAGCACTAAAAACTCTCGATAAGGCCGGCGGTCGGGCGCGGAATCACGTGAGCGCTGACCAACTCCCCGACTTTGCCGGCCGCGCTGGCGCCGGCGTCGACGGCGGCCCGTACGGAGCCGACGTCTCCCTTGATGATCGTCGTCACATACGCGCCGCCGATCTGAACCTGCTTCTCGAGAGTGACGTTCGCCGCCTTCAGCATGGCGTCCGCCGCTTCGACCTGCGCGATCAGACCGCGTGTTTCAATCAATCCGATTGCTTCGTTCATGAGTGATTCTCTGGTTAAAAGGTCTTCGAATGGTCCCTTGTGACGGGCGACCAACGACTCTTGCGACAATTCAATAACTTCGGGTGAGCAGTGCTCACAGCAGCAAGGCTTCCGCAGGGTTTCGTGCGGATTCGCGGCTAGGCCAATCCGAGAGCAAAGCCCTTAAAGGGCGTTACTTGCTGGCCTTCGGTTTCGGAATCAGGCCGCTCAGGTCTTCGTGCGGACGCGGAATCACCTGCACGCTCACCACCTCCCCGACCTTGCTGCCCGCGCTCGCGCCCGCGTCGACGGCCGCTTTCACCGCCGCCACGTCGCCGACGACGAACACCGTCACCAGACCGCTGCCGATCTTCTCCCAGCCGGCCAACTCGACGTTCGCCGACTTCAGAGCCGCGTCACCGGCCTCAATCAGGGTCACCAGACCCTTCGTTTCAATCATGCCCAGGGCTTCCAGAGCCTTCGCCATCGCATTACTCTCCCGAATTGACAGGTTAATTAAGTTTCAATCGAGCGCCGGATTCTAAAACCCACCGCGTCGAACTGATCCGGTTCAAGTTGGATTCCGGCACAATTTCAAGCGTGTTTGTTTCCAGATTGAACCACCGAGGCACACAGTGCCTGGCGCGGCCGATCGCCGCAACCACTGTAGCCGACTCGCTCCGCCGAGTCGGATGTCCACAACGTCGAATTTGCTGCACGCGAAATTTGCGCACCGCGCGAACATTCTTACCGTTCGTAACACCGGGATACGGGTTATCGAAATCGTTGCCGTGTTCCCCATGACGCCCTGGATTACTCTCTCTCGAATCGTCCGGTGACAGGCTGGCCCTCATCGACCGATTCGAGCGAAATACTCCGTGTCTCCTTGCCTCCGTGGTGCATAACCCGCATGAGCGCCTCTCAACTCCGGCACTGGCATCCCGGCGCGCCGGTCTTCAACAGTTCGACGTGAGTGGCCTGCGGCAGATTCACCGCATTCCCCTCGTCCGTGTCGAGGTGGACCTCCAGTTTGATCTTCTCGTCGCCGCCCCGGACGACCACGTCATCCAGAATCGTCGTGCAACCGTGCGATTCGACCCGCAGTTGCATCGTGTCGCCGTTCTTCACTTTGTGGTACGCCATGTCGGCCGGCGACATGTGTACATGCCGCATCGCGCGAATCACGCCCTGCTGGAGTTCAATGCTGCCCGCCGGGCCGACAATCAGGCAGCCGGGCGTTCCCGCAATGTCTCCGCTGATCCGCACCGGAATATCCAGCCCGAGTGAAATTGAATCGGTGAACGCCAGTTCGACCTGCGAATCCCCCCGGCAAGGGCCGAGCACGCGCACTTCCGGCAGCATCCGGCGGCGCGGTCCCACGATCGCGACTGTCTCCTCAGCCGCGTAGTAACCCTCTTGATACAGGTCCTTCATCGGCGTGAGCGTCCGCCCCTTACCGAACAGGATCTCCACATGCTCTTCCGTCAGGTGGCAATGCCGGGCCGAGATGTTCACCACCAGCGGATTCGGTTTGACCGCAACCGGCCCCGCCGGCAACCGCCGCCGCAGAACCTCCCGGACAACCCGTTCCACATCGGCTCGATTGATCGCAGGCGTAACGAGTGCAGACATTTGAAGAGTTTTCGGTGATCAGTTTTCAGTTGTCAGTTCTTGTCGTCGTCGCGACGTGCTCGGTTGATCAGTGCGGTGAGCATTCGCTTTGCTTCTTGGACGCCCTTCGTCAGATCATCGTGGATGCCCTGTGGCAAGTATCCCAGGTCGAACGCGAGCAGGATCTGATACTCAGCTTCACTGGCCGAACCCACGGCGATTTGCAGAAACCTCGCAAAGTCAGCCGAACTGCTTCGTCCGCAGCCTTCCGCGATGTTTGTTGGAATCGATGCGGTCGCCCGCCGCAACTGACTCCGCAACCCGTACAACTCGTGCGAGGGAAACTGCTCCGTTGCTCGATACACCTTCAGTGTCAGTCGATGCGCCTTCTCCCAAACTTGCAACTTTCGAAAGTCCTGCATAGCCGACGCCTCCCGAATCTGAAGTCTGACAACTGAGAACTGACGACTGACAACTCCCTTCTTCACTCCGCAATCACCACGTCCACACCGCTCTCCTCGAGCGTTGCCCGCCACTCCTCCGTGATCTCGCCGTCGACCACCATCTTCTGCACGTCTCCCAGCGGGCAGAGGTGCGCCAGTTCCGTATGTCCCAGTTTTCCGCTGTCCGTGACGACGATCACCTCGTCGGCCGCTTCGATCATCTGTCGTTCCGTCTCCACCAGCAGTGAATTGCTGTTGAACAGTCCCGCCTCGGTAATCCCGCCGACGCTCATCACCAGTCGTCGTGCGCGAATCCCCTTCAGCGCTTCAATGGTCAGTGCACCGAGCGCCACGCCCGTTTTCGGATAGACGTAACCTCCCAGGTAAACCAGTTCGACCTCCGCCGCCCCGACCAGCAGATTCACGATCGGCAGGGAATTGGTCACCACCTGCAACCGCTTGCCGACCAGGTTTCGCGCCACCTCCAGGGTCGTCGTTCCTCCGTCCAGCAGCACCGTCTCGCCCGGCTCGATCAATTCCGCCGCACGCCGGCCGATCCGCTGCTTCTCGACGACCGCCGTTCCCTGCCGGTCGTCAAACGCTGTGAGTGAGTCCCCCACATAGGCGGCCCCGCCGCGCGTCCTGCGAATCTGCCCCGTTCCGTCAAGATGATCCAGATCCCTCCGCACGGTCGATTCACTCGCTCCGACCGCATCTACCAGCTCCTGGAGAGACACAAATCCCTTCGATTCAACGATTTCCAGTATGTTTCCGCGTCTTTGATCGACCAGCATTCAGCACGCTCCCGTGGCTCCGGGCCTCCATTCCACTCATATTCTGCCACAGCTGGCGCGCATAATCAATCAAGAAAAATGTCAACTTATGTCACTACCTGTCAGTTCGTGCCAAATTGGTCCGGCAGCGTCGGGCCGGCAGGCCTTGCGCAGCTTCTCCAAAGGCACAAACCGGGAAACTCTACACGCTCCCCGGCCACAGGTCGGGACAGCAATCCCGAAGCGTTCACTTTTCGCAACAAACCCCGTCGCCCAAACGCACCGCCCCTACAACCCGCTCCGCCCAACCAGAACTCGCTTCCACTGTGGGGTGAATCACCAGTGCGGCGTCCCTCATCCGGCACGCAGTCAATATCGAACCACGTCATCCGGCGTCGCCCACGCTGCACGCAGGCTGTGCGCGGATGCACGCAGCGGCGCAGCCGCGAAAGCACATAGCTACGGGCGTCAGCCCGCAGACAAAGTCAAACCCAACCTGTGAGCCGCGAACGCGGCGACAGCAGTCGTCGAACCCCGGTCTTTCAGAGAATGATGTCAAGTCTCTCAACAGAGAACTCAACAACTTCGCCCTCAGCTACGTCTCCCGGCAAAATGATTCCATCGATGATGATCCCTCCGACTCTGACAGTGCCGCATTTCTTTGACACCGAAGCGACCCGAGCAACGACCCAGTAATTGAAATATCCCAAACGCGATTGTTGCCGCAAAGATTCGCGATGGTCGCTCGATCGGACCACTGTGCCATGGTCCAAGGCGTGGAGCGGTTCATCGAGTGATGCGCCGATCTTGAGCGTGCATGGATGGGAGAAAGCAATGCACTCATGCACACCGTCTGTGACCAACACACTTGCTGAGTCGCCACCCGCTATGAAATGGATTTCACGCACTACCACGGGCTGCGCTCGTCTTGAATCAGGGACGGTTTCAGCTGAAGAGTCCACGCAGAATAGGCTTTCTGGCAGTCACAATTGGCAATCCTGCCTGATCTCACTGGCACGAACGACCGACCACAACCCTCCGCGGCTCTGCACCTCCACGAGACACCCCACCACCAACCCCCTTACTTTCCTTCGTTCCCTTCTGTTCTCAATAGCTCGGACGCTGTGCGAATTTCCAAGTCGTCGCTGCCGGTGCAGCGAATAGGCATTCACTCGTCCCGACCCTGCTGCAACAAGTCGTTGGCCTTGGGCGCATCGCCGATTGGGACGCTCACTTTCACCGCGCCCGCGCCGCCGCTTTCGGCTGCATAAGGAGCCCAGGTGCCGAGGTTCTCGCACACCATGCGTGCATCGATTCCGCTCTCCTGCAGATGCAGTCGGACAAGATCCGCCTCCGCCCCGTAGTTCCGGCGAACACAACAACTCGTTCTTCAGCATCGCACATGAGCGAGCGCCCCCTCTTGCTGTCGTTGAACCACTCAATTCTGCCCCACCACCTCACTCACGGCAACCGGACACAACCCTCCGCGGCTCTGCGCCTCCGCGAGACACCCCACCACCAACCCCCTTCCTTTCCTTCGTTCCCTTCTGTGTCTCCCATTTCTCCGAAGCGAAGCGCGACCGCCAGCGCCTGACCTCTGCCCCTTTGATCGCTGAACCCGCTCTCCGTGCTGCCCACTGGCGAGAGTTTGTCGTCCTGCGCAAATTGTGGCGGTTGTCCGTAACGCACGCTGCCGGCGTGTGCCAGCAGTTTTTTCAGTCAGCGGGACGCACGCAAGGCTGCGTGCGCTACGTTCTTGGGTTGCGGGCGACGCCCGCGTAGGGCCATCTCTGCGCTTCCCCTGAACGTCTGCGTTGAACGAATGGCAACCAGTGACCCGCGCACCCGCCCCCCCAATGTGGAGAGCCGATTCGTGTTTCCGAAGCCCTCACCCGCCATCAGCGATCAGCCATCCCAACGCAAACACCCCTCACCCCCACTTCCAGACGCACTTTTCCGTAAAGACTTAAAGACTTGCCACAATCCCCGGAAAAAACGAAGGTCAACCCTTTACAGCAGCGCCAAACCCCCAAACACTCCCGGCCCCCGCCAGGGGCCATCGTCCATTGTCCATCGTCCATTGACCATCCAACCCGCTATACTCAACGGCTTCCCATGGCCGCCAGGAAATCCAAGTCGAACAGCAAGAGCAATGGCGCGGGCGATCGCTCCATCTGCCGCAACCGCCGCGCGCGGCACAATTACGAGATTCTCGACACGCTCGAGTGTGGCATCTCTCTCACCGGGAGCGAGGTGAAGAGCATCCGCGATCACAAGGTGTCGATCGAGGAAGCCTACGCCCGTCTGCAGAACGGTGAAGTCTGGTTGCACGGCTGCGACATCGCGCCGTATCCCCAGGCCAATGTGATGAACCACGAGCCGCGCCGCCCGCGCAAGCTGCTGCTCAAGAAGCGCGAAATCCGCAAGTTCGCCGAACCGGCCGGCCAGAACGGCCTCACGCTCATCCCGCTCGATATGCACTTCTCACAGCGGGGCATGGTGAAAGTCACCATCGCCGTCGGCCGCGGCCGCAAACTGCATGACAAACGCGACCGCATCGACAAGGAGACCGCAAAAAAGGAAATGCGCGAGGCGGCAAAGCGGCGTGGGTGAGACACCGAGATCCGACGAAGCCCACGGGTTGCAACCCGTGGGCGTATCGAGGTGAGCGAGTCCGTCGACGCATCACCGACCGCGAACCACCGGGTTCGTAAGCGTACCGATGCCCGTGACGGTCATGCTGATCTCATCGCCCGCTTCGCACGTGAACTTGTCCGGCGGCACGATGCCCGTCCCCGTCAGCAGGAACACTCCATGCGGAAACGTGTTCTCCCGCATCACCCACCCGGTGAGTTCCTCCAGCGTCCGGTGGAGTTGCCCCAGCGTCGTCTCGCCGGCGAACACTTCGGTCCCCTTGCGCACGATCGACAACGAAATCCGGGTCGACGGCAGATCGAGCGGCTTTTCCGCCAGCAGAAGACAGGGACCGAGCGCGCAGCAGTCGCTGTAGACCTTGGCCTGCGGCAGATACAGCGGGTTTTCGCCCTCAATGTCCCGTGCCGACATGTCGTTGCCGATCGTGTAGCCGACAATCTGGCCGGCCGAACTGATCGCGATCGTGAACTCCGGTTCGGGGACCGACCACCGGCTGTCTTCCCGCACGCGCACAGGCTGGCCCGGTCCGGCGACGCGATGCGGCGTCGCCTTGAAGAACAACTCCGGCCGGTCCGCCGTATAGACCCGGTCGTAGTGCGTCGCCCCGTGCTCGGATTCCTCCATCCGGGCGGTCTGGCTGCGCTGGTAGGTCACTCCCGCCGCCCAGACTTCCTGGCGGTCGATCGGCGCGAGGAACGTCACCTCACTGTGCGCGATCGGACTGGCGTTGGGATCAATGAGAAACCGGGCCAGCCCGGCCGGCTCCGGTCGTTCGAGAATGTCCCCCAGCGAACGGCAGTCCTCCACCTGCGAAAGATCGAGCAGGCGAACCGAGTCGTCCTCGACGGCGACGATGTGCACCGTCCCGTCGGCCAGTCGAACCTTGGCGAGTCTCATTGCGTATCCATCCGGTGTCGCTGGAGCGCTGCGAGCGTTTGCTGCATGTCGTGGGGCAGGGGCGCCTCCCAGCACATCGGCTGATCAGTTACGGGATGACGCAACTGGAGTCGCATCGCATGCAGGGCTTGTCGGGCTATCAGCGTAACGTCCTTGCCCTTGTTTGTCGCGTCCGCCGCCAACTCGCTCAAGCGAACTTCGCGCTGTCCCGCGTAAAGCCGGTCGGCGATGATCGGATGTCCGATGTGCCGCAGGTGGACCCGCAGTTGATGGGTGCGACCCGTCTCCGGCAGCAGCCGGACGTACGTGTATCCTCGAAACCTTTCGATCACTTCATACCGCGTCACTGCGCGACGGGCGTTTCCTTCCTCACTGCAGACGATCATCTTCTCCCGTACCTTGGGGTGCACCTTGACAAAGGTGTCGATCACGTCGGCGTCGGCCGAAACCACGCCCCGTACGATCGCCCGGTATTCCTTGCTGACGGTGCGCTCTTCAAACTGCCCGCTCAGCCGGTGATGCACGGTGTTGTCCTTTGCGATGACGATCACGCCGGTCGTGTCGCGATCGAGCCGGTGGACGATCCCGGGCCGCAACAGCCCGGCCGCGTCGCTCAGTTGGTCGAAATGAAACTGCAGCGCGGCGGCGAGCGTCCCGGTGTAGTTGGCGCGGCCGGGATGCGTCACCATGTCGGCCGGCTTGTTGACGACGACGAGCGAATCGTCTTCGTACAGCACCTCGATCGGAATGTCTTCCGGCGCGAGGCTCTCATCCGGTTCTTTCGGCAACTGGACCAGGATGCGATCGTTCACACGCAGCCGGCGGGACGATTTCACGCTCAGGCCGTTGACCAGCACCTGTTGCTGCTGGATCGCCCGCTGGAAGAGGGCCCGGCTGTAGTTCGGGAACAGCCGTCCCAGATAGTGGTCGACGCGCCAGCCGTGAGCGCGGGCCTCCACCGTGAGCGTAATCGGCTGATCGGCGAGGGAGTCGGACATGGCTGTCACGCGGAGCGCGGCGGTTCGGTGCGGAACCGCTCCGTCGGCGACAAGACGATCGGTCGCCCGCTGAACGGGACTCAGTCAGACGGAGGATCCGACGACGACGGGTCGGAGTCAGACTCGTCGGCGCCGTCGTTCTCCGGCGTCTTCGACGCGCCCTCCTCCGGTTCCGGAGAGGCTGATTCCTCAGACTCAGACTCGCTCACTCCGTCCGACGTCTCCTCGGGTGTTGACGGGAGAGCAGGCCCCTCGGCGCCCGGGGGCGTCGGAGCGGGATTGATCCGCTCGGCGCTGGGCGGCGGCGGAGGAATTCCGTCGTCTGTCGATTCGGAGGCGGTCTCCGATTCCTCTTCAGGCAGATCGATGCCGGCAAACGGATTCGGCGTATCGAACGGGTTCGGGCGTTCCACAGGCTGGGGATTCTGCGCGTGGAACCACTTGTAGAAATCACGGGCCTCTTCCGAACCGAGAATTTCAATCCGCTCTTCGGCCCAGTTCTTGTATCGCGATTCAGGAAACTCTGTGATCAAGGCTTCGTAGGCGTTGATTGCTTTTTCGATTCCCTCTTCGTCTCCAGCCATCGATTCCAGAGCCATCGCCAGGCCATACAGCGCTTTCTCTCGGGCTTCGCTGGGAGCGTTGCCGTTGTCGAGCACCATTCTGAAAGCATTCCGCGACTCCTCCAGCCGATCGTTGCTGGCCGCGCGGTCCGACAGCGAATATTCGATGCCTTCCTGCAGATGCTCCTGGGCCGCACGCAGACGCGCCCAGACGCCCGCCGGCAGATCGGAGTACTCGTCGGCGACCGCTTCAAAGTCTTCGGCGGTTTTGCACGCGGCCAGTTGGGCGAACCCTTCCTGCCGGGCCGCGCCGGAGGCCCGCACCATCATGATCGTTCCGACGGCGACGACAGTGACCGCCAGGACGCCGATGAGAATTTTGTTCGTGTGGGGCTCGATGGCCGTCCGCGCCCGCCCGATCAGCTTGCTGAGATCGTTCTCCGCAAGTTCATGCCGATGTTCACTCTTCATGGTTCAGTCCCTGCAGGGCGCGGCTGCCGGAGGTATTGCGGAGATTCCTCGATCCTTCACATGCAGATCCCGCCGGATCGGCCGCCGCGCTGCAAGTGTAGGCAGCACCAAAGAATCGGTCAATTCCGCCTCAAACCGCAGCGAGCGAGGTATGCTGCACGCATTTCACGACGTCCGGTTCTCGACGCAGAGTCGCGGAGACGCAAAGGACCGCGAAGAGATCTTGCGAGCGGTTCGCCAACCCCAACAGCGGCCATCCTTCGGCCCGCCCCCCTGACTGCGGCACTGAAACCACTCAATAAATGGCCGCCGCCGGGCGATCGGCAATCGATGACCACCCGCTTGACGCCAGCCGCGCCTCTTCAACTTCGCGCGTCTTTGCGACATTGCGTCTCTCCGTCGAGGATCGTGAGGCTTGGCGTGCAGTAATGACTTCCGAAGCCCGCCGATCGATTACGGACCTGCCTCACCCTCCAGAATCTCGCGCAACGGAACCTCGAACGCATCGGCCTGGCGCATGAACCCCAGGTCGGTTGGATGCGAGCTGTCGACGGTGCCTTCGTTGTCGTCGCCGAGCAGGTGTTCCCCTGCGAGGTAGTACAGTCCGGAGACTCCGTCATTGATCAGCTTCTGATACTCGGTCCTCAGCGCCTCGCGGCTCGTGTCGTTGCGGTCTCGTTTTCCCGGCAGCAGGAACGCATCGGAGTACGTTCGATCTTCGACGAGCAGAATCGGAGTGTCGGGTCGTTTTTCCCGCAGCAGCCTCACGAGCGGTCCGGTCCGTTCCGAGACCTGCGCCGCGCTCATGTTGGGCAAACAATCGATGACGTAGACGGCGGCATCGATCTCAGCCATCAGTTCGGCCACTTCGGGGTCCATCGTCCCGTTGCCGGAAAACCCGAGATTGACCACCGGTCGATCGAAGCGGCGGCCGAGAATGGCCGGATGACACATGCCGGGCCGCGATGCACACGCACCGTGCGTGATCGACGTGCCGTAGAAGACAATCGGCCGTTCCCGTCCATCGTCGTAGGGAGGCGGCGTCATCAGAGAGGCGTCCTCCGGCAACCCGATTTCGACAGACGTCACGCCGTTGTATAGCGGCAGATAGAGTGCGTACTCCCGCGTTCCGGCGGGAATTCCACCGACGAGTTGCACGCTCGTCGACTTGCCGGTCGGGGCCTTGTTGGCCAGCCACCGCCATTCCCCCGCATCGTCGCGGACGTAGAGATCGAGTCCGCTGACGCCGGTCGCCGGCATATGCGGCATCGCGAGTCGGTCCGAGGTCAGTGTCCAGGCAGCGTGAATCGTGGTGGCGTCGGTGACGAATCGGATCCGCATTCCGGCGGAATGCCGGCTGAGACCCCAGACAGCCCCGCGGACGACTCCTTCTGCTTCAGCCGGGAGACGATCGAACGGAGACTTGAGGTCGCTCCACTCCCGGCCTTCGACCGTGAGCAGGTTGACGTCATACCACAGAGTCCCTTCGTCATCACGCCGCGCCTCGTCGGCCGGGATCGTTTCTCCCGCGACGGCAATCAACGAATGGCTCATCGCAGCGACAGCGACGGTCGTGAGGAGCAGTCTGGGGAGTATCAAACGCATTCTGGTAGTCCTTCCATTTTTCAGTTCACAGCAGCAATCACTGGCAGTCAGTCGGAGCGCACGTCGGCAGCGGGCGCGGTCGATGCGGCCGGCGTCTGGTGTTCCGCTTCCTCCCGCACCTCCGACACGCTGAGTCCCATCCGATTGAAACAGATCACGCCTGCCAGCGTCACGGGCACATACTGCGCCATGTGGAAGTAGATCGACGCCGCAAAGACGGTCTTCTGATCTTCGACAAAGAGCGAGAGCACGATCAGGAAGCAGACCTGGATCACGCCGAAGTAGCCTGGAGTTGAGGGGGCAGCGACGCCGAATGCAACCACACCGAGCAACACAGCCGAGACATGCCAGGGCAGATCGAGATGAAAGGCGCGGAGCGACAGGTAAACCAGAAGGCCGTTGAGCGCCCATTGGGCGAACGATGTGAGGAGAATTCCCGCGAGCAGGCGGCCTTGCTTGAGCGCCGCCAATCCCGCCGCGCCTGCTTCGAGAATCCCGGCAATCTTTCTCCGGACGGCTGCGGGCAGGATCGGAACGCTGTCCATGCACCATTCGGCGAAGTGGACGAAGGGCCGCGTCCAGATCAGATAGACCGCGACGCACGCCACGCCGAAGGCGGCCACGCCGGCGGCGACCATCGCCTTATTGCGCACGTCCGCCGCGACATCGGGCAGGAACATCGCACCGAGGCCAAAGATCGCGAGGATTGCAATCGCATCCAGGATTCGTTCCAGCGCGACGCTCGCCAGCACCGACACCTTCGACAGCCTGTGCCGGCTGGAGAATACAAACACGCGGACGAATTCACCGATCCGCGCCGGCAGCAGATTGTTGAATGCGAATCCGATGAGGATCGCGGGGAGCAGGTCGGCGATCGGACGGAACATTCCCAGCGGCGCGAGCAGCATCCGCCACCGCCACGCTTTGAGCCAGTAGAACACGAACAGCACGATCCACATCAGCGGCAGCGTGGAGACGTAATCCGCCTGCTGGAAGGCATCGCCGATCTGCTGGAAGACCTGGCGCGGATTCTCGTCCGCCGCCATCTGGCGGAAGGCCCAGTAGAGGCAACCCACGGTCACCGCGAGCCCGATCGCAAACTGGAAGCTCTTGCGCTTGTGCAGCGGAGGGCGTTCGCGATCGCTCATCGACTCAGTGCCCTGTCAGGGCTGTTATTGGGGTTGGCCGGACGACAGATTCGCACGAATCCCTGCGGGAATCGTACTCCCCTCAGAACCCCTCAACCCCAAACATCTGAATTGACGGACCACTCAGGGTGTCAGGGAAGTGGCCGTGGAGTCAAGTTCCAGCGGCCAACGGGAGCGGATTACCTTGTGCCCAAACTTCCGTTCGGGCACATCCGGTGCGAGACGCGGTGTCATTTTCTGTCTGAACACGCCGCTTGGCCTCGAAGCGTTCCCGAACGGAAGTTTGGGAACGAGGAGTAGAACCGGACATACGCCAGATTTCTGCTGCCCTGCTAAAGATCCTTCACGCCGGCCAGCTTGTGCACGGCTTTCCATTCCGCAGCCGTAACCGGTTGAATCGACAGCCGGGATCCGCGCTGCAGGACCATCATTTTTGCGAGGGCCGTCTCGCTCTTCAGGTCGCCCCGCGTCACCAGTGCAGGAAAGGACTGAATCAACTTGACGTCGACCATGAACCAGGTCGGTTCGTCGGGATCGCTCTTCGGGTCGTAGTGATGATCGTCCGGGTCGAACGCGGTGTGATCGGGATATCCCTCCCGCACAACCTCCATCGTGCCGGCGATGCCCATCGGCTTGGAGTTGCTGTAGTAGAAGAAGACGCGGTCGCCCACGGCCACGTCGTCTCTCAGAAAGTTCCGCGCCTGATAGTTGCGCACTCCGTCCCAGAACGTCGTCTGCATCCGTTCCCCGGCGAGATCGTCGATCGAATACGAATTCGGTTCGGACTTGAACAGCCAGTAACGCCGGGAGGACTTCTTTTTCGTCGCCTTTTTCTTTGCTGCCATCCGTAGATCCTTCCGTCGCGTCGGCCGAGTCCGATCAAACAGGTCCAGTGCCGTCGTCTGAGATCGAATTGATACGAGTTCAGTGGAGAGGGTGAATCGGCACGTGAAAGGGGATGTCGGGTCACTCCACGACGCGGATCTGAAGGTCTCGGAGTTGGCGGTCGTCGACGGTCGACGGGGCGCCGGTGAGCAGGTCCGACGCCCGCTGCGTTTTGGGAAAGGCGATGACGTCGCGGATGTTGTCATAGCCGCAGAACAGCATCACCCAGCGGTCGAGTCCCAGGGCGATGCCGCCATGCGGCGGCGCGCCGTAACGGAGCCCTTCGAGCAGAAATCCGAACCGTCGCTCTGCCTCTTCAGCGCTGATGTTGAGCAGGTCGAAGACCTTCTGCTGCACGGCCGCATCGTGAATACGAATGCTGCCGCTGGCCGCTTCGTAACCGTTGCAGACCAGGTCGTAGGAGAGGGCGCGGACCTTGCCCGGGTCGGTTTCCAGCAGCGGGACGTCCTCCGGAACGACCGAGCAAAACGGGTGATGTTCAGCGTCCCACCGCTGTTCTTCCTCATTCCAGGTCACGAGCGGAAAGTCGATGATCCAGCAGCACTGAATTTCGCTCGGGTCGTAAAGCTCTAGGTCCCTGCCGAGATGGTTCCGCAGCGCCGCCAGCGCCGCCGAGGAGACCTTGTCGGAGTCGGCGACGAACAACAGGAGATCGCCGTTTTCCCCGCCCAGCTTCTGGATGATCGACCGCTGTTGCTCTTCGCCAAAGAACTTGGCAATTGACGAATCGAGCTTGCCGTCTGTGACCTTGAAGTAGGCCAGACCCTTGGCGCCGTATTCTCCCACGAGATTCTTGAAGTCGTTGTCGAGAATCCTCCGGGAGTACTTGTCGGCCGCCCCCTTGGCGTTCAGTCCCCGCACGCGGCCGCCCGCAGCGATCGTGTTTTTGAAGACGCCGAAATCACAGTCGCCCGCCACCTCGGCGATGTCGACCAGTTCCATCCCGAAACGCATGTCGGGCTTGTCGCTGCCGAAGCGCTCCATCACGTCGTGATAGGTGTAGCGCGGCAGCGGCAGGGAGATTGACTCACCGCGAGCCGACTCAGCCATGGCGGCGACGAGGCCGTCGATCGTTTCGATCAGGTCGTCCCGTTCGATGAACGACATTTCGACGTCGATCTGCGTGAACTCCGGCTGCCGGTCGGCCCGCAGGTCTTCATCCCGGAAGCAGCGGGCGATCTGAAAGTACCGGTCGAAACCGGCCACCATCAGCAACTGCTTGTACAACTGGGGAGACTGCGGCAGCGCATAGAACTCGCCATGATGCACCCGGCTCGGAACGAGATAGTCCCGCGCTCCTTCCGGCGTGCTGCGGCCGAGAATCGGCGTTTCGATGTCGAGGAAACCGAGTTCATCGAAATAGTCGCGGACCGCCTTCGTCAGACGGTGGCGGACCTGCATCGCCTGCTGCAGTTCCTGCCGGCGGAGGTCAATAAACCGGTGCTTGAGCCTGAGTTCCTCATTGGGGAGGTTCTGGCCGTCCGGTTCGAAAGGAGGCGTCTTGCTCTTGCTGAGGACGTCCAGCGCGGCGGCGTGGACCTCGATCTCGCCGGTCGGCAGTTTCGGGTTGGCCATGTCGTCCGGTCGGGCCGTCACTTCGCCGGAGACTTGAATGACGTCTTCGTAGCGAAGCTGCCAGGCGGTCTTCTGGATGTCGCTGTCGTCGGCCAGATTGAACTTGATCTGCGTCCGGCCGTAGCGGTCGCGCAGATCGATGAAGACGATTCCCTTGTGGTCGCGATACTTGTCGACCCAGCCGCACAGCGTGACGGTCTGTCCGGCGTCGGTCTTGCGAAGTTCACCGCAGTTATGGGTCCGCAGCACGAAGTTCTCTCCCGGGGCGGCCGGTTTCACTCAGCCGTATCGATTCATTTTTGTTTCTGATGGTCCGCTTCGCCCTGTGCCGTGGGCACACAGGCCCCGGAGATGCCGTCCAGCGGAAATGCATCAAATCCGGCTGTGGACGGTCCGCAACCAGGATTGCCCGCTGAGCGTGGACACGCGCACCACTCGTGCGGTGCGCGGGTGGGGGCTGGAAAAGCAAGATTATTGCGGGACGTCCGACAGGTCGCAACGATCGTCCGTGTCACGTTCCATGCGCGCGCAGGAGGGGATTTCGGCGGCTGTTGGGCAACCGCCGTTTTTCTTACGCAGGACAGGTTGGAAATCTGTCGTTTACACACATCTCTCGATTCCCGATTGAGTGACTCTCCGAGAGATTCGAATGGAACGCGGATGACCACGGATGGGACCGATTTTCGCTGATTGCTGTCTTGCGTGTCGACGCCCTGTGCGCCTGAATCGATGCGACCTCGGCGCTGCCGCCTTTTCAGGAATTCCCCAAAAAATCCGTGCTGATCCGCCGAATCCGCGAAAATCTGTGTCCTGTTCGAGAATCCCCTGGGCCCGGTTTCTCGGCGCCGGGCCCAGCCGAGTTGTGTATGACTGATAGGGTCGGAAACCTGTCCAACGGGTGTGGATCGCTCCAGCCGGATAAGCGCAGGTCGTCATTTCGCCCTCAAGTGCAATCAAGACCGACCGCCCACTTCAACCACTGCGGGCATGCGATGACTCCCTTACTTCGGAATCTCCATCTTGAGGTTTTCCACCAGGAACGCCCATTGATCGGCCAGTTCCTCGATGATTTTGTCGGTCGGTTTGCCGCTGCCGTGGCCGGCCTTGGTCTCGATGCGAATCAGCACCGGCGCATCTCCTGCATGGGCGTGTTGCAGGGCCGCGGCAAACTTGAAGCTGTGACCGGGAACGACCCGGTCGTCGGTGTCGGCCGTGGAGATCAGCGTCGCAGGATAGCTCGTGCCCGGTTGGAGGTTGTGGTAGGGGGAGTAGGAGAAGAGCACTGCGAATTCTTCCGGGTCGTCGGCTGAGCCGTAGTCGTCGACCCAGTACCGGCCCGCCGTGAACTGGTGAAAACGCAGCATGTCCATCACTCCGACGGCGGGCAGACAGGCGCCGAATAACTCGGGCCGCTGCGTCATGCACGCGCCCACCAGCAGGCCGCCGTTGCTGCCTCCCTGAATCGCCAGCTTCTCAGGTCGCGTGTACCCGTTGTCGATCAGCCACTCCGCGGCCGCGATGAAGTCGTCAAACACGTTCTGCTTCAGCAGTTTCGTTCCTGCGCGATGCCACTCCTCCCCGTATTCGCCGCCGCCGCGGAGGTTCGGCATGGCGAACACGCCTCCCATTTCCATCCAGAGCAGCCGGCTGGTGGAAAACGACGGCGTGAGCGGAATGTTGAATCCCCCGTATCCGTACAGGAGCGTGGGATTTGATCCGTCGAGTTCGATCCCTTTGCGGTGCGCGATGAACATCGGCACGCGCGTGCCGTCCTTGCTTTCGTAGAATATCTGGTCGACCTGGTAATCGTCCGGGGAGAATTCCACGTCGGCTCGATTGAGCAGCGTCGTCTCGTTCGTCGCCAGGTCGTAGCGATACGTGCTGGGCGGCGTGGTAAAACTTGTGAAGGAAAAAAACGTCTCGCTGTCGGTTCTGCGGCCGCCGAAACCGGTCGCCGTGCCGATGCCGGGAAACTCGATGTTCCTCAGATGCCGTCCGTCCATCGCATGGATCGCCACTCGCGTGGCGGCGTCCTTCAGCGACTCCACCAGAAACAGGTTGCCGACCAGGGTGACGTCGGTGACCGCTTCCGTCCCCTGGGGGATCACTTCTTCATAAGGAGGTACGGCTGATCCGGCGTCGGCCGTTCGCGAATCGATGGCGATCACGCGCTTCAGCGGCGCGTCGAGATCGGTCTTGAAATAGAACACCGGACCGTCGTTGCCGATGAACGAAAACTCGTGCTCGAACGTGTCGATCAGCGGGACCGGCGCCGCGTACGGCTCATCGAGGTCCCGATAGAAGATGCGGTATTTGTCATCCGTTCCCTTGGAGACTGTGATGATCAGATACCGTCCGTCTTCGGTGACGGTGCAGTAGAATCCCCACTCCGGCTGGTCGGGCCGATGGAACACCAGCGCGTCGTCCGCCTGGTCGCGCCCCACCCGGTGGTAATAGACCTGCTGGTTCAGATTCAGGCTCTGGAAGTCGGCGCCCTCCTCCGGTTCGGGAAAGCGGCTGTAGAAGAATCCATTCCCGTCGGGCGTCCAGTCGGGTGTATTGAACTTGATCCAGCGGAGTTCGTCCTCCAGCACGCGGCCCGATTCGATCTCCATGATCCGCCAGACCCGCCAGTCGGAACCGGCCTCCTGCACCCCATATGCGAGATAGCGACCGTCGTCGCTGAAGGAGAGGCCCGACAGCGCGACGGTGCCGTCGTCCGACCATTTGTTTGGATCGATCAACACGCGCGGTTCGTCATCGAGCGAGTCCTGCACGTAGAGCACGTACTGGTTCTGGAGCCCGTCGTTCTTGTGGAAGTAATACCGGCCGCCCGCCTTGAACGGCGCGCCGTACTTCTCGAAGTCGAACAACTCGGTGAGACGATCTTTGATCGACTCTCGCTCCGGGATCTCTGCGAGATAGCCGAACGTCACCTCATTCTGTTGTTCGACCCACTCGGCCACTTTTTCCGAGTTGCGGACGTCGTCTTCCAGCCAGCGGTACGGGTCGTGGACGCGTGTTCCGTGGTAGTCGTCGTAGTGTTCGACGCGTTCGCTCACAGGGTAAGTCAGCTTTCCGTCTGCGCCGGCTGCGACGACCGCCGAGCCAATCAGGAATATTCCAAGGACTGATAGCCAATCGTTTCGCATGGAGCCGGATGCCCTGTAAGGGCTCTGTTTTGAGGTTGGATGAACCACGAATCCGCACGAAACCCTACGGGATTCGTGCTTCCCTACCAACCGGTTAGAGCAAATTGCTCTACCATGTGTCCGCGTCGAGCGGTGTTTGGACTGTTGAGGACGAGAATCCGCGAGACAGATCCCCAACACGGATTTGCAAAGCGCTATAACCCTCAAGTTCTTGATTGATAAACCACGGATCCCGGTTTGAGGCCGATACGAGGACAGTGCACTCAAGGAATGGCGGTATTGGACAAAACAGGCCCGGTCTCCGGAAGAGACCGGGCCTGGGCGAATTCGTCAAGCAGGCGCTTCCTCACCAGGAAACGGCGTCACCTCCGGGCGGCTGCCATCAACTGGCGGGCGGCGGCGGCGTAATCCAGCGTGATGCTGAGCACTTCCTTGTCGTAGAAATTGTCCGGGAAAACCTCGTCCTGATCCGCTCCGTCCTGCGAATCCTCCGCCTCCTCGAGCGCTTCCGACTGGGCATCCCGAACTTCCGCCTCACGGTCGGCTCGCGCCTGAGCTTCGTTCAGCGAAATCGTCTTCCGGTTTTTCCGCTCCAGATAACGCGAGATCACGTCCTGCAGATCCTGGAACTCCTCGTCGGCGGCGACGCGCTGCTCGCTGCGCTGCTGCAGTTGCGCGACGAGATCCGGATTCACCAGCCTCCCCTGAGAGTACGGGGCGGGGTCAATGTGGTCGAACGGCAGCGCGTTGTCGAGGAACGCCTCCCCGAGATCGCCGTGATCGAGCAGGGACGGCAGCACGATGTCCGATCGAACGCCCTCATTCTGCGTGCTGTCGCCGTTCACGCGATAGAACTGCTGGATCGTGAGTTTCAGTTTGCCGCGATCCGCTCCGCGAACGAGCTGGAACAGCCGGCCGGGGGAGACGTCCATCAGATTCTGCACGGTCCCTTTTCCATGCGTCGTCGTGTCGCCGACAATCAGCCCGCGGCGGTAATCCTTGATCACGCCGGCGAAAATCTCGGACGCCGACGCCGACAACCGGTTGCACAGCACAACGAGCGGGCCGCTGTACATCACGCCGGGATCTTCGTCGTTGAGCGCGTGAATCCGTCCCCGTTCATCCTTGACCTGCACGACCGGCCCCTGATCGATGAACAGGCCCGACATTTCAATCGCTTCGCTGAGGGCGCCCCCGCCGTTGGACCGCAGGTCGATGACCACGGCGTCGATGTCCTCTCCGCGGAAGCTCTCCAAGACCTGAGCGACGTCGGCCGTCGCGCTCTTGAAGTCTCCTCCCGTCTGCGCGCCGTCGAAGTCCCGGTAAAAGGACGGGACATGGATCACGCCCACGCGTCCTTTGCGGCCGATGCGGTCCTCGGTGTCGATAATCTCGCCGCGCACCGCCTGGTCGGCCAGTTCGATCTTCTGGCGGACGAGGTCGTAAACCTTCGTTTCGCCGCCGTCCGCCGGTTTGACCCGCAGGCGGACGGTCGTGCCCCGCTCGCCGCGAATCAGCCGCACCACGTCGCTCAGCTTCATCTCGTAGATGTCGACGAGTTCACCCGTCTCCTGTCCGACGGCCAGGATTTTGTCCCCCGGCTGGAGGCGTCCATCCTCGTCCGCGGCGCCGCCGGGAACGATCTCGTGCACGATGGTGTACCCGTCATCGGCCCGCAGCGATGCGCCGATGCCGTCCAGGCTCAGGCGGAACTGAATCTGGAAATCCTCCCACGTATTGGGCGACATGTAGCTCGAGTGAGGATCGAACACCTGCGCGAGTTCCGTCAGGTACAACTCCAGCGTGTCGATGTCCTGGTTCTGGTCGACCCGCATCAACTTGATGTTGCGGTAACGCTTGTGCAGGTTTTCGCGGGCCTCCTCCAGTTCGGTTTCGTCCAGGCGGAACTGCAGCAGTTCTCGCTTGATCCACTTTCTCCACCGCTCGTTGAGTTCGTCCGGGGTGGACGCCCATTCGCGGTCGTCGGGATCGGCCAGCATCTCCTCATCGAGCGTGAAATCGTGCTCCGCATCGATCCATCGGTGCGCCACTTCGCACTGGGTCTCGACGCGCCGCGCGAAGACATCGAACACCTGGTAGGCGAAATCGACGTTCCCCTTCAGCAGTGAATCGTCGAGTGAGGTGCGATAGCGCTCGAAGGCCTCCACGTCCGACTTCAGAAAATAGAGCTTCTGGGGGTCCAGATCTTCGATATAGGCATCGAGCAGTTGGGCCGACGCCTCGTCGTCGATGGTCGGCTTGCTCAGATGAAACTGGGGAATCATCTGAGCCACCAGCTTCGCCGTTTCCTGGTCGTCCAGTTCCGACGAACAGAGCTGTCGGACGGTGACAGTTGTGACGGCGACGGCGGCGAGACCCACAATCAGCATGCGGGCCGTACGGGAGGGGTACTTCATGATTGATCCCATTCACCTCGAGGAAACCATTCGGGCGTCACTTCAGCGCAGGTGAGCCCCAGAACCTGTGAATGCTAGCGGAAACCGGCGATCACGGCAAGATGCGGTCTCGGCGCGCCTGTTCGTAAGCGGATGGAAAGAATGCAGTTGCGCGCTGTGCCGACGAAATCCCGGAATCAACCGCAAGCCGGAGAGGCGACCCACCGACTGTCGCCGCGCTTGTCCAGTCCCGTCAACAACGAAACTCCGGAGCACCGCGCCGCCCACCGGACGGAGGCAATTCACCTCGGCGAGGACTGACCACGCGTGACGGCGTTGCATTGTTCGGTTCGGCGTTTCGAGATTCTCTGGCGGACAGTGTCAGCCCTCTTTCAACTCGCCTCGAGTGTGAACGCACTCGGTAGAGTGTTCCCGAACGAAACGGACCAGCCGCGGCCAGAATGAGTCGTCATCTTGAAGCTGATAATAGTCATGCGAAAGGGAATCGAAGTGAGACTCATAATTCTCTTCGATGTCTGTCCAACAGGCGTCGACTTCCGATCGATCAAACGTCGGCTCCGGAGACTCCCACCGTCTCCGGAAACAGGCGTGCTTTGATTCCAGTTCCCGGTTGAGTTGGATGACATGATTCAACAGTTCGACGTGCACGGCTGCTCCGATCAGCACCAGATCGTCCAGCGTTTCCTGGGTGAGCATGCCGCTGGAATTGGTCAGCCACTGATAAAATCCGCCGTTCGTCACCTCGAAATCGAGCGTTGAAAGCGTATAAACAGCCCGCAGGCAGCGCGGCATTGATTCGAGAACCTCCGAATCGGTCGGGCCCTCCAGCATGTCGCAACCGTGCTCGGCCAGCACTTCGGCAACATACGAATGAAGGAGGTCGCCGAGTTCGTCGTCACCCAGGGCTGCGATCAGTTCCGGCGTAATGGCGTCCGGAATGTTATTCAACGCTTCCCCGCACGACAGGCACGACAACGCCTGCCGCGAGACGTCCACGCCACAGTTCGGGCAATCGATCAGATCGGCCATCGCGTCGCCTTCAGCAGGAGCGGCCATTCATCCCGCCTGACACGGGTTGCCTTCGCCGCAACGGTCAACCCGTTCTGAGATGTAAAGGCTTACGAGTTCCCCAAGTGCGTCTCACCGTTCGCGTCGACCTTGGTCGCAGACTCCAGCGCGCCTCCCAGGTTGATCGCGGCCAGATCGATCGGTCGGGCCCACCGGGCCGCTGCGGTCAGATCGGCACGGCGGGCGTCCGGGTCTTCTTCGAGCATGGCCTCCAGCAGGCTGTAGAATTCGTCATCCAGATCGGAGCGAATGTCCTCCCGCGCCGGCATTGACCACCGGGCCCGTTCCTTCAGCAGCGCGCCGAACTTCGTGGCGGGAAACATCGGCCGGCCGGTCAGCATCTCATAAGCGATGCAGCCCAGGGCGTAAACGTCGGCGCTCGGGTCGCCCCGTTCGCCGGCGAGTTGCTCGGGCGCCATGTAGCGCGGCGTGCCGACAATCTGGCCGAACGCGGTCATCCCGGCGTCTTCGGTGAGACACCGGGCCAGGCCGAAGTCCGCGATCTTGACGGCGCCATCCTGCGTGAGCAGCACGTTCGCCGGCTTGAGGTCGCGATGCGCGATCCCGGCGGCATGCGCGGCCGCGAGTCCCGTCGCCAGCTGGCCGACCACCGCTTTCACGACCTCCACATCCAGCGGCGCCGCCTCGGAGATCACGTCCGAAAGCGACGGTCCGTCACAGATTTCCATCGCAATGAACGAAGTCCCGTAAGCGGAGAATTCGTCGTAGACCTGAACGATGTTCCGGTGACCCATGTCGCGGACGATCTGGGCTTCCTGGTGAAACCGCTGCGTCGCCATGCGGTCGAATGTCAAATCGTGGCGCAGCATCTTCAGGGCCAGACGCCGCGCGCGTCCCCGTTCGCTCGCCTCATAGACGATTCCCATCGCGCCCCGGCCGAGACGGCGGCGCAGCGCATACCGCCCGATCTGCTTGCCGCACAGTACGTCGATCGTCAGGGTGCCGACCCGTTCTGCGATCAGTTCGGAAAGCGCGATGCTCAGCCGCGGGTAACGCCCGGCGATGTGTTCGAAGTCCTCCTTGGCGATCGTGGCGGCCGAGCCGGCCGTCACCGCGATGACGTTGGCGCTGCGGACCTCGCGCGTGACGAGCCCCAGTTCGCCCACCACGGTCTGCCGCTTCAGCCGTGCAATGGAATGGACCGACCCCTCGTCGTCGAGTGTGACTTCAGCCTCCCCCTCCAGCAGGATGAACAGACTGTCGGCCGCCTCCCCCTGCTTCAGCAGCACTTCTCCTGCGTCGAATTCACGCAGGACCGCGTGCATCGCGACCGCCTCCCGGACATGGCGGGACAACTCGGAGAACGGACGCACCTCCGCCAGCAGGTCAGACAGCGTATCGGCTGCCAAGCCGTTCTCCGTGGAAGCAACGGCTGCCCGGCGGGGGACGGTCGCATGGCGCGACGCGAACAGGGAATGGATCGAGGACTCGGTCAACAGATCGTCCCGCAGGTTCGAGAGCCGGCGCCGGGCGTCGTCCGCAATCCGCGGGAATCGACGGGAGTACTCTTCGATCTCCGGAGCGCGGCCGTATTGGTGACGCAGGCAGAACTCGTGCTCGACCAGTTCGAGCAGTTCCTCATTCCCCCATGAGACGTTCGAGAACTCGCCAAGGTAAGTTTCAATCAGGGGGGGAGCAGCGTCGGGATCGTCGGCGGAGAGATCCCACCGCTGCTCCAGGTCGCGTTTGATGAGTTCGCACAGCGCCTCCCGCTGCTGCGGGGCATAGTTTCCGTCTTCAGGGAATCCGGCCACCGCGAGCAGGTCGCGAATCGAAAGCGGGTCTCCGCTTAACCAGGACTGGTCAAACTCGTCGATGATGTCGGAGAGGAATTCGTCCGCTGCTGACATTCCGGGCCCCTGGAATGGACGCGCTTGGTCACTGAAGACGACAGGTCGATTTCGAATGGCGATCGGCCGCCGGCGGATGCAGTTTTCCACACAAACAGGCGTTGGGGATTGTAACCGGTTGGCGGTGTGCGGGAGAATGGTGTAGTGTCACGATTCCCCGTTTCGGGGAGCCTGTCGAATCGATGCTGCCGACTGCGTGGACCGTAACGCCTCGGCGGCCGGAGCAGTCCGAACGGGGTGGAGAGCCGTAATTCAGGGGGCGGGCATGGCTGACGAGGGGCCGCTGACGGCAACCGAGGACTGGGACCGGCTGATCGCCGGACTGCAGCAGGGCGACGCGCTCGTTTTGCGAGACTTCTACGCGAACTACGGCCCTCACCTGCAGCGGATTGCCGACGGGCGCGTCTCCCCCGTGATGAAGCGTCGGTTCGATTCCGAGGACGTCATCCAGTCGACGTTTCGGACGTTCTTTCGCCGGGCTCAGGGGGGATACTTCCAGTTCGAAGATAACCAGCGGCTGTGGAACCTGCTGTGCGCCATCACGCTGACCAAGGTGCGGGAAAAGGTGCGGTTCCATCGGCGCAAATCTCGCGGGGTCGACCGGGAAGTCTCGCAGGATGGTGATTCGGACTCCGGCGAACGCGCCGCTTTCGACGGCGGGTCTGCCGAACAGGCTCCCAATCCGGCCGATGCCGTGGAGTTTGCCGATACGTTCGAGAATCTGATCGCCGGCCTGGACGCTGACCAGCGACGACTGGTCGATCTGAAGCTGCAGGACGTCACGAACGATGAGGCGGCGGAAGAACTGGGAGTCTCGGAACGGACCGTCCGCCGCATGCTGAGCCGCCTGCAGGAGCAGTTTGAACAACAGTTGCAACCGGATGCCTCCGCCTGAATCGCCCCGAAGCGAGTGGAAATGCGATCCCGGCCGACCATAATACTCCGGGACGCGCATCCGAAACCGAGGAGACACCGTGGTTACCGCGACCGACTCACTGATTGCACGGCTCGAATCCAATGTCTCTCAAGCCATTCTGGGCAAGGCCGACGCCATTCGGCTGGCGATCGTCGCCCTCGTCGCGGAGGGGCATCTGCTGATTGAGGACGCCCCCGGCGTGGGCAAGACCTCGCTCGGCAAGGCGCTGTCAAGAAGTCTCGATTGCGCGTTTACCAGAATCCAGTGCACCCCCGACATGCTGCCCAGCGACATCGTGGGCACGAACGTGTTCTTCCCGAACCGGGGAGAGTTCGAGTTTCGCCCCGGACCGATCTTCACCAGTTTTCTGCTCGTCGATGAGATCAACCGCACCACGCCGAGAACGCAGAGTGCGCTGCTGGAAGCGATGATGGAGCGGCAGGTGACGGTCGACGGCCGCACCTATCCGCTCGATCCGCCGTTCTTCGTCCTTGCAACCCAGAACCCGTACGAACTGGAAGGAACCTATCCGCTGCCGGAGAACCAACTCGACCGGTTCATGCTGTGTATCGACATCGGCTATCCCGACCGCGACACGGAGCGCGACGTTCTGAACAACCACCGCGAGGGAGAGCCGGTCGATCGCCTCAAGCCGGTGCTCAGCGCCGACGACCTCGCGACGGCGCAGCACGACGCCCGTGAAGTTCGCGTCGATGAGTCGATTAACGAGTATCTGCTCGATATCGTCGCCGCGACGCGCTCGCACGCGGAGCTTTCGCTGGGCGTGAGCACCCGCGGCGCGATTACACTGCACCGCGCCGTGCAGAGCCTGGCCTATTGCGAGGGCCGCGACTACGTGGTGCCGGACGACGTCAAACGGCTCGCCGGCCCCGTGTTGGCGCACCGCGTGTCGTGTCGCGGCATGATCCAGGAAGGCCAGCGGGAGCGGGCCCAAGCCGTCATCGCCGAGATTCTGGATACGACCCGGGTACCGGATTGACGGCGCCGCCGACCGTAGCGTACGCAGCCTGCATGAGCCGCCGCTGACTTATGTGCCCAGCACCCACAGCGTGAAGCCGCGGGCCTTCAGGCCCTTCTCCGCGAGCACCTGGCTGACGCTCTTGGAGTCGTCCTTGGCGAACGGCTGCTCCACGAGGACGCCGGCGTCTTCCTTGTAGAAGACTTTCATACGGCCGTCGACGATCTTGTCGATGATGTTGTCCGGCTTGCCCGTGGCGCGGGCTTCTTCGGTGAGCCGATCCCGCTCTTCCTGAACGACGGCCGGATCGAGATCTTCGACGTTCGTCACGGCCGGCTTCAGGGCTGCAATGTGCATCGCCACGTCGCGCAGCAGTTCAGGGTCGGCGTTGTCTCCCTCGGCCTGGAACAGCACAGCGGTCTTGTGATTGTGATGCACGTAGGCGCCGACCGGTCCGTCGACGCGGACAATCCGCGCGACTTTGAGGTTCTCGCGAATCTTGCTGACGGCGTTTTCGTACCGCGCCTGCAAGGTCGCCTCCCCGCCGGGATCGGGCTGCGACATCAACTCTTCGGGAGTTTCTGCGCCGGGGCCTTCGAGCAACTGGCGGGCCAGAGCCTCGCCCATCGAGACGAACTCATCGTTGCTGGCGACGGGCGCCGACTCGCACTGCATCTCGACCATCGCGGCTTCGCTGTTGTCGTCGCGGACGCTGACGAAGATGCGGCCTTCTTCGGTCGGATTGTCGGCCCGCTTCTCGATGACCTTACCGAACTGATCCTTGAGGATTTCGACGGCTTTCGCCTCGTCGCCGCCTGCTTCGGCCAGCGCCTTCTTGACTTCCATCAGGGGCAGACCGGTTTTCTCCCGCAGGGACATCACTGCGGCCGCGGTAATCTCAGCCATCGCTCGATACTCCTCTGACTCGTTGGGGACTTGCACCCTCGCGCCGGCAGTACCGTGCGTTGCAGAAGCCTGCCGGACGCCGTTCCGGCGGAATCACACGTCCCTGCTGGAGGGGGCGATACGTCGCCCGGCGGCTATTTCGCGCCGGGCCTCTTGTAAGGACCGCTGTGGATTGTGGGGGTTCGCGGAGCGCGTCACCGGAACGAAGGAATCGCCTTCGGCTCTTCCGGTTCGTCGCCGCTTTCTTCCTTCTTCGGCAGCGTGGAAGTGCCGGCCGCGACGGCGTCCGCCAAATGATTGAGGATCAACTTGACGGAACGGATGCTGTCGTCGTTCCCCGGGATCGGCAGGTCGACCAGATCGGGATCGCAATCGGTGTCGATCAGGGCGACCGTCTTCACTCCCAGAGTCCGGCATTCGGCGATGCAGTTGTGCTCCTTGTTCGGATCGATCACGACGACCGCTTCGGGCAGCCGGTTCATGTCTCGGATTCCGCCCAGGTTGCGGCGGATCTTCCGCAATTCCCGCATCAGCTTCGATTGCTGTTTCTTGGAGTAGGTCGCCAGCTCGCCGGTCGACTCGAGCGTCTCCAGTTCTTCCAGCCTTCGCAGACGCGAGCGGACCGTGCGGAAGTTCGTCAACGTCCCTCCGAGCCAGCGTTCGGCGCAATACGGCATCCCGCAGGCGGTGGCGGCTTCGATGACCGATTCGGCCGCCTGACGCTTGGTCCCGACGAAGAGCACCAGGCTGCCTTGCGAGGAGACCTTCTGCAGATACTTCTGCGCCCGCAGCAGACCGCGGACTGTCTCTCGCAAGTCAATAATATGAATCTGGTTGCGACGACCGTAGATGTACGGCCGCATCTTGGGATTCCAGCGACTGGTCTTGTGACCGAAGTGGACTCCGGCTTCGAGAATGTCTTTAACGACGAGTTCCGCCACGCATCTGACTCCTGATGGACTTGCAGTCGGTCGACTGTTCACTACCCGGTTCGCCGCGCGCACGAACGGGGCGCTCGCGAAGCCGGAATGGTATCGAGCGTCGAGGTTTCCGTCAAATGATGTCATTCCGCCTTCAGGCCGGATCGTCTTCCCTCCGCCGACTGGAAGAACGTTCGAGGATGTGGTGAGATGGGACGAACTGTGCCGGGCCGTTGTCGACGAAAAAGCATCGGCCTTGGCGGATCGGTTCCGACTTTCCCTTCGCACCGAGGAGACGCTCCCATGTTGCACACCAAGTCTGTTCTGTGGCTCGCGTTGCTCGTTTCGGCCGTCGCCGTACCGCCCATGATCGCCGCCCAGCAGGATGAGGACGCCGCCGCAGCCGAGGAAGCTGAAGAGTCGCAACCGCGCGGCCGGCTTCCGAACCACTTCGGGAAAATCGGCGTCTCCGAAGAACAGCGCTTGAAGATCTACGGCATCCAGGCGGACTACAATGCCCAGGTGGACGAACTGCTGGCTCAGGTGGAGGAACTGCGCGGGGAGCGCGATGCCGCGATCGAAGCGGTGCTGACGCCCGGTCAGCGGGAACGGTTGAAGGAGCTTCGCGAGGAAGCTGCGAGAAATCGAGCCGCCCGGCGGCAGAGTGAATAATTCGCCACCGGACGCAAGTGTAGACTGCCCGGCATGAGCATGCCGCAACTGCCGGTCGCTGGTGATCTCGCTGCCGAGCTGTGGACGTTGTTGAACCAGGCGCCGCCGGGGCGGGTCACGACCTACGGACAACTGGCCCGCGCGCTGGGCGACGTCGCCGCCTCCCGGTGGGTCGGCGAACAACTGCTCCATCATGAGCACACGGCCGAATGTGCCTGTCATCGCGTGGTTCGCGCCGGCGGCGACCTGGGCCGCTTCGTGACGGGCGAGGTCGCCGACAAGCAGTCGCTGCTCGAGGCGGAGGGAATTGAGGTTCGGCAGGGCCGGGTGGATGTTTCCCGGGTGTTCGGCGATTTCAAGTCTTCGGCACCGCTCCGCAGCCTGAAGGAGTTTCAGGAGACGGTCCCGAGCCGGTTGACGCAGCGGCCGTCCGGCAGGCGGATTGAGACGGTCGCCGGGATCGACGTGGCATACGTCGCGCCCGGTGAGGCGGTGGCGGCGTGTGTGCTTGTGGACCGCGACTCGCTCGAAACAGTGTGGTCGACCACGGTCCGCGCGGAGGCGCGGTTTCCGTACATTCCGGGGTATCTGGCGTTTCGAGAACTGGACGTCATGCTGGAGGTGTGGAAGGCGGCCGCCCGGTCGGAGCACCGTGTGGACCTGGTGCTGATCGACGGGAACGGCATCCTGCATCCACGGCGGGCGGGGATCGGCAGTTGCTTCGGGCTGCTGGCGGGGGTTCCAACGATCGGAATCGGGAAAAAACTGCTCTGTGGACAGGTTGACCTTGAAGGGATGTCGGAGCGCGACGAACGCCCCGTCGTGCACAACGAGGAACTGGTCGGCGCGGCGCTGAAGTGCCGGGCCGATTCGCGGCCGATCTTCGTCTCGCCGGGCGATCAGATCGACGTCGCCGGGGCCGCGCGGCTGGTGCGGGAGTTGTTCGACGGGCATCGGTTGCCGGAACCGCTGCACCGTGCGGATCGGTTGTCGAAGGACGAGGCGCGGCGGTTGAAAACGTAGCGACAGGTTTTCAACCTGTTCGAAGACGGTTGCGTTCGCAATTACGGATTTAAGAATTTGGCGAGGCGGTCCAAGCCGGATTCGAGGATGTCCATGCTGGTGGCGAATGACAGCCGGACGTATCCCGGGGCGCCGAAGGCGTCGCCGGTGACGAGGGCGACGTGGGCGTCTTCGAGCAGGGCGGTGCAGAAGTCGCTGGAGTTGTTGACGACGACGGCGTTTTCTCCGAGGGGCTTGCCGAAGTACTCGCTGACGTTGAAGAAGGCATAGAACGCGCCGCCCGGATCGGCGAAGCGGAGGCCGGGGATTTCCTTGAGCCGGCTGAGGACGTACTTCCGGCGGGTGCGGAATTCGGTGAGCATCTCGGTCACGCACTCCTGCGGACCGTTGAGCGCGGTGACGGCGGCGTGCTGGCTGACGCTGCAGGGGTTGGAGGTCTGCTGGCTCTGGAGCTTGTCCATCGCCTTGGTGAGATCGGGCGGGGCGAGCGTCCAGCCGATGCGCCAGCCGGTCATGGCGTAGGCCTTGCTGACGCCGCTGACGATGATCGTGAGGTCCTTCGCTTCCGGCGAAAGCGACGCGAAGGAGCGGAACTCGGAGCCTTCGTAGATCAGCTTTTCGTAGATCTCGTCGGAGAGGACGGGGATGCCTTTCTCGACGGCGACGGCGGCGAGGCCTTCGAGCGTCTCGACCGGGTAGGCGGCCCCGGTGGGGTTGCAGGGGTTGTTGAGCATCAGCAGCCGCGTGTTGGGCGTGACGGCGGCGGCGAACTGATCGGGCTGGAGGCAGAAGCCGCTTTCCAGGGTCGTTTCGACGAGCACCGGGGTCGCGCCGGTCAGTTCGACCAGCGCGCTGTAGCTGACCCAGTATGGGGTGGAGATGATGACTTCGTCGCCCGGTCCGCAGAGGGCGGTGAGGACGTTGTGAATCGAATGCTTGGCGCCGTTGGAGACGACGACCTGGCTCGGCTCGTACTCCAGTCCGTGGTCCCGTTTGGCCGCGGCGCAGATGGCCTGCTTGAGGGCCGGGATGCCGCTGGAGGGGGTGTAGTGCGTGTGGCCGGCGTCCATCGCCTCTTTGGCAGCCTCGCGAATGTGGACGGGCGTGATGAAATCGGGCTCGCCGAGCGTAAATTCGTAGACGTTGACGCCCTGGGCGGCCAGTTCTTTCGCCTTGGCAGCGGCGGCGATGGTGGCGGAGGGCTTGAGCGTCTGGACGGTGGGAGAGAGTCGCATCGGAGAGCCTGTGTCTGGTGGTCGCCGCAGTGGTGACAGGGGTTGCGCGAAGCCGGTTCGCTGCGCCGGGCGATTCTTCAGTGCGCGGCGGTGGGCGTCAAGGGTCGATGGCTTATGGCTGATGGCTGGTGGTCGATGGCGGATGGCGGATGGCATTGAGGGGAGGAGCCGTGAATTGGGGGAGTGGGTTGGGTGGTGGTCATGAATGCTGTTTGACGATTGAGAGTTGTCGCGCAGAGTTGGGTCTGTTTTTCCCCGACGAAACGTCCAACCTTGCAAGGCTGCAGGGAAATTCGTGCCCCGGGTTGGGGTGGGAAGTGTTTGAGATGGGGTGCTGCAGGAGTGGTCGGTTGACGATGGATGGGCGCCGGCGGATCGCCCGTACGTTGTCGCCGATCGTTGATGGCGTTTCGTGCATGGATGGTGGCGTCCCCAGAATACGTCGGGACGTTGCGCCTGGCCGGCCGACACTCGACATTCCGCCGCTGGAACGCCGGGAACCGGACCTCAAGCGTCTGCCGTCTGCCCAGCGGGAGCGGATCGAGTCTCCGGAGTTCTATGAACTGCTCCAGCGGACGATCAGCGCCTGCTCTCTGGAAGCGAAGCCGCCCGGTTGATGCGGCCGATGATTGGGCATCAAGGTCTCGTTTGCGGTGAAGGTCTGCGCAGTGCTGCCCGAAACGCCATTCCAGGCACAGCCGGAGCCCGATTCCCGTTGATGTGACTGCGGCTATCGGGCAGAATTGGCCGGTGAAGTCTTAGTGGTTCCCACTATGTGACAAGTTGTCAGATGAAACCCCGTTGGCTGAACGCGACAAACCGTGGGCGAAGCCGAGTTCTGGACAGCCTTAGAATTCCGGTTGTGTGCCGAATTTGTAGGCATGAGTTCGCGCCGCCACCGGTCGTTCTGGTGCGATGGCTTCATTCCTCAACTGTACTACGTGAGCGACCCCGTTCCAAAGATCGCCGGAGAGATCTGGATCGCCAGAGGAGCCGCTGAGCAGTGGCTCTGGTCGTTTACTCTTCTTCTTCCAAAGAGGTTTCGTTCGCGGTCGGAGATCGACTGGGAGTCCTTGATTCCACCCTACGAGACAACCCGCTGGATGGCGTTCGATGAAGGGCGCAAGTACGTGGAGATTGAACCTGCAGCGGCGGTACCAGATCCTGAATGATCGCGCCGATCCAACAACGCACCAGAGCCGCAAAGTCCGGCTGCGCCGGATCGCCTTGAACTGTAACCACTGCCTTCACGCTGGATAGAATCAAATCCCAGAGCACGGCATTGCAGTCAGCCGCATGAGCGGCGACGGCCGTGCGAAACCCGTTGGCCAACACTCATCATGGGAAAAGCGAATTGCAAATACGTCGCAAGAGCAATTCCGGGAAAGGGTTGGCGGGTCTGGAATCGCAGGACGAAAAAGTGGTGGGGAAACCCGTTTCGCGAGTACCCAGAAGAGTTGCTCGCTGAATTGAACGGTCCAAAGCGACCGCAGCGGCTGGTTCAACTCTGCAAACGCAACTGAGGCAACATCAGTTTACGGCCGCATGCAGTCCAACAGCGTACGGCGGCAGTGTCCGGGATCGTGCCGGATCGCCTTGAAGTGTGACTGGCGGTTTTACGTCAAATCGAATCAATACAGAGTCACGGCGTCCCGGATTGCCGCACGAGCGGCGGCGGCCGTGCGGTACCCGTTGGGCGAGCTGATTCGCAGGATTATGCCATGAATACCTTTTCCGATGTTGTCGATGCTGCGGATGACCTGTCCGTCGACGAACAAGAGACGCTGGTCGAAATCCTCCGCCGACGGATCGCGAAACGAAACCGAGAGGCTCTGGTCGTCGATGTCGCCGAGGCCCGTGCTGAGTTCCAATCCGGTCAAGCTCGTACATCGTCGGTGAGCGAAATCATGGACGAGGCGCGCGGTGAATCGTGAACTTCTCCAAAGCACGGCGTTCATTCGTGCGGCGCGGCGGTACTTGAAGAAACATCCGCAAGCAGCCGACGACCTGGAAGCTACTCTTATGCTGTTGTCCTAGGATGCCTTTGAACCACGGCTTAAGACACACAAACTCAAAGGCGATTTGGACGGTATCTGGGCGTGCGGCGACGGTCGTGCCAACCGTTGGTTGTGCGTGACCTCTTGTGGCTGGGCCACACCGAGTCGGCAGTGGGTGGTGGGTTACAGAAGGGAACGGAGGGAAGGAAGGGGTTTACCTGGGGCGGGGGGTCTTGCGCGGGCGCGGAGTTGCGGCGGGTTGGCTGCGGTTGCCGCGGGGAGGGGGAGTCGGGGAGAGTCGGTTTGACGAGTTGCAGAGGCGGGCGAGGTGCGATTCGTTGAAGCTTGGAATTCGCTTGGGTGCCCGGTGACTGGACAAGACCATGGTCTGGCCGTTTCGTGCGAAGTGCCCGCTGGATGCGGACGACAAAGTGCGGGTGGAACGGCATCTGGCAGGCCTCGCGGTTGAATTCGGAGTCGATCGCCTTCTGATTGGCGACGACGTCTTCACTGCTTGCACCCGGGTTTTTCCAGACGGCGCGGTCGGGTCGGACACAGAGGCGACTCTCTCAGCGATCTGTGCGCAGATGGGTTTCGATGAGAAGCGATTCGCCTTGACGTCGGAGCCGCCTGCGGAGTCGGAGACACCTGTGGCGCACGGGGGTTGGGAAGTCGACGGTGACGGCCGCTACGTGATACGAACCAGGGACCTGCAAACCGGCGGTGCGGAATTGCAGGTGGCGGTTCTCGCGCGCATCGTCGGATGCGCGCTCTTGATTGAGCGAGGATCGTTCGATCCGCAAAACTCCGACGATCTGCAACAAGCGGAGTTGGCCGCTACGGCGATGGGGTTCGGCCCAATGATCGCGAACATGACTGTTGCCACTGTGGACGTCGGCTTTTCCGAGGGGTGGCCGCGGTGGATGGTGCGGTACGGCCACCTGCCGTCGCATGTGACAGGCTACGCACTTGCCGTTCTTTGCTGGCTTGGTGGCGCCAATGAAGCGAGTTCGCGCCCGTCTCTCAGGAGCGATGCGGCAAACGCGTACCGCCGCGGCATGCGGTACCTCCAGCAAACGAACGACTGCCTGATTCAGCGGGAGCAATGGGGGCGCTCGATCGAGAATCGCTCGCTGTCCGTGCTGGAATGCGAGCTATCGAGCGAATATGAGGGTCGCAGGCTGGCGGCAATCCGGGAACTCGCAGAGCATCGAGACATTGAGGCGAGAACGGTTGAAGCGGTTGTTGCGATGCTTCGAGACAAGAATGCGATCATTCGCGCCAATGCAGCGATCACGCTCGGGAGGTGGGGAGCGGACGCGCGGTCAGCACTCCCGGAACTGATCCGCTCGATCGGGTCCGAACGCGACGGCAATGCGAGTGTGAAAGAGGCGTCGGCTGCAGGACTGATTGGAGCAGCAGCGGTTGTCTCATCGTCGGAGCGTGAGGAACTCTGGCATGCCCTTGTCGAACTGAAAGAACGCGCTGCGAGCCGGTCAGTCCGGGACGCTGCGCTTGATGCATTGACGCGGCTTGACGTTGATGCACGGCTTGTCCGTTCGGAACTGGCCAAGTCGATCCGAGACGCCATTGCGGACGCAGACGACCATCGGCTCCGAATGCTCCTCGCTTGTGTGCAACGAATCGAATCCGATGTCGATCGATTCCTGAACGAGAACTTTTCCGATCGCGATCCGGAACTTGTGGCGAGCGCGCAGAGAGTCCTGCGTGAGACACCACGGAGGAAGGGGACGTATTCGGGCTTCCCCGATTCGACCCGTGGATCGGTCATTACGGACTCGCGCTGGCTGTGAAGCATGTTCTCGATTGGCGATCGCACCCCACTGAGGTCGGGGCCGGCAGGTTCCACAGTGTGTTTCGTCAATGTCGCGGACTCGCTGAGTCGGCCGTTAAGCATACGGCGTGTTAAGCGTGAAGGCTCCGGAGCAACGCCGACTGACACCTCGGTGCGTCGTGGTTGATCGAATGCACATCCGACTCGCGGAGCGAGTCGGCTACATCGGCTGTGGAACCCCGTTGGGGTTCGCGCGAACTGACTGCTACTTGGACCGAGGGTGCGCTCCTGTCGTCGCGACCCTCGGCTTTGCTGTGTGACGCTTTCAGCGTCAGAAGGACGTGCCACGGCCTCGGAAGGCTGTGGTATGGAGGGCGGTGGTTGATTCGCGGCGGGGTTGGCGAAGGGGTGGGGTGGGTGGGTTGTTGTTCGGTCTTGCTCGCGGGCTAACGCCGCGCGGCTCGCCGCCTGGTCGCGGCAGTATCGCTGCTTGATCGGTGTGGGTAGGATGGAGATTCATTCCTCAAAACCGATTGCGGGGCGCGATTCGATGCAGAGGCTGCAAAGAGCTTTCTTGTTGTTGGCACCGGCCGTGTGGCTATTCGGTTGCGGCGGTGGGGAGGGGGTGGGGGTTGTTGATCCGGCGGGGGTTGAGGAGGCGGCTGTTGTGGCGGCGCCGGCCGGTGACGGGACGGGGGAGACGCCGGGTGTGGTTGCGGCGGCTGTTGAGGGCGGTGTGGAGACGGCGGCGAGTGTGACGACTGCGGCATCGGAGCTGGAGGAAGAAGCGGTCGAGGCGATGCGGCGGGCGGGGGCGTATTACTATGAGAACGTGGCCCGGCATGGGGGGTACGTCTATTTCTATTCCCTCGATCTTTCGGTGCGTTGGGGCGAAGGGCTGGCGGGGGAGGATCAGATCTGGGTGCAGCCGCCGGGTACGCCGACGGTGGGGCTGGCGTTTCTGGAAGCGTGGCGGGCGACGGGTGATGAATATTATCGGAAGGCGGCGACCGAGGCGGCCGAGGCGCTGGCGTACGGGCAGTTGCAGTCGGGCGGATGGACGAACAGTGTCGACTTCGACCCGAACAGCGGGCGCACCGGGCAGTACCGCAACGGGCGGGGGCGGGGGAAGAACAACTCGTCGCTCGACGACGGGCAGACGCAGTCGGCGATCCGGCTGATGGTTCAGGCGGACGCGGCTCACGAGTTCCGTCACGCCGAGATTCACGAGTCGGCACAGATCGCGCTGGAGGCGCTGCTGGCGGCGCAGTTTCCCAACGGGGCGTTTCCGCAGGTGTGGACGGGGCCGGTCGAGGCGCAG
The DNA here is from genome assembly GCA_003388505.1 of Planctomycetota bacterium. GTDB lineage: Bacteria > Planctomycetota > Planctomycetia > Planctomycetales > Planctomycetaceae > MB-PLM-1. The sequence goes on from QQVO01000064.1 coordinate 67,434, forward strand.
CCGGTGCTGGCGGCGAGCTATCCCGATTACGACTGGCGGACCGAAGGGCGGATCAAGGAATACTGGGACATGTACACGCTCAATGACAACGTGTGTGGTTACGTCGCCGAGGCGCTGATTGACGCGCACGAGGTATACGGGGATGAGAAGTACCTGGAGGCGCTCACGAAGCTGGGGGATTTTCTGATTCTGGCGCAGATGCCCGATCCACAGCCGGGGTGGGCGCAGCAGTACAACTACGAGATGAAGCCGATCTGGGCGCGGAAGTTCGAGCCTCCCGGCGTGGCGGGGGACGAGACGCAGGAAGCGATTGCGACATTGATGCTGATTGCGGCCGAGACGGGGGACGCGAAGTACCTGGAGCCGATTCCGCGCGCTCTCGCGTGGCTGCGTGAGTCGGCGCTCGATGACGGACGACTGGCGCGGTTCTACGAACTCGAGACGAACCGGCCGCTGTACATGTTCCGCCGCGGGAAAGTCTACACGTTGACCTATGACGATTCGGACCTGCCGGGGCACTATGGCTGGAAGATCGAATCGCGGCTGGACGAATTGGAGGCGCGCTATCGTGCGCTGACCGATGGCGACCTCGCGCCGGTTGAACCGGTGCCGCCGTCTGAGGCGGAAGTGCGGAGAATCATCGCGTCGCTCGACGACGAGGGGCGCTGGCTGAAGACGTTCGAGGGAGAACGGCTGGTGGGGCAGGGGAAGTTCCCGATCGGTGAAGAGTACCTGAGCAGCGAATTGTTCAGCGAGAACATGACGACGCTGAGCCGGTTCGTGGGGCGGTGACGGCGGAGGTTTCTCGCGCTGCCGCAGAGCGTGGGTTAAACGAGATCGTGCCGGCCTGCTTCAGACTTCAGAGCGTCGAGGAAGCGGTTGGTTTCGTCCACGAGATCGGGCAAGCGCTGGGAGGCGGCGGTGAAATCCTCGTTGCGGCCGAGGGTTTCGACTTCGAGGGCGAGTTTGACGAGATCGGGCGCGCCGAAATAGCTGACGGCGTTTTTGAGCGAGTGCGCGGCGCGTGTGAGCAGTTCGGCGTCGGCGGATTCGAGGCTGCGGGAGACGTCGGCGAGGTGCTGCGGCACCTCTCCCTGGACGGAATCGAACGCGACCTGCAACAGCTCTTCGTCGCCGGCCGTTCGCCTGCGGGCGACCTTCCAGTCGACCAGCGCGGAATCTGCGTCGACGGGGGGCCGGTCGGGCTCGGTCGGCTGTTTTGATTCCGCGGGCGGCGGTGGGGAATCGGTGCGATCCTCTGCGGGCCGTGTTGAGGGGGATTTCGGCGCATACTTGTCAACAATTCGGCTGAGCGTCTGCGGATCGATGGGTTTGGAGATGTAGTCGTCCATTCCGGCGTTGAGACAGCGCTCGCGATCCCCCTTCATTGCTTCGGCGGTCATGGCGATGATGGGAGTTCTGCGATTTTTTTGGCGTTCCTGCTCGCGAATCGCAGCGGTGGCGTCGAAGCCGTTGAGCACTGGCATCTGGACGTCCATCAGAATGAGGTCGAAGGTTTCGTGTTCGTTGGCTTCGACGGCGAGTTGTCCGTTTTCGACGACGGTGACGTGGTGTCCCCATCTCTGCTGAAGAAAGCCGACGGCCACGCGCTGATTGATGGGACTGTCTTCGGCGAGCAGAATCCGACAGGGCGTCGGCGAGGTTCTGGTTTCCTCTTCGAGGGAGACGGCGTCGAGGTCGATGACGCCCGTTTCATCGCAGATTGCCTCTTGCAGTTCGGAGGCGATGATGGGCTTGGACATGTAGCGCCCGATTCCCAGTCCGCGGAGATCCTCGGTATTGATGCCGCCGGCGCCGGAGGAGAGCATGATGATCGGACAGCGATTCCACTCCGGCATCGGTTGAAGTCTTTCGGCGAATTCGACACCGTCCATGTCGTTCATCTGGTAATCGAGGAGAATGAACTGGAAATCGTTTCCCGCGTGATGCGCTTGTTTAATCAAGGCCAATGCATCGGGGCCGTTTGACACGAGCGTCGGGCGCATCTTCCAGTTCCGCAGGAGTTCCTGGAGGATGCGTCGGTTGGTCGAATTGTCGTCGACGACCAGGACGCGCAGGCCCCGGAGGCGACGCAAGTCGGGCAGGACGGTGTTGCGTTGTTGCTCGGCGACTCCGAATTGCACGATGAAATGAAAGGTCGTCCCGCGCCCGACTTCACTTTCGACCCAGATGCGGCCGCTCATCATTTCCACCAACCTGCCGGAAATGGCCAGCCCCAGGCCGGTGCCTCCGAAGCGGCGGGTGGTGGACGCGTCTGCCTGGGAAAACGCGTCGAAGATTTTCTGCTGCTGTTCCGGTGCGATCCCGATTCCGGTGTCGCGTACGGCGACGTGCAGCCGCGCGCTGTCTGCGGTGAGTGAATCGGGGACGACTTCCAGGACGACCTCTCCTTCGTCGGTGAATTTGACGGCGTTGCCGACGAGGTTGATGATGATCTGGCGCAGCCGCGTGGGATCGCCGATGAGCCGGTCGGGAATGTCCGGATCGATGCGGCAGGCGAGTTCCAGTCCCTTGTCGGCGGCGCGGACGGTCAGGAGTTTGACGGCCTTGCCGACGCAGCTTTGCAGGCTGAATTCGACCGATTCCAGTTCCAGCTTTCCGGCTTCGATCTTGGAGAAGTCGAGGATGTCGTTGAGCAGCCGCAGGAGAGATTCGGCCGACTGCTGGACAAGACCGAGGAACTCGCGCTGTTCTGCGGACAACCGCGTGCCGGCGAGCAATTCGGACATGCCGATGATGCCGTTCATCGGGGTGCGGATTTCGTGGCTCATGTTGGCGAGGAACTCGCTCTTGGCCTTGTCGGCCGCCTCGGCCGCCTCTTTCGCATCGGAGAGTTCCGCGGTCCGCTCGCGGACCTTGCGTTCCAGGTCGCTGTGCAGCCCGTGGAGCCGACCGGCCATGTCGTTGAAGGCGACCGCGAGAGTCCCCAATTCGTCGTCGCGGTCGGCCTGGACTCTCGCGCTGAGGTCGCCCGACGCGAGGACTTCGGCCGCCCGCGTCAGTTCGACGATCGGACGCGTGAACCGCCGGGAAAGCCAGATGGTGGCGATGACACCGACGACGAGCAGTATGGACTGGACCGCGAACAGGGAGTCCCGCAGGTGCGCAATCGGCGCGTAGGCTTCCGCCTCGTCGATCTTCGCGACCAGACCCCATTGCTCGTAATCGCGCGGATGAAACGGGGCCGGCTGGAAGTGGGCCAACACGGGGACGCCGTCGTACTCGGTGACGGCGAAGCCGTCGTCGTTCTCGATCGCTGCGACCATACTGGGGACGGCGGAGGCGGGGACCGTGTCGGCGCCGGTGACGCGCGAGGGCAGCAGGTAGTGCACGTTGTCGCCGACGCGCTTTCCGATCAGCACTTCGCCGGAATCGCCCAATCCCTCGTGCACGGTGTCGTCGTCGACGATGCGTGTCAGCGGCTGCACGTCCAGCAGGACCATCACGGCGCCCAGGACGCTGCCATCGCCGCTGAGGGCCGGCGCCGACAGATACGCCACGGTGTCGCCGCCGGTTGAGAACGGTTCGCCGAGGTGGCGATGCCCGTCGAGCGCGCGGCGGAATTCCGGCCGGGAGGTGAAATCGCGGTCGAGGTAGGCGGCGTCGGTCGAGGTGAGGGTGCGTCCCGACCGGTCGACGAACCAGATCGCGCGGAACCCTTCGGTGCTGCCGAGGGCGTCGTCCAGAATGGGCCTGGTCGACTCGCGCATGGCTTCGAGTTCCATCTCTCCGTCAAGGAACTGTTCCACGAGCGTGCGGAAGCGGGTGCGACTGGCAACCAGTGCGACCCGCTCCTGCTGCTGTGACACATACGCGGTGATCATGGCATGTCGGTCGCGTCCGGCAACGACGAGCCGCTTGTGGATCTGATCGCGGACAATCTGCTGGGCGACCTTGTATCCGCCGATCCAACTGGTCATGGCGCCAGTCGCGACCAGGAGCAGAGAAACGAACAGCGCCAACTGGAATGTCAGCGACCGTCTCCACAGTTGGAGCGGCGAACGGCGTGGCGCGGGGCCGGATGAGACGAATATGACCACGACAGGATCAACAGGACAGGGGCGTTCGCAAGGACCGGATCAGGCGGCCGTTGCCTGGACTGTGCAATCGGAAAAACCGGCAGAATCGGTCAAGCTTTCCCGGCATTATGCCGATTTGACGAAGTGAATGCACGCCGCCGCTGCGCGGCATCTTCCTGATTCTCAACGCACTGAGTTCCGTGCGGCAGGGCTTTCCCCCATGCCGGTCTCGCCCATTGCCGGCTCGCGATTGTTGACGGCCGTGGTTGCGGTCGCGCTGGTCGTGCTGACGGGCGTGCGTGCCGACGCCTCGGATCTGAAGCTGTGGGAACCGGCGGAATCGGCCGCTGCCGTCGAGGAGGAGTCGACGGGCGATGCGGTGTTGGAGCTTGTTGACCGACAGCAGGCCGAGATCGATCAACTGCTGCGGCGACTGGAGGCTGTTGAGGCGCGGGCCGCTGAGGCGCCCGATTCGCGGCTGCGGTTCGGTTATGACCGTGGTTTCTTTGCGTCGAGCCCGGACGGAATCCGACTGGGCGAAACGACGGCTCCGTTTCTGCTGAAGCTGAACAGTTGGATGCAACTGCGGCACACGGTGTTCGAGTCGGAGGGAATGACAGCCGACCAGAACGACATCGAATTCGAGCGATTGCGGCTCGTGCTGAGCGGACATGTCTATACGCCCGATCTCAAGTTCTTCACCCAGATCGACGGCGACAGCGACCAGGGGGAGCTGGCCGACTGGCTCGATTACTACGTGCTGTACGACATCGGGCACGACGCGCTGGGGCTGGATCAAAACCATCTTCGAATCCGCGCGGGCAAATGGAAGCTCCCGTTTAATCGAACGCGAGCGGAATCGGGCTGGAAGTTGCAGTTCGCCGATCGCAGCGTGGCCAGTTCGTTCTTCGACATCAACCGCAGTCTGGGCGCGAGCCTGCTGGGTCAGATCATGATTGACGAGACTCCGCTGGCGTGGGAAGCGGCGGTCTTCAACGGTTTCAACACACAGGGTTTCGTGCCAGTGCGCTCGGGGCAACTCGACCGGAATCTCGCCACCTCGGCCCGCTGCACGATCGATCTGCTTGGTGAATGGGGGACGGACGGCGAGCCGGACCTGACGCAGCACGAGAACCCGGCGATCCGTGCGGGCGGGGGATTCGCCTACTCGCGAGTTGATGCGGAGGGGCTTCGTGAGTTGGAAAGCATCCGGGCCGTCGATTCGGGGGCCGTGCTGGCGACGATCCTGCCGCCGGGCGTGGACGCGTTCAACGTCTTTCTGTATGCGGCGGATCTGAATTTCAAATGGCGCGGGTTGAGCGTCTTGAGCGAGGCGTACTTCCGGCGGATCAACCAGTTTTCCGGCGGACAGGTTGCGGACCTGTTTGACCGCGGGTTTCTGGTTCAAAGCGGTTATTTCGTGTGCCCGAACAAACTGGAACTGGTCGGTCGCTGGTCGCGGATCGTCGGCGACTCGGGCACGCTGGGGGACCGGCGGCAGAGCGCCGATGAAGTGGCGGGGGGAGTGGTGTGGTACATTCGCGGCCACTTCGCGAAGCTCACCTTCGACGTCACACGGGTCAACGGAACGCCGATTCGTGACCCGGCCCTCAATCTGCTGCCGGGCGACGACGGGATCCTGTATCGCTCGCAGTTTCAGCTCTGGTTCTGAGCGTTCCAGCCCGCGTTATTCATCAAGAATTGCACCACGGAGACACAAAGTGCACGGAGAAAAAGACTTGAGGCGAACTTCTACGCGCAGAATGTTCGACATTGTGTGCTGCCTTCGATGAAATCGGCGGGCCGCTGGGCGTGACTCCTGACGCGATTCCAGCACGGTTGGCGCGTGAGAATGGACACGATCCGTTCATCATCTCACGACAAATGCGCGCCATGCGGCGCCGATGCTGTGGCCCGCACGCCCAAACTCCTCCGTGCCTCCGTGGTGAGTAATCCGCGCTAGCGCGGGCCGGGAGGGGGCGAACGGGCGCGCGACGCTGTTGTTTGCACACATCTCTCGATCCCCGATTGAGTGACTCTCCGAGAGATTCGAATGGAACGCGGATGGTCACGGATGGGACCGATTTTCGCTGATTGCTTTCTATGGAGTGCGGAGTATTCCCGCCTGGATCGATGCGGCCTCGACGCTGCCGCCTTCTTGAGGAAGTTCCGGCAAAATCCGTGCTATCCACGGTGAGAGTTTGTCGTCCTGCGCAAATTGTGGCGTTTGTCCGTAGCGCACGCTGCCAGCGTGCGTCAGCGGCCTTTGCGATCAGCGGGACGCACGCAAGGCTGCGTGCGCTACGTGGTTGGGGTGCGGGCGACGGCCGCGCTGGGGAAATCCGTGTCCCATTCGAGAATCCCCTGGGCTTGGTTCCTCGGGTCCAACCCGAGACGAGTTGTATGTAATGGACGGGGGCGCGACGCGGTCCTGCGGGGCGCGAGAAATCTGTACGGTCTGGATTGTGGAACCGGTTGCGGCTGTCGTATTCTCAAGCATGCGGAAAAAGCGCAACTGAATCCGCACTCACCTCTTCGGGATTGGTGCTTTCGCGAGAGGCGCTCCGCCTGAACGCTCGTGATTGAGGGACCAGGAGTCTGACAACCATGCCGCGCATCCTCATCGTTGACGACTCTCCGACTGACCTGCAGGTGGCGGGCAAGCTCTTGTCGAGTGCCATCGATTGCACCGTGTTGCAGGCGCGAGACGGGGCGGAAGGCCTGGAACAGGTGGAGTCGCATCTTCCGGACCTGGTGGTGACCGACCTCGAGATGCCGAACATGAACGGCCTGCAACTCGTCGAGACGATGCGCAAAGAGTTCCCGCTGATCCCGGTCGTTCTGATGACCGGCGCGGGAAGCGAGACCATCGCGGTGCAGGCGATCGAGAAGGGCGCTGCGAGTTATGTCCCGAAAACGGAACTGGCAGCCGATCTGGTGGACGTGGTGCAGCGAATGCTGTCGACGGCCTCGGATCAACGGGTTCGCCGGACGCTCCTGAATTACCTGACCCGCGTGGGTTACGTGCTGGAGAATGATCTGGGGCTGATTTCGGCGCTCGTTCAGGAGCTGCGGGACACACTTCGGACGCTCGGTCGCCTGGACGAGAGCAGTTGTCTCCGCTTTACGACGGCCGTGGACGAGGCGTTGCAAAACGCGTACTTTCACGGGAATCTTGAAGTGAGTTCAAAACTCCGCGAACAGGACGCCGGGGAGTATCATGCGCTGGCCGACCAGCGACGCGGCGAAGAGCCCTACTGTCAGCGTCGGATTTCCGTCGAATTGCAGATGAACCGGGAAGAGGTTGCCGTAACGGTGACTGACGAAGGACCGGGTTTCGATCCTGCTTCGCTTCCGGATCCGACGGAGCCGGGCTTTCTGGAACGTCCGTGCGGTCGCGGCGTGCTGCTGATGCGGTCCTTCGCGGACGAAGTTCGCTTCAACGAACGTGGCAACGAAGTGACGTTGTTGAAATCCGCAACGGCCGGAGACGGTGCGTCGATCAACGAAGATGCGTGAACATGACGGCTGTTTTTTCTCTGTTGATCGTGCTGTCGATTTCATTCCTGATTACACGGTTCGGTACAGCCGCCCTGACTCTGACGGGAGTGTCGCACGACCTTGCGCGGTTGCAGTCGGTGTCTGCGTTTACCGGAGTCGGCTTCACCACGTCGGAATCGGAGCAGATCGTGAACCATCCGGCACGCCGGCGGATTCTGATCGTGCTCATGATTCTGGGAAACGCGGGTATCGTCACGGCCGTGTCGACGCTGCTGCTTTCCTTTTTGGGTGCGACTGAGCGGAATCAGTGGCTTTCCCGCGGCGCATTGCTGATCATCGGACTCGCCGTCCTGTGGCTGGTCGCCACGAGCAAATGGATTGAGCACCATCTGTCCCGTGTGCTGCAAGCCGTCCTTCAGCGATTCACGGATCTGGAAGCGCTTGACTTTGCCGAACTGCTGGATTTGAGCGGGCGGTACACGGTCAGAACGCTGCATGTCGAAGCTGACGACTGGGTCGAGGGAAAGTCTCTGAGTGACACGCAGTTGTTTCAGGAAGGGGTGACGGTGCTTGGCATCCACCGCGAGAACGGCAGATTTCTCGGAGTCCCCCGAGGCGAGACTGCTGTAGAAACGGGCGATGGGCTTGTGCTTTACGGCCGCAAAGACCGGTTAAGCGAACTCGACGACCGCCGTCGCGGGAGTCCGGGCGACGAGGCGCACGCCCGTGCGGTTTCCGACCAACAAGAGGAACGGCGTTCGCAGCAGGCAAACGACTGAGGCAATGTGAACGGCATGTCGCAGAGAGCGCGCTTTACGCCGAGAGCAGGCAGCCACGGAGTGTCCAATGTCTGCACAGGCGAGAGAATCCTCCGGGCGCGACACGGAAGCTATCGTCGTTCACCTTGGACATTGTTCGACGGTGTCTGCGGCACCCAGTCCTTGCACGCATGGTGGCCTTCGTCTTCAGGACAACAGGGCAGGGGCCCCGGTGAAAGATGCTCGAGCACATAGCCGCATGAACCACAGACGTATCGTCCCGCATCAGCAAACGTGTGAACAGGAATCGATATTCTTGGCGGCTTGTGATTCATCGCTCCTCTCACGCGTGCTGACTTTCGACATTGCCAATTGCAAACCTGGGATCAAAGAGGAGAAGTTCCGACCAACCTCTCCGTCTGCGCCGGCGGAGGTGAACAGCGTCTGACGACGGAATGCGGGGAATTATCGATTGGTCGGAACTCTTGGGGCGTACCCGGTCGCCTGTCGGATCTGGGACGGCCGGCGGTGGCTCAGGAGTCGTCCGCGTCAACCAGGGTCACGATCGACTCGGCAGAGAATTCCCGTCCCTCAAAGAATTTCCGCTCCATGTCGCCGGTGACCGAGACCCGGTCGCCGACTTCGATCTTCTGGTAGCCCTCGTCGTCGAGGGGATCGTACGGCATCTTGTCGGTGTCGACGGTCAGACTGCGTTCGCCGGTATTAATGACAAAGTCGCTTCCGAAGGTTTCGACGTCGGTCACGATCCCCTGCACCACAGTGCCCGAAACTGCGATCGGCGTCGTGTAGGTGACAAACGTGTCCACGTCTTCGTCATCGATTGCACTGGCGTAGAAATACGTGCCGAGGTTCTCGACATACACGCTGCTGGCTTCAATCGTGGTCGTCTCGTAGAGGTCGTCGTCAACCATCCCACTCACACGGACCTTGTCTCCCTTGACGAACTTGTATCCATCGGCGTCCCGGTCTCCGTCATCCATTTCAACCGTGACGATGCCGGTGCCGTAATCCAACTCAAAGGAGTTGGCACTCACTGACTCGACCGTGCCATCAATGCTGATCCATGTCTCGTCCGCCATGAGGTAAGGGTTTTCGTCGTCGGCCCGCGCGGGCGAACTTGCCAGTATCGTCGCCGCGAACAAAGCCAATCCGTATTTGATCAAGTTCATCCTGCATTCTGTCTGCATCTTGTCTGCTCCTCATTTGGTGTAGAAAAAAAAACTTGCCGTCGCACGAGCCTGCCGCATGGACTGGCCCGTCCGTTAGATGATGTCGGAAGTCCGCACGGTCATCTCATCAGTTCCACGGCATTACTGACCGGAACAACCCGAAGACCTGAGATCTTCGGGTTGTTCGATCGCGCCGTAGGTCGGACCGTCACTCAATCTTGAGTTCGTTGTCCACGGAGATCGCGCCGCCTTCGATGGCGTTTTCAGCCGCCGCCTGGCGTTCGTAGTAGGTGTCGACGGTCCCGGTCAGGATCGCAGTGCCGTTTTCCACGGTTACGGAAACCTGGTCGGAATCGACGAAGGGGCTCCACCAGAGTTCGTCGTTGATCTCTTCCTCGATCTCGCTGTCCGTTGAAAAGGTGTACTGCGGATCGTAGCCGTACCATTCGTAATCGTACGGATCGTAGTCGTCCACGTACGGATCGTAGATGTAGCTGTCGCTTTCGTCGGAGACGACAAGATTGTTGTCGACGAAGATCGCGCCCCGGACGTTCGATGCGACATCGTCGGCTTCCGCTTTCTCGAAGTAGGAGTCCACGGTGCCGAAGAGGTCCACCGTGCCGTTATCGACCGATACGGTGATCTCATAGCTTTCGGTGTAAGGGTTGCGCAGCAGGGCGTTCTCAATGCGTTGCCGGATCTCTTCGTCGGTCGGTTCTCCGTTCGAGCGGACGCGGATGCGGTTGTTCACGGAGTAAACACCGATGGTGTTCCGTGCGTCCTGTTCGGCGGCCCGCTTGGCCTTGAGATTGTCGACGGTGCCGCGCAGCGTCACGGACCCGTTGTAGACTGAGACGTCGACATTGAAGGAATTGGTTCGAGGGTCGTAGAGCAGTGCGTCGTCGACCGCCTCGGCGATTTCCGAATCGCTCAGCATTGGATGCGCCGTGTCGCGCTCGCGGTCGTCACCGGTCCAGTCTTCGACATCGAGGCCGGAGGCATCGACGTTTTCGACGCCGTAAACCCAAGCCCTCGTTCTCGCGCGGGTCTTTTCGAGCGCACTGCCGACCTCGCCCGTCAGTGAAACGTGCCCGTCATCGACGGAGACATCGACGAAGGGCGCGCCGTCGAGAAACACGTCGTGCTGCAAGCGGGCTTCGATCTCCTCTTTCAGCTCCGCATCGGTTCTTTCGTCGGGATAGTTGACGTCGATCTGATTGTCGACAGCCGTGACGCCGGCGACGCCCTTTGCGACGCGCGCGGCCAGTTGCTTTTCCTGCCAGGAGTCGGCGGCGCCGGTCAACGTGACTTTTCCGCCATCGACGGCTGCGTCGACCTGGTACGAGTCCGTCGCCGGATCGGACAGCAGTGCGGTCCCGATGTCCGCTTGAATTTCAGAATCGGTTCGCGCCACTCTCGGCTGGACGACGATCAGGTTCACAATGGACTTCACTCCGCGAACAGCTTCCGCCTGTCTTTCCGCCCGCTCTTTGGCGAGGATGTTGTCGACGGTGCCTTCCAGTGTCACGATTCCTTCCTGGCACGAGACGTCGATGTGTGTGGACACGACCGCCTGATCGAAGAGCAATTCGTCTTCCACGTGATCGCAGAGCGCCTGGTCATCGGCCGCGTGAGACGTTGCAGTTTGTGCGGCGCCGAAGCATGCGAAGGCGAACAAAGCCGCCGCCGTCATTAGTTTCGTGTGAGTCGTCTTTGGCTTGTGTTGCATCACGATCTCTCCTCTTCAGTTCATTAGCGTTTTTTTCTCATTCCCTCGATCGGCAACTTCAACCTACGACTGTGCCGCGGCGGCGACAATGGGGGCGTTTACCAAACCAGCCCCGGAGCGCGTCTCACCCGGATCGGCCGGCGTGGTCATTTTCCCCAACAGGCGGTGGGGGAGTCTTTCTGGTCGCAAGGGACGCCTCTCCCCGGCGGTATCTGCGGAGGAATCCCAGCGAAGCGCGCTGACTGGAATTATCCAACGCGACGGCGGCGAGCGCCGTGTCGGGGCGTTCGCCTTGCGTTCAGTCGGATGAATTCGACGGGCTTGCCTCTTCGGGATTCTCGTCCTCGCCGCGGGTGCGGAGGTAGAGCTTGATGGGGACGTCGGGGTAGGGGAGGTCGTCGCGGAGGGTGTTGAGGAGATATCGCTTCCAGGGTTCGTCGAAGAGGCGGGCGTCGTTGCACTTGACGACGATGGTGGGGGGCTGGACGGCGACCTGGACGGCGAAGAAGACGCGGGGGAGCCGGTTGCGCCGGGAGGGGGGTGGATTGGCATCGACGGCGGCGCGGACGACCTTGTTCAGCCGGCCGGTGGAAACGCGGATGCGGGCCTGTTTGCCGAGTTCCTGGGTGAGGTTGATGAGTTTCTTGATGTTGCGGGAATCCCTTGCGGTGATGAAGGCGACCGGCACGTAAGGGAGCGAGCCGAACGTGTGGGCGAGATAGTCGGCCCATTTTTCGGCGGTCATCTCTGCTTCGAGGCCGAGGTCCCACTTGTTGACGACGAAGATGCAAGGCTTGTAGTAGCGGCGGACGAATTCAACGAGTTGCTTATCGACCTGTGAGATCGTCTTCGAGGCGTCGAAGAACATGAGGACGACGTCGGCGCGGCGGATGCTCTTCTGAGCGCGGACGAGGCCGTAGAACTCGATGTCGTTGGCGAGGCTCTTCTTCTTGCGGACGCCGGGGGTGTCGATGGCGACGAAGGACTTGCCGTCGAGATCGAAGCGGACATCGACGCTGTCGCGGGTCGTGCCGGCGACTTCGCTGACGATCATGCGGTCGGTTTCGGCGAGGGCATTGATGAAGGTGCTCTTGCCGACGTTGCGGCGTCCGACGATGGCGAGTTTGAGTTCCGGGTCGGATTCGATGGCCGCTCCTTCGGTGGTCTCCGTCTCCCGGGCGGGAGGGAGATGTTCGAGGATGGCGGCCCTGAGTTCCTTGCGATTGCGGTTGCCTTTGACGCTGGTGCGGACGAGAGGGACGTCCATGAGGGTGAGGAACTCGTAGACGTCGGTGTCGGTTTTTTCGGAGTCGCACTTGTTGACGACGAGGAGCGTGGGGCGTTCGAGTCGCCGGATGCGTTCGGCGACTTCCCGGTCGAGGGGGGTGACGCCGGTGCGGCCGTCGACGACGAAGAGAATCAGGTCGGCCTCTTCGATGGCGATTTCGATCTGTCGCTCGATGTCGGCGGAGAGGTCGTCGGAGTCGACGATGCCGATGCCGCCGGTGTCGACGAGTTCGAAGTAACGGTCGCCTTCGTGAAACAGGCTGGCGACGCGATCGCGGGTGACGCCGGCGGTGGGGTCGACGACGGAGACGAGCCGGCCGGCGAGCCAGTTGAGGAGGCTGCTCTTGCCGACATTGGGTCGGCCGACGATGACAACCTGCGGGACGGACATGGGAGGGGTGCGGGGGGTGGTCGCGTGATTCTGTTTGCGGTGGATTCAGTTTACGCGAGAGTGTGAAGGGTTGGCGACCCGTGGGCGGAGCGAGGGCGGGCGGGTGGGGAGCATTTTCGTTCCGCAGGTGATGTTGGGGTGTGCCGGTTCGTGATTCGGTGTGCCCGCGGGTGTGCCCAAACGGAAGTTTGGGCACAAGGTGTCAAGCGCTGCGCTTTTCGAACGGATTGCACCCCGATGTCAGGTCAACGGTGACGCACGCTGGCAGCATGCGCTACGGATGGTCGCGGCGAAACGGCGAGACGGTCGGTGAGCGTTGGTTGGGCGACATTGCGGAATGCGGGGAAACCTTGCGGGTGTGCGGCATTTTTGCCAAGCACGGACGCCCTGTTGTGCCGATAGAATCTTTCAGACCGTCTGCGCTGCGCGCAGCGGATCAGGGATATCACCGAACGACGGGGGCGGCGTCGGTTTTGCCGCAGGCTCACAGAGGAGCACTCATGCCGGAGAGCATCAACGTTCTCGCTTTGGTCAAGGACGGTGAGCGGTACGTGTTCCTGTACGACGACGAGAGCCACGCCCAGACGTTGCAGATGTTGGGGCGGTACGCGGCGGACCCGGAACTGAGTTTTACCTGGTACGACGCGGCTGTCTTGAGCCAGCGGGTGCGACGTCTGAAAGAGCGGACGGAGGCCCGTGAGCGATCCACCTATCGGGAAAGCGCGTGAGGCCGGCGAAGCGAACCCGCGCCGGCACCGCGATCATGATAGCACCCCGGTCGAGGCCTCTCTCGACCGGGGTGTCTTTTTGGATGGACGAGGGACGAGGGACTAGGATCGAGAGCCAAGAGCCAAGAGCCAAGAGCTGAGAGCCAAGAGTTGGGGATTGGGGGTTGGGAGTGCCGTGCGGGAGGGATTCGGGCTTGTTCCTGGCGCTGTTGACTGATTCGAGATTAATTTCGGGCTGTTCGATGATTGATTCTGTCAATGCGTTCTTGCGGCACTTGCGGGTGGAGCGGAATGCTTCGGAGCTGACTCTCAAGTCGTATTCCGAGGACTTCGAGAGCTTCGCGGACTATCTCACGGAGCGGGCTGCGGGGATCAGCGACGCCTCGCAGGTGACGACGGCGGTGCTGCGGGGGTATCTGTCTTATCTGCACGAGTGCCAGTATGCGCGGACGACGATCGCGCGACGGCTGGCGTGCCTGCGGAGTTATTTCCGGTACACGACGCGGGAAGGAATCACGGAAAATAACCCGGCGCAGGCGCTGCGGACGCCGCGGGTGGGACGGAAGCTGCCGCATTTTCTGTCGACGGAGCAGGTCGCCGCGCTGCTGGAAGCGCCGCCGGCGAATGAGCCGCTGGGACTGCGGGACCGGGCGATTCTGGAGACGATGTACTCGGCCGGACTGCGGGTGGCGGAGCTGGTCGGACTGGATGTCGCCGACTGGGACCGGGAGGCGAATATTCTGCGGGTGCTGGGCAAGGGCCGGAAGGAGCGGATTGCGGCGGTCGGCCGGTACGCGGCGAAGGCGCTCAGCCGGTGGATGGAGGTGCGGCAACCGGACGAATCGGCGGCGGCGGATGATCAGAAAGCGTTGTTCCTGAACCGTTTCGGACGGCGGCTGACGACGCGGAGCATCGGCCGGATGCTGCAAAAGCATCTGCAGGCGACCGGATTAGACAGGTTGACGACTCCGCATACGCTGCGTCACAGTTTCGCGACGCATCTGCTGGACGGCGGAGCTGATCTGCGGGCCGTGCAGGAGTTGCTGGGTCACAAGAGCCTGACGACGACGCAGATCTACACGCACGTGAGCACGCGGCGGATGCGCGACACGTACGATCAGGCCCACCCGCACGCTGCCGGGAGCCGGCACGAAGCGGGGTAGAACACATTGCTCTACCATGTGTCCGCGTCGAGCGGTGTTTGGACTGTCGAGAACGAGAATCCGCGAGGCAGATCGCCAACACTGATTTGCAAAGCGCAATAAGTTGCGGCGATCGCGGCCAAATTGCGTTGATTCCGCGCCCGTTTGCCTGTTAATGTAGAACTCCGCAAGCAGGGCACTCAAGGTTCTCGCCGTCCATTTTGCTTCAGCGGCGGGCGATTCACGGAAGACGACACTGAGCGTCTGTTCTCCCAACGGCCGGCTGACGCCGGCCGCTCACCACCTGTCACGATCCAACGACCCAGCGTGGCTGGTTTGCCACAACTCAACAGAATCCAACGACCGAAGCGAAGCATGCGCGCGAATTGCGCTCGTCTTCAGACGAAAGACTCTAACGCTATGGAAACTGCGACACCTGTCCTCGAAATGTCGCCGGCTGCCGTCGAGGCGAAACCTGTGATTGACAAGCAGGTCTTGCGGACCTTGATGCAGCCGAGTCTGTTTCAGTGGGGCGTCCGGACGGCGGGTGACTGGATGCTGGTGATCGTTCCGATCGTGCTTGTGAATCTGGTGTGGGATTCTCCGTGGCGGTGGGGGGCGATGGGGCTGGCGCTAGTCTGCTTCGGCGTTGCACAGCATCGGTTGGCGTTAATGGCGCATGACGGTTCACATCGCCAGGCGTCGCGGAACAAGAAGCTGAACGATTTTCTGACGGGGATGTTCTGCCTGTGGCCGTTCGCGAACCCGGTGGGGGGATACCGGCGGTTCCACTTCAATCACCACCGCTATCTCAACACGGAGGGGGATCCGGAACTGCATCACAAGCAGAAAAGTGCTCCGGCGTGGCAGCTTCCGGCCGGGAAGAAGACGATCGTCCGCCGGTTTCTGGAGGATGTTTCGCTGCTGCACGTGAAGGAACTGTTTCACCTTGCGCAGAACGCGCGGCCGGGGACGAGCAAGATCGATCGTCTGCTGCCGACGTTCTGGTGGCTTTCGATGGTGACTGTGCTGTACTTCATCGATCAGTTGTGGATTCTGCCGGTATGGTTTCTCTCGACGGCGATCGTGTTCTGGCCGATCTTCCGGCTGCGAATCTGGACGGAGCACGTCGGAACGCATGACGTGCACCGGATTCATGCGCCGTGGTATCTGCGGTACTGGCTGCTGCCGCACAACACGTGGTACCACTACGAGCACCACCACTTTCCTCAGGTTCCGTGCTGGAATCTGCCGAAGGTGCGGGCCTTGATCGGTCCGGTGCCGGCGGTCCACCCGCTGTTCGCGGTGATCAACTCCTACGATCACGCCCCGAGCATCGGCTCGGGCGCTCCGACGCGGGAGCTTGGTGAGAAACTGCCGGAGTTCAATCCGCGGAATGTGGCCGACGTGCCGCAGGAATGGGAGCCGGGTCGGAAGAGCGGGACCGGTGCGGGGACCGGGGGACGGGCGATCTACCACCGGGACGAAGAGATTTCGGCCCACGCGGGGGTGTGAGGGGCATCCGCCAGCTGACGCTTGGCGGCTCGACATGGTGGGGATCGTTTCCATACGGCGGAATTACCGGGACGATTGCTACTTCCGGACGCCGGGATAGGGAACATATGTTTATTGGGTGAGTCTTTGTGTGGTGGGCGACGGCTCGCGGCCGATTGATCTCCTCAGAGGCGATGACCGGCCTCCGAATGGCTCCGCCGTCCAAGAATCGGGCGGCGTTTTCCAGCCAACTGGCCGGTTCCAATATTCCCTCAGGACGACGCGGCTGCTTTGCAAGCCGCGCAGCAGCGCCACGACGGTTGCCGGAGATTTATCCATGCAACTGTCTCATCTCATCGCGTTTCTTGATGCTGTTCCTGAAGTTGCGTTCGCTGGCGCAGCGCCGGGTTGTGCGTTGAATGTCGGCGCTCCGAGAGCGGGGGGAGTGGCTGAGTCGAACGGCAGCGTCCGCCGCGAGCCCGTATTGTCCCGATCGGAGAGATTCCGGTATGATCGGCCGGAGACCCCCCTCCGTCACCGCAACGGGAACCGCAACATGGATGTGACCAGTGCAGGATCAGTCGGCGGCGCCGGTCCGATTCGTCCGGTGCACGTGAATCCAGCCCAGTCGACTGCCGCTTCGGAAGCGGGCGGTCTGCAGGCGCCGCGAGACGAGGTCGAGATTTCGTCGGCCGCGCGTCTGCTGGACCAGATTCAGAACGACCCCCAGGTTCGGGCGGAGAAGCTGGCCGCGATCCAGGCGGCGATTGCTGACGGGTCGTACGAGACGCCGGAGAAGCTGGAAATCGCGGTCGGGCGGTTGCTGGAGGAAATCCAGCAGAGCGGCGGCTGAGCGATCGGGCGAGTTGCGATTTCGCCTGGTCGATCACCGGGTGTGTTGAGGTTCGCCGGCAGGGGGCCTACAGTGGAGAGAGCGGAGAAATCGGGCCGTCGTTCGATTTCCGCTGTGTCCACTCACCCGGCCTCCCACGATTGATCTCTGTCTGAGCGTATGTCAGCGCAGCCTGCGGTTCGCAATTCGCACTCCCACGACGTCGACCTGAAACCGGCCGAGGGCACGGTTCAGCCGGTCTCGAAGTACATCGAGAAGTTCCGGGAGTTCCTCTCGTCCAAAGGGTTACGGATGACGAGAGAACGGTCTGCCGTGGTGGAGGAGATTTTTTCGTCGCACGAGCATTTTGACGCCGACCAGTTGGAGCGGCGGATGGCGCAGCGACGGGACGCGCGGGTCTCGCGGTCGACCGTGTATCGCTGTTTGGGCCAACTGCAGGAAGCCGGTCTGATCCGGAAGGTGGCGCGTCAGGACGACCGCGAGATATTCGAGCACGACTACGGCTATCCGCAGCACGACCACCTGATCTGCGGGCAGTGCGGTCGGCTGATCGAATTTCACAACGACGCCATCAACGACGTGCTGCAGGAGATCGCGCAGCAGCACGGTTTCCGGATGGAGGGACACCGGCTGGAGGTTCAGGGCCTGTGCGACGATTGCTGTCAGCCTCCGGAGTCGCGTCCGAAGAAGTTGAATCTGCTGTGAGAATTGTTAGGGGTCGTTCCATTGGAGTCCGCCGGGGGGCAATGGGGGGCGGAGTTTGAGGTGCAGTTGCCGGGCCGGCGTTGAGAGCCGATACCCTCGGCTTCCGGACTCCAGAAGATCGTGCGCCCAGGCGTGTGGATCGGGGGTGATGAAGTGCCCGTCTGCGAGGAGTTCCAGGAGTTCGCGGACGCGGTAGACGTGCTTGGCGAGTGCTCCCGCGTTGACGGTTTCCTGGGTCCAGCGGATGATGCGGGCCTTGAGTTGGGAGGTTGTCAGGAAGCCCTGGGGCGCCCAGTTGTCGGCTTGGGACTGATTCTCTTCGGCGGTTCGGGCGTCGCTGTGCGCCGCGATGATGAGCGGCGCCAGGACTGCGAATTTGCACTGGCTGACGGGCGTTTCGATGATGACTTCTCCGCAGCGGATGTCGGCCGTTCCACCCTCCAGGAATGACCCGTCGAGCCAGATTTCGACATCGGGAGTTCGATAGCTGTTGGCTGGGTGAGGCATACCCGTTTCCCTGCTCGAGGTGTGGGCCGTGCTGCGTTTCGCGGCGCGCGCTGCGTTACGCGGCGGTTTGGCCGATTTGCGTTGGTTGGATCTCCGGTTGCGGCGGGTGCGACTGGTCGGTTTTTCGGACGAGTTCACGTCGAGTCTCCTGTGAGCGAGCGCGGTCGGGGAAAGCTCGATTTCGTGTGGGCCGTGCCGAGAACAAGGCGAGATGCGGTTCGCCGGTCGGGAACCGAGCGGCGATGCGAAAGAGAATTCGGGGAGATGAGATTGAGATCGAGCACGAGGGCACGATAATTGAGACTGCGGCGGGTACGTCGAGATACTTCTGATTACACCGAACCTGATCCGATCGGTTCGGTCGAATTCAGGGCGGGAGCGGGACCGGCGGGGAGTCTGAGCTTCAGGCAGACGCGCGCAACACCGGGCGGGGGCGAGGGATGTGGGACGAACTGTTTGAGAGTCTGGACTCCCCGGATGAGCAGAAGCGCCGCGCCGCATGGCTCACGCTGCGCGAAGCGATACGCGCCGGGAGCGCCGACCCGGATGAACAGCATCTGTCGCGACTGCTGGAAGAACTGATCGCCGAGGAGCGAAGTGACACTTGGAGACAGGGCGTGCACGCGTTGCTGGCGCATCTGCTTCAGAGCGGCGGCAGGCAGGGAAGGGAAGTTCCGGCGGCGGGCGTCCCGCGGGGAGGGCTGGCCCGCTGGTTCTGGGATCTGTTCCGGGAGCCGACGATCGTGCTCCGGATTTACGACAGTCTTCGTCGCCGCGACGAGGACGCGGTGACGGAATTGGCTCGGTTGCTGCCGTTTCCGGAATTTCGGCAGACGAAGTTCATTCGCGTTCCGACCGAGAAGCCTCTGTGGGACCAGTTGCTGCGGCGGGACGAGACGGTGTGCATTGTGGGGCGCATCGGGATCTTCGGCGAGGAAGCGGTGGAGTTGTTCGACACGCGGTCGACGCAGTTCTTCTTTCCGACTCAACTCAAGCCGCAAAGCATCAAGCCGGGCCGGATCGATCCAGACGACTTTCACCGAATTCGAGAGCGTCGGGACGGAAAGGTGATCGAGCGGCGGTCGGCGATCTATGCGACGTCGGTGGACGAGCGGGACCGGGTCGATTACGGGTTGATCCAGCGCTACTACCAGCCGGACAAGCGACGGCATGTTGTGGTGCTGGCGGGGAATTCGCGGCTGGGAACGCTGGGAACGATCCTGTACCTCGCCGGCCTGTGGGAACAGCGAATTCCACTGCCGAACGGGGGACTGAGCGAGCGGGACACGCTGGAGATTCTGATTCGGGTACGGGCTCCGAAGTCTCCGCAGCCGTTCGGATGGTCGGCCGACACACCGACGGCGCAGTGCGTGCTGGCAGGGCGCGAACACCGCTGGTTTCCGGACGTGCGGAGTTGGGGACCGCAGCGTCTGGTGGTGAAGATGGTCGACGACGAGCCGAGCGAAGTGTATGAGAACGGACCGGGACGGCGTCCCGTTTTCGGCCGGGGGAGCGATCTGGTTTATTTTATCTATGCCCTGTGGGAGCGGACCGAACAGGGAACTCCCGGTCGGCGGGTCTCGGTTGATGACTGGGGGGACTACCAGGACGTGGCGCACCGCGTTCTGCACCAGGTTCCGGCGTATCGTCAGCGACTGAACAAGCTGCGGGGGGCGGTGGGCGTGAATGACAGCACGTCGGAGGTGAGGCTTCGGGTGCCGATTGAGCTGGTGTAGCGCGGTGGCGCGTCGGTTTGGGCACACGGTGATAGAGACAGCGGGTCGGTAGACAGAGATCTTGGACCGCGCGGCAGCGTTGGGGGCGGCTTCTTGTGCCTTCGGCGGCGGTGTGACGGCCGGGCCACCCGGCGGGATCTCAACAATCTGAATTGACGCACCACTGGGGGGTGGGTTCGGGCGTCTGCGGTCTTCTCGCAGTGTTCATCAAGAGAAGTTGTCGCCGGTTTGGGGCGGCAGTAGAATGCTTTGACTCATTTTGGCTGTCCTCGTGCTTGAGGGGAGATGGGGCGGATGATTTCTCAGGTTCCGCAATCAGGCTCCAGTGCCGCGGTCGCCGTGTCGGGCCCGAATGGTCGTTCAGGCCGGCGCCCCGGCGGACTGTCGGTCAGCGTGTTGGCGTTGAACCGGAACTTTGCTGCGGTGCACGTGATCTCGGTGCGTCGCGCGTTCTGCCTGCTGTTCAAGGATCTGGCGGAGGTCATCAACGTCGAATCCGGCAGCTACTACAACTACGACTTCGAGGGGTGGCGCGAGCAGAGTGAGATGCGGATTGCCCTGGGAGACCGGCGCGAGGAGGACGACTGGATTCAGGCGGTCAATTTCGAGATCCAGGCGCCGCGAATCATCCGGCTGATGCGTTACGACCGGCTGCCGCGCAATGCGGTGAAGTTCAATCGCCGGAACATCTTTCTGCGCGACGAGCATCGCTGCCAGTATTGCGGGGAACGGTATTCCTCGGCGCGGTTGAGTCTGGACCATATCCATCCACGCAGTCGGGGCGGTGGAGACACGTGGGAGAACGTGGTTTGCGCGTGCCTGACCTGCAACGTGCGGAAGGGGGGACGGACTCCGCAGGAAGCCGGGATGCGTTTGCTGAGGCCTCCCGTCAAGCCGACGCGGAGCCCGCTGATCTGCCGGCATCTGAATCAGGAAAAGTACGCCTCGTGGCGGGCGTTTCTGAAGCCTGCCGGCCGCGGTTGAGGATGTTCTCCCAGATTGCTTACGGCGGTTGGTAGCGGCGGAGGACGAGCGATGACTCGGTCCATTCTTCAGCCGCCCGATAGCCGGCTTGTGCGAGCAACTGCTCGATTCCGTCGAGCGACCGGCGATTGAGATCGGTATCGGTGGCGGAGGCGACCCAGACGTCGTGGCGATCTGTTCGGGCGTTGTTTGCGAGCATGTTGGAAAACCGCTCCGTTGGGCCGGGGGCGGCGTCCCAGAAGAACGGGAGGCCCAGCCGGGGGTGCGGGGACTCGAGGTAGAAGCGACTCATGCGGCAGGCGACGTACTCGAGGAACTGATCGTCCTCGAAGAGGAGGGGGACGAGGTTGGATTCGATCAATCCGCTCTGGACGAAGAGCAGGTCGCCGGGCTCGCCGTGTTCTTCGACCAGGAGCGCGGCGCGGCGCCATTCTGCGGCGGTTGGTGCGCCGAGCCTGCCGGTTTGAAACGGGGTTCGCGGCGACAGGCTCCAGGCGGCGAGGAGTGCGACGAGAGTCGCGAGGGAGGCTCTGCGGGGCCGGCGAGCGAGCGCAGTGAACAATCCCGCCAGCAGGCAAGCCGCCGGCACGGCATACGCGACGCGGTAGCGGGGATTGGCGAGGCTGGTGAGGTCTTCTCTGGCGACGGCGGCGATGAGGAGCGTGGGCAGGACCGACCAGAGGATGAGTCGTCCGGCGGGGAAGCGCGGGCGCGGAGGAGGATCGGTTGTTGCGGAGGAGAAGCGTGCAGCGATCCAGGCGACGGCGAGACCGGCCGGAACTCCGATCCACCACAGCGGGCCGATGATGCGGAAGAGAGGTTGGGTCTCGCGCTGGTAGTTGAGCAGTGGGCTCCACTCCATCATGCGGAGCAAGGCGTGCAAGAGGGGCCAGCAGAGGAGCGCGGCTGTGAGCAGTGCGGCGGCGAAGCCGATTGCGAGCCGGGTGGGACGCCGGGGTTGATCCGTCGAGAACGGAACGCTGAGCAGTGCGAAGCCGGCGAGTGGGAGAGCCATGTAGTGGGTCCAGGCGACGGCGGAGGCTGCGACGCCCCAAGCGACGCCCCAGAGGGGTTGATTCGGCCGGCGGGTCCAGCGGACGGTGACCCACAGCAGGGCCGCGGCGGTGAGTATGACCAACCCATAGCAGCGGGCGATGCGGACTTCGTCCATGGCCTCCGGGTGCCAGGCGAGGATGACGGCGGCGAGAGCGCCGGTGAGGGGGGAGTGGAGTTGCTTTCCGAGGAAATATGTGACGGCGATCGCCAGCAGATAGCAGGCGGCGGACGAAGCACGAAATGAGATTTCGCATTTGCCGAGGACTGCGAGAAAGGCTTTCTGGACCCAGGCGGAGAGAGGCGGAATGGCGGCGTTGTCGAGGCTGCGGGAGAGTGTTGTGCCGGGCACTTCGGCGTCCACAAGCCAGTAAGAGCCGTGTTCGTCGAGAACCAAGGGGCCGGCATCGAGGAGGGGCGTCATGAGAACAACGCCGCTCAACAGCGCGAATGCCAGGATGCAGCGCTCTGTTCGCGTCGCGGAACTGTCTGGTTGCGGCAACGACTTGGTCACGCGTTGTCTCCTGCAGAGACGACGCCGGACCGATGCTGGGAATCGCCCATTGGTGCGGCCCACTGCGCGGCGGCGAAGAGTACGGCGATGGGGGCGATCTGCATCAGGTAGCGGTCGCTGGAACCGCGAAGATGGTCCTGGAGTTCGGCGGGGGCGAGCATGCCGGCGACGACGAGGGCCGCGAGCGCGCCGATGACATCGGCGATGAGGAACAACTGGGGCGGCCGCATCGCAATCCGCGGTGCGGTGAGGAGCGCAACCAACATCAGCCACCATTGCAGTCCGAGCGTCCGCCACTCCAGAAAGAGACGGCGCAAGACGTGCGGGACCGACCAGTTCAACGTATCGCGGCGCTGCCAGAGCAGACCGGGAGAGAGGCGACCGAAGTAGTTCATCTCATTGGTGAGCGGGAGGGATTGCCGGTACCACATCCAGGGGCCGAGGGTGAGTACGATCGTCGCGAGAAAGGCGGCCGGCAGTATCACGAACGCGCGGCTCCGGAATGCGACCAGGCCGATGACGGCAAGGGCGGCTGCGTCGACCATGATCTGGGCGATGCCTTCGTCCTTGGTGAACGCGGCGGCTGCGGCGCAGGCGCCGGCGGCCAGGGCGTCTCCAAGTGAGACGTGCGACACCGGTGCGTTGCTTGCACGGCGGAGAATGCTCCAGAGATAGAGCACGGAGACGGCGTGGAAGCTGCCGACGGGGGCGTCGGCCTGCCCGGAGAGAAAACCGTATTCGTGGGGCATCAGGCAGGGAACGGTCGCCAAGGCGATAGTGAACAACCAGGCGGCGGATTTTTTTACGTGCCGTTGCAGGACGCCGGCAAAGGAGAGGGTGAGTCCGAGGTAGAGCCAGGGGAAGAGGACTTTCGACCAGCGGTCGTCGCGCGAGTCGAGCAGTCCATAGATGTGTCTTTCGGCGAGAGGTATCAGGAGGGGATACCGGGGATGTCCCTGCACGAAGTCGCTGTGTGTGAGGGAGGGGCTGCGGAGCGTTTCGTCCTCGAAGAGCACGGCGGACTTGATCGCAAAGATGGCCCGTTCGTCCCAGAGGTGCTGGGGAGTGAGCAGGGTTTGAGCGAGGAGCGCGAGGAACAGGATCAGGAGAACGGCATGGCAGAGGCGGATGAAGGACTTCTCATCGGCGTCGGCGGGTGTTTGATCCTGCTCGAGGAGATGCCGGCGGTTCCGCCAGATGACTGTGCCTCCGGCTGCGAAACCGGCGAGCGTGAGCGTCCAACTGAGAGCGGCGTTGAGCGGGCCTCCGCACAGTCCGTAGATGAACGAAAGCCAGGCGGTGAGTGCGACGCCGATCAGGATCGCGAGCCCGCTCGATTCGGCCGTGAGCAGGGGAGACGATGGTGTGCGGCGCAGGAGAGGTCTCGCGGCGGCCAGTCCCAGCAGCCATTGCCCGGCGAGCGCCAGGAGGAGGATGGCGGCGGTCGTCATGGGCCGCGCTCCCGATAAGGGCGCAAAACGACGACGTACTCGGGGGTCAAGCCGGGGTCGCCGCGCTTGGCGCGGAGAAACGCGACCCAGTCTTCGTCTTCCAGCAAGCGTTCGGACTCGACGTAAGCGTCACCTTCGAAGTATTCGAGGATGTAGTCGGGGTTGATGCTTTGGATGTAGTCCTCGTTGAGGTCATCCAGCCGGTAGGCCGTGAGTTGTCGCTGCAGATTGGGCTGGGGAATGGTGAATTCACTCTCCGGGTGCGTAGGACTGAAGACGGTCCTCGGCAGCAGGTAGTAGGAGAGGAAGAAGAGTTTCTGATCGCTGACGGCGAGAATGCGTGCGTCTTCGGGGGTGGCGTGCTGCAGGTAGCGGATGACTTCCCGATTGGAGGGACTCATGCCGGGCAGGATCTGTTCGCCGGTGCGGAGCCTGAAGACGGGCCAGTCGAGCAGGCGTTTGCGGGCGGCTGCCGTCGTGTGAAAGACCGCCAGCAGCATCCAGACGAGCAACAAGCTGCGGAGGGCCCAGGTCGCCAGGGGGCGGCGCGCGATCTCGGCTTGTGAGGGGACAGCCGAGTGGACCCGCGTGGCTGATCTCAGACCGCGCGCTGCACGGTTTGCGAAGCGCTCGACTCGCCCGATGTTGGCGAGCAGCAGGAATGCGGCAACGGTGAGGGAGGGGGCGAGGCAGCGGGCGACCCAGAGTCCAGCGATTGCGGCGCCTGAGGCTTCGAAGCGGGCGTAGGGGTCGGGGCCGGTTCGTGCGAGGGCCCAATCTGCGGCCATTGGCTCAGAGACCATCCACGCGAGGCCGCTCAGGAGGAGCGATGCAGCGAAAACGAGCCAGCAGAATGTGCGCAGCAACACAGTGTGGCGGTCTTGTCTTGAATGGTCGGCGTGAGCGGCCTCAATGCAGGCGGCGTACGCGATTCATGATACTGCGTGTGATTCAATCGATGTACCCGCAGACGCGGAGGTGCTGCATGCTGTCGACGACACGTTGCTGATATGTCTCCAGCGACGGAGGCTCTTCCCCCTGAACGCCTTCAATTTCGAGGCTGCACGGTCCCGAGAATCTGGCTTCATCGAGAACTTCGCGGACCCTGCGGAAATCGACGGCTCCACCGGCGCCGAGGGCGGGGAAACACCAGTCCTCGAACTTGCCGCTCGAGTCTTTCAGATGCACGTGGGCGACGAAGGGGATGACGCGCCGGAGTGAATCGATGACGTCGGCGTCGCGGTTGTAGTAGAGCACGTTGCCGGTATCGAAATTGAGGCGGAGCGAATCGTGATTGAGCGCCGCCATCGTGTCGAGCATGCCGTCGGCGTTCTGGCAGAGTCCGGGGTGGGTCTCGAAGCAGTAGATAATGCCGAGCTTCGCGGCGTGATCGCCGATCTCGCGGAGATGACCGAGGAGCGTTTCTCGTTGCTCGGTTGTGTCGGCTTGTCCGGCTCCGGCGACGACCAGACGGACGCCGAGTTGGGCCGAGAGATCGAGCTTTCTCAAGGTGGCGTCGACCATTGTGCGGTCGAGCGGATTGCCGCTGGTGATGTTGCAACTCGAGAGTTCGAGCCCGTGGTCTGCGATCATGCGCCTGACTCGAGCGACGTCCGCGTCGGTGCTGCGGTCGGTCAGTACGGGGGTTTCGCCGAAAAAGGAAGGGACTCCGTCGGTCTTGATGGGCAGTTCGACGAACCGGATGCCGGCTTCAGCGATCAGCGGGAGCGCTGCGGGGACGCCGAAGCGTCCGTAACAGTTGGGGAAGCAGGCGATTCTGTGAGGCATGGCGGCCGTGCGTTGTGCGAAGAAGAGACCGGGGATGATTCGGGTCTCACTCTATCGGGTGCGCGGCGCGATCCCAAGCAGGTGCGGCAGGGTGTGTGACGTCCGGGTTGACGGGGCAATGCCTGTGAAGCATCCGGACCAACGCAAGCAACCCGCGAACGTGTTGTTCGCGGGTTGTTTGCAAGAGTTGTTCAGACGCAGCGGACCCTACATGTGAGCGGCGATCAGGGAAGGATGTACTCTCCGCCGATGGTGAATGACGAGACCCAGATGCTCTGGTCGTCTTTCTTGGCGGTGACTGCGGGGGGGAGAGCGAGTCCCTGGTCATTGTAGTGGATGATGCTGTCGGCGCGGGCGACGTTGCCCATGTACATGTAGCTCCAGCCGACGCGGATGCGGCAGGAATCGGAAAGGTGCACTTTCGCGTAGAGCTGCAGGTCGAAGACTGCGGAGATGGTGTCTTTCTGGATGTTTGAGGTCACGACACCGTCGTCCTGGATGGGAGGGAAGGGCGAATCGCGGAGGTCGACGGTACGGACGGTGGCCTCGTAGTGGTTCATGCCGAGTCCGGCCTTCGGTTCGACGCCGAGGGTGAAGTACTGATGCGCGAACTCGGTGCGGAAGCCGGTCTGCAAGGCATAGGAGTTGTTGTCGACCCAGGAGTCGATCTGTCGGACGAGCGGGACGGGCAGGATGGGGGACGCGCCGCCGGGAGTGACGCCGATGCCTGAGCGGTTGTTGAATGTGCCGCGTTGCTTGATGCTTTCGTCATAGTCGGTGTGGCGGACGCCGAAGATCGGCAGGCAGCGGAGTCCAAGCCGGGGATTGTGGTAGTTGTAGACGAAGTTGGCTTCCGCCCCGAAGATCTGGGCAGCGTAGTCGTAACGGAACGAGTTGTCATAGAGGACGACGAAGCCGCCGGGCGCGTTGTTGGTGAGCAGACTGGTGGCGATGACGTCGACCGTTTGCAGCGGATTGGTGGCGGGGAGTTCGGGCGATCGGAAGCGGTAGGTGGATTCGCTGGTGCCCCAGAAACTGGCTTCGATGGTACCGGGCTGCAAGGGGATGCCGAACGTTCCGCGAATTCCGTTGATGTTGTCGAAATTGACAGCGCTGACGTCGAGGACGCGGGCGTTGACCACGGCTCCGCTGGGTGTTTGAACGAGGAAGGGCTCCCGCGGGTTGGGTACGTTGGGCAGGGGAGCGCCCAGGAGTGTGTCTCCCGGGTTGTCGATGAAGGTGTTGAGGTATTCCAGGCGGAACCAGGCCCCGTGACTGGTGTCCTCGATGGCCGTTTCGAGTCGGGACTGTGTGTCCCAGAAGAATCCCCTGTCGGCCGGGAGGAGTTCGGTAATGATTCTGGGATCGACCTGTTCATCGGCGGATCCGGGAGGCGGTCCGTAATAGCCGGGATGCGGCGTGAAGGCCTGGTAATTGGCCTGCTGCGCATGCATCTGGCTGTATG
This sequence comes from Planctomycetota bacterium, assembly GCA_003388505.1. GTDB lineage: Bacteria > Planctomycetota > Planctomycetia > Planctomycetales > Planctomycetaceae > MB-PLM-1. The sequence continues at coordinate 94,750 of QQVO01000064.1, forward strand.
CGCCGCCGGGCGGTCCGTACTGGCCGTAGACGTTTCCGGCGGCGATCACCGTCCACGCTGCGAGTACGCACAGGTTCAGTCGAGCCAGCATAGCGACCCTCATGGCAGTCGCGCACCTGACGCAAGCGCGGCAACCGTGCCGCGAGCGCCTGGCGCATCATCAGAATCCAGTATCGAGGTTATCGGCCGTACGGAGCGTAACGGTTATGACGGATGGCCGGATTGTGCCAAAAAGCCGAAGACTGTTGGCTTGAAAGGCGTTGGCGGGGTCAAAAACGCATCGGGGAGGGCAATTTAACGGCGATCGGGGAGGATAGGAGAAGTTCGGTGGGAGAGTTGAACTGAGTGCTTGGGCGCTTGGCGATTCTGAGAAAAGAGAATCGCCCCGAGAGCGAGAACGCTCCGGGGCGAAGACCTGACCGATTGCCGATTCCCGACGATGACCAGTTCGTCGGGTGCAGCGTCTAATAGTGACTGCGCTTGGGGCCCTCGGCGACCGGTCTGTCGCACGACAGGTCGCACTGGTTGTTGTCGCATTCGTCCATCTGATCGAAGAAGCGCGAGCCGCGGACGAACGCTTTCACCTGGCCGCCCTTCTTCCTGGCGGAGGCGCCGCTGTAGAAGTAGCTCTGGTTGGCGCTGCCGACGGCGTCGGCGACGTCGTTCAGTTCGCTGACCACTGCGTGCTGAATCTCGCTGAGTCCGACGATGCAGCCGATCACGAGGATTGTGGCAATGAGGACGAGTTCGGCAGAGACGATGAAACCGGCTTCATCGCTCCACAACCGGGACAAAAGTGCATTCATTTTTGGGCTCCCATGACGTTTGAAATCGAAGGCAGGGCATGAGTCGGTGACGACGCAGGCGGCGCGCCGTAGAGCGAGGGAGATGCCGGAAGTCGCGCAGAGGTCGACCGGGAGCGATGGTGTAACCTGTTTCTGGGATAACGGTTACGGAATCGAGTGGCCAGGGGTCAGAGTGAGTGGCCCGGTTCTGGCGCCGCTCCTGGAGTGTTCAGCGGCTTGAATCGATTGTTCAGGGACGCGCCATCGATTGCGAACAGACCTGTCAGCCGGCTGGAGGGAGCCTGGTTCCAGCGGCTGACAGGCGGAGTTCGCGTCGGATGCCTTTTTCACGGCGATCCGACTCCTCAACCATTTTGCACCTGCTGTGCCGGGCGGTTGCCAGTTCGCAACATTTGGACGTTGCCTGGGGGCTTCGTGATGAATTTCAATGGGCCTCATTCGTCGCATCTCCCAGATTTGCATTGGGTTATGCTTTTTTCTGAAGTCGCCGTGCGTTGCACGAGTGACGGGCGAACCGGGCCGAGGGAGGGTGGTTGGGGTCGTGAGGGCTCGGTTGCATTGTTTCGATTGATGAACAATGCACGCCGGGGTTTGAAAAGTCCGACCGGCCGGGGACCGGAGCGTGAGTCCGGTCTGCGCGAACAGGTGCTTTCAATGCGTGGTCTCGGCTTGCGGGAGGGGGCAGTCTTCGGCCGGGACGACGAGTTCGGATTCGTCGATCACGCGGGGCGGCTGATGGTCACCGGCGGGTGCGGTCGTCGAGGGGACGGTCGTGGAGGGGACTGTGTGATACGCCCCCGGAGCGCTGTAGTAGCCTTGGGGCGCGCTGTAGTAGCCCTTCAGCGATTCGTTCGCGGGAGCGTCGCAGGCGAGGGCGCACTCATTGCCGTCGCAGGCATCCATCCGGTCGATGAACGCCGATCCCCGGGTGAAGGCGTGCAGGCCGAAGAATCCCGCTCCGCCGAAACCGTCCCGCTTGCTGAATCCGCTGTAGTAGTAGGTCTGGTTGACGGAGCCGATGGCTTCGGCGACGTCGTTGAGTTCGCTGACGATCGCGTGTTGAACCTCGGCCAGGCCGACAATGAGGCCGATCACGAGCAGTGTGGCCACGAGCACCAGTTCGGCGGAAATAATGAAACCTGATTCATCGTTCAGAAGTGATTGAAACATGGTGAGTTCTCCGTGGGTTGAGGATGGAGCGTGTCAGGTTCGTTCGCCCGGCGGCTGCCTGAGCGGTTCGTTTTGGGAAAACGGGTGAAGGAGCTGAATCGGCTCCTTCACCCGCCACTCGAAGCGGCGCCGGTCGTCCCGGAATCAGCGGGCGAACCGAGACGGTGTCTCACGCCGTCGCGCCACAATTGGCTCTGTCGTTAAGGATCGCGGGCAGCGAGCGCGGGTTTGTTGCTTCAGGCGAACGCTGCGTTACGACGGGAAGAATCCGCACAGGCCGTGCCGCTGGCCGGACCGCGTCAACCGTTTCGGCGGGATGGACAACGCGAACACCGCGGCAACCCCCTGTTGTGCAAGGAGTTGCCGCGGTGGTGAACCGTCGGGTGGATGCTGCCGGCAGTGCGGTCGGCCCGGCTGTCTTGATTCAATCGATTGGCGCGCCGAGAGGTTTCGCGCCAAGGGAATCGAACATAACGGTTGGTGCGGTGGCAGCGATCGTGGAGGGGTTACCAGACAAACGGCACCGAGTGCGGTGCGTCGAGCGGTGAAGTGGTCGGCGGTCCGTAGGGGACGACGATTGCGTTTTCACATGCCTGCTCGCAGGGGGCGTTGCCGGTCCGGCAGTCATTGCAGGGAGGCGCCTGTGACGGGACGTGCGAGCTGTGCGGCGGCAGCACGTGGTTCCGGGGGGTCGCTTCGGGCGGGCAGGGACAGTCGTCCGGGACGATCGCCGGCGCCGGTGGCGTTGAGTGAGGAGACTCGGTGCTGTAGGCGGGGCCTGGTGTGTAGAGTCCGAAACACTCGACGCAGGAGTTGTCGTCTCCGTAGGAGGAGCCGGCGGTCCAGGAGGTGGCGCCGCAGCAGCCGCTGGCGCAACCATGCATGCCGGTGTAGTAGTAGGACTGGTCGAGTCCGCGGAAGGCGGCGGCGACCTCTTTGTACTCGCCGAGCAGAGCTTCCTGAACGCAGGCCATTCCGGTAATCAGGCCGAGGATGAGGACGGTGCCGACGACGATGAGTTCGGCCGAGACGATGAAGCCGGCTTCGTCTTTCCAGAGTTGCATTGAGAGCGTGTCCATGAGTGACCTCCGGCGGGGGATGGCGTGCGGGAACTCGAGGCGGACAGCCAGTCGTCGTTGGGCGGGCGCTGCGAACCCCCACGAAACCGGAGGGGACGCGAACGTCCCCAGCCGATTCCGCAGTGGATCGTTCCGGCGAGGTCATCGCCGGCGTGGCGGTTTCTCAGGTCGCCACACACGCTCTCACTCATCACGTTGACCGGCGGCTCGCCACGGAACCGCTGCAGTCGCGAAATCCCCCACATTCGAAAAATCTGGTCGAATCGATTCCCTCCGGACAGGTCATGCGATCCGTGCGACCGGTGGAATCGGCACAACCCGTACCATCGGAAGTCTGTGCCGGAGGCTGGGAGTTTCGCGGAGCGATAACTCACGACATGTACGAAGGTTGCGATTTGCCCAGGTTTGGCTGTGACTGGCGGGAGAGTATGGGGCGGGCGCGAGTCTGTTTGGAACGATTAGCGCGGTTGTCTGGATTGCGCCAAGAATTCTGAATATGCGGCTGTTGGACGCGCGTGGTCTCGAACTGAGCCGCAGTCGGAATCAAGCGGGCGGCCTGTGCAAGTCGCTGGCGACGGGATGAGGCATCGTCTAACTTCGGTTGACCGCCGGTTCGGCGTTTCAGGGCAGCCCGTTCGGCCGCATGCAGCGGCCCGGGCGGCTTCATCAGCATCTCAACATCAAAGAGAGCGGTCCCGCATGGCCCGATGTCTCGTCACCGGGGGAGCCGGGTTCATCGGCAGTCACCTCACCGAGCGGCTGCTGGCGGACAGCCACGACGTTACGGTCCTGGACGACTTGTCGACGGGGCACGGGGAGAATCTCGACGCGGTCCGATCGCATCCGAATCTGCGCTTGATTACCGGCTCGATCACGGATGAGACGGCCCTCGCCGATGCGATGCTCGAAACCGAGTGGATCTTCCATCTGGCGGCCGCGGTGGGTGTGAAGCTGGTGGCGGAGGACCCGGTGCGGACGATCGAGACGAACATCTATCCGACGGAGCGGTTGCTGCGGCTGGCGCGGAGCGGGGGGCAGCGGGTTTTTCTGGCGTCAACGAGCGAGGTTTACGGCAAGAACCCGAAAGAGGAGTGGACGGAAGAGGATGACTTGCAGTTCGGGCCGACGTCGCGTCCCCGCTGGGCCTACGGTTGCTCGAAGGCGATCGACGAGTTTCTGGCGCTGGCGCAGCATCGCGAGCACGGGGTGCCGGTTGTGATCGGACGGTTCTTCAACGTCGTCGGACCGCGGCAGGTGGGGAACTACGGCATGGTGGTGCCGCGATTCGTCGATCAGGCTTTGGCCGGGGGGCCGGTGGTCGTGTACGACGACGGTTCACAGATCCGGTGTTACGCACACGTGCGGGAAGTGGTGGACTGCGTCGTCCGTCTGATGGAGACACCGGGCGCGGAGGGGCGGATTTTCAACATCGGGAGCGATCAGCCGGTGTCGGTGCGGGAACTGGCGGAGGCGGTGATCGGCAAGATTGACCCCGCGATACCGATCGAACACATCCCGTACGGGCAGGCTTACGGGGACGACTTCGAAGACGTGCGGCGGCGCGTGCCGAACGTTGACCGGTTGCGGGAGACGGTGGGGGTGAAGCCGTCGTTGTCGTTGGGGCAGATTCTGGACGACATCATCGTCTGGAAGCGGTCACAGATTTGACCCGGTACCGGCTGTTCGCGAACATTGGCCGACCGCGACTGTGATTGGCAGAATCCTCGTAAAAACAAGTTTGCCCACCTTGCGAACATGACATCTGAGCAACTCATTGCAGAGGGGCGGGAGTTGCAGCGGCCCTCTATGTTTCTCCGACCGCAAGGCAGGGGACCCGTTGCCGCCGTTTGGCACGAGAGAGACGAGGGTCAGATTGAGAGGACTGGACATCATTGTTGGATCACTGTTGATTCGCGGCATGTTTGTGGATTGTCGACCTCTGTCAGCGGCTACCTCCGCATCTTCACCGACGAGGAGAAGTGTGAGGGTGGTCGCGTGGAAGTTGTTCCCTCATGGCCAGATTGCGCAGGCACGAAACTTTACGCGCATCCTGCGTCGGTATTACCTCCGATTGACGCAGTGTTTGCTCGTGGTTCGGATGCTGTCGGCGATTGGATACGCTCGCACGGGTGGGAGCGCACAGAGCGTTATAACGACAACTTCAACGATGCAGACATTGTGCGGGAGTATGAGCGAGTCTGGCTGGATGAGTTTCCGCTCTACAATGAATCTGATGTTTACGCAGTACTCGGTGGTTGGCACTGGCCGTGTGCGGATGACGATTGGCATCATTTGATTGACGAGACGTTGATGGTGCTGACAGTTCGTGACTCTGAACCTTGGGTTGAGGCGTGGCGCACTCGTGCGGGCCGATTCAAAGTGATTCAGAGGATTACCTGAAGTGGGCAATCCTGAGCACTCGTGCGCCGCGCCGCAGCGTAGTCCGACGTTTGCAGAATCTAATTGCGACTATCACAGGCAAGCGAGGCGGGTGGCACAGCCCAGATCGGAATGAAATGGATCGATGGGCGTGGGCGAGTGCGGGATCGACGAAGAACTTGTTGAAGTCGCTCTCTCAAGACAGTCTCGTAGCGACCACGCCCATTGTTTCGCTGCGCTCCGCTGAGGGCGTGCTGCCCAGTTCCTGTCCGCATCGAGCGGTCTTCGGACTGTGAGCCTGAGATTCTTCGAGACAGCTCGTCGACACTGATCCGCAAAGCGCTCTACCCCCCGCCAAGTTCCTGTCCGGTGTGGCGGATGGCCTGCAGGAGGTGGTCGAGTTCGGTTTCGGTGGTGAGGGGGTTGATGATCGTGGTGCGCAGTGCGCCGGCGCCGTTGAGGTTGGTCTGGACGATGTAGAACTCGCCGGATTCGATGAGGCGGCGGCGGATGCGGCGGTTGTAGTCGCCGAGGGTTGCTGTGTCTGCGTTTGCCATCCCGGGCGGGCGATAGCGGAAGGTGACGATGTTGCATTGTGGTTCATGCAGTGGCTCGAAGTCTTCGGCGGCGGTGAGTCGTTCGTAGAGCGATTGCGCGAGGGCGAAGGTGTGGTCGACCATGTCGGCGAAGAGTTGGGGTCCGAACAGCGACCAGACGCCCCAGAGACCGAGAGCGGCGGCGCGTTTGGTGCATTCGACGGTCATGGTGCCGCTGTCGTACTCGGCCATGCCGGGGGCTGAGGGATCGAACAGGTAGGGGGCCTCCTGCCGGAAGGCTTCGAAGCGGTGTTCGCGGTTGCGGTAGAAGACGAACGCGCAGAGGGCCGGCATGAAGAGCATTTTGTGCGCGTCGAACACGAAGCTGTCGGCCTGGGCAAGGCCTTCGACGAGATGCTTGTGACGGTCGCTGAAAGCGGCGGCTCCGCCGTGCGCGGCGTCGACGTGCAGCCAGACGCCGTGTCGCCGGCAGACGTCGCTGATCTCGGGGAGCGGGTCGAACGCGCCGATGGGAGTGGCGCAGGCACAGGCGCAGACGGCGACGATCGGGTGTCCGTCACCTTTCAGTTGGGACAGCAGTTCGTCGAGGGCGGCGGGGTCCATCCTCCGGCGATCATCAAGCGGTGCGCGGCGGACGTTTTCGGTGCCGATGCCGAGGATGCCGGCGGAACGGGTGACTCCGTAGTGGGCGTCTGAGTGGACGACGAGGACTGGGCGTGGATTACCGGTGGGGACTCCGGTCTCCCAAGCGGCTTTGAGGGAGACGTTACGGGCGGTGAGCAGGGCGGTGAGATTGGCGAGGGATCCGCCGTGAGTGATGAGCCCGGCGAACTGTCCAGCCGAAAGACCGATCGTCCGGCCGACCTTTTCGATCATGGCGCGTTCCATGGCGGTGGCCCAGGGGCCCATCTCGTAGATGGCCATGACCTGGTTGGTGGCGGAGCCGATGGCGTCGAAGAGCGCGGCGATGGGGACGGAGGCGGGGACCTGATGTCCGAGATAGCGGGGGTGGTGGAGATTGTTGCCGTGTTCGAGGACGGCGCGGACGCGGTGCGTGAATTCTTCGACGAAGCGGTTGGTGTCGAGTGGGTGCGAAACGGCGAGTGGGGGGCGGTCGAGCCATTCCGCGGCTGCGGCAGTGCAATCCTGCGGGGGGGACCAGTTGAGGACGGGGCCGTCCTTGTCTTCGACCTTTTCGAAGTGCGCTTGGAGCAGATCGGCCAGTTGGTGCGCGAGGGCGCCGATCAGTTGGGGAGAGTACGCGGCACGGATGCGATCGAGTGCGTCGCTGGTCGCTGTGGGGGCGCTCATTGGGTGGGCTGGAGGGAGGGGGCGTTGCCTGCTGTCGGATTCCATTCGGGACGCAGCCGTTTCGAAGATGGAGGCTGTGGTTCGCCTGGGCGCATTCCACACTTTGCAATTCTTGACGCCAAGATGCAAAGCCACAAAGACCCGCCAGGCTCAGACGCGGGGCGCGGCTCGTCACGCCGCGATTGCCATTGGCAGTCGGCCGATCAGAGCGGATTGTTTTACCATGCGTCCACGTTGTGCGGATGAGCAGTCCCGCCAACCCGAAAATCAGCAGTCGAGGGACCGGGAGTGGGACTGGGCGGAGGATTGGGTATCATGCCGGATTCACAGCGAATTAAGCCATGAGCCGGCGTGTGCGGCATTCGAACTTGGTGCACGGCGGGAGAGCCCGGAAGGACTTATGAAGCGGCAGCGGATTCTCGTCCTCGTGCGGGACGGTCTGGTTCCCCCCGACACGATGGAGGGTTACACCGACAAGGAGATTGAAGAGTGGAAGTGCGAGTTCGACGTGATCCAGACGCTGCGGGAGCTGGGACACGAGGTGCATCCGCTGGGGGTGTATGACGATCTGGGTCCGCTGAAGGACGCGATTGCTGACTGGAAGCCGGACATTGCGTTCATGCTGCTGGAGGAGTTCCACGGTGTGACGCTGTATGACCATGCGATCGTGAGCTATCTGGAGTTAATGCGGCAGCCGTATACCGGGTGCAACCCGCTGGGGACGATGCTGTCACGCAAGAAGGCGCTGGCGAAGAAGATCCTGCTGCATCACGATCTGCCGACGCCGCGGTTTACGGTGGTTCGTAAGGGGCGCAGGGCACGGTTGCCGCGCGATCTGCGGTACCCGCTGCTGGTCAAATCGGACGGGGAGGACGCCTCACACGGGATTTCCCAGGCGTCGGTCGTGCATGACGCGGCGGCGCTGCATGAGCGGGTCGACTTTCTGCACGAGAGCGGCGGCGGGGATGCGCTGGTGGAGGAGTACATCGAAGGACGGGAATTGTACGTGGGCGTGATCGGCAACGACCGGCTGCAGACGTTTCCGATCTGGGAGATGGACTTCAACCGGATGCCGGAGGCCCAGGCGCGGATTGCGACGGCGAAGATCAAGTTCAATGAGGCGTATCGCGACAAGTACGGCGTAACGACGCGGGCGGCGCGGGGCATTGCTCCGGAGGTTCGACGCAGGATTTCGAACGTCTGCAAGCAGGTGTACCGGGAGCTGGAGATGAGCGGGTATGCGCGGATGGACCTGCGGTTGACGGAGGACAACCGGTTCTACCTGTTGGAGGCGAACGCAAATCCGAATCTCTCGTACGGCGAGGACTTCGCCGAGTCGGCTGAGACGGCGGGGGTCTCCTACGAGATGCTGCTGGAGAAGATTGTGCGGCTGGGATTGCAGTATGAGGCGCCGTGGCAGGAGTGAGGGGTGTGAATCAACGTGCGTCTCGGTGGTCGAGTGCTTGGGGATGCATCGGCCGGCTGACGCCGGCCGCTCGCCAATCTGCGGTTGACGCGCGAGAACGGTGAAGGCGTTCGACAGGCTGCCGCGCTGCGGTGTGGAACTCTTTCAGAGTTCTTACGGCTGCGTGGGCTTCCAACCAGGGGTGGCGCTCGCGTTGCTCGCTGACCCCTGGCTTTGCTGTCGTACGCCTTCAGCGTACGAAATGCGTCCGTGTTATTGGTGCCGCCAGGGTGAGTTGACCCCCGCCAAAACTCCGCAGTACACGCTGCTCGGAGGCAGCGCAAGACCGAATTGTGTGTCCTCGACAGGTTGAAAACCTTTCGTACGGGAAGGTCAGCCTTTGATGACGCCGAGGGGGCGCATGCGGGCGACTCTCTTGGAGAGGCCGGCGTGGTGGACGGTGTCGACGACGAGGTCGACGTTCTTGTAGGCGTCGGGCTGTTCTTCGGCGAGGCCTTTCCAGCTTCGGGCGCGGGCGATGACGCCTTTGTCGGCGAGTTCGCGGTCGATGCGGCGGCCCTTGGCGTGACGGACGGCGGCGGCGCGGCTCATCTGGCGGCCGGCGCCGTGGCAGGTTGTGCCGAACGTCTGTTCCATCGAACCGGGCTGCCCGACGAGAACCCAACTGGCGCGGCCCATGTCGCCGGGGATGAGGACGGGCTGGCCGATCTCCTTGTACTCGTCGGGCGTCTCATCGTGGTGCGGGGGGAAGGCTCGCGTCGCGCCCTTGCGGTGGACCCAGACCGATTTGTCGACGCCTTCGATGCGGTGCTGCTCGAACTTGGCGATGTTGTGAGCGACGTCGTAGATGAGGTCCATGCCGAGATCCTGCCAGGTTTCCCCGAAGATCGTCTCAAAGACTTCGCGGGCCTGCCACATCAGGAGTTGGCGATTGCACCAGGCGTAGTTTGCGGCAGCGCGCATTGCGCCGAGGTACTTTGTGCCCTCGGGGCTGTTGACCGGCGCGCAGGCGAGTTGCCGGTCGGGGAGATTGATGCCGTACTTTTCCGGGACGCCGCGCAGCGCGCGGAGGGCATCGTCGCAGACCTGATAACCGAGACCGCGGGAACCGGAGTGGATCATCACGCAGACCATGCCCTCGGTCAGTCCCATTACCTCGGCGGCGCGGGCGTCGAAGATTTCGTCGACGGCCTGGACTTCGAGAAAATGATTGCCTGAGCCGAGTGTTCCGCACTGGTTCGCGCCGCGCTGGAGCGCCCGATCGCTGACGAGGTCGGGCCGCGCGCCGTCGAGGCAGCCGCGGGCTTCGGTGTGTTCGATGTCGCGGTCAACGGCGAGACCGCGGCCTTGCAACCAGCGGGGGCCCTGGCCCATCAGTTCGCGGAGTTCAGCATGGGAGAAACTGTAGCGGCCGCCGCGGCCGACGCCGGTGGGGACGTTTTTGAAGAGTTCGTCCACGAGGGGAGCGAGGTGGGACTGGATGTCGTCGTAATGCAGCCTGGAGCGGACCAGGCGGACGCCGCAGTTGATGTCGTAGCCGACGCCGCCGGGAGAGATGACTCCGCCTTCTTCCGGATCGGTGGCGCAGACGCCGCCGATGGTGAAGCCGTAGCCCCAGTGAATGTCGGGCATGGCGAGGCTGGCGAGCTGGATGCCGGGCAGCGTGGCGACGTTGGCCACCTGGTCGGGGGCCTGGTCGCTGCGGACCTGGTCGATGAGCGCTTCGCCGGCGTAGATCAGTCCGTCGACGCGCATTTCCGGCTTGTAGGACTTGGGGATCCGCCAACAGTAGTCAGTGACGCGTTCCAGCGGACCGTTGTAGGCTTGTTTGGGCATGGGAGACTCCGGGATCCTTCCGGGGGTGAGTTTCGCGGGTGGACACGCGGACTGAGGGGAGAGTTCGGCGGTTTCGTGGGGCTCGACGAGATGGAGGAATCGTGAACCTGTATTGTGTCGACTGCGAAACGACGAGTCGACATGCGAGGCGATGAATCGCGTTTAGTGCGCCAATCGAGGTGCGAGTTGGGGGAGACGGGTGGGCAACCGGTGGAATCGTCACGACCGGAACGGTGAGTGGGTCGAGGGGTGTTCTCGACTGAGGCCGAACCTCCGGCGGTCGCGGCGGACCGTATTCTGGTAGGACGCTCGTTTTCGAGCTGAGCGGCTCAGCAGGAGCTTCGCCCTCCCAAGGCTTGCCCTTCCGGGGCTTGGCCTGTCTGTGAAACCCGATCGGCCTGGCCAGTGACTCTTCGGCAGACGACAGCCGGCGAGGATATTGCATACAGTGAGGAAAGCATGAGCACTCCCGTCCTGGATGAGCCGCAGGACACGCGATCCGAGGTGGTGATGAAGCGCCGTTCCTCTTCGAGTCCGCCGGACCTCTCCGTGCTTCAGGATCGCCTGCCGGAATGGCTGAAGTTTCCCCGCGTTGCGGCGGCGTTTGCAGCGGCATTCGGTGGATTGTTCTTCGTGCTGAGCTATCCGTATCTCGTTCCTGTCGACGCAAATCTGACGCGAGTCGCCCATACCGACGTGTGGGGGCACTTGTCGTACGCGCGATGGATGATCTCCGAACGCGCGCTGCCGACGACGGAACCGCTGATGCCGCTGGCCGAGGGCGTGCCGTTCGTCGATACGGCGTGGCTGAGCCAGTTGATCGGGTACGGAGCGTATTCGCAGTGGGGCGTTGTGTCTCTGGTCGGACTGCACGCACTCGGTGTGACGTTCATCGCTGCACTGCTGGCGATCATGGCGTTTCGCAAGACAGGCCGATTGTGGTTTTCGATATTGGGAAGCGTGGTCTTTCTGGCGGTCTGTTTTCATCCGCTGCAGATCCTGCGACCACAACTGGCCGGCATGGTCTGCTTTGCGGCGCTGCTAGCGCTGCTGGTCTCTGGGAGGAGGCGACGGTGGGACTGGTTCGCCGTTCCGGCGCTGTTCGCGCTGTGGGCGAACCTGCACGGTTCGTTCTCCGTGGGGCTTGCGACGCTGGGCTTGTTCGCAGTGGGGCAGATGATCGACGTGTGGCGGCGGGACCGTTTTCGGGTGCGGCTGCTCGCGAACCCCCGGGCATGGCGGGGGGTGATGTTGCTGCAACTGGGAGCGGCTGCGGCGCTTCTGAATCCTTACGGGCTGGCACTGTATGCCGAGGTGCTGTCGTTCGGGAGCAATCCGAATCTGCTGGACCTGGTCGAATGGGATCCGTTGACGATCCAGCTTTTGCACGGTCAGGCGGCGGCGGTCGTGGTGCTGGCGCTGGCGGTTGTTTACCGGCTGAGTCCGAGGCGGATCGCGGCGTGGGAAGTGTTGCTGCTGAGCGGACTGGGCGGACTGGCGTTATGGCATCAGCGGATGATCGTGTGGTGGGCGCCTGTGGCCGGTTATTGTCTGGCGCTGCATCTGGGAGCGATCTGGAATCGCAATTGGTCTGCGGCAGAGCCGTCGCCGCGTGGGGGATTGTGGACGGTGGCAACGCTCGGGTTGTGTTGGATCTTCTTCGCCTATACGCCGCTGGGTTTGACGATGCTGCACGGCGGTCCGCAGGATCAGGAGCAGATTGCGGACCGTTTCGAGCGGAGCGTGTCGGCGTACACGCCGATCGCTGCAGTCGACTATCTGAAACGGAATCCGCCGCAGGGGCAGGTGTTCAACACGTACGAGTGGGGCGATTACCTGCTGTGGGCGGGGCCCGCGGAGATTGAGGCCTTCGTCAATTCCCACGCGCACCTTGTTCCGGAGGATGTCTGGCGGGATTACATGTCGATTGCCCATGCGGCTGAAGGTTGGTCGCGCGGGCTGGATCGCTACAGCGTGAATACGGTCCTGCTCGACAAGGCGGGGCGCGGGGGGTTGATCCGCGAACTCAGAGAGCATGACGAATGGACGGTCGATTACGAGGATCGACTGGCGGTGATTTTCGTGCGGAAGTCGCCGATCTAGGGTGGATCATTCAGACGGTTTACCGCGGAGGCACGGAGAGGCGGAGGTTACGCGGAGGAGAAGGCTGGTTGTTTCCTCGATGCAAAACGTCCGTTTGGGATCGAAGCTCTGGAATCACCGGATCTGTGCCCAAACAGAAGTTTGGGCACAAGGTGTCAAGGTGTGAAGTGAGATGAGTGAACGAATGAAAGCACGGCGGATGACCTGGAAGGCGATCGTGGCGGTGCAGGCCGGGGTGGTGACGGCGTTCGGCATTGCCGTGGCGCTGGCTGCGCCGGCGACGGTGGACCGGGTGCGCGAGGACTTGGGGGGGCGGGAGGCGTTTCGTCCTCCGAAGATAGAGCGGACCACGCCGCTGGCAGTCGCTCCTCTCTACGATCGTCTGGACCTGGTCAGTGACGAGGAGCTGGCCGGTGTGCTGAAGCAGATTCAGCCCCGGTTTCCACGAGAGCAGCTCAGGCCGAATCATGTGGAGCACGCGCTGCGGACCTGGGGCGTCGACGCGACATTCGACGACCCGGCGGTCCTTTCCGGGGCGGAGATGCGGGAGTTTCTGACGAACCACGCGCGCTACGTGCTCTCCTGGGGCGAGGGCGTCGAACCATTGATCGAGGAACGCGACGGCGGGTTGGCGATCCGGTACGGGAGGGAATCGGGCGCTTCGGTGCATCACGATCACTGGATTGCCTGCTTGACCGAGGCGGGCGCGCGACTCGACTCTCCCGTGTACGGACCGGGGCGACACGGCGCGACGATGGAAGACGTGCTGAACGAGTCGCTCCGAGACTTTCGTCTCGACGAGCGCGAGACGGAATGGACGGCGATGGCGTTCGGGTTGTGGCTTCCGCCGCAGCGGGAATGGATCGGCGGCGAGGGACGGCGGTACTCGTTCGATCTGCTGGTGGAGCGTCTGTTGCGGGGCAAACAGCAGCTCGGTGTCTGCAGCGGGACGCACCGCGTTTACTCGCTGATGCTGCTGGTGCGGCTGGACGACGAGTTCGACATCCTGTCGGACGACGCCCGCGCTGCGGCCTACGCGCGGCTCGAGCGGGTTCGGGACGAGATCGCCCAGTCACAGTTTGAGGACGGCCACTGGCCGTCGAACTGGCCGGACGGCGCGGCCGCCGTCGAAGACCCGATCGACGAGGAACTCTACAAGCAGGTGATTGCGACGGGTCATCACCTGGAATGGCTGGCGATCGCGCCGCGCGATCTGCATCCGTCTGACGAAGTCATCGAGAATGCGGCGCGGTGGATTATTGACACGACACTGGCGGAGACCGAGGAGGAAATACTGGACCGCTACACGTACTTCAGCCACGTGGGGAACGCGCTCTGCCTGTGGCGGAACACGCGTGCGGCCGACTTCTGGCGGGAGTGGGAGCAGACGCATCCGTTTGTCGAGGATGCTGCTGCTGAGGCGTCGGTTGGCGGTGAGAAGGACGAGACGGTCGAGCAATAGCCCGAGGCAGGGCCTCGGGCCATGCGAGCTACCGCTCGAAAGCGAGAACTCGCTCCCGTTGGTCGCTGAAGCTTGACTCGCGTGCAGCGACTTTCGGGAAAATAGTAGGCAAAAGCGGCGACGGGTCGCCGCAGTCCGAAGTGGCGTTATTGTGACGCGCCGGCGGGCTGGATGAGGGGTTCTTCGGCGTCGGGATCCTGACCGAGCATGACGCGGGCGCGGCCGACGCCGGCGCCGAACGTGCTGATGTAGGCAGTCAGGCGTTCTTCGGGACTGGGAAACTCGGCTTTGATGCGATCAGCGAGCGAAGGGGGAGGCGCCGGTGATTGCAGTTCTTCCATGTAGGCGAGCAGCAGTTCTCGACCCGAGTCGGATTCACTGAGCAGAAAGTGCGCCCAGGCCCAGGCTTCCTGATAGTCGGCCCGCTGCATCTCGGAGACGTCTTCGAGTTGTTCCATGCGTTTGAGATCGGGCTGCCAGCCGTTGGCGACCATCGTCGCCAGTCCCTCGGCGTGATCGATGTTGATCCGTGCAGCGTCCTGTGTGGCGACCTCGAAGTATTCCGCGAGGCCTTCGTCGAGCCAGAGGGGGACGTGTTCCAGTGAAGCGTGCAGCAGGCCGTGCGTGTATTCGTGCCGCAGATCCTCGCGGACCTGCTCACCCCAGAAGGCGTAGACGGAGAGTTCGCCGGGGGTTCCGATGAAGAAGGCGCGACGCTGCGGCAGGTTGGGAAATGCAGCCTGCATGTACTGCGAGTACCGATCCTCATCCTGGAACAGGTAGACGACGACCGGCCTTCGTTGGGGAGGGAGCAGCAAGGTGCTGCGGACCTCGTCTCTCAAGTCGTGCAGTTCGCGGATGCGGGGATCGTCGTCGGAGATGGAGAAGTCGGACTTGACGACGAGCCGATCAAGCCGCACCTGGTGCCGAGACGGGAGCCTGGCGGCGGCCTGCGTGCCGGGGGTCGCGCAGCCCGAGATGAGGGGCAGCCCGAGCGCCGCGCACAGCGCAAGGCGGACACCGACCCATGTAGGAAGGCGGGCCGCCGGGGGGCGCGCGACGAAGAGCGAGGGGGGCACGGCGGGAGGGGGTTTGTAGACTCGAGCGATCGGAGCAGTCGGGACCGCCGGTGGGCGGGCGGAGAATGGTCCCAGAAACGCCGGTTCCCGACAATACGGGTTTTTCGGCCGGGATTGAGCGATCACGATCTCCGCGTTCGTCTGGTCGCATGTCAGAACAGGGACGGCGGATCGATCGGAAGATTGTGCTGAGCGCTCCGGCCGGCGATGATACGGTCCCAAGTGCCTTGAGACCGCAGGGCAACGACTTCGATTTCTCTGTTATCAACCGACCCAGGGAAATGTCCCGAGACGAAGACCTGGCGCTGCTGCGGGAGTATACGCACAGCGAAAGCCTGATCCGGCATATGTTGGCCGTGGAGGCGGCCATGCGGGCGTACGCCCGGAGGTTCGGCGAGGACGAAGAGACGTGGGGTCGCGTCGGACTGCTGCACGATTTCGACTACGAGCGGTGGCCCGATCCTCCGGATCATCCGCTCAAAGGCGCGGAGATACTCGAGTCCCGGGGGTATCCGGCGGAGGTGATCTACGCGATCAAGTCGCACGCGGACTACCTGCCCGACTGCCCACGCGTCTCTCTGATGGACAAGGCGCTCTACGCCTGCGACGAACTGGCAGGGTTCATTACTGCGTGCGCCCTGGTGCGGCCGAATCGTCTGGAGGGGATGACGCCGAAGAGCGTGCGAAAAAAGATGAAGACGCCGACGTTTGCGGCCGCTGTGAACCGGGACGACATTGTGCGCGGCGCGGAAGACCTCGGGGTCGATCTGAATGAGCACATCGCGTTCGTCATCGCCGCGATGCAGAACGTGGCGGCCGAACTGGGGCTGGCGACGGACCTCACTGAGTCCGAGTGACGATCGGCGGGCCGGGTTTCTTTTCCCGGCCCGAAGGCCCGGCGCGACGCCGGCGATACCAGGCGAAGCCGCCGGCGGCGAGCACGAGGATCACCAGAATTCCGACGAGGTAAGATCCGCCTCCGGCCGGTTCTTCCGCCTCATCGATTCGCTGGATGGCCAGATTGGCGGCGGTGCGGACCGCTTCTTCGGGCTCCTGCTTGAGTCGGGCGATGAGTCTGGGGCGATACGGCTTGGCCGCAGCACCGGCGTTGCCGAGGGCGGTGACGCCGGCCAACCGCAAGGCCGGGTCTTCACTGGAAATGCTCTCGGCAAGGGCCTCCATCCCGGCTTCGCTCGCGCCTCCGATTTCGCCGAGGCCCCTGGCGGCGGCGACCCGGACGGTTGGATCGGGATCCTGCAGGGCGCTGATCCAGTACTGTTCCCACTCCGCCGTAACGGACCTCTGGTGGACGAGGGCCAGCGCGAGCCAGACGGCCGCGAAAGTGACGCCGGCGAAGGCCGCCGCCATCCAACGCGGTATCTCGGGCACAGCAGGGATTGCGGGGGTCGTCTCACTTTCTGCGGCGGGACGTTCGGCCACGGTGACCGGACGATTTCCAACCGTCTGCGCCACGCCCGGTTTCCTGGGGGAGGAGACGACCGTGACTGTCTGCGTGACGCCGCGGAGGGTTCTGGCGACCGCAGCCGCTGATTCCGGCCGTTTCGCCGGATCCTTCTCCATGAGTTGGAGTACGAGTTGATCGAGGGCTGCGGGGACGTCGAGCGCGAATTCGGAGACGCGCGGCGCGGGTTGTTTGCAATGCAGATGGAGAGTCCCGGCGGGCGTGTCGGCGACAAAAGGGGGGCGGCCGGTGAGCAGTTCGAACAGCACGCAGCCCAGGGCGTAGAGGTCGGTTTGGGGAGTGACTTCTCCGCCGCGAATCTGCTCCGGCGCCATGTAGAGAAATGTGCCGGCGGTCTTGCCGGCATGCGTGATCCGCCGACTGGCGGCCACGCTGGCCAGACCGAAGTCGCTGAGCTTCAACGTCCCGTTGGCGGCGATCAGGAAGTTTCCGGGCTTGACGTCACGGTGAATGACGCCGCGCTTGTGTGAGCAGTCGAGTGCGGCGCACATCTGGAGTGCGTATTCGACGACCTGCTCCCAGGAGAGGCGCCCCCGTTTTTCGAGGACGTCTTCGAGAGAACCGCCCTCGACGAGTTCCATCGCGTAGAAGCGGCGCTTGTCTTCGCAAACCCCGCCGAAGCACCGGACGATGTTCGGATGCCGCATCTCCTTGAGGACGGCCATCTCTCGTTCAAAGCGGGCGAGCGCCGTTTTGTCGTTGACGTCGGCCGGCAGCATCTTGACGGCGACCTGCCGGTTATTGACGACGTACCGAGCCCGGTAGACGACGCCCATACCTCCCTCGCCGATCTGCTCGGTCAATTCGAACGGCCAGATCCAGAGGGGGCTGCCGGTCTTGGGCGGTGCGGGTCCGTTCATCAAGAGCCGGGGGACGAATCGCTGTCAGGATTGAGAGAAACGGATTGTGGAAAGCGGAATGTACCAACCAGCATTATCGGAAACCGATCGCGCCGAGTAAATTCACTCCAGTGTGTGACGGCATGGGGCCGGTCGAATGGGAGGTGATTCGATCGATGACAACGATTGATGCATCCCCACCCGGTGCGACTTTGGCGGTTGAATCGATCCTGCCGGCTGGGGCGAGATGACGGCCGCCTCATCGATGACGAAACGGTCCGGTCAGATGAGGTCAGTCAACTTGACGGCGTCGGGTGCTGCCTTTGGCCGGCTTTTGCGGACCGGTTCGCGTATTCAGTTGCTTGTGGTCGCGCGTTCCGGATAGGATTATGCAGATCTCACGTCGAAAAGGTCGCCCGATCGGGCAGATGGAATCGTCGGTCAGACGCTGGCGTTGACCGAGGTTTCAATTCGTCTTCACGGTGGTTTTTTGGAACTCCGCTGCGAGACGTGCATGGTATCGAGCAAACAGACTGGCAGGGCTCAAGCCCGGGAGGAACGGGAACCGATGCCGGAAATCCTCGTTGTTGACGATTCGTCGACAGACCGCCGCATTGCGGGTGGTCTGCTGGAACGGCAGGGAGGATGGCGCGTCAGTTACGCCTGCGACGGGCAGGAAGCTCTGGAACGACTGGAATCGGACCCTCCCGATCTGATTCTGACCGACCTGCAGATGCCGGAGATGAACGGTCTGGAACTGGTCGAGGCGGTGCGGCGACAGTTTCCGTTGATCCCCGTGATCCTGATGACGGCTCAGGGGAGCGAGCGAATCGCGGTTGAGGCGCTGGAGAGCGGCGCGGCGAGTTACGTGCCGAAGCATGAGTTGAGCGACGACCTGGTTTTGGTAGTGGATCGCGTGCTGGCGATCTCCGGAGAACAGCAGACCCGTCGCGCGCTGTTGGAACGAATGCGTTCGCTGCAGGCGAACTTCGTCCTCAGCAATGATCCGGCCTTGTTGACGACGGCCGTCGCCTATCTGCAGGGGCTGATTCAGGACATGGGGCTGTTGGGAGAGAGCGAGCGACTGCGGGTCGGGGTGGCGCTGGAGGAAGCGTTATTGAACGCGTCGTATCACGGAAACCTGGAAGTGGACTCCAAGCTGCGCGAAGAGAATCACTCAGCGTACTATGACCTGGCGAGAGAACGGGCCGGGATTCTTCCCTATTCGGACCGCAGCATCTACGTCGACGTCGACCTGGGCGAGGATCGCATCCGGTATGTGGTGCGGGATGAGGGGCCGGGCTTCGATCCGCATCTGCTTCCCGACCCGACTGATCCGATCAACGTGGACCGTCCGTGCGGGCGCGGGTTGCTGCTGATGCGGACGTTCATGGACCTCATCGACTTCAATGAAGATGGCAACGAAGTGACGATGATCAAGTACGTCGCTGCGCGACCGGTGCTGGCGGTCGCCACGTAGCGACCGGTGCTGGCAGTCGCCACGTAGCGACCGGTGCTGGCGGTTGCCGCGTAACCACAGCCCGCCGAGGGCGTCGACGGGCTGCGCGACTGCGAAGACCGGCGGGGTGAGCGAGAGCTACAGGACGTCGAACTCGCGGTCCTTGAAGATGCCGGGAAGCGGAATCGGGTACTTCCCGTCGCTGTCCGCCTGAATCGGGGCGGGACCGTCCATCGTCAACTGGTCGACGGTCGGTGCGAATTCGTGGTCGCAGTTGAGCATCTGGTCGTAGGTGATGATCTGGCCGGTGTGCGCGGCCATGCGGCCCATTGCGGTGACGAGGCTGGCTTTTGCGCCGCGGACCGCTTCGTTGTAGGGCCGGTCTTCGCGAATCGCAATGAACAGGTGGTCCCACTCGAGTTCGTAGGGGTTGGGCTCGGGTTTGCCCCATTCCCAGGCGAGATCCTGCTTGTCGAATTTCTGGCCGGTGTAGATTCGCGGGCGGGCGGGGGTGTGGCCGTACTCGGAGACGACCGCCGAACCCTTCGTCCCGTGGACGTACGTGGCGAACTCCTGGTGGCAGCCGACCATGTTGCGGCCGTAGAGATACATCTTCGACCCGTCGGCGAAGGTGTATTCGACGGTGTAGTTGTCGAAGTTCTGGTCGATGTAGTCGCCCCGGTAATGTCGGCCTCCGGAGGCCTGGGCCTGGACGGGCCAGTCGTTCTTCATCCAGCAGCACTCATCGATGTTGTGAATGAAGAAGTCGCTGTAGCAGCCTCCGCTGGCCCAGAGGAAGGAGTGGAACCGCTGGATCTGGTACATGAGTTCGCTGATGCCTTCCGGCTTCGGTTCCGAGAAGGCCGAGCCGACGGGGCCCTGCATCCGATAGGCCCGCATCAGCACCAGATCGCCGATTTCTCCGGCCTGGATGCGATCGAAGAGTT
Organism: Planctomycetota bacterium; assembly: GCA_003388505.1. Taxonomy (GTDB): domain Bacteria; phylum Planctomycetota; class Planctomycetia; order Planctomycetales; family Planctomycetaceae; genus MB-PLM-1. The sequence continues at coordinate 114,686 of QQVO01000064.1, forward strand.
CGCCCCTGGCGTCGCAATGACGGCACATGAGCCCGACCCCGACCTTGAGATTTTTGGCGTCCGCCTGTTCGGAGAGTTCGAGGATCTTGCGGGTGCTGGGACCGTCGACGGTGACCGGCTTCTCCATGAAGACGTTGAGGCCCTTGTCGATGGCGTACTTGAAGTGAACCCAGCGGAAGGCGGGCGGGGTGGTGAGGATGACGACGTCGCCGGGATTGAGGCAGTCCATGGCCTTCTGGTAGGCGTCGAAGCCGATGAACTTGCGTTCCTCGGGGACGTCGACCTGCTGTTCGAACTGGCTGTTGACGGAGGCGAAGCTGCCGCTGAGCCGGTCGGGGAAGACGTCGGCCATGGCGACGAGTCTGGTCGGTCCCTGTTGCCGCGAGAGGGCGTCGCGAATGGCGCCGCTGCCGCGTCCACCGCAGCCGACAAGTGCGATCTGGATGGTTTCGTCACCGGCGGCGTGGGCCCTGGGGAGGGCTGCACTCGCCAGCGCCCCTGCGGCGGCGAGGCGGGTGGAGGTGCCAAGCATGTCGCGTCGGGAGAGGCCGTTTTTTGTTGGGTTTGTCATGAATTGTCTCGCGCTAGCGGAAAGGATGATGGCGGTTGATTTGGATCGGATCACCGGGGGGAAGTGGACGGCGCCCTGGCATGATTCCGGGCTCTTACTGTATCGCAAGGGTGGGGGAATGGCTAATGGTCGATGGCTGGGGCGGTTGGGTGAACGGCTGTGCGTTGCAGGATTTTCGCTTTTTTGTCGGGATGAATCCGGCCGGCAAAGCCGGCCCTACTCGATTGAATTCAGATATGCGAGCAGGTCGGCCATGGCCTGGTGGTCGAGTTGTTTTTCGAGGCCTTCGGGCATGAAAGAGAGGCCGGTGCTCTGGAGTTCTTCGATGTCGACTCGCAGGATGGTGTCGGTGGTGTTGTCGGGCTTGCGGATGGTGAGGCTGTTGGCTGATTCGGCCGTGATCATGCCGGTAAGAGTGCGGCCGCTTTCGAGCAGGATCACGTAGCTGTGGAATTGCGGTTTGACCTCGCGGTTGGGGTCGAGGATGTTGAGCATGACTGCCTCGAGGCCTCGGTCGCGGATCGCCTTGAGGTCGGCTCCGATCGATTCTCCGAAGCCTTCCAGCTTGTGGCAGGTGGCGCAGGTCTTGCGGAAGTGCGTGCGGCCGCGGTCGGCGTCGCCTTGCAGTTCGAGCGCCTGCTGGTAGGCGTCGACGATCTCCTGCCGCCGGGCGAGCGCCGTGCCGGCGAACAGTTCCCGGGCGCGGTCTCGGATGTCCTCATTGCGATGTTCCTTGAGGAGCGCGATGCGGGCCGGATCGAGATCGGCTGAGGCGATCGATTTATCCTCGACGGCGTCCAGAAAGGCGTTGATCCAGTCGGGACGGGCGAAGAGGGTTTCGATTGAGGTGGCTCGCAACTGGGGCGTTTGTGAAGGCCAGGATTCGAGGATGAGAGCAGGAACTCCCGGATTGTCGAACTGGGCGAGTGTTTCGAGTGCGGCGAGTTGCACCGGCTGCGGTTGCTGAGACTGCAAGAGTTCTTCAAAGAGGTCGTCGACTTTCTCGAAGTCGGCCGTGGCGAGAGTGCGAACGGCCGTCGCACGGGCTTCGGCGGCGAGTTCGGCGTCACCGGCCGCATCGCGGGCATCGCGAATCATCGCGGCCAGAATCTCCTGCGCCTTGCCGCCGGCGGCGCCGCTGAGGAGTTCACTGACGGCGGGTTGCTTGCTGACGACGTTCTTGACCAGTTCTTCGGCGAGCGGTTTGCCGTCAGGCTGGCTCGACAGTGCGTCGATCTGCCGGATGAAGAGGGCGAGGTCGTCCTGCCGGTTCGCGGCGCCCAACTGAGTTGAGAGGATCTTGAGCAGAGATTTCACGTGAGCGGTCCGGCGGGCGTCCCTGTCCTGGAGCAGCAAGGCGAGGAACTCACCACGACGGTTGCCGATGGAACTGAGAACGGCGAGTTGCATCCACGGGTCGGCTCCGTCCCGGACGGCGATGCGGGCCAGTGCGGCGGTCGCCTGCTCGCCGTCAAACTCACCCAGAGTGAATGCGGCCTGATAACGGACGCGGAGGTCGGGGTCGTCGGCGAGGGGGAGGACCGCCTGGCGAATCGTCGGTTCGTTGGAGAAGGACTCGGCCAGCCGCAGGGCGTGTTGCCGCTCGCGGGGATCGTTGGACTGGAGGGCCGGCAGGATCATCGAGGGTTCGAGAGCCGAGAGTCCCTGCAGGGAGTAGAGGCCCATGACGCGGGCAAGCGGCGATTCGGATTCTTTCACGAGAGACCGCAGCGGCGCGACGGCTGCGCGGTCCTGTCGTTGGTAGATCAGTCGCGACGCCGTGTCGCGGTGCCAGGCGTTTTCGTGTTCGTAGAACGCGACGAGTTCGGCCGAGTCCAGATCGCCGAGGCGAGGGGGTGGTTCGAACTCGAAGCCGTCGGGAGCGATGCGGTAGATACGGCCCATGTCGGACCCGGCGGCGGGGTCCATGTGCTTGAGGATCGGGGGCGCGAGGAAGGCGGCGCCTTCGATCAACTGGCGATACATGTCGATGAGGTAGAGGGTGCCGTCCGGGGCGTTGGCGAACTGGACCGGGCGAGTCCAGTTGTCGGTTGTCGCCAGGAATTCCTGTTTCGGGTCGGCGCGGTGGGCAGTGAGTCCGACGCCGTTGGGTTCCAAACGGGCGCGGTAGACGAGGTTGTTGGCGACTTCGCCGACGAAGAGCTGCCCTTTGTATTCGTCCGGCCAGGCGTCTCCGCGATAGACGGTGATGCCGGTGGCCCCGGTGAAGAATCCGGACGCTTTCCCGCCTTCGTCCGATCCGGGAATGAGGCCCTTGCTGCGCAGCCGCGTTCTGAGAATGCGCCACGGCTCGACCTCGCTGATCCGCATGAGTGTTGTGTACTTGCCCTGGGGGGCGATGTTGATCGCGGCGGCGGGCGCTTCGAGATAGGGATTGCGTGCGATGTAGCGGCCGTCGTACATGAGCAGATGGACGGGCTCGCTGTTGCCGCAGACGAAGCCGTGGAGCGTCCAGTCGTCGAAGCTCATCCCGTGCTGGCCTCCGCCGCTGGCGGCCGTGAGCTGCATGGTGAGCGGATCGAGGAGCAGGTGCTGGCCTCGGGCGTTGATCGGATCGGGTGGGGCCTCGCCGGTTTCGCCGGCCGGGACGATTTCTCCGCCGTCGAGTCCGGTGGGGATGTGGAACCGGTTGTCGATCCGCCAGCGGAACGAGTTGAGCATGCCTTCGCCCGCCTTGTCCTGGCCGAAGCCGGTGAAGAGGGTCTCTCGCACATCGGCTTTTCCGTCGCCGTCGGTGTCTTTGCAGAAGAGGATGTCGGGGGCGACGCCGACGAGGATGCCGCCGTTCCAGCAGGCGACGGCGGTGGGATAGTTCAGGTCTTCAACGTAAACGGTCGCTTTGTCGAAGCGTCCGTCGTTGTCGGAGTCTTCGAGGAGTTTGACCGCGCCGGTTCCGTGCGGCTCCGGGCTGGCGTACTGGTTGTACTCGGGCAACTCAACGACGAATGCGCGGCCGTATTCATCGAAGTCCATCCCCATCGGGGAGCGGATCAGCGGTTCGCTGGCGACGAGTTCGGCATGGAAGCCGTCGATGAGCTGCATCGCCGCGAGTGACTCTTCGGGGGACATGGCGGGAATCGCCGGCAGTTCAGCGGAGTAGTCGTTCTCGGCGCTGTCGTCGTCCGGCTTGTCGTCGGCGGTGAGTTGCAGCGCCACGAACAGGACGGCGACGCATGTAAGGAACGGCCATTGGCTCGGTATTGATGACAATCTGTGCTTCATCGCAGGTTCAGTCAGGCTGTGCATGGTTTGGAGGCACTCGAACGATCCGAGTGAACGCAATGCGCAGTGTAGTCAGTGTCGCGGATCTGCTGCACGCCACTCGCTGATGCCTCTCGGCTTTGCCGTGCACGGCAGCGGCGAACACGGTGGATCTCGTTTGCCGTTGTCGCGCGCACTCTTCATAATGCGCACAGAGTGACCGTTAGCAGAGCGTGGACTGCGCCAAGCCGGTCGTCCGGGGATCATCTTACACTTCAAGGAGAGTCAAGATGCCGACGTACAGTGACAATTCCGAGTCGATCGGCCGTACGCCGCTGGTGAAGATCAACAGGCTGACGGAAGGTCTGAAGGCGACCGTTCTGGCGAAGATTGAGGGGCGCAATCCTGCGTACAGCGTGAAGTGCCGGATCGGTGCGGCGATGATCTGGGACGCGGAGAAGACGGGCAAGCTGAAGCCCGGCATGCACGTGGTGGAGCCGACCAGCGGCAACACGGGAATCGCTCTCGCCTTCGTGTGTGCAGCACGGGGTTATCCGCTCACGCTGACGATGCCGGATACGATGTCGGTGGAGCGGCGGATGATGCTCAAGGCGTTCGGGGCAAATCTGGTGCTGACCCCGGGGGCGGACGGCATGAAGGGGGCGATCAACAAGGCCGCGGAACTGGCTGAGAACCCCGAATACTACATGCCGCAGCAGTTCAAGAACCCGGCGAATCCCGAAATCCATTTCAAGACGACGGGGCCGGAGATCTGGGACGATACGGACGGCGGTGTGGACGTCTTCGTGGCCGGCGTGGGAACGGGCGGCACCATCACCGGTGTGACGCGGTACATCAAGCAGGAGAAGGGGAAGGCGATCAAGTCGATCGCGGTCGAGCCGGCGGGCAGCCCGGTCCTTTCCGGCGGCAGTCCGGGCAAGCACAAAATTCAGGGAATCGGCGCGGGTTTCGTGCCGGACATTCTCGACATGTCGCTGGTTGATGAAGTGGTGCAGGTGACGGACGAAGAGGCGATGGAATTGGCGCCCCGCATCGCCAAAGAGGAGGGGATCATCTGTGGAATCAGTTGCGGGGCCAACATGGCGGCCGCGCTCAAAGTGGCCGTACGCCCTGAGAGTGAAGGCAAGACAATCGTTGTTGTGCTGCCCGACTCGGGTGAGCGATATCTGTCGACGCCGATGTTTGACTTCGCGCGGGACGATTGAAATCGAACGCACGAGATGAAATGTCACAGCGCCCCGGTTCCAGTGCAGGACCGGGGCGTTGCATTGCGCCGACGTGGCGGCAGGTTTTCGACCTGTACTACGGGGGTGTGGCGATGCTTCGTGTTGTTCGGCGTGGTGTGCAGGGATGCTATCGGGCCGGTCGCTGACTGTTTAGAATCGAGTGGATCGGTTTCGAGGCGAGCGACCGGCTGTTGCGGGGGTCGCCGCGATTCATACAGGGCAGGGGCAATGCGGCCCCGATCGCAAGGAGCAAGAGACGCCATGCTGAGATTGTCTGTGTTGTGGTCGATGTTCGGTTTGTCCTGGTTGATTGCGGCCGCGCCCGTGGCTGCGCAGGAAGAGGACGAGGCGGCTCCTCCGACGCACACCATCGAGCCGGAGCCGTTCAAAGTTGAAGTCAGTCTGTCGGGGACGTTTGAAGCCGAGCAGATGAGCGAGGTGATTCTCAGGCCGGAAGTGTGGTCGAGTTTCGTCGTCGAAAAAGCGGTCCCGCAGGGGGCTCAGGTGAAGCAGGGGGATCCGATTCTCTGGTTCGAGACGGAGAAGATCGACGACGCGATCACGTCTGCGGAGTTTGCGCTGGAGTTGGGGGCGCTCAATCTGCAGCAGGCGGAACTGGAACTGGCGGGACTGGAGGCGTCGGTGCCGCTCGACCTGAAAGAGGCGGAACGGAGGAAACAGGCAGCCGAAGACGATTACGCGTATTTCGTGGAGATCGGCGCGAAGCGAAGCCGTGAAGCGATTGAGAACTCCCTGAAGGCGTCTGAATACAGCCTGGAATACGCGCTGGAAGAACTGAACCAGTTGGAGCAGATGTACAAAGAGGACGATCTGACGGAGGAGACCGAAGAGATCATCCTGAAGCGGGCGCGGCGCGATGCGGAGCAGACGGAGTTCTTTACCGAAGGGGCGCGGCTGCGTTACGAGCGGCAAATCAAGGAGGAGTTGCCGCGCGAAGAGGAGCGGCAGAAGGACGCTCTGGAGCGGGCGACGATTGCGTACGCCCGCGCCAAAGAGACATTGCCGCGCTCGCTGGAGGAGAAGCGGATCGAACTCGAGAAACTGCGTCATGCGCGGCAGGAGGCGGAGGAGAACTTCGAGCAACTCCAGGCGGATCGGGAACTGATGGTGGTCGAGGCGCCTGCGGACGGCATCGTGTACTACGGACACTGCGACCGGGGAAGCTGGCCGGTCAGTGCGACCATTGCGAAGCAGTTGAGGACGGGCGGTTCGGTCTCCGCGAACCAGGTGGTGATGACGATCGTGACGCCCGGCCCGGCGTTCGTGCGGGTGAATATCCCTGAAGCACAATTGCGGCATGTTCAGCCGGGTGCGACGGGCGTGGTTGTGCCGACCGCGTTCCCCGATGTGCGACTGCCGGCGGTGGTGAAGGATGTGGAATCGATTCCGATCAGCGACGGAACATTCGACGGCCGGATCGAATTCGAGATGGACCGGGGCGATGTGCAACTCGTGCCCGGCATGAACTGCACGGTTCGAATTACCGTGGTCAACAAGCCGGATGCACTCACAGCGCCGAAAACTGCGGTCTTTACCGAGGAACTGGACGATTCGCAGAAGTATGTGTACGTGGCTGTGGAGGAGGGCGAACCGGAGAAACGATCGGTGGCGGTCGGGGAGACGAGCGGAGAGGAGGTCGAGATTCTGTCCGGTCTTGAGGCGGGAGAGAAGATTCTGCTGAAGAAACCGGAGTGACCTCCACAACAGGGAAGAAAGTGACGGCTGGATGGCACAGAAGGAAACGAAGCGAACCAAGGAGTCAATTCGAGAAACTTCGACGAGCCGATGGCCGGAGACGGCGGTGAGACGGCTACGACAGGCGTAAAGTGATGCCAAAGCGAGACCAACTCTCCGCTTCCATTGAATCCCCTTTTCCTTGTTTTTCGTGGTCGTTCCGTTTTTTGTTGCCTCTGTTCCCTGCTGTGATCCCCAAGCCGCGTCATGAGATTCTTTGCACTCCCAGAATTGGATCGAACGTTGATTGAATCGTTCGCGCGTTGTCTTGCTGCTTGCCTGTTTTTGCTTGCCGTGTCGACGGTGCGAGGCGAGGACGGTCCGGATGTCGAAGGAGTACAGCGGGAGTGGCCTCGGCTTGACCCGATCGAAGCGCCGTCGGGCGCCGAGATTGAAGAGGCGATCGACGACGGCATCGGGTATCTCCTGGCGGATCAGAACGAGAACGGATCGTGGGGATCGGCGACGCGCACGAAGGGCCTGAACATCTACGCGCCGATCCCCGGCGCGCATCATGCGTTCCGAGCGGCGGTCACGGCGATGTGCATCTCGGCGCTGATCGAGACCGGCAGCGACCGGGAGGACGTGGTCGGCGCGCTTGAGCCGGCGGAAGAATGGCTGATGGAGAACCTGCCCCGCGTCCGCCGGGCGACGGGAGACGCGATGTACAACGTCTGGACGCACTGCTATGCGATTCAGGCCCTGGTGCGGATGGATCAACGCGTGCCGGATGACAAGACGCGGCGGGAACGGATTCGCGAACTGATTGAATTGCAGTTCGACATGCTGACGCGGTACGCATCGGTTGACGGCGGCTGGGGCTACTATGACTTCCGGTACGAGACGAAGCAGCCGTCGAGCAGTTCGATCAGTTTCGTCAACGCTGCCGTGCTGGTCGCCTTTCGGGAGGCGGCGGATGCGGGGTTTGAGCCGCCGCAGAAGGTCGTCGACAAGGCGATCGCGGCGACGTTGCGGCAGCGGTTGCCCGATTTCAGTTATCTGTACGGCGAATATCTGAAGGACAGCCCGAGGATGGGGGTCAACCGTCCGGGGGGAAGCCTGGGGCGGTCGCAGGCGTGCAATGTCGCGCTGAGACTGTGGGGGGATGAGAAGGTGACCGACGACGTGCTGCGGCGATGGCTGGACCGGCTGTTCGCCCGCAACGGGTGGCTCGACATCGGCCGGAAACGCCCCATTCCGCACGAAGCATGGATGCAGGTGGCCGGATACTTCTACTACTTCGGCCATTACTATGCGGCCTACTGCATTGAGCAATTGCCGGAGGAGGATCGGCCGGAGTACCAGGCGCATCTGGCGCGGCTGATGCTGGACCGGCAGGAGAAGGACGGATCGTGGTGGGACTACCCGCTTTACGATTACCACAAGCCTTATGGCACGTCTTTCGTGCTGATGACGCTCGCCCGCTGCCGGTGATTGCCTCGCAGCGGAGCGGCCGGCGTGAGCCGGAGGCGGGGTAAGTCGTGGTAAACTGACGCGCCGTGCCGCGTCTAACCGAGAGCCGGGAATTGCGGGGGAGAACCTCCCCGGCCGTGTCGACGACGCTGCTTCTCAGGCCTGTCGAGGCGGCGGTTTGAGGACGCAACTGGTTCGCATTGGCCGCAGGAAACAGGAAAGAAGTGATCGATTGGCAACAGCCGCCCGACGGCGGCCTGGAGCGTCTGGGAGACCCATGCATCATCCGTCTCATTTTGACGAAGACCTCATTCGCGGGCTCCCGCTGCCGATTGCGCTGTTGTTCCGACGCGCGGAGAATGCGAAGACGCCGCTGGAACGTCATCAGGCGGCGTACTACACCTGGGAGGCGTCGCTCAAACTGCTTTCCTCGGTGGTCGTCGCGGAGTACGCCGACCTCATTACCGATTCGGACGATCACGATCCTGAGGTGGCGGCGCGGCTGAAGAATCTGGCGCGGCCGGCGCTCGGCCACTGGTGGGAATACGTTCGCAGTTTGACTCCGGTTTTCAGGGACCGCGGCGACGCGGGGTTTACCGAGGTTTACGACGTTCTGTTCGGTTCGCCGCGCGACGATCTGCCTCGTTCGGCCGGCCTGGACGCGGCGTTGCGGGACGCGCTGAGCGGTCAATCGGGCGCCCGAACGACGGTGCGGCTGAGCGAACTGTTTGACCGCCTCGTTCAGTATCGCAACCGCGAGTTGGGGCACGGCGCGCTCGGGCAGCGGTCGCAGGATCACTACGACCGGATGGGCCGCGCCATTCTGAACGCCCTGGAAGAGATCTTCGGAAAGCTGGACCTGCTCGCGGGTCGCCGTCTGGTCTACGTCGACAGTGTGCATGCCAACGGCGGAGGAGACTGGGAAGTCTCCGCGGAGGATCTTTCGGTCGAAGCGATGCATCGGATGGGCGGGCTGAGAATCCCGCACACGGCGATCGACCGGTTGCCTGCGCCCGAGCACGTGTATGCGTTTCGTGAGATGAATGGGACCGATTCCGCAGATGGGCCGTCATTCGTCTCGATGCACCCGCTGGTCCTGTTCGACGAGGAACTGGGGGAAGCCCTGTTTCTCAACTCGCGGCGGGGCAAACAGCAGATTGAGTACGTTTCCTACGTCAGCGGGGAAGTGTCCCGGCGGGACGCTCTGGCGGGGGATCACCTGGACCTCTTGGCCCGGGTGCTTGATGTTCCGGTTGATCCGAACGCGGCCGAGAAATGGGCTCAGGGGGCGCAACAGGAAGACGCCGGCGAGGCGGATGAAGCGCCTGCCGGAACGCGGCGGGTGGGCGAATTTGAGGTGATGGGGAAGATCGGCGTCGGCGCCATGGGGGACGTGTATCGGGCGTGGCAGCCCTCTCTGGGAAGGCAGGTCGCCCTCAAGTGCATGCGGCGCGTCGGCGACGCGCGGGCGGAAGCTCGATTCGCGCGGGAGATTCGCGCCCTGGGGCGGGTGGAGCATCCGCATCTGGTCCGCATCTTCACGTCGGGTTCCGAGGGCGAGCATTGGTTCTACGCGATGGAACTGGTGGAAGGGGCCACGCTCTCCAAAGTGCTGGGCAACGTGCGGGGGCGGGCGAGCGAAGAAACCGCGATGGAACTGAGCACCTGGCAGGAGTCGCTCGATTCCGCCTGCGCGGAGACGCGCAACAGTGAGGCGTCCCTGAGCAAGGCGGAAGGGCTGTCCTCGCTCGACAGCGGGCTGGCCGAGGAGTCCCCCCAAACAGTGCGAATTCACTCCGGCAGTTCGTCCGATTCCATGTCGCCGGCGGCGCGGAGCTACATCGACCAGGTTGTCGAGTTGATCCGGCAGGTGTGCGAAGCGACGGCGGCGCTGCATCAGGCGAACATCATTCACCGAGACATCAAGCCGGACAACATCATGGTGACGCCGGACGGCGCGCGCACCGTGCTGATGGACCTCGGCCTGGCGAAACTGACCGACGACAACGAACTGTCGCGCACGCGCGAATTCATCGGCACACTGCGGTACGCGAGTCCGGAACAGGTGCTGGCGGTCGGTCAAATCGACTTCGCCAGCGACGTCTACAGCATCGGGGCCGTGCTGTGGGAAATGCTGGCGATGCAGGCGATCTACAAAGCCGACAATCAGACGACGACGGCCGAACTGATGAAGCGGATTCAGTTTCAGGAGCCGGAGCGGCTCAGAAAACTCAATCCACGGATTCCCAAGGAACTCGAGGCCGTCGTCCTCAAGTGCCTGGAGAAAGACCCGCAGCGGCGCTACGGCAGCGCCCGCGAACTGGCTGACGATCTGTCTCGCTGGCAGCGCGGCGCCGCCGTGACGGCCAAGTCACGTTCCGCCGCAAGTCGCTTCGTCCACCGGCTCAAGCGTCATCGCGCGCAGTTCGGTTGGGCGGCGGTGATGCTGCTGGTCGTGGGGGCGTTGTTTTTCTGGACCAGCCGGCCCGATCCGCACAGGCTGGCCCGGCTGCGTGAGATCGAACAGTTGATCGACTCGGTGACCCGCTTTCCTCCGGCGATGGCGGAAGAGCCTCACGAATCGCGGACGATGCTGGCGGAGTTGCCGCCGCCGGACCGGTCGGCGTTCGAGACGGTGGAGTATCTCAGAATCTGCGACTTGCGCAACTGGACGCCGCTTGCCGAAGAGGAGCAGTCGCAGCCGGGGAGCGCTGTGGTGATTATGCAGCGGGAGCGGATTCGGAAACTTGCCGACCAGGACGAGATCCGCTTGCAGACGGCGACCAGCGGATACGACGTCTATCTCCGCTGCGAACCACATCCGGAGTCTTCTTACGTTCCGCAGGATTTTCACGTACTCGGCCGGATGCGACCCACACAACTTGACGACCTGGAGATGAAGACGCGTCAGCTTGTCGTCGACGTGAGCGACGTCCGGTCGGGACAGGTGTTCGGTCTGCAGGGGGTCTACACGTACTGGAACGCGTTTCAGCGGGACGACCAGCGGTGGACCGGAACCCAGGTGCACTCCCAAGCGGTGAAGGTCGCGTTCCTGGCGATCATGCCGGACGACCGACCGTTTACACGGTACAGGCTGGAAGTGCGGCAGAGGGAGGGCGAGCCGTTCGAGTCGTTCGACGGGGAGGAGATCGTCTTCGAGGATCCCGACCACCAATTCATTTATTGGGAGATCCACGAGCCGCAGCCGGGGGCGTTCTATCGCATTGCGTGGGACTGGTAAGGTGAGCGGCGGGCGGCCGGCTTCAGCCGCGGGGGTGGCATTTGGCGTGGACGGCTTTGAGGCGGCTGTGTTCGACGTGGGTGTAGATCTGCGTGGTCCGGATGCTGGCGTGTCCCAGCAGTTCCTGGAGGGCGCGGATCTCGGCGCCGCCGGCGAGCATGTGCGTGGCAAAGCTGTGCCGCAGGGTGTGCGGGCTGACTTTCTTCTCGATCCCGACGCGGGCCGCGTACTTCTTGACGATGTGCCACACCGTGATGCGCGTAAAGGCGCGGCCGCTGCGGGTGACGAACAGTCCATCGGCGTCGCGCGAACCGACAATCTGCGGCCGCTCGTGCGCCAGATAGGCTTCGACGGCTGCGACGGCGACCGGGTTGAGGCCGACGATGCGTTCCTTGTTGCCTTTGCCGAGACAGCGGCAGTAGTTCTCGTCGAGATGGATGTCGCGCAGCCTCAACCCGGCGACTTCAGAGGCACGGCAGCCGGTGGCATACATCACGGCGAGCAGCGCCCGATCGCGGAGCGGATAGCTGTCCTCCTGCGAGGGCGCGGCAAGAAGCTGGTCGACCGTCTCCGGACTGAGGACTGTGGGCAGGTACTGCCACAGTTTGGGGGATGCGAGGAGGTCGACGCTGCTTTCCGGCAGGACGCCGTCGAGGACGAGATAGCGGAAGTACATCTTCAGCGAGACAAGCCGGCGGGCGACGGTGGTGACGGCGAGGTTCCGGGCCCGCAGGCGCTCCAGGTATTTCGCCAGCAGCTTGAGGTCGACTTGTTGCAGACTTTGAATGTGATGTTCGTCGAGCCAGTCGAGCCATTGCCGGAGGTCGGTGCCGTAGGCGGCGATGGTGTTGTCCGACATGCCGCACTCGGCCCGCAGGTAATGCAGGAACGGATCGAGATGCGCACGGGGTGAGTTCGCCGCGAACTCGACGGCGGTGGCGGGAACGGCAGGTCGTCGACGGGGAGGCATCCAGGCTCCGGCCTATGATCGGCAATCGTGGGTCGCGCGTTGCAGAATTGTGCTTGTGCTGAGGGGGCAGGCCCGCTGGAGTTCGTCATCTCCGGCGAAGTGGCGGACCGAGAGTCGAGAGTCGAGGGCCAAGGGTCTCGAATCGCTGACGCATCGTTCGTTGGACGTCTCGTGGTTGTTCAATTCAGCCTGGATGAGCCACCAGACTCTCGGCGGTCAGCAGTAGGGTCGGCTTTGCGGACCACAGGTTGAGGGTTGCTCTACTTTGCTGCAAAGCGCTTAGCTCGACTCGCTGCGCGGCGCTCTGATAAGCATCGGATGCCGGGGGTTCGGCCGTCCGGCGAATGCGCGAATGGTCGCTGGGGGAGCGAATCGACCGGTCGGGTTGCGCAAGTTGGGTTGAGTTTCCCGCAGACGGAGCGGGCACAGAGCGGCGCCGGAGTCTTGCGAAAGTTGCGCTCGATGCACGGGCAGGATGCCCGTGGCACCCAACGCCGTTCACGATATTAGCAGGAACTTGAATCCAAGTTCTTTGGCTCGCTTGATTTCGCGTGTGGTTGCTGTTCGGCATTTCGGTGGGCTCGGTGGTTTGTCGTTCTTCTTGCGAGGCCACTCA
>QQVO01000032.1 GCA_003388505.1 Planctomycetota bacterium
GGCGGTGCGAACGGCCTGCTCATCGACGCCTGCATCGATGAGGGCTGCGAGCGTCATGTCGCCGGCGATGCCGGTCGAGCAGTCGAGGTAGGCGATTTTCACGGTGGGCGGGTCGTTGTGAAAGAGTGGGAGTTTCGGGTGCGGTTCGCGATTGTAGAAGCGATGAGGGACGGGTTGAAGAAAGGGAGGGATCCGCAGGCTGACGCCGCGCGGCTCGCCGGCGATCGACTTGCCTGTTATCGCCGGTCGGAGAGGTTACACTGACTCGCGCGGGGTCATTCTACGACTGGCAATTCTTCTGAGACGAACAGCAGTGAGGGAACGGCGATGGATCTGATGACGACGATCGGCGGATCGATGATGGAAGGCTTCTTCCCCGCCGGCTGGAACCTGGCGAAGATCGACGCCTGCGTGGACGACGATCCGTCGACGATTACGGACCGGCAGTCGTACTGGCACGAGCGGTTCGAGCCGATTCCGTGCGCTTCGGTCGCCGACTTTGACACGTTTCTCGGCCACGAGATCGCGTTGACGATCAAACAGAGCCGGGACGCGGGAGAGCAACTGGCGATGATTCTGCCGGTGGGGCCGATGGGGATGTACCGCTGGGCGGTCTACTTTCTGAAAGAGTGGGGCGTGCCTTGCGACCACGTACATGGCTTCAACATGGATGAATGGAGCGACGCGGAAGGAAACACGCTGCCGTCGGACAATACGGGGGCGTTTCAGTACGCCATGGAGCAGGCGTTTTACGGTCCTCTGGGAGACCTGACGGTGCCGGCGGACCAGCGGCATTTCGCGTTGAAGAACGCGTTGCCGCACTTCGGGGAGCAGATTGGCGAGTTGCGGTCGGGGGGCGCGAAGCTGACGGTGATCTTCGGCATCGGCCGGGTGTGTCACATCGCGTTCTGGGAGCCGCACTTTGCCGGTGAATATGACAGCGAGGAGGAGTGGAAGTCCCAGACGCATCGCATTGCCGCGAAGCTGCATCCGCTGACGATCGAGCAGAACGCGCTGACGAGTTTCAAGAGCCGGACGACGCATGTTCCGGCGTATGCGAATACGATCGGGCCGGGACTGTTTCTGGGGGCGGACAAGATCATCGGCGGGGCGGACGGCACGCTCGGGCGCGGGATGATGTGGCAGGGCCTGAGCCTGTGGATGACGCTGCGTCACGGACCGAGCACCTGGATTCCATCGACTTATATGCCGACGCAGCCGGGACGGTTGTTCTTCCTCGAAGAACTGGCGGGACCGCTGGTGGCGGAGTGCAACTGACTTGAGTTTTTGAACTTTGCTGGGATTACCCGGTCCGACGGGGGAACGCTCTGCTCGGACTCTGAGTATGTTCAACTTGAGGGAGTGCGGTTGACCGGAAGCGCCTCTACCAGGCGCGGGCCTTGTGGTGGAGCGATGGACATCTGAGGTGTGGAGTCGTGGGAGACCGTGCCGCGCGTTGAAACTGGAGAACGGGAGAGCGACCGCCGAGCCGGGTTTCGGACCGCGGCGCTGGTCGTTGCGGCGCTGGTGTGGCTGATCGCTTTCGGTTGCTACTTCTTTTCACAGACGCTGCCGAACAATTCGGATTTTGCGCGGTCTGCCATCCTGCTGCAGACGCCAGAACTGCTGCTGGAGCAGATCGTGCCGACAGAGACGCCTGCCGGAATGTCGTCCGGGTGGAGGTTTTTTCCGCAGCGGTTCGATCTGCTGTTGATCGCGGGGATCATCTGGACGGCGGCCTGGGCGCTCGGGCGACTGATTCTGAGGTTGCTGGGAGTCAGTTTGCCGATGCCGGCGTCGGGCCGACTGGCGCTGGCAACCGGCGTCGGGCTGGCAGCGTGGTCGCTGGCGACGCTCGGATTGGGGCTGTGCGGACTTCTCGAGCGGTGGTTGTTTGCGGCGCTGATGGTTGCGGCGGTGGTTGCGGAGATCGCCGTTGGAATCGGAGGGCTGCGGCGGTCCAAGGCGGAACCTGCAGCAGCCGAAGGGAGCGAGCGGGCGCCGTTGCTTACGCGGCGGTTCTTGCGGGGGTCGCGGGTTCCGGCGCTGGTGGTGCTCGCCGTGCTTCCGTTTCTGCTGGCGATGCTGCTGGGGGCGATGCTGCCACCGGCGGTCGACTTCGATGAGAAGGAGTACCACCTGCAGGGGCCGAAGGAGTGGTATTTACAGGGGGAGATCAGCTTTCTGCCGCACAACGTGTATACGAGTTTTCCGTTTCTGACCGAGATGCTGACGCTGCTGGCGATGGTGTTGCGGGGGGACTGGTACCGGGGTGGTATGGCGGGGCGCACCGTGCTCATGGGGTTTGCCCCGCTGACTGCCTTGGCGCTGCATGCGGCGGCGGTGATCACGGCGGGCGGAACGTCGACCGAAGGGACTGATGCGCCGATGAAAAGGAGAATGCACGCTTTGGCTTCGACGGCGGGCTGGTTGGCGGCGTTTGTTTTCCTGACAACGCCGTGGGTGCATCGCATTTCGGTGATTGCCTATGCAGAGGGGGGGCTGACGTTTTATCTCACGGCGGCGTTTCTGTGCGTGCTGATGGTCTTGAAGGGATCGGGGGAAGACGGAATCTGGAATCGGGGGATGCTGGTGCTGACAGGGCTGACGGCCGGGTCGGCGATGGCGTGCAAGTACCCGGGTGTGCTGAGCGTGGTGATTCCGCTGGGCGCCTGTCTGATCTGGCTGGCGATGCGCGGCGCAGTTATTCGCCCGGGAGAGAGCCGATGGAAGGCTGCGCTGCGGGCAGGGGGGCTCTACAGTGTGGGGGTGGTGATTGCGTTCGGCCCGTGGGCTCTCAAGAACACGGCGCAGACGGGGAATCCGGTCTATCCACTGCTGTACAGTGTGCTGGGAGGCGCTGACTGGGACGATGAACTGAATGCAAAGTGGAAGGCGGGTCACAGTCCCCCGCTGCATCTGCTGGAGGAACCGGCGGCGATCCTGCCCGATCTGACTGCGAATGCGTTGAGCGTTGCCGTGCGGAGCGACTGGCAGAGTCCTCTGGTGTTCGGCGGGGGCATGCTGACCGTGCTGGTCTTGTTGAGCGGCGGGAGTGGCGCGAGCAGCCTCGGCCGCGTTGTGCTCGGCGCGATGCTGTACGTGGTGTGGCTGTTCTTGACGTGGTGGTCCTTCACGCACCGGATTGATCGATTCTGGGTGCCGATGCTGCCGGTGGTGTGCCTGTTGGCCGGGCTGGGTCTGGCGGAGATGTTCGCGGCCATTGAACGCTTATCGGGGAGGTTGGGGGAGTTCGCGGGCGTCGCCGCGAAGCTGACGCTCGGTCTGCTGCTTGTGACGGCGACGGCCTACAACCTGGCATTCGCGACGTCGCGACTGACGGGATACAACGCGTTTCTGCTGGACCATGCGGAGGCGCGTCGACAGGCGACGACGCGGAGCATTGCCCTGGTGAATCGCGCGGTGCCGCAGGATGCACGGGTGTTGCTCGTGGGGGAGGCGGAGGTGTTCGATGCGGAGTTCGAGCCGATTTACAACACGGTGTTTGACCGGTCGATCTTCGAGGAACTCTGCACGGACGACGGCGGCCGGATGCTGTCAAGCGAGGAGATTCGCGAGCGCTTGCAGGGGGCAGAGATTGGCTATGTGTTCGTCAACTGGCTGGAGATTCTGAGGTATCGTGAGCCGGGGTCGTACGGGTACACCGATTTCGTTTCGCCGTCGCGGATCAACGGGCTGGTGGAGGGGGGCGTGCTGGAAGAGGTTCCGCTCGGCGTGATGGAGACGACTGTTTTTGTGGGGCAGTTGTCGCCGGGGAAGCGGCAGGAGGTGGAGCGATGGGGAGCTGGATTGCGAACGTCTTTGAACTTCCGGCCGGCGATTCGGGTGTATGCGCTGTACCGGGT
The DNA here is from genome assembly GCA_003388505.1 of Planctomycetota bacterium. Classification (GTDB taxonomy): domain Bacteria; phylum Planctomycetota; class Planctomycetia; order Planctomycetales; family Planctomycetaceae; genus MB-PLM-1. The sequence continues at coordinate 3,867 of QQVO01000032.1, forward strand.
TGTGGGAGATCAGGCGAATTGGCAGCGGATGCGGCGGATGCGGCGGATGCGGCGGGTTGACGCGGATGAAGGGTGATTGGCGAGGGTTGAGTCGCTTCAGTCTTTGAGCAGGTCGAGTATCTGTGGGTCGGCGAGGCTGTGGGCGACGGCTTTGGCGGGTGAGAAATCCTGCCGCCGGCTGTGTTCGTGGGGGACGGCGATGACGTGGGCGCCGGCTGCTGCGGCGGCGCAGGTGCCGGCTTCGCTGTCTTCCAGAACGAGCATCTGCGGCGGGTCGACGCCGATTCTCTCGGCGGCGGTGAGGTAGATCTCGGGGTGGGGTTTGCCGTGCGTGACGTCTTCGGCGGTCAGGGTGAAGTCGAACCGGTGCAGGAGGTCGAAGCGGCTGAGGAGTCGCTCGAGGTACTTGCGGCCGGAGGAAGTCGCGACGGCGCGGGGAAGGCGGCGGGACTCGATGAGGTCGAGCAGTTCAAACAGGCCCGGCATCACCTGCAGGTGTGTTTCCATGACCTGCATAAAGATCTCTTCGGTTTCCGCCTGCAGACGGTCGATGGTGTCGTTGAGTTGCATCAGGTCGATCATGACCTGGAGCGCCTCGGGCGCGCGGCGGCCCATCATGCGATGGAAGAGATCGGGGGCGGGGGTCTTGCCCCGGCGGCGGAGGATCTCCGTGCCGGTGTGGGAATAGACCTCTTCGGTATTGAACATGAGCCCGTCGAGGTCGAAGACGACGGCCCGGATCGGACCTGATGCGGAGGACGGCATGAAGGGAGGTTGCAGCGGGGATGTTCAGCGGGATGCGAGGCGGGCCGGTCGGGCGCGGTCGGGTCGTTCGGTCTGGTTACTCTTCGTCGTCGGTCTCCTGCTTCTCGTCATCCGTCAGCGGCCGGAGCTTGAAATTGCGGACGGCGGCCTTGGTGCGGTAGGTGGCGTAACCGAGCGGCCTGCAGGGCTCCATTTCAAAGCGGATGCCGATCTTCTGGTCGGTGTAGTCGACATCGGCGAGTTGGGCGTCGTCGAGCCAGGCCTGGATGCGGGAGTCGGTGACGCGAATGCGGATTTTGTACCACTTGCCGTTTTCGAACTCGAAGAAATCGGTGGTTTCGTTTTCGGAGGCGTCGAGATAGTTGATGCTCGACAGCCCGGTGAGGCTGCCGCCCCAGCCGCCGAGGATGAGGGTGCAGGGATCGTCCTGGACGGGGAAGGTGAGGCCGCAGAAGAAGTCGCTGCCCTCGACGCGTTGGGCTTCCAGCGAGATCTCGTAATCGACCCGGGGCAGGTCACCGCCGTCCCAGGTGAGGCCGGTGAGCGGTTTTCCGGCCTGAAAAACGAGATTGCCGTCTTCGACGGAGACTTCGCTGTCGGTTCCGAAGTCGGTCTTTTTCCAGTTCTTGAGCGATTCGCCGTCGAAGAGGAGGGTTGACTTGTCGGCCTTGGGGCAGGGTTTGGGCTGGGCGTCGTCGGCCTGAACGGCGACGGAGAGTGCGATGGCGATCACGAACGTCGCGGCAGGGGGCAAAACCGGCTGTGACTTGAGTGGATGCATTTTCTGATTCTCGCTGCGTAGAAATCCGGGACGCCGTTCTCCGACTTTAGCAGTCGCACTGAGGTAAGCCAATTGCTCCGTTGGCGAGACGACCGGGCTGTTTGAGGAACGGGAACTTTCCCGGGGCGGGGTTGCTGCTCATTTCGGCGAAAATCTCCAATGAATCGTTATTTTTGCTCCGGGGGATCGCCTGCTATCATGCCGGCCGGATGACGGCGGCCGAGCGCGAGTCTCGGGGATGAGGAGATGCAGATGAAGGCAACCGGATTCCGGGAGAGAAGGCCCGTCCGCGTGTGGACGCTTCGATGTCTCGCGGCAGCCGCTTTTCTGGTCATGATGGGCGGAGTGAGGGGAATGGCGCAAACGGACGGAGCAGAGGCCGAGGGAGAGTCGACGATCGAGCAGCGGTTCAACATCCGGTCGAAGACGCTGGGGGGCCGCCAGTTCTGGGGCGACGTCCTGTACTTTCGGGGGTGGCGAATTCAGCATAACGTGCTCACGGGGCACCATCGGCTGCTCGATCCGGATGATGTGCGTCACGCTTGGGGGTCTCTTGCGGCTTGCACATCGCGGCTGAAACAGATCAAGGCGTCACAGTCGCTGCCTCCGATGGAGGGGCGGGCGGTGATCGTGATCCATGGGATCGTCCGGTCTTCGAAGTCTTTCGACGCATTGCGGAAGGCGCTGCTGGAGGACGACTGCACCGTCGTCGGGTTTGACTATCCGAGCACCCGCGTGACGATTGAAGAGTCGGCCGAGTATCTGCACCATGTGATCGAATCGCTGGAGGGGATTGATCAGATCGACCTGGTGGTCCACAGCATGGGGGGACTGATCGTCCGAACTTATCTGGCGAAGCACAGCGATCCGAGGTTGCACCGGATGGTGATGCTGGGCGTCCCCAACCTGGGGGCCAACATGGCGAACATCGTGCAGATGAATCCGCTGTTCCGACTGGTGTTCGGTCCGGCGGGACAGCAGTTGATCGTCGATCCCGAGGGATTTATCGCGGAGCTGCCGACCCCGGAATTCGAGTTTGCCGTGATCGCCGGCGCCAAGGGGACGGATGGGGGGTGGAACCCGTTGCTGGAGGGGGATGACGACGGGACGGTGGAGGTGTCGAACACGCGGTTGCCGGGCGCGGTCGATTTCATGACGGTGGAGTCGCTGCATTCCTTCCTGATGGGCCACGAGGAGGTGATCGCCGCCACAGTGCGGTTTCTGAGGTCGGGCGCGTTGCGGGAGAGCGGAGTGCGCGAGCCGATCGCGCGTTCCGACGATGTGGGGCGGGCCACGATCACCGATCAGTGATCGACGCGGGCGGAGCGCCGCAGGCACTTCTGTGCGGAGGCGAGAATCTTCCGATGGGATGATCGGTGGAGGTCCCGGTGAAGATCGACCTGATCATCGACGGCTACAACCTGCTGCATGCGGCGGGTTTCGCCCGGCGAAGCTACGGGCCGGGTGATTTGGCCCGCTGCCGGCTCCGGCTGCTGAATCTGATTGCGGCGGGTCTCGACGACGCGGTGAGGCCGCGGACGACGGTGGTGTTCGATGGGAAAGATCCCCCGCCCGACGCGGAGCGGTACGCGGTGCACCGGGGGATGCAGATCTTCTTTGCGGAGCCGGGAGAGGAGGCGGACGACCTGATCGAGGATCTGATCGCCGCGCACTCATCGCCGAAACAGTTGTTGGTTGTTTCCAGCGACCGCCGCCTGCAGAGAGCGGCGAGACGGCGCAAGGCTCACGTGCTGGAGAGCGAGCCGTTTGTCGACGATTGCGAACGACGCAGGGGAGCGACGGATTCGAATGACGAACCGGCGGAACCGCTGAAGCCGCAGGCGGTCGACTCGCCGGAGGAACTCGAACAGTGGCTGAACGAATTCGGAGAGATTGACATCGAGCAGTTGCGGAGTGAGATCGGCCCGGTCGAGGAAACGCGGGGCGTGCCGGAGCGTGAGGCGAGGACGCGGAAGAAAACCAAGCCTGCGGCCGACGCGGGGAAGAGCGATTACGGGATGGACGAACTTGCGTTCTGGGAAGACCGGCTGAGCGATTTGCTGGAGGATGAGCCGGGGTGAGGGCGGTTCGGCGTCGTCGCAACTCGCAGCGCTCCCCTGCGGGTCGCGGCGAATCGGGATGTGTCGAACGCTGTTGGCGGTTGTGGAATGCAGGGCTGTATCTTGCGAGTTGGTCAGTTGGCGGTGAGGGGGTCGTCTTCCCCGCTTGCGATGCGGCGGTCGATCTCACCCTTCATGCCCCAGAGTTTGACGATGAAGATGATGAGAAGGACGAGGTTCGCGGGAACTGCGGCGGCGTTCAGGCAGGGAATCCAACTGCCTACGAAGCAGATGGCCCACCACACTCCGATCTGTGCGCCGCAGTCGCCGAACCGCGTCACGCCGACGTTCGCAAAGTAGTTCTGAAAGGACCGCGGAACACGCTGGGCGACGAGGAAGGCCCATACGAGATTGAACAGCGGGATCAACAGCAACCAGACCTGGCCTGGAGACATTTCCCGCAACTCTTCGGGTACCATTGAGAGCGGCGAGGCGATCAGAAAACAGACAACGGCGTAAACGACGAACCACCCGAGCACCACAATGCCGAAGATCGCTCCGTAGAATGCCAGCACGAATGCGAACAGGCTGGCATCGGGCGTTGGGGCCGTTGCCGGCCGGCCAGTCTTCGTCGTCCCAGGATTCCCATTCATCGACGCCGGGGCCGTCGAAATTGAAGTCGCCCGGCCGTCCGGTGGTGCTGCCGGAGTCGAAGAAAGGATCGTTCGGGCCGGTGGTGCTGCCGGAGTCAAAGAAGGGATCGTCCCGACCGGTTGTGCTGCCGGAGTCCGAGAATGCATCGCCGGGGCCGGTGGTGCTGCCTGAGTCAAAGAAGGGAGCCTGCCGGGCGACGGCAGTCTCAGCCGCCGGCAGTCCGAGCAGGAGTGCGAGTGTTGTGAGCAGTGTCGGCAACGTCCGGGTCATGGAGAACCTCTGTGGTGCAATCGGCGTCGGCGGCAGATCCACTGCGTCGCGGTCCGTCGTGAATTGTGTTCGGCCACTATAGTGTTGATTCGGGCGGAGGGAAAAGGGGCTTGGGGCGGTGGGGCGTGATTCGGGTTGCGGGCCGTGGGTGGTCTTCACGCGAGTGTCGCAGGCATTAGAATACATGGGACAGACGTTCTGCTTGTGATTGAGACTGATGATGAACGTTGACGAGTTTCTGAGACAGGATTGCAACCGGAGGAAGTTCCTCGAGAACAGCGCGCGGAACGCGGCGGGTGTGGCTGCGGGGTTCGTCGGTCTGGGGGCCGCGGGGACCGCCGGGGCTACGCCCGGTGAGCGGATTAACGCCGGTGTGATCGGGGTGCGTTCGCAGGGGAAGACACTGGCGCTGCACCTGGCGGGGATGCCGGACGTCTGCGTGAGGACGGTGTGCGACGTCCACGAGTCGGTCGTTGAAGAGACGCGGCGTGAGGCGGCGGAGGTGCAGGGGAGTCCGCCCGGTTCGGTCGGCGACTATCGCCGGATGCTGGACGATGACGAGATCGACGTGGTCGTCGTTGCCACTCCGGACCACTGGCATGCGCAGATGGTGGAGGACGCCTGCGCGGCGGGGAAAGACGTGTACGTGGAAGCTCCGGTGTCGCACACCGTGAGCGAAGGAGTGCGGATCTGCGAAGCGGCTCGGGAGACGGGCCGGATTGTCCAGTGCGGTCTGCAGCAACGGAGCGGAGCGCATTTTCGCTCGGCAATCGAGGCGGTGTGCAGCGGGGAGATCGGAACGGTGCGGCTGGCGAAGGCGTGGGTCGTCCATCGGCGGAAGCCGATCGGGCGGAAGGCGGGTGGACCGGCGCCTGACGGAATTGACTACACGGCCTGGTTGGGACCGGCGGCCGAGCGAGAGTTCACACCCAACCGGTTTCACCACAACTGGCAGTGGTTCTGGGAGTACGGGAGCGGCGAACTGGGCGCGTGGGGCGTGCACCTGCTGGACGTCGCCCGCTGGGGGTTGGGAGTCGGGCTGCCTGTGCGTGTTTCGGCGACGGGGGGAATTCATCATTTTCAGGATGAGCGCGAGACGCCAGACACGCTGAGCGTGCAGTACAGCTTTCCCCAGGCGTCGCTGGTGTGGGAACACCGGCAGTGGTCGAACCACGGCGTTGAGGGCCGTTCGGCGGCTGTGGCGTTTTATGGAGATAACGGAACCCTGATCGTGGACCGGGGCGGGTGGAAGATTTACGGCCGCCGGGACAGCCTGACCGCCGATTCGAGCGAATTGCAGGGGGCGCACCTGCGAGATTTTGTGCGGAGCGTGCGGACCCGCGAGGCTCCGAGTGCGACGATCGAGATCGGGCATCTGAGCACCACGCTTTGTCACCTGGGGAACATCGCCTACCGCGTGGGACGGGAGGTGACGTTTGATCCGGCGGGGATGAACTTCGGATGGGACGGCGAGGCGAATTCTCTGCTGTAGAGCCGGATGCGTGGACGGGCGACCTCTTCGTTCAGACGTACATCGTCTTGCAGGGTGACCGATGGAGCAGGCCCCGGAATATGCGGTGGGCTGGGGGACGCTGGCGCTCGTGAATGCGGGACTGGCGCAGGGGAAGAACCGGAGCGGGTTGGCATGGTTTCTGTTGTCGCTACTGGCGGGGCCGGTCGCCACATTTGTGCTGGTGGCCTTTTGTGACACGCTTCCGGCGGCGCACGAGCCGCGCGATTGAATCAGTTTGATGGAGCGCGGATGTACGACGCGATCATCATCGGCGCGGGCCACAACGGGCTGGTCTGCGCCAATTATCTGGCGCGGGGGGGATACAAAGTCCTGGTGCTGGAGCGGCGGGGTCTGGTCGGCGGGTGCTGCGTGACCGAGGAACTGTGGCCCGGTTACCGAATTTCGACGGCCGCGTATGTCGTGAGTCTGCTGCTGCCGGAGATTGAAGATGATCTGGAACTGGCCAAGTACGGCTACCGGGTGCTGCCGCGGAATCCGTCTTCGTTTACGCCGCTGGAGGATGGCCGGTCTCTGCTGCTGGGCCCGGACGCTGAACTGAACCGGCGCGAGATTGCGAAGTTCTCCGAGAAGGATGCGGAAGCATTTCCGCGATACGAAGGGCTGCTGACGCGCGTCGCCGAGTGTCTTGAGCCGGTGCTCTCGCAGACGCCGCCCGATCCGCTGCCGTTGCCCGCCAGTTGGCGGAAGGTGGGGCTCGGGCGGCGGCTGAAGAGCGGGAAGCAGGCGCTCGATCTGCTCGGGTCGTTGAAACGGTTGGGGGAGGATCTGCCGGAGGCGATTGAACTGCTGACCGGGCCGGCGAGTGCGATTCTGGACCGGTGGTTCGAATCGGACGTGTTGAAGGGAACGCTGGCGACCGATGCGATCATCGGGACGTTCCAACCGCCTTCCGCCCCCGGGACGGCGTACGTGCTGCTGCATCATGTGATGGGTTCGTCGGGAGGCGAGCGGGGCGTGTGGGGTTACGTCGCGGGAGGAATGGGGAAGCTCTCCGAAGCGCTCGCCGATTCGGCGACCCGGCAGGGGGTGGAAATCCGGACGGGCGCGAGTGTGGAGAGCATCGACGTAGTCCGGGGACGTGCGGTGGGAGTGACGCTGCGCGGGGGAGAATCGGTGTCGTCGCGGATCGTCGCGTCGTGCGTGGATGCGAGGACGACGTTCGGTCAATTCCTGCGGGAGAGCGACCTGCCGGAAGCGTTTGTGCGGGCGGTCAAGCGGATTGACTATTCCAGTGCTTCGCTGAAGATCAATCTTGCGTTGAGCGAACTCCCCGACTTTGAATGCCGGCCGGGCAAGAGCGAACCGGGGCCTCACCACCGGGGGACGATCCACATCGGTTCGACGCCGGAGTACATCGAGCGGGCTTATGACGACGCGAAGTACGGCGAGCCTTCGGCGCATCCGGTGATCGAGATGACGATTCCGAGTGCGGTGGACGACTCTCTCGCACCGGCCGGTCATCATGTGGCTTCGCTGTTCGTGCAGTATGCTCCGTACCGGCTGCGAAGCGGCCGGTGGGACGACCGGAAGGAAGAATTCGCCGATCGTTGCATCGAGGAGATCGCCCGCTTCGCCCCGAAAATCCGTTCGGCGATTGTGCAGCGGCAGGTGCTTTCTCCGGTGGACCTGGAGCGGACGTTCGGCCTGACGGGGGGAAACATCTTCCAGGGCGCGATGCCGCTGCACCAGTTGTTCAGCCTGCGGCCCGTGCCGGGCTGGAGCGACTACCGGACGCCGATTGCGGGCTTGTATCTGTGCGGTGCGGCCGCTCATCCCGGCGGCGGAGTGATGGGGGCGTGCGGAAAGAACGCGGCGCGGGAGATATTGCGGGACGGGTGACGGGTCGTCTGCTTTTGAAGGCGGGTCGCGCACGATACGCTTTCCCAGATGCGTTACCGGAATCCCGATCCGCGGCACCGTCGGCCATCGCTGTGGGGGGTGTTCCGCTGGGCGGTGCTGGACCGATTGACGGGACGGCGGAAGATCGCGCCGCCGGGCCCGGCGGCGCCGTTCGTTGACGCGGACCTGGCTGTGATCCACGATGAGACGCGGGACGCGCGGTTGACGTGGATCGGGCACGCGTCGTTTCTGCTGCAAATGTGCGGGATCAACATTCTGCTGGACCCGGTGTTTTCCGAGCGGATCGGATGGCTCTATCCGCGTCACGTCGCGCCCGGGCTGACACCGAGCCAGCTTCCGCCGATCGATCTGCTGCTGATTTCTCACAGCCATTACGATCATCTGGACGCGGCCTCGGTGGCTGCGATCGACAAGTCGGCGACGGTGATCGCGCCGCGCGGGCTGGCCCGGCTGTTTGTGCGGCAGGGCTTTTCGTGTGTGATCGAACTGGACTGGTGGGACGCGGTGCACGTGAAGTCGGTCGAAGTGACGTTTGTTCCGGCGCGTCACTGGTCGAAGAGGACTCTGTTCGACACGAACCGGTCGCTGTGGGGCGGATACGTCATCCGCGGGAAGTCCGATCAGGGCGGGTCGACCGAAGAAACGAGCATCTACTTCGCGGGAGACACGGCGTGGTTCGACGGATTCGCTGAGATCGGACGCCGCTTCCGAGGACTTGATGCGGCCCTCCTGCCGATTGGCGGCTACGAACCGGGGTGGTTTATGAAAAACAATCACCTCAATCCGGAGCAGGCGGGACAGGCGTTTCTCGACTGTGGGGCCCGGAGGCTCGTGCCGATGCACTGGGGTACCTTGCAACTGACGGATGAACCGCTGCTTGAACCGATCGACAGATTGCGGACCTGGTGGGGCAGGGCGGGAGCGGCGGCGGCGGATCGCATTTTGAACCAACTCGCCGTGGGCGAGACCCTGCGGATTTCGGAGGGACCGGATTGATATCGTGTCGAATCGTCGCAGGGAGTATCCTTTGCGGGATTCGGGACACGGCTTTGGACGGCCGTGGTACCGACATGACGGCTTGTGGAAAGGGATGTCCTTGGCCGGATGGTTGCTCAATCTGATTTATCTGGGGCTGCTGTCTGCGGTCTCGCCGGTGCTGCTGTACCGGGCGATCGTGCATGGCAAGTACCGTCGCGGTTGGCGTGAAAAGCTGCTGGGGGGGCTGCCGCAGCGGGCTTCGACGGGACCGTGTGTGTGGCTGCATGCCGTGAGCGTCGGCGAAGTGTTGTTGCTGCGGACGGTGATCGAGAGGCTGAAGCGAGTCGACGGGGAACTGGATATCTGGATTTCGACGACGACGGATACAGGCCACACCGTGGCGACGGAGCAGTTCCCCGACTGCCGGGTCGTTTACTTTCCGCTCGACTTCACGTGGGCGGTGCGGAGCGCGCTTGAGCGCGTGCGGCCGGACGTGGTGGGACTGGCCGAACTCGAACTGTGGCCGAACTTCATCCGGGCTGTTGAAGGTCAACGGATTCCGCTGGTGCTGATCAACGGACGCATCAGTGACAGGAGTTTTCGGGGGTATCGCCGGATTCGTTTCTTGATGCGGCCGACGCTGCGTCGATTCGAAGCCCTGGGAGTGCAGACGGAAGAGCACCGGCGGAGGCTGATGCAGTTGGGGGCTTGCGGAAGGCGGACCGTCGTGACCGGTTCCGTCAAGTTCGACGCGTGCGGATCGAGATCGAGCGAGTTGAGAACGGGCGAACTCCGCAGGGAGCTTGGAATCGAACCGGGAGAACCGGTGTTCGTCGGGGGGAGCACGCATCCGCCGGAAGAGAAATTCGTGCTGGAATGCTATCGGGCGCTGCGCGAGGAAATTCCAGGACTGCGACTGGTGATTGCGCCGCGGCACCGGGAGCGATTCGATGAGGTCGCGAAGCTGATTCAGGAGCGCGGATTGTCGGTCGTGCGGCGGAGTGGAACCGGTTCGAATCGATCAGCGAGCGAGGATCATGACCGTCCGGTCATTTTGTGGGACACGCTGGGTGAGTTGCATCGCGGGTGGGGACTGGCGGACGCGGCGTTTGTGGGGGGGAGCCTGTCGCAGCGGGGGGGGCAGAACATGCTGGAACCGTGCGGGTTGGGTGCGGCTGTTGTGGTCGGCCCGAACACGTGGAACTTTCGCGAGGCGGTGGAACTGTTGCACGCGGGGAAGGCGATTTGTGTGGCCGGAAACCAGGACGAACTACTGAAAGCCGTGCGGCGATTGCTGACGGATCGCGACGGTGCGGCGGCGATGGGAGCGCGGGCGCGGGGGATTGTCCGCGCGCATCAGGGGGCGACCGCGAAGACGGTTGACCTGCTGCTGGAGGCGATGGGGGTGCAAGCGAGTGGGTTGCCGCGAGCGGCGGCGTAATTGCCGCTCGCGTTTTGACAGTCGCGACTTCGATCTGTGGCGTGCAACATTTGGTGCTTTTGCAGGAGGCGGTTGTGAGGCGGGGTCGCGCCCACTACAATGCGACTTCAGCGAAAGAGATGAGTGACCCTACTCCAGCGAAATTCCCACGTTACGTCGAACGGAGCAACTGAATGTCGCGTTTTATCTTCACGAGTGAGTCAGTCAGTATGGGACATCCGGACAAGGTGTCCGACCAGGTTTCCGACGGCGTGCTGGACGCGCTGCTGGCACAGGATGCGACGTCGCGCGTCGCCTGCGAAACGTTGTGCACGACTGACTACCTGGTGCTGGCCGGCGAGATCACCTCGCAGGCGGACGTCGACTATGAGCAGGTTGCCCGCGACGTGGTGCGGGAGATCGGTTACACGAGCGACGATATCGGATTCAACGCCGATACGTGCGAAGTCAATGTGCGACTGCATCAGCAGAGCGGCGACATTGCGATGGGCGTCGACAAGGACGGGGCGGGCGACCAGGGGCTGATGTTCGGGTATGCGTGCAATCAGACCGAGGAGCTGATGCCGTTGCCGATTGCGCTGTCGCATCGGATTCTGAATCGTCTTGCGAAGATGCGGCAGACGAACGTGGTGGACTGGCTGCGGCCGGACAGCAAGAGCCAGGTCTCGGTGATCTACGAGGGCCGGCGGCCGGTCGGTATCTCGGCGGTGGTGGTTTCCACGCAGCACGCTGATTCGGTCGAGCAGAGTCAGATTCACGAGTTTATTACGGACCAGGTGATTCGCGAGACAGTTCCGGAAGAACTGCTGCTGGACGAGACGAAGTATCACATCAATCCGACGGGCCGTTTCGTTGTGGGAGGACCGCACGGGGACTGCGGATTGACCGGTCGGAAGATCATCGTCGACACGTACGGCGGGTGGGGGCGTCACGGCGGCGGGGCGTTCAGCGGAAAGGACTCGACAAAGGTCGACCGTTCGGCGGCGTACATGGCCCGCTATATCGCGAAGAACGTGGTGGCGTCGGGCGCGGCCGATGAGTGCGAAGTGCAACTGGCGTACGCGATCGGTGTGGCGGACCCGGTAAGCGTCCGCGTCGATACGATGGGGACAGCGGACGTGGCGGAGAAATCGATCGAGGCGGCGGTGCGGGAACTGTTTCCGCTGACGCCGCGGGGAATTATCGAGCATCTCAGCCTGCGACGCCCGATCTTCCGGAAGACGGCCTGGGGCGGGCACTTCGGCCGGAGCGACTCGGACTTTACCTGGGAAGCGACCGACAAGGCAGCCGAGTTGCGGGATGCAGTCGGTCTCGGCGGCGGAGTCCCCGAGCCTGCCGTGGCAACGACGGTGTGAGCCGGGGAGGTTGCGGCGAGTCGCAGCGGCAGTTGTGAACGGAAAGTGATCCACCGACGCGCGGTCTTGGCTCGCCGGGAGCAAGTGCCATTTGCAATAAAGTGTGGCGGCGCCTGCAGGCGTATGTGCGGGAGTTTGCGGCCTTTTGCGCGGCCAGACCGCTACATTGATCCGCGCACGGTTCTCAGGGGAGGGATTCCCGATGGTGACTCACTTGCAACGGCATGGCTGGTTGCTGGCGACGGTCGTGTGGACGGGGATCGCGTTCCTCGTCTGCGGCGCTTTGGGACGCGCGGCGGCGGCCGCTGTGTCGGTTGCTCTTTCGACCGCGCTTGCCGGTTCCCTTGCGGTCTGCGGTCTGGCGGCCTCGGTCTCGGCGTGGTGGATTCACAGGCCGGAGCGACGGTCCTCGGAGAATCATCGAAGCGATTATGCCACCGGGTTGGCGGCCGTGCTCGGTCCGATGCTGCTGGGATTGATTCTTGTGGGCGAGTCGCCGCTTGCGGTTGCGTGTGTTCTGTTGCTGTCGTTCGGCGCGACAGGCGGGATCGCGTGCGCCACGGTCTCGCCGGGGCCTTTTCGCGAGGCCATCGGGTTGACAGAGTGGGTGGGTCAATCTGACAGGGAGTCTTCCGTCTTGAACGAGGGTCAAGATGCCAGCGAGCCGGGCATCGACGGAGGAGAGTCTGCGGTCGGCCTGGACGAGGGCTTTGTGCTGGACGCCGGAGTGGTGCAGCAGATGACGCGGCGCACTCATGACGGAACGGACGAACTGGAATGTGTTTTTCGCGTCGAGTTCGCGGCGGGGCAACGGGAGACGAGCGTACACATTCCGATCTGGCCTGCGTTTTATGAGATTCCGAACGTCGAGTGCGAGCCGTTGGATGAGAGCGATGTATCGACGACGGCGGCCGCCGTGCACACTTATGGAGTGCGGATCGACATTCGGTTGCCGCAAGCGAGTGGTGAGCGGCAGACGGTGCTGGTCGGCGTTCAGATGGCGGGCTGTGTGAAGGAACGCGTGGTGGATGCGGCGTAACGCGGAGCGGCGGGGCGCAACCAGCGATGCGCGAAGACGTGGACCGTTGCACTTCTCAAAGTCGCGCAGCGGGGCGAATTTCGAGCAGGACGGTTTGCCAGAGGCCTGCCATCGTCTGAGGGACGGCGGTGGGATCGCAGGTAATCTCGACTTCGAGCAGATTGAAGTCTCGCAGGTGTTCCGTCACGTCGTAACGCTGCTGAGGGCCGGATGCGCCGGCCGCCGTGATTTCGTGCGTGTTGCAGCGGAGAACGACCTCGCCGGGAACGTCCGTCAGCACAATCACGACACGTTCGTCCGGGGCGAGGTTGGTTGGACGGTTGAACCGTCTGCGAAAGAGGGCGCGACCGGGAGCTGCGCCGAAGAGTTCTTTCCAACTCTCGGGAAGGTAGACGGTGTCGAAGGTGGGTTGCTCTTCGGCAGGCGGTCCGCTCCCGAGCCAGGCGACCTGCCAGGGTCCGCGGAGTCGAATCTGATAGGGGTCTGCGGAGGATGGCATCGCGGTTGCGGTTTTGGTCCCGGGCGGTCAAAACGCCGCCCGGTAGATTTTCAGAATATCGGACTCTGCCACCGGACGGGGTGTGAGAGCCATCAGCCGTTTGATGGTAAAGGCCTTGGCGGCGAACTCGGAAAGTTGTTCGTCGCGGCCGCCCAGGTCGCGGATGCGGGAGCGAACGCCGACGGCCCGGCTGACTTCCTCAACGACGGTGATGGCGTTCATGGCTGCGTCCTCGATGGAAAGAACGCCGGTTTCAACTCCCAATAGTTCGGCGAGGCGGGCCAGTTCACTCGTGCGTTCGGGAAGCACGAAGCGCAAGACGTGCGGCAAGAGCAACCCGTTGCCTTCGCCGTGAGAGCAGTGAAGCGCGCCGCCGAGGGGGTACTCCATGGCATGCACCAGCGCGACGGCGGCGTTGGAGAAGGCGAGACCGGCGAGGGTGGCGGCGAGCGACATGCCGGCGCGGGCGTCGATGTTCTGCGGTTGTTCGACAGCCGTGACGAGATGTTCTGCAATGAGAGCGACAGCTCTTTCGGCCAGCGCGTCCGCCAGTGGGAATTTCCCCTCGTAGGGAAAGAGCGTCCCGGCCGGGACGTCGAGATCGGTGGAGTACGTGGCGAGGTAGGCTTCGACGGCGTGCGTGAGGGCGTCGATTCCGCTGTCGGCGGTGGGCTTGGGCGGACAGGAAACAGTCAACTCGGGATCAACGACCGCCGCCGTGGGCCTGAGGTAGGGGCTGAGCGTGCTGACCTTGGTGCAGTTTTCGTGATCAGTGAGCACGGCGGCGTGCGAGACTTCGCTGCCTGTGCCGGCGGTGGTGGGGACGCAGATCAGCGGAACGACCGGCCCGGGGACGTTGTCGAAGTCGAAGTAATCGCGATACGTTCCGCCGTGCGTGAAGACGGCGGCGGTGATCTTGGCGAGGTCCATATTGCTGCCCCCGCCGAGTCCGAGGATTGCGTCGGGCTTGCACTCGCGGGCAGCCGCGATGGCGCGGTTTGCACATTCAAAGGAGGGTTCCGGTTCTCCTTCGTCGAAGAGGATGACATCGACGCCGGCCGACTTGAGGGGCTGCGCGACGCGCTGGGCGATTCCGGCGTCGACGAGATTGGAATCTGTGAGGATGAGCAGGCGGCGGGTCGAAAGTCGGTCCGCGATTGCGGCGAGTTCGCGCACAGCGCCGCAGCCAAAGACGAGGCGACCGGCCGACGAGAAGTTCCAGATGGTGCGGGACATGAGGGCTGAAGGCCGTTCGATCGAAGTGTGTACCGAAGCGCCACTGTGGCGAGGGTGGAACCCGCCGTCAATGGCGGGGCGTGAAGCTGCCGGACGGGAGCGTTTGCTGACGCGGAGTCGTGGGCGATCGAAATCGCGGCGTTAGGCGCAGGTCAGTGTTTCTCGCGCACCGGGAAAAAGAGCGCCTTCTTTTCGCCGGGGAGCGTGAAGTCGAATCCGCAGGACTTGAAGAACTCGTCCTGTGAGGTAATCGCCATGACCTCGAAGACGCCGCGGCGCTCGGCGAGCTGCAGACACTCACGGACGAGTCGCCGGCCGATTCCCATTCCCTGCGCAGCGGGCGCGACGCAGAGGCTGCGGATCTCGCCGAGCTTGGGCGAGTAGACTTCCAGGGCGGCGAACCCGATGATTCCGTGATTCGATTCCGCCAGGAATCCTGTGGAGAGGAGTTGGTTGAGTTCCTCTTTCGTGCGGGGCAGGATTCTTCCGTCCTCGACGAACGGCGCGATGAAGGATTCGAGAGCGTCGAGATCATCCGGCGTTGTGGCACGGACCTGGAACGGAGCGTCGTCGCTGGGCATCGTGCGAGGTGGTGCGCGGAGGGAGGAAGACGATCATTCCATGTCGTCGGAACCGGGAAAGCCGTCCACTTCGCCGGACTGGTCGGACGTTTCGGCCGAGGCTTTGGGGGCCCGGCGGAACACGGCGACGACGTCGTCGATATTGACGACGAACAGCACGTTGTCGGGTTCGAAGTCGACGGGAATCGCGTTTCTGGGATTGAACAGCACCTTGTCGTACTTCCTGACGGGAAACAATTCGTCATTCTCGACTTCGGCGCTGATTTCGACAACGCGTCCGGTGATCGTGGGGATCTCCGCCTTGTCGGGGAGTACGATTCCGCCGCGCGTCGCTTGCCGTCCCTCGTCCTTGCGGATCAGGATGCGTGGTCCCAGCGGTTCAACAAAATCGTTCACGGTCAGTCACCCTGCATTCTCTGAAATCGCAGCGCGAAGGGGCTGCAATTCGGGTGTGGAATTGATCTTTCACAGAGGGGGCTTCGGCGTCTATTGCATTATACGCAACACGGGGTCGCGCGGCGACCTGTCTTCGTTCCGGAAAAGGCGGCACGGGCCGGATTCAAGACGGACGCAAAGGATGCTCTTCCCCTGACGTCGCCATTTGAAACGGCGCGCTCCCCTGCGGGTCACGGCGAGAGCGCTTTTCGGAACTGTGTTTGTGCTGAGGGGGTCGGTTGGCTGGAGTTCGTCACCTCCGGCGAAGATGCGGGTCGAGAGCCGAGAGTCAAGAGCCGAGGGTCCGAAATCGCTGACGGCTCGTCTCAGAAAGGACGATGGTCTATCGACTATGGACCATCGACCGTTCTCGGTGATGCATCCGCAAATCAGGAACGGATCGTTGTCGGGGGCCACAGACCGATTTGCAAGGCGCTCTCAACGGATCCTGTCGGCAAGTGTGGGCCTGGTGGGCCGTCCAGGCTGACATTGCGAGGTTGGCCGCGTTCGTGAAATTCAACTCGCCGAGCGGACTTTCTCTCGCCGGGCCGGGCCGAATTTGACATGCGGGGCGGGCAGCGGACGTTTGGCCGCGGTCGCTTCGTCGACGGTTCGGGCCGGGATGGAACGCTCCAGAAGCGCACCGAGCGGTCCGGCCAGTAAAGCGGGGAGCAGAACGAGGTCGGCGAAGAGGGCTGCGCCGATCAGCGCGGACATGAGCCAGCCGAAGCGACTGATGAGGACGAGTTCAGCGGGCGCGAGCATGAGCAGGCCGATTCCGACGGCGACGCTGGTCTGCCACATGGCGGGTCCGCAGTGGGCGAGGGCTTCGATGACGGCGCGCTGGCGGGATCGCCCGGAACGGATGCCGTGTCGGAACCAGGTCAAGAGATGGAGTGTCCCGTCGACGGCGATGCCGAGCGCGACGGAGGCGGTGATCATCGCTCCGATGTCAATGCGTTGACCGGCAAATGAAACAACGCCGAAGACAAAGCCGATCGGGAGCACGTTGGGCAGCATACAGACGAGAGTGGCGAGAGGATTGCGGAGCGTCCAGAAGATGACTCCGGCGATGACGAAGAAGGCCAGGCCGAAGCTCCAGATGAGACTGCGGACGATGGCCCGTTGCGTGCGGTCGAACAGGGGCGCCATTCCGGTGACGACGTGACTGGCCCCCTGGTGATAGCGAGTGACGGACTGGACGGCTTCGTCGAGTTCCGCCGTGAGCCGGCCGTAATTCACGTCGGTCAGCAGATCGGCCTGAGCGGAGATCCGCCAGAGTTCGTCTCCGGCGCCGTTGAGTCCGGCGTCGCCGTCTTCAAGCCAGTCGGTCGGTTCATCGGCGACGGTGAGGAAGGAAGCCGTCCCGCTCTCTTCGCCATCCTTGATGCGGCGTTCAGTCTCGTTGGAACGCCGATTGTAGGTGATTCGCGAGACGCGGCTGGCGTTTTCACCGGGGGCTTCCCTCTCCGGAAGGAAGTCGGCCAGCGACATGCTGCCGGAGATGCTTGGATGCGAGCGGACCTTGTTCTCGATTTCGCGGACGATTTCGAGCCTTTCGAGGAAGCGGTGCTGATGCTGCGCTTCGGGCGTGAAGCGAACGATCAAGTCGATCGGCGTGATGCCGGTCAGGTTTTGCTCGATGAACCGGTAGTCCTGCATCAGCGGCGAGTCCGGTTGGAAATTGCGGACGACCTTTGTTTCGGTCTGGAACCGCGACAGTCCGCAGGCGCCGGCGAGGAGGATTGCGCAACTGACGGCGCTGGCTGTCCAGGGACGGCGGGTGATGAGAGCGCCGAGGGAGTACCACGGCCGTTCATTGGAGGCGGACACGACCGGCGGACGCAGACGGGTGATCTGGAGGATTGCGGGAAGTCCGTAGAGCACGAGTCCGAGCCCAATCAGACATCCCAGAGCCGAGAATCCACCGAACTGGCGCACCGGAGAGAGGGGACTGGTGCAGAGCGTGAGCAATCCGACGGCGGTGGTCAGGCTGGCCATGACGCATGGTTGCCGGGCCATATCCAGCGCGCGCTGCACGGCGGTCTGCGGGTCGTCTGCGGAGGCATGTTTCCAATAGTTGGCGACGTGGATCGCGCAGGAGAGCGCGAGAACCATGAGCAGCGTAGGCATCACCACCAGCACCATGTTCATCGAATGACCGGTGATCGGGACGAGCGAAACGCCCGCCATGGTGGCGTAGAAGGTGAGTCCGACGACGAGCGCGCCGAGCCCGAGATGTCTGAGGAAATACATGGCGAGGGCGATGCCGATGAGGCCGGAGAGCAGCACGACGGAGCGGCGGGGCAGCTTCCAGACGGGCGCCTCCCGGTTCCAGGCGGCGCGTTTCATGGAACGGTTCAGTTCGACGAGCGCGACCGGCCGTCCGCCGAGGTGCAAGTCTGCTTCGGAGACGCCTGCGGCGAGCGCCGCCTCACGGATGGCCGTGACCGAGTTGGTGAGTTCGGAGTTCCCGGCGTCGGAGAGCGTCACCGCGACGGCCACGGGCGATCCGGCGGCGAAGAAGCAGTCCTCCACGAGGCGGCGGCCGTCCGGCTCGTCGAGCGTGGGGAATCCGATCTGTTCCAGCAGAACGCGGCGGACCTGCATGGCAGTGATCGACTCGGGACGCAGTCCGGGACATGTGAGCTGCAGATCGTGAGACGGAATCTCGATGGAGAGGGGGGGCGCGGCCGAGTCGCTCTCGCTCAGATTCCAGGTTTCTACGGGATCAATGACCTGCGGTTCGATGTTGAGTCGGCTGCGGACGGCCTCCACAATCTGCCGCACTGTTTTGTCCCGCGACTTCCGCCCGGCGTCGGTGAGACGCACCTTCAAAGGACCGGCGCCGATGAGGACGCTTTCCAGCCGGCGGACGGCTTCGTCCTGTTCGATGTTGCGATCGGTCATCCGCGTGACGACGTCGCTGGGGGTCACGACCTTTTTCACGTAGGGGCTGCCACCGCGGCGGACCCCGTCTTCGTCGACGGCGCCGAGCAAGTCGGCGGCGAGGTGGCCGATGCGGGGATCGTCGATCGTGCTGCCTTCCCAGGTGACGAGGATGCGATCATCGCTGGGAAACTGATCCTTGTACCAGGTGTAGATGCGTCCCTCGGGATCATCTTCCGGCAGCCAGGCTTCGACGTCGTTCTCGAGATGGATGTGCTTGACGGCTCGCAGCACGAAGGGCGCGACAAACAGCATTGCTGCGAGAATCCAGATCGCCGTGCCGTGTCCCCAGGGGTCACGTTTCTCGAGAATGTTTCGCATGGAGTCTGCTCTGCTGAGAGGTCGTCGCGGTCCGAATCGTGGCGGCGTTGTGCCCTTGCTGGCAGGCCTGTATTCCGCCAAAGCCGCAGTGCACTGAAACTCACTCTAGACCGTTGATGAGGCGTCACTTGCCGCACTCATTGCACGAAGTGCTGAGTGCGGGCGGGTGGTCGGCCTTGGGTGAATCGCCGCCGGCAGAAATTGCCGGGACGAGTTGTGATGACCGACCGGCCGGTATCTTCCCATCGTCGAATTGGAGGGGCAGACTTTTCGCAGTGCGAGCCGGAGGTGGTTTCGTTACAGGAATCGCAACGCAGGCAACGATCTGCGAAGCGCGGGGATCGAGGGGGAGTGTTCCGACCGGGTTGAGTTTGCCGGAGGAAGTGGAGAGGGGAGGCGCGCTGCGTCAGTCGTGCGCCCAGTCGAGTCCCAACATCAGCACGTTGAGACCGCTGCCAATTCCGAGCAGGGCCGTCCGATCTCCGGGGTTGATGTGCCGGTGCTCGATCGCGAGCGCGGCGGCGGTGGGCAGCGCTGCGGCGCCGGTGTTGCCCAGATACTCGACGGTGGGATAATCGAAATTCTCCGGCAGGGAGAGCCGTTCGAGCAAGAGTCGGCGATGCGCGCGACCAACCTGATGTGTGACGACGCGCGTGACGTCGGTCGGTTGCCAGTTGCAGGCATCGAGAAAGCGGGGCCAGGCGCGCTCGGCGAGATTGACTCCGGCATGCAGGAGCGCCTCGGAATTGGTGCTCATTCGCGGTCGATGGTCGGCAGAATCGGCCGGATTGACTCCGCCGGAGCAGAGCTGGTGGCTGGTGGTGTCGGCCTGAAACCAGCCGCCGACGAGTTGCATTCCGGACCTGGAGAGTTTTCGGTCGCAGAGGACGACCGCCGCCGATCCGGAGCCGATGGTCAGGGATGCGAACTCAGGTTTGACGTCCTTGCGGGTCAGGCGAGTGTCGGTGAGCAGTCGATCGATGGTTCCTTCGACGAGCGGGCGTCCGACCTCGGTCCCGACGACGACGCCGGCGCGAATGCGGCCGAGTTCGATCATGTCGGCGATCATGACGATGCCGTTAAGCAGGCCGAGGCAGGCATTGCTCACGTCGAGGACGAGCGCGTTCTCGGGGAGTCCGGCGGCGTGATGCACGCCGGACGCGGTCGCCGGCTCAAGCTGGTCGCGGCAGACCGATCCGTGGACGAGAGCGCCGACATCCCGTGGTTCGATGTCTGCCGCCTGGAGCGCGTCGCGAACCGTCTGCGCACTGACCTGTCCGGGCGTCGTCCCGGGATCGTAGAAGCGGCGTTCGCGGATGCCGGTCATTAACTCAAGCCGGCCGGCCGGCAAGGCGAGGCGGTCGTAGACCGGGGCGAGGCGGTCTTCGATCTCCTCAGAAGTGACCGTGTGAGGCGGGAGGGAACAGGTGAACGCCTCGACGGCGACGTGTTGATAACGCATCAGGGGCGTTTTCTGCGGCCGCGCGAAGTTGGCGTGTGCGACCTGAGGGGGAGGACAGGGGGGTCATCCGGTCGGTCGACGACGCGGGCGAGCGGTCAAACCGAGGCCGCCTCGGAAATCGGTGCGCTGTTGACGATTTCCTCGAGTTCACCGATCTGGGCGTAGCGGGCTTTGCGGTCGGCAGCGATCGCCTCGGAGTAATCCTGAACGTCGAGTTCCACCGAACTGCGGACAAACCGCAGCCCCTGCAGGAGAATCTGTTGCTGTTCGCGCGTCAGTTCAAATGTTTGATTGGCCATTTGCTCTCGAGTCTTTGAACCGTAAGCGACCCGGTTTCCCGGCGGAGCGACATCCCTGGCTGTTCAGCTCGGTCTTTTTGGGGTTGCAGAAGTTGGTTTCTCGACTCAGCCGACCTGATCCTGGCCGAGTCGTCACCGGACGGGAAACGCATTGGCTCTGTCCGTCCGGCCATTAAGTGTATGCATCGTAATATCCGCAGCCAACCTTTGCTATCAACGACCGTGCAAACCGTGCAACGGCGATCCGAACGACCCGGGGCGTTAAATCCGCGTCCGGCCGCTGCGAGCGTTTCCGCCGAAATACGCGGCACAATCCGCACGAGACAACTTTGCGCTGCTATTGGCTGCCATTGTTGACGTGCAACTGTCCGCGCGAGAACGCCTCGGCCATTGCTTTGGGAACTTCGGCCTCGGCCAGCACGACGTGGGCGCGGTTTTCCTGCGTGCGGGCCTGCATTTCCTGCTCCTGGGCCACGGCTTCGGCGCGGCGTTGTTCGGCCTTGGCGCGAGCCACGCGGATGTCGGCCTCGGCCTGATCGGCCTGAAGCCGGGCACCGACGTTGTCACCGACGTCGATATCGGCAATGTCGATCGAAACGATCTCGTAGGCAGTTTGCGAGTCCAGGCTTTTTCGCAGAACGGCCTCGGCGATGAGGGCGGGATTCGCGAGCACGACCTTGTGCGACTCCGAGGAGCCGATGGCGGAAACGATCCCTTCGCCGACGCGAGCGATGATCGTGTCCTCGGTGGCGCCTCCGACAAGTTGCGCGATGTTGGTCCGGACGGTGACACGGGCGCGGGCCTTGAGTTGAATGCCGTCCTTGGCGACGCCGTCGAGCGTTGTTCGGCCGCGGCGCGGATCGGGGCAATCGATGACCTTCGGATCGACGCTGGTTTGCACGGCGTCGAGGACGTTCCGGCCGGAGAGGTCGATCGCGGCGGCCGTGTTCCAGTCGAGGTCGATGCGGGCGCGGTGGGCTGCGATGAGCGAGCGAACGACGCGGACGACGTTGCCGCCCGCCAGGTAGTGGGCCTCCATCCCGGCGGTTTCGATGCCTGTGAGTCCGGCCTGAACGGCGCTGATCTTTGCGTCGACGATGGCTGCGGGATTCACCTTCCGCAAGGACATGGCGACGATGGTCAGCGGCCCGATGCGGGCCTTGGTGACGAACGAGCGCAGCCAGAGGTTAAAGTACTTCCCGAACATAAAGAGGAAGATCAACCCCAGGATTCCGAGGAAGATGACTCCCAGAACGATCAAGACCTTCCACATATCGCCCGCGCCAAGCCCTTGGGCGGGAATGAACGCCGGCAGCACTTCCGTCGTCGACAAGGCTACTCTCCCAACCGAAGGAATCAGACTTCCGCAATGCCCTGTCAGGGCTTTTTCTCAGGGTTGACTGGACCGCGCATCCGTAGGAAAGCCTGCGGGATTCGTGCTTTCATGAGAACCGCTCACCCGAAACTGAATCGACGGACCAGTCGTCGCGTGCGTGTATTGTAGAGTCGCCGACGCCGATTGCAATTTGAGCGGGTGGGGAACTCCGGGGGGGCCTGGCTTCGCTCCGACTCGCAGGGCCCCCTGCAACTCTCGAACGGGCGAATGCCGGGGAGGGGCTTGGTTCAGCTTTCCCCATGCAGGGTGAGGACAAGGCGGCGCGGGCCGGCGCGGTCGCGGTGCTCGCAGAGGTAGACGCCCTGCCAGGTTCCGAGAGCGAGTCGCCCCTGGGTGATCGGCACAGAGACGCTGCAGCCGAGAAGCGAGGACTTGACGTGGGCGGGCATGTCGTCCGGCCCCTCCATGGTGTGGACGTAAGGGAAGTCTTCCGGAGCGATTGCGCTGAACGAGGATTCCAGATCGACGCGGACATCCGGATCGGCGTTCTCGTTGACGGTGAGTGACGCGGATGTGTGCTGAATGAAGATGTGGAGGAGGCCGACCTGGATGTCCCGAAGCTCGGGCAATGCGTCGACGATTTTCGGGGTGATCAGATGAAATCCGCGTGAATACGCGGGGAGCGTTGTCGAGCGTTGAAACCAGGGCATGTGGTGTATCTTGCGATGTGGTGCGAGGATGCTGCTGCGAGCGGTCGCTGACGATTGTGGACGGCGGACGAGCCGCAAGGCGACGACCGAATGCGTCGTGCTGCTTGTTCCGGCGGGGGGAACGGTGACTTTCAAAGTCTCAGCCAGTATAAACGAGTGCAGCCTCAACCGGGAGTTGACGGAACGGGAAGCAAATGGGAGCACGAATCCCGCAGGGTTCCGTGCGGTGTCAGCCATTTCGAGCATCCCTCAATAGAGCCCTGACAGGGCACGAGTCGTGCCTGACGCTCACCTCCGGTTGCGCCGAAGTTGTCGTCGGCCGACGTTTCGGAGTGATCCGGCGTTGCTGGCGAGTTTGTACCCCCGAGGAACTGTTCGATGACCGACAGCCATTGCAGTCGCCGGGATTTCGCGCGCCGCCTCGCCCTCGGGACCGGTTCGCTCGCCCTCGCCGGAACATCAGTCGTTGCAGATGAGAACACGCCTGAGGGCGAATCTGGCAAAGACAGTGAGAAGGAAGCGGACGCACCGCCGGCGCCGGAAGCCGAGGACTATCTGCTGGCGTCGCTGTTGTTGAGTTATCCGTCCGAACATCTGACCGATGCGATGCTGGTGGGGATTCGCTCGCAACTGAGCCGCAGCCGGCGGCAGGCAGAGCGTCTGCGGAGCGTCTCTTTGGACAATTCGGACGAACCGGCGTTTGTTTTTCGCGCCTACCGAAAGGACTGATTGATGTTTTCTTCTCTTCGTTATCGACGGCGGGCGTTATCGTCTGTGTTCGTCACAGGCCTGCTGGCTGCGATTGTGATCCCGACCGGTCAACCCGGCTGTCGCCTGTTGGCGGATGATGAGGAGGCAGCGAGCGAACTCAGGCCGGGCGACGTCGATCCCGAGACGTCGCGGGTGTATGTGTGGATCGGCAAGCGGCGGCTGGGACACGAACACGGAGTGGAGGGCCGGGTCAAAGAGGGGCGACTCAAGCTCAACGCCCGTGAGGATGCGGGAGAGATCGTCTTCGACATGAAGTCTTTCTCGGCCGACACCGCGGAGGCCCGGAAGTACGTCGGACTGGAGGGAACGACAGACCAGGACGAACAGGCGGACGTCACGAAGACGATGCTCGGGAAGAGCGTGCTCAACGTCGACGACCACCCGACGGCGACATTTGCAATCGGGCGGGCGCCGCTGCTCGTTGAGAAGACCGACGACGGCGACTCACAATATCTGCTCGAAGGGGAATTCACGCTGTGCGGCGAGACGCAAGCGTTGAAAGTCGTCGCGGCGGCCGTTGAAGAAAAAGACGGGCAGGTGAGATTGCGAGGGAATTTCACCATCAAGCAGAGCGACTTTGGGATCAAACCGTACCGGGCGTTCGGAGGCATCGTCGCGGTGACGGATGAGATCAGAATCTACGGCGACCTGTGGATCGTCGCGGAATGATTGGCCGGTGCGCGTCGGTTGGAGAAGATCATGCAACTCGGTTTTGTGAGCGCGATTCTTCCGGATCTTTCTCTGGAGGAGGTGCTGCGATTTGCGGCTGAGACGGGTTACGACTGTGTCGAGGTGATGTGCTGGCCGGTGAGCAAGGCTGAGCGACGCTACGCGGGGGTGACGCACGTTGACGTGACGGAGTTCAGCCAGTCGGACGCCGACCGGATCAATGAGCTTGCCGAGACGGCCGGGGTCGCGATCAGCGGACTGGGGTATTATCCCAACCCACTCTCTCCCGACGCGGACGAGTCCCGGTTGGCTGTGGAACACATCGGCAAGGTCATCGCGGCCGCTGCCATGCTGGGCGTCGGCCGGATGAACACGTTCGTGGGGCGCGATTGGACGAAATCGGTGGATGAGAACTGGCCGCGGTTCGCGGAAACGTGGAAGCCGCTCGTCGAAACAGCCGAGGCCGCGAAGGTCAAAGTCGGCATCGAGAACTGTCCGATGTTGTTTTCCGCAGACGAATGGCCGGGAGGGAAAAACCTGGCAACGACTCCCGCGATCTGGCGGCGGATGTTCGAGGAGATTCCGAGTCCGTATTTCGGACTCAATTACGATCCGTCGCATATGATCTGGCTGCACATCGACTACGTCGCCCCGCTGCGGGCATTCGCCGACCGGTTGCATCATCTGCACGCGAAGGACGTGCGGATTGACGTCGACCGGCTGAACGACGTCGGCATCATGGCGCATCCCAACGAGTACCATACTCCGAAGATTCCGGGCCTGGGGGACGTCGACTGGGGACGATTTTTCTCTGTGCTGACCGACATCGGATACGACGGGCCGATCTGCGTCGAAGTGGAAGACCGGGCCTACGAGGGCTCGCTGGAGCTGCGAAAGGCGTCGCTCCGGCAGAGTGCAACCTATCTCCGCAACTTCCTGCCGCGCGTCGGCTAGAGCAGAGTGCTCTACCACGTGTCCCCGTCGAGTGGTTTTCGCCTGTCGAGCCGGTGATTCCGCGAGACAGATCGCCAACACTGATTTACAACGCGCAATAAATCAAACACCGGTCACGACGAGCAGACTTCTACCCCGGGTGGCTGACGACGAATCATGGCAGACATTTACGCAGGAGTTGATCTGGGCGGGACGTCGGTCAAGTGCGCGCTGGGCACGGCCGACGGGGAGATGGTCGCGGAAACGAAAATCGCGACGACTGCCCACGAGGGAGCGGAAACGGTCCTGGAGAGAATCGGCGAGGCCATTGAGGATCTCGTGAATGAGACGGGCAGCCGGCCGGTTTCCCTGGGGATGGGTGTTCCCGGCTTGGTCGACATTCAAGAGGGCGTCACCCGGTTTCTGCCGAACCTGGCCGGTCACTGGAAGGACGTTCCGGCGGGCCCGATTCTGAGCGACGCGCTCGGTTGCCCTGTGCAACTTCTGAACGACGTGCGGACGGCGACGCTGGGTGAATTGACGTTCGGCCACGGCCGGGGAGTCAACACGATGGCGTTCTTCGCGCTGGGTACGGGCGTGGGAGGCGGGATCGTCGTGGATGGAAAACTGAGGCTGGGACCGCTGGGTGCGGCCGGGGAACTGGGACACATGACGATTCTGCCGGACGGTCCTCCGTGCGGATGCGGCAGCCGCGGTTGTGTCGAGACGCTGGTGGGGGCGCCGGCCATCGTGGCCGAGGGGATCCGGTTGATGCGCATCGGATTGGCGCCACGTCTGCGGGAGCTGGTGGAAGGCGATATTACGCGGATCACGCCGCGCGAGATGGCGGAGGCGGCGCACTCGGGGGACGAGGATGTGAAGGAGGCGATTGTGCGGGCGGCGGGTTATCTGGGGTTGGCCGTGGCGAACACGATCACCGTGCTGCACCCCGAACTCGTGGTGTTGGGGGGAGGCGTGGCGAACATGGGAGATCTGATTTTTGACCGCGTCCGCGAAGTCGTTCAGGAGGACGTGCGAATGTTTCCGGCTGACGAGGTGCGGATCGAATCCTCGCTGTTGGAAGAAAAAGCGGGCGTGATGGGAGCGCTGGCGCTGGCATCGAGGGGGATCGATGCGGCCGGCAAGTCCGATTGATTCGGTGCCGTGGGGCGAACGTGGAATACAGCTACAGCGACATTGCGAAGATGATCGACCACTCGCTGCTGAAGCCGACGCTGACGCAGCGGGAACTGGAGGCGGGGATTCAACTGGCGCTGGCTTATGACGTCGCGAGCGTGTGCATTCTGCCTTACTACCTGCGGCGCTGCGCCTCGCTGCTGAAGGGGAGCGGCGTGAAGGCGAGCACGACGATCGGGTTTCCTCACGGCGGACACACAACCGCGATCAAGAAAGCGGAAGCGGAGCGGGCGATCGCGGACGGCTGCGAAGAACTCGACATGGTGGTCAACATCAGCCAGGTGCTGTCGGGGCAGTGGGACGTGGTGCGGGATGACATTGCCGCAGTGATCGAAGTGGCTCACGCCGCCGCGCAGAAGGTGAAAGTGATCTTCGAGAACTGCTACCTGGACGACGAACAGAAACAGCGGCTGTGCCGGATCTGCAGCGAACTGCGGGCTGACTGGGTGAAGACCTCCACGGGTTACGGCAGCGGCGGCGCCACGCTGGAGGACCTGAAACTGATGGTCGACAACGTCGACGACGGAGTGCAGGTGAAGGCGGCCGGCGGCGTGCGCGATCTCGACAAGCTGCTGGAAGTGCGCAGGTTGGGCGTGACCCGGATCGGCGCGAGCGCGACGCAGACGATTCTCGACGAATGCCGGCGACGGCTGGAGTTGCCGCCGATCGATCCGCCGGTGGAGTCGTCGACGGCGGTGGGGTATTGAACCGAATGCACGCAGAGATTGTTGCGATCGGGAGTGAACTGACGTCGGGGCAGAAGCTCGACACGAACAGTCAGTGGCTCAGTCTGCAACTGGCGGATCTTGGGATTGCGGTGCGGTATCACACGACAGTGGCCGATGACCTGGCGGCGAACGTGGAGGTTTTGAGAGCGGCTGTGACGCGGGCCGACGTGGTGCTGATTACCGGAGGACTGGGGCCGACGTTGGACGACCTGACCCGCGATGCGCTGGCGGAACTGGCGGGAGTGCCGCTCGTGTGTGACGAGGCGTCTCTGGCGTTTGTCGAGACGTTTTTTCAGCACCGCGGTCGCGAGATGCCGGAACGGAACCGGGTGCAGGCGATGTTTCCCGAGGGCAGCGAACCGCTGCCGAATCCGGTGGGGACTGCGCCGGGAATCTGGATGACGCTGCCGTCGCCGGGTTCGGAGCGGACCTGTCTGATCGCGGCGCTGCCCGGCGTGCCGAGCGAAATGTACCGGATGTTTCGCGAGCAGGTGCGCCCGCGATTGCCGGGCGGAAAACTCCTGATCCGGCGGGCGCGAATCAACTGCTTCGGCCTGGGGGAATCGGGAGTGGAGGAACTGTTGGGCGAGTTGACCGCACGCGGCCGTGACCCGGAGATCGGGATTACGGCTCACGAGGCAACAATCACCATGCGGATCGTGGCGCACGGCGTTTCCGAGGAGGAGTGCCGGCAGAAGATTGCGGAGGCGAGAACGGAAATCGGACGCAAGCTGGGACACTACGTCTTCGGCGAAGAGGACGACGAACTCGAGACTGCGCTGATTCGGATGCTGACTGCGGAAGGGCAGACTCTGGCCACAGCGGAGTCCGGCACGGGTGGATTGATGGCGCAATGGTTGACGGCCGTGGAGGGATTCGAGAAGGCGTATCTCGGCGGCGTGGTCGTGCCGACTGATGCGGCGCGTGAGGGGATTCTGCAGATCGATGAGACTGACGGCGCCGTGAGCGCGACGACGGCCGCAGCGATGGCGGTCGCCTGCCGGGAACGCTTCGGCAGCGATTACGCACTGGCGGTGACGCAGTATCCGGCGATCAACCCGGAGCACGTGATGGGCAACGCGCCGTTTGCATACCTGGCGCTGGCTGATCAGCAGGGCGCAGAGGCGCAGCAGATTTCCCTGGGCGGCAATCCGGCGATTCTTCGCAGCCGGACGGCGAAAGCGGCGTTGAACCTGCTGCGGTTGCGGTTGCTGCAATCATGCGGAGAAGCACAAGCACCGACACGCCGGTGAGCAAAGTAGAAGTCGGGTCCGGTGAGTGCAAGCGCGGGTAGGATTGGCCTCCGTCTCAATCAGTTCGCCCAGGGCGCTGTGCTGGACTCGCCTGCTTCAGCGGGGGGAGCCGGCTGGGATTCGGCGGGGGGGGCCGGCTTGGGTTCGCGGCCGCTGGTGAACTGAATCTGCGGAGGTTCCTCTGTCGTTTCGGTGATGGGCGCAGGCGCGGCGAACGACACAAAATCGGGCACGGACTTGCGCTCCCAGGCGGCCCGCCCGGTGGTGCCGCGTTTGACTTCTTCCTTGAGCGTTCCGGAACGATAGGGGCCGACACCGGCGACGAACCAGTTGCTGTCGTCGGAATTGGCCAGCGACTGGCCCCCGAGACCGAGTGATTTGCCGGTGGCGGCCTCGTAGGCGACGAGGCCGATTTTTGCGGTTCCGCCCTGCCTGGTGCGGGTCATCAACCGCACTTCGGGCAGCGTGACCATGCCGGGCAATGCGATCTCGGGGACGCCGACGTACGACTCGGACGACGTGGTGCCGACGGCGCCGGCGCGAGGTTCGACGACAACCGTTGCCTGGTCAACAGCAGGAACCATCGTGGCGCCGGCGTTCATCAAGCGGTGCCTCAGCGACGCGATGAGGTAGCCTTTGTCGACGCAATCGACGTACTTTTCCTCGAGGAACACGGCCTGCCCGTTAAACGGCTGAAAGTTGACCTTGTCGAGGGCGTGATCGATCGCGTTGGAGATGAGCATTTGCTCGGTCGCCGTCCGGGCCGTATTCGAAGTCTTGGTCGAGGTGCAGCCCGGCGACGCCGAAAAAGCGAGGGCGATGGTCAACAAAAGCAGGCTGTGCGGGGCCGTCATGGGAGTCCTTTCCCGGGAACAGCGTCAAATGGCCGAAAATGTCTGGTCGCGGTGCGAGCGTGTACACGAAGCGACGGCCGCTCGTCAATCCCTTTCGAGGAAAGGAGGCGGCCGACAGGCGCTTCAACGCCTTAATAGAACAGGGGTTGCGTATCGTGGCGGGGCCCGCGGACTCGTTGAGCACCGGTTCAGCGGCGAAACCTGCCGCGCCGGCGGAGGTTACGCTTCGATAAAGGGCGCGGCGATTTTGTCCAACCCGACGATTTCCGCACGGTCGCCGGCCTGGTCGACGATCTCGCAGATCATCTTGATCGTTTTGAACTCGGGATCTTCGACGACCATGCAGGACGGGTGACAGAGAAAGTCGAAGACGCCGCCGGTTTCGACGGCCCACTCCACCGCCATGCGGATCGCCTTGAGAAAATAGTCGAGCTTCCAATAGGTGGAGCGGAAGGCGCCGACGTCGCTGATGGGGCTCATCGGAACCTCGACGAGTCCCGTGGGGTAGACGAACGGCTGGGATTCGGTTTGCGCCCGGACGATGTCTTTGTAGACCTCTGCGGACGGTTCCTGCATCGGTTCGCCGTACTTGTGAGCGGGATATTTGCAACTGGCCCAGTTGAAGCCGAGGTCGAGCAGCATCTGCTGGATGTCCTCGCGTCCGTTGAGGGCGTCGCGGAAGCCGCCGGGAGTGCGGAAACCGTTGACGTCGATGCCGCAGCGGTCTTTCAGTCCGATGGTGGTCAGCTTGATGTTTTCGTACAGCACCTGTTCGGTGGACATGCCTTCGACCAGCCACGGCGCGCGCTGAAAGCGGAACTGCGTCTCCACGGGCGAAGAGGCGAGCAAGTAGACGTGGTCGTAGGTGTGATTGCCGATCGGATGTCCGCCCGCGCTGATTTCCTTCAGCCAGTCGACATTTGGTTGCTCGAGGACGCGGCCGACGCAGAAGAAGTGGATGATTCCGCCGAGATCCCTGGCGATCCGGGCGGCTTCGACGGAGTAGTCCTTTGTGGGTTGATCGAGATTGCCTTTCTGATAGTCCCACTCGGTCATGCCGCGCTCGGGGTAGTGGCGGCTCATTTCGAGATCGAGCGTGATGGCGATCTGGGCCTTGTTGGAAGGAGCGGGAGCGGCGAACGCTCTCGGCAGGCAGAGCGAGACGGACGAGCCAGCCAGTGCGGCGAGCATGCTGCGGCGGGTGAGAGGAGTGTCGGGTGCGACCATCATTGCTTCTCTGGTGGGAGGCGAGATCGGTTCCGGATTGCATGGAGCCGGCAGGTTTCCCCATGCTCTCGGGAACAGGCCGACGCGTCAACTGCGGGGACGCGGGCCGGATTGCTTACAAGCATGGCAATCTCACAGGTGATTCGGGTGGACTGAGTACTCGGTCGCGGAAGGAAGACGGCGTGCCCTTCATTCGATGAACAGGGCCTGTAGACTGTGCAGGTGGATCTGTGAGAATTGTCCACAGGTCTTTGAGTCCGCCTGCATGCTGATGGGAGTGACACGTGATTCGTCCGCCGCTGATGGGATTCCTGATTGTCGCCGCATGCGCACGCGGCGCGACTGCGGAGGCGCCGGAGGAGAGGCCGCCGAATATCGTGTTGATCGTGGCGGACAACCTGGGATACGGGGACGTCGGCTGTTATGGATCGACGCTGCATCGCACTCCCCGGCTGGACCGGATGGCGGCCGAGGGGATGCGACTGCGGCATTTTTACGTGACGAGCGGCGTCTGCACGCCGTCGCGGGCCAGCATTATGACGGGCTGTTATCCGCGCCGGGTGAACATGCACATCTCGGATTTGGGGCATCACGTTTTGCAGCCTGTGTCACCGAAGGGGCTGCATCCCGATGAAATCACGGTCGCGGAATTGCTCAAGCACGCTGACTATGCGACGGCCTGTATCGGGAAGTGGCATCTGGGCGATCAGCCGGAATTTCTGCCGACACGGCAGGGGTTCGATTTCTACTACGGGATTCCCTACAGCGACGATATGACGCAGCGCGAGGGGAAGCCGTGGCCTCCGTTGCCGCTGATGCGGAACGAAGAGGTCGTCGAAGCGCCGGCCGACCGGAATACGCTGACGCAGCGGTATACGGAAGAAGCGATCGCCTGGATGGAGGCGAACCGCGAGCGGCCGTTTTTTCTGTTCATGCCGCAGGCCATGCCGGGCAGCACACGCGAGCCGTTCGCGAGCGAGGAGTTCCGCGGCAAAAGCGCGAACGGCGCCTATGGCGACTCGGTCGAGGAACTCGACTGGTCGGCGGGGGAGATTCTCGACGCCGTTGCGCGGCTGGGACTGGACGAGCAGACGCTGGTGATCTGGACGTCGGACAACGGCGCGCCGCGGCGCAACCCGCCGCAGGGGAGCAACAGTCCGCTCAAGGGCTGGGGTTACGACACAAGCGAAGGCGCGATGCGGATGCCGTGCATCGTGCGCTGGCCAGGGCATGTTCCTTCGGGCGTGAGGTGCGACGTGCTGTGCACATCAATGGACTTCTACGCGACGTTCGCGAATCTGGCTGGTGCGGAGATTCCCGACGACCGCATCATCGACGGGTATGACATCCGCCGCATCCTCAAGGGTCATCCCGCGGCCGAGACACCCTACGAGGCGTTCTACTACTACGATCGAGGAGAGCTGAAGGCGGTCCGCAGCGGTCCGTTCAAGCTGTATCTCTCGGACGACGGTGAGCCGGAAGGTCTCTACGACCTGGTCAACGATATTAGCGAGGAAGAGAATATTCTTGCAGATCACCCCGACGTTGTGGCGCGACTGGACGAGCACGCCGCGGAGGCGAGAGCGGACCTCGGGAACGGGGATCAGGAAGGCGCGAATCAACGCCCCGCCGGATGGGTTGAGGAAGTAACGGCGCGCGAGATGGCTGCTTCAGACCGAGGCGATTGAGCCAGTGGGGGCAGCTTACGGGTCTCCGCCGGATGAGTTGCCCAGGCGGAAGGGGGTTTGCACGGCGTCGCCGGGCAGGTCGGCGGTTTCGAATCGCGACTCGAGGTAATCGAAGAGTTCGCCCGCAGTGATCTCCAGGTCTTTGTCGGCGTCGGCTGCGCCGGCAAAGCCGTCGGCGACGAACCGGCCGAACAGGCTGTGCCGTGAATTGGGCAGGTTGAGTCCGCGCTCCTCTTCACTGCAGCTTCCGATGACGTCGATCGTCTTGATCGGCGTCTGCAGCTTGTAGAGGAGATCGGGCGTGGAGGGCTGGTGTTCCAGGTCTTCACCGCCTCCGGAATTCACGACGCTCAGCAGCAGAATCTTCTCGTCAGCCCGGCAGGCCTCGATCTGTTCAATGACCCAGTCCAGCGGCAGGCCGGTGCCCGGCATGTCGTCGAACTGGAAGTCGGTGCAGGCGAGATACACCTTTTCGTCGGGACCGACATACGCGTGCCCGGTGATGTAAACAATCAACTGGTGCCGCACGCCGACATTCGCCAGTTGCCGCTCGATTGCGGCCCGCGTCTGTTCCCGGTTCTGATCGAAGACGCGCGTCGCCCAGTCGGGGTCCATAGCGTAGCGGTGGACTAGCGACTCGTAGACAAGCTGAGCGTCGGCGTTGGCGTGGGGAAGTCGGGTGAGGGTGCGGTCGACAAACGACTGTGAACTGACCAGCAGTCCCCAGCGGTTGTGCAGGTCGCCGCGGTGAGCGTCGACGGCGGCGGCGACTTTGGTCCCGTCGGGCTGTTCGCTGTAGGAGACGGTCGCCGAGTCGATTTCCGGGCGAAAATCGCCAAGCTCGGCGGGCGCCAGCCCCAGCGTGACATCGGCATTCTCAGCGACCTGCAGACTGTGTTTCTCTCCCTGCTCGTCGGTGACAACCAGCGAGCGCGCCGCTTCATCGATTGAGAGAATCAACCCGGCAATCTGCAGTTCCTCGCGCGTGACGGTGATTCTGTGAATCGCAACGTCCGCTTCGACGGTCAATCGATCTCCGTCGCGGAGATCGGACTTCTTGAGCGGTTCGCCGGTCTTCAGAGCGATGGTGCAGTCGTCAGCGAAAGGCAGGGTCCGGGTTCGCGACGATCCGCGGCCGAAAACCAGGTCAATCTCGTCCTGGTCCAGATCGACGTCCGAGACAAAGGCGGAGAATTCTTCGAGCCGGAGGACATCCAGTTCGCTGATGATGTGGCCCAGTTTGCCGGCCGGATCGAGGAGATGCCGCACCATCTGCACATCGTCCCCGACCTGCAGATCGCGGAGGCTTTTCGGTTCTCCATTCAGTGTGACGTCAGAGCCCTCCGGAAGCTGCATGGAGACATCGTCGCGGAGGGCGCCGGACTTCACGGCAATTGTGAGGCGGCGAGCGGGGACGTCGAGCTTGCGAATTGTCCCCGCGCTCTCAACCGGCTTGGAGACCGTGAGATCGAGGGTGGCGTTTCCCGACTCGTCGGCCGCCTGCTCGATTTCGATCCAGTCGCCCGGTTCGATGTCTTTCGGGAGAATGAACTGATCGTCCTCGCCGAACTCGAGCTTGAGGATT
The DNA here is from genome assembly GCA_003388505.1 of Planctomycetota bacterium. Lineage (GTDB taxonomy): Bacteria > Planctomycetota > Planctomycetia > Planctomycetales > Planctomycetaceae > MB-PLM-1. The sequence continues at coordinate 37,337 of QQVO01000032.1, forward strand.
CTGGCGGACGAGGGGACGTCGATCGGTGCAGGCAAGCCCGTCAGGGGGTCTTCATAGACAAGCTGGTTCGTTTCGAGGTCCATCTCTCGCACGACTCCCACCGTCGCCTTTGCAGGGCCCTCGTACAGTTTGTCGTCGCCTCCCGGCAGAAACAGCATGGCGAGGGAAAGGAGAATGCTGAGCGCAAGAGCGACGTAAACCAACACCTTCCGGTTCTTTTCCGGCGGCGCCTCCGCCGGTTCGGGCGATTCGTCGTCGTCGGGTCCGCTCTTGACGATCTTAAGATCGACCTTGAGGTCCGACAGCGCCTCTTCGGCCGTCTCGTAGCGGGACGCCGGGTCTTTCTCGACCATCCTCTCGATGACACGGGCCAGATCCGGCGGCACGCCCTCGAGGACGCGGGAGATGGGGGGGAGTTTGCGATCCGGCGCTGCGTGCCACATCATCCAGGCCGCCTGTTTGTCACGGCCGAACGCGCTCAATCCGGGAAACAGGTCCTCGAAATTCTCCGTGCCGCACATTAACTCGTAGGCTGAGAACCCGAGCGCGTAGAGATCACTGTGCGGGCCGACTTCCCCGAACTCGTCGGAGACGACTTCCGGGGCGATGTATTTTGCGGTCCCCTTGAGCAGGCTGCCCTCGTCGTCGCTGACGCGCCGCGCCAGGCCGAAGTCGCCCAGTTTCACGCGTTTGCGGTGGTCGATCATCATGTTGCCGGGTTTGATGTCGCCGTGCAGGACGCCCCGTTCGTGGAGATATTTGAGGGCTCGCAAACAGTGCGCGACCGACGCACGGAGCGACCGGAGGTCCATCTGCCGGCCGGCGAGACGTTCCTTGAGGCTGCCCTGCATGAGTTCCATGATGAGCCAGCCGCGATCGCGGACGATGTCAAAGATCGTGACGATGTTGGGGTGCTGCAGGGACGCGAGCAACTGGGCTTCCTCCCAGTAGCGTTCCAGCGTTTTCGGATCTTCGAGGAACTGATCGTGGATCTGCTTGACAGCAACCTCGCGGCCGAGTTCCTTGTCCCGCGCCCGATAGACGGTGGCGTAACTTCCGCTGCCGATTCGATCCAGCAGTTCAAACCGAACGTCGAGGTCCACGCAGTAGGCTCCCATTCGGCGCCGCGGCCGAGAAAGCCGGGCGGCGCGATCAATCGCTGTTGAAACGTTGATTATGCCGCCTGCGGCCGATGAGGGAAAGCTCTCGCGAACCGGGAGCGCTCGACTTCGCAGGGTGAATACGAAACGGAATGAGCCGCACTCCGGGGAGATTCGTCAGCCCGGCTTCCCAGGCGTGATAATCCGTGCCATCCGGTCAAGTTCCCGGATGGGGAGGGCTTCGTAGAACGGCAGAAATACCGCTTGATCGAGCATCCGCCGGGCGTTCTCGGGGCTGGCCGTGCCGGAGGGACATGGCGGCTGGACGACGCACATGCTATCGGCCTGGGTCGTGTCGAACCCTGCGGCGAGCAGCTTTCTCCGCAACTCCTCCGGATCTTCGACCAGGACTGGTATCACCCAGAAGGCGTGCTGCTCGACGTCAGCCGCCGGACACGCGGCGACCGGTTCGAGTTGACGCACCAGTCTTCGGCCACGCTGCTCGCGCGCCTGCTGTGCATCGATGTCGAATGCCTCTATTCGCCGCCGGAGCAGTCTCAGGAGCGGTGTGGACGGCCGCCGGCGGATCATCTCGAACATCCGGTGGCGGGGGAATCCACGCGTGCGGGAGTTAAGAAAGCGATCGACGTTGCGGCCGCAGATTCTCAGCAAGGTCAACAGGCTCCGCGCACCGATGCGGCTGCTGAGAAGTTTCAGGACCGCACAATGCAAGCCGCGACGCAGATGCTCTCGTTTCGGCTGGATGGGATACTCGTGTTGTCGACGCCGCATCTCGTTCAACAAGTCAGGACGTCGTACGATGGTGACCGCTCCCCCGAGTGCGGTCGCGGTCTTGATGAAACCGAAGCTGACGAGCGACGCGTCGGCTTGTGGATGACCGGCATCTCCGAGGCCGCGAAACGCCTGGGCGCAGTCCTCGACGAAGAGCAGCCCGTGCCGCCGGGCGACCGCGACGTGCCGGTCCAGCGGGGCCGTCGCGCCAAACAGATGTGCGAGAAGAACGGCACGGGTGTTGGGGGTCACGCCGGCTTCGATCGTCTCGGGAGAAGGGAGAGCTGTCTCAGTCTCCACATCGAGCGGCACAGGGACCAGACCGTGGTCCTCGATGATGCGGACCATGTCGGGAATTGTGAGCGCAGAAACGAGCACTTCGCTGCCGGGAGGAAACGCGGTCGCCTGGAGCAGCAGATCCCAGCCTGAGCGCACCGACAGACAGGCCAGCGCCGACTCACTCCAGAGCGCCTCAACTCGCGTCTGCTCGACATCGGCACGACGCGCCATCAGGCAGTAAACCGCTGCCCGACTCAGGTCTCGCCAGGAAATGTCGATGCGCTTGCGAATCCACATTCACGATTCTCACGAGCGTGGGAGAGACGGTCTTAACACGTGGATTATTGCGGTGCGTATCGTGCCCGCAGTTCGCGGAACCGGTCTGCCAGATCCGGCATCGCGCCGCGTTGGGTGGCGACCAGTGCTCCGATCTCGTTGGCGAATTCGGCGGCGGCGCGAAGCGGCCAATTCTCCAGCAAGGCCGTGATCAGCCCGGCGGTGAAGGCGTCGCCGGAACCGACGGCGTCCACAACGTCGACGCGACGTCCGGGGACGTCGGCGACTTCATCGCTTCCGACGAGGAGGCAGCCACGTTCCGCACGGGTCACGCAGACGGCGCGCAGGGAGTAGCGGCGGCGCAGTTCGGCGGAGAACTCGGTGAGGTCGTCGGCTGGACAATCGAGCACAGGCGCGAGCAGCCTCGCTTCTTCGTGATTGAGCTTCGCCACGGACGCAGCCTCCAGCGACTCGGTGACGCAGTCGGCGGACCAATAATGTTGCCTCAAGTTCACGTCGCAGACGATCAGACAGTCGCAGGAGGCGGCGGCGAGCGCCGTGCGGATCGCGTCGCGGCTGACCGGGGACCGCTGTGCCAGTGTTCCGAAGCAGACGGCCGCTGCGTGGCCCATGGCAGTCAGCAGTGCGTCGTCCGATTGGAGGTACTCCCAGGCGACGTCTTCATGAATCGTGTAGGTGGGGTGATGCGCGTCGGAGACATCGACGGTGACGCAACCGGTCGGGTGATCGGGGTCCGTCTGGACCGTGCTGACGTCCAATCCCCGGTCTTTGAGATATTCCAGAATCTCGCGGCCGAGTTCGTCATTCCCGACGCGGGAGGCGACGAGCCCCCGGCCGCCCAACTGCTGCGCCTGGTAGGCAACATTCGCGGGCGCTCCACCGGGTCGCCTCGAATCGGGGAAGACGTCCCAGAGAAGTTCTCCCAGGCCGATTACGGACGGCGAATCGCGATTCACACCTGACTCCAAGCGTTCCAGTCAGTCATCGTTGCTGATTCAACCCCTAAAACAGCGGGGGGCGCCCCAGTTGCCTGCGGACCACGGCCCATTGGCCGGCGTGCATCAGCCAGTGAGAGCCCTGCATCTCGAACAGGGCGGCGACGGTCGGCGCGTATTCGATGCCGGTTTCGCGGTCGAGATCGGACTCTGCGACTTGTTCCAATGCCTGGAGTGTGCCGGCCCGCTGCGCCTCGAACGCGGCCAGCAGTTCGGCCTTGTTGCAGAAGGCGCCGGGATCGTCGACCGATGTTGTTTCTCTGCTGTAGCGTTCCTCGAAGCCCTCGGGCAGCGGCGGCATCGATCCCGGCACGGCCTTCTCGATCAGCGCGTGCTCGGAGGCCACGAGGTGACCCACCTGCCAGTTGATGTGGTTGCACCCTTCGCAGGGCCGACGCAGCAGTTCGTCGTCAGTCAGGTCGTCCAGGTAGGACATGCAAACCATCCGTCCCATGCCGATCGACAGTTTCAAAGCGTCTTTGGCGTTCATGTTCGGCCTTCTGTAAGAGAAAGTGTCTTTGATTCGCCAGGGCAGCCTACCGGACCGCATCGGCTGTTGCCACCGGCGGTGTCCATTCGGCAGCGAACTTTTGATTGCCACCTGTTCCGGATGCAAGCGGCCGCTTGACGGCGTATGCTGACGCCGCATTCGACCTGCAAACAGGGGACTCCGGAGAATGGCGAACGACCGACGCGCTCACTCAACCGTGCTGTTCGCGGCTGCGGTGTTTGTGAGCGCGTTTCTGCTGTTTCAGATTCAGCCGCTGATCAGTAAGGCGATCCTGCCCTGGTTCGGCGGAACGCCCGGCGTGTGGACCACCTGCATGCTCTTTTTTCAGGTCGTGCTGTTCGCAGGCTATGGATATGCGCATCTCGTGGCGTCGCGGGCACCGGTCCGGTTGCAGGGAGTGCTGCACACGCTGCTGATCGTGATCGCGCTGTTTCAGTTGCAGGTTCTGCCGGGCGCGTCGCAGAAGCCCGACGGTGATGAGCAACCGGCGCTGCGAATCGTCGTGCTGCTGGTCTCGACGATCGGGTTGCCGTATTTTCTCTTGTCCACGACCGGTCCGCTGCTGCAACGCTGGTTCAGTCTGGTGCATCCCGGCCGGTCGCCGTACCGGTTGTATGCGCTCTCGAACGCCGGTTCGCTGCTGGCGTTGCTGTCTTATCCCTTCGTATTCGAGCCGGCGTTCGCTCTGTCGGTGCAGGCGCGGCTCTGGTCCATCGGGTTCTGGGTGTTCGCCGCCGGGAGCGCGGTGTGCGGCGGCCTGTTGCTGAGGGTGGTTCAGCCTTCGTCCTCTTCGGTGCGAGCCGTGGAAGCGGAGGAAAAGGCAGCCGCCCCCACCCCCGGACGCTATGTGCTCTGGTTTGTGCTAGCGATGATCGCCTCGGCGATGCTGCTGGCGACGACGAACCATGTCTGTCAGGACGTGGCCGTCGTTCCGTTCCTGTGGGTCGTGCCGCTTTCGATTTATCTGCTGACGTTTATTCTGTGCTTCGAGAGCGACCGCTGGTACAAGCGTCGCTGGTACGCAGCGGCGACGGCCGTCTTCGTGTTCTGCGTGTGCTGGCAACTTATTTTCGACACCGTTTCGACATTCTCTCTCGAGGCGGCGCTCTTTTTCGGGACGCTGTTCGTGTTGTGCATGACGTGTCACGGAGAACTGGCACGGCTGCGGCCGCATCCCCGTCATCTCACGGCGTTCTACCTCACGCTGTCTGCCGGAGGCGCCGGGGGCGGGCTGTTCGTGGCCTTGGTTGCCCCCGCGCTGTTTCCTGATTTCTGGGAGATGCACCTGTGCCTGTTGGCCGGAGTCTTGTGCTCCATTGCGGTCTATTTCGACGATGCGGGGTGGCTCGACGACGGACTGGTCGCCCCGCCGATTGCGATGGGGGTCGCAGTCTTGCTGATCGTTGCGGCCGGGACCGTATTCGCGGACTCGATCATGAATTCGCAGAAGTCATTGCGGATGACCCGCAACTTCTACGGCGTTCTGGAAGTCGAAATTGACGACTCAGTCGACGCCGTCGTGCTCCGGCACGGGCGGATCATCCACGGGGTGCAACTTCGCGCCCCGGGAAAGAGCATGATCCCGACGACTTACTACTCGCGGAGGTCGGGCGTTGGGAGAGTGTTGGAACTGCTGCAAAGCCGCAAGGAGAACCTGCGGGTCGGGCTGGTCGGGCTGGGAATCGGCACTCTGGCTGCTTATGGCCGCCAGGGCGACACCATGCGGTTTTACGAGATCAATGAAGACGTCGAGCGACTGGCCCGCGAGGAGTTCACGTTTCTTTCCAACTCGTCCGCTGAGATCGAGGTGATCATCGGAGACGCGCGACTTTCGCTCGAGTCCGAACCGGACGAGGAATTCGACCTGCTCGTGCTCGACGCCTTCGCCGGCGATGCGATTCCGACTCACCTACTGACGCGGGAGGCGTTTGAAGCGTATCTCCCGCACGTCGCGGCGGACGGCGTGATCGCGGTTCACATCTCCAACCAGCACTTCAACCTGCGTCCGGTCACCGCTGCGCTGGCGAAGGAGTTCAGCCTGTCGACGGTGACGATCGGCATCGAGCGTGCCGCCGAACTGGTGGACGAGAGCAGCACATGGGTGTTGATGGCGCGGGACCGGTCGACGCTCGATGCGGGCGTCCTCAAGTACGACGCAATTCCCCCGCCACGGGAGCAGGTTCTCTGGACGGACGATTACAGCAACCTGTTCGAGTTGCTCGGCTCAGAATAAGAGACGGCCATTCGGGCGGCAGCCGGCGGCAGCGCAGCCGGAATTCCCGGCGCTTGAGATTGACACGTGTGCCCGAAGCCGTATTCTCAGGAAACTTCGTCTGCGCGAATATCTCGTCACAACAACCAGCAGGACAGGGTCGATGATGCACTTGACCGGGACAACAATTCGGCGGCACGGTGGACAGTTTCGGGCGGGCCGAGTCGCCGCGTGCCTCGCAGCGGGCCTGATGCTGTTGGTTCTGTGCCCGGACGGCGCCCGGACCGACGATCAGGAAGGCAGCAAGTTCCTGAAGGGGGCTCGACTGGGCAAGGGGGGCGATCAGCAGATACTGACTTCGCTCTCCGGCGAAGAAATGAAGAAGATTCTCGTGGGGGAGGGATACCGGGGCATCAGCATCGACGAGGACGGGGACATTGTCGGCCGGATCGATGAGATTCCCTTTCTCATTCTCGTCGCCTCGGACCAGAAAGCGCTGTTGTTCAAATACAGTTGCGAAGGGAACAATGCGGACGTGATGAAGGTGAACGAGTGGAACAAGAACCGCCGCTTTTCACGGGCGTACGTGGACGACGACGGGGACTACAACATCGAACTGGACCTCGTGCTTTCGGGGGGCATCACGGTCGATCGCGTGAAGGACTTCTTCGAGACGTCGAAGCTGTCGATGCTGACGTTCCGGGACGAGGTGTGCGGTTTCTGACCGGAAGCCCGGAGATACTGAGCGCCGCACGATGACGGCCCCGTCCGCCGAGCGGTCTTAACTTTGACGTAGGCGTGTTCCTGGCGCGGAGCCGTCGATTGAAGCGGTTGAACGCCGCCGCCCACTGCTTCATGGCGCGCCAAGCCGGCTCATTCCGGCTTGAGATCTGAGACCGGGCAGTGCGCCAGACGGACGAGCCGCGCGGTGACTGAGCCGAGCGGGAACCGCTGCACGCCGCGACGCCCGTGAGACGGCGCGACGGTCAGTTGTTCGCTTCGTCTTTCTTCTCTTCTTCCGGCTTTTCTTCGCCTTCGGCCGGTTCCTCGGCAGGCGGCTCGGCCGGTTTGAGTTCGACGCCCGCGACAACGGTGACTTCGGGCAATGCCTCCTCGAGTTTGGCGATCCCCTCGTCCGTCACGCCGGTCTGCCAGACGTAAAGGCGTTTGAGACTCTTGAGTCCGGCCAGTTGCTCCAGTCCGGCATCGGTCACTTTCGTGCCGTAGAGATTGAGGTAGACGAGGTTCTCGAGCCCCTTCAAGTGGGCCAGCCCCGCGTCACCGATCTCGGTCTTCTCGAGATGCAGCTTTTCGAGGGTGGTCATCCCGGCGAGATTTGCGAGGCCCGCGTCGGTGATCTGCGTGCCGGCCAGGTGGAGATAGACGACCGGCTTCAGCTTGGCCACGATTGCCAGGTGTTCGTCGGTGACGTCCTGGTCGGCGAGGTAGAGCGAGACTTCCAAACGAGGGTCATTCTGGGCGATCGGCGCCACATGCCCGCCGATCGCGGCGATGGCGGCAACCGCTTCGGGATCGGGCGGTTCCGGTTGATCGTCCTGGGCAAATGCCGATTCGGCTGCAAGCAGAATCATTGCGAGCGACAGGATCTGTTTCATGACGGCTCCTCTCTCAGCGTTGCATGGTTTCGATCGGCCGACTCGTAGAAACTGTCGTCGGCGCCGATGGGGGTTGAATTTCAATGGGCTTTATTGTCCAGGCGATGAACGGCGTCCGTTCGCGAAGGTTGGTTGTCGCATGCGAAATCGCCGGTTTCGTCCTCTACCTGTGCTCAGGTGCTGATGATACCGCGCGTCCGATCCGGGTCCAATCGTCGGTCCGATCGCTCCCGGAGAGTGAACGCGGTATAGTCGCGGAAACATGAGGCTGGCCAACGAAATCCGTATCTGAAAGTGCCATGTCGATCGAAAAGACTCTTGCAAAGCTGGGACTTGCTCTCCACGACGCGCCGAAGCCGGTCGCGGCTTACGTTCCGTGCGTCCGGACGGGCAACCAGGTGCTGGTGAGCGGCCAGTTGCCGCTGACGGCGGGCCAACTGATCGCAGAGGGTCCGGTGCCCTCGGCCGTGACGGTCGACCAGGCCCAGGAAGCGGCGGCGCAGTGCGTCTTGAACGGGCTGGCGGCGCTCAAAGCTGAGTTGGGCGGAGATCTGTCCAAACTGAAGCGGGTGTTGCGAGTGGGAGCGTTCGTGCAGTCGGACGATGGTTTTCGCGACCAGCCGCTCGTGGTCAACGGAGCGTCGGAACTCCTCGAAAAACTGCTGGGGGAAGCCGGGCGACACGCCCGCGCGGCGGTCGGCGTGAATGCTCTGCCGCTGAATGCGACTGTGGAGATAGAGTTTCTGTTCGAGGTCGAGGGTTGACGGTTTTCGGTGAAACTGGCACCAGAATCTCTGCACCTCTGCGCCTTCGCGAGCCACGCCAATGCCTCCGCCAGAACCGCGTTTTCACGTCGTCCTGCATCAGCCGGACATCCCGCAGAACACTGGGAACATTGGGCGGAGTTGCGTGGCAGTGGGGGCGAAGTTGTGGTTGGTGCGGCCGCTCGGTTTCCGGCTCGACAGTCGCTATCTCAAGCGGGCCGGAATGGATTACTGGCAACACCTCGACTGGCAGGCCGTCGACGGTTGGCAGGAGATCGAATCGCGACTCGGTGAGCGACCGATCTGGTTCTTTTCCCGCTTTGCAACGAAGTCGCTGTGGGCGGGTGAGTTCCGGGAGGGAGACGTATTCGTATTCGGCAGCGAATCCCGCGGGCTGCCTGATTCCATCCTGCATGCCAACATGCATCGCGCGCTGCGATTGCCGATGCGGGCGGAGGTGCGCAGTCTCAATCTGGCGAGCACAGTGAACACAGCGCTCTACGAGGCGGTGAGACAATGCGGCGGAAGCGTTGGATGAATGCAGAAATCGAAAAGCGGACTGAAGAATGAGCTTGTCCGAACTCCGAGTTCCGCTTTCCGACTGACCTCTACTCCGCCAGCAACGTATTGAGCGCCTCGCGAAGGTCTTCGTCGCTCGAACGGGCACGACCTGTATGGCGGCCGGTCAATCCGTAAGGATTGCCCGGATCGAGGACGTCGGCGGAATTCAGCATGCGGAGCACGCTGCGATAGGCGGCCCGCTCCGCCGCGAAATCGCCCTGGGAATGCGCGACGACCGCCTGGCGGAGTGTCCGCTGGTAGGGCTCCAGATCGGCCCCGTTCTCACCGAAGAATTCGCGAAGTTCGAGGCGGGCGAGGTCTTTCTCAGCGGTGGACGTCGTCGACGCCCCGTTGGGGTCGATCAGCAACATGCCGAGCGACATGACGATGCTGAATCCCATAGCCCCGTAAAGCAGGAGCGGATTGGAGCCCGATTTCTGCTGCTTCTCGACGGGGTGTTCTTCGGCGAGTTCGGAAAGTTCCAGGGCCGGCAGTTGGCCGTCGTCTCCAAGTTGCACGAGCGGCGCACCGGAGCGGTCGCTGATAAACTTTGCGACGTGTCGCTCGGCTTCCGGGGTGCGGGCTCGCTTTCGCGCTCGCCGAGAACCGGGAGGATTTGACTTGGGCCTTCTCCGCGAGGAGGCGGGCGTCGGCGTCGATTCCGCAGAGGATTCGACGCCTGCGCCGTTTCCGGCCGCTTCGAGGCGGAAGACCGTCTCCCGCCCGACACGGATCTGCGCCTCCTGCGGCAACCAGACCCACCGTTCGGCCGGAATCTCGTTCTCGTCGACGTGGATCGCGCCGGCCAGCGTGGAATAGATCGCGTAGCGTCCGTTGCGACGGACAATGCTGGCCTGATGCTCGGAGACAGTCGGGTCGGTCAGTACGACTTGATTGTCTTCGGCGCGGCCGATGTGAACCAGCTCGTCACTCAGCGCGTACGCCTGGCCGGCGTCGGGGCCGGCAGTGACGGTGATTTTCGCGGCAGCGCTCATGGATCCCATCATACCTGACGGGGGAACGTCAGCAATCTGTGTCCTGTCGAGCGATTTCTGCAATGAATGAGAACGCCGTCTCAGCCGAGGAAGTCGCCTGTCATAAAGGCCAGGACGAACGGCCCCAGAATCACGATGACTGTGGCCGCCATGATCAGCACGGCGGGGGCGAGCATCTTGACGCCCGCCTCGCCGGCGATGGTCTCGGCCCGCTGGGTCCGCTTGATTCGCATGAAATCGGCCTGTGTGCGGAACAGCACCGCGAGCGGCGTTCCCAACTGTTCGCCCTGGATAATCGCGCCGACGATGCTGGTGATTTCGTCGTCGCTCAGGCGTCGCTTCAGCGATTCCAGGGCGGCGGTGCGGCTTTTCCCCATGTTCATTTCGGCGAGAACGCGACCGAATTCGACGCCGACGGGATGGTCGCGAAACTCATGACAGGCCTCGCGGAGGGCGCTGAGGAAGGTCGACCCCGCCTCCATCAGGAGCGTGAGCAGGTCGAGCAGGTAGGGCAGGCGAAGTTTGATCAGAAACAGCCGGTATTCCGCCTGACGCGCCAATCGTCGCCGCATCAGGACCGCCGCGACGATCGTCAGCACGCCCCCCAGAACGACGCCGGGGGGCCCCATCATTTCAATACAGACATAGAAAATGGGGAAAGCCCAGAGAAACGCCTGCAGCTCGATCTTGGCCAGCCATTCTTCCGCCGTCCAGTATCGAGAGTGCCCGGCGGCCAGGATCTGCCGGTTGATTTCCGGAAGCTGATCGCGAAACGCCCTGCGGTTCATCGCCGCCAGACTCTGCATCAATGGCTGAAATCCGCGATACAGGAAACTGATTTTGCGAAGTTCATTGATCCGGCTGACGTCGTACCGCCACTCATCGTCCTGCGCCTGATCCTCTGTGGCAAGCGCACGGGCGATGACTCCCGCAAAGACAAAAACCGCCGCGCCCAACAGGGCGCTTGCCAGCAGCGGAAACGTGAATGTGGCGGCGGCCAGGAGCATGGGGCTCTGTGCGAAACGACCCGGGATCTGCGATGCACGTGAATTGCGACCGGAAGCGACAAGTCATCCATTCTGACGCTTCCCGGTTTTTCGCACAATCTCACTGAATGCTGCGATTCCACCGCGACAAACGCTCAGGGGTCTGTCGGCCGGCCCGACTTGATTCTTGAGTTGATATTGACCGAATCCAGAATTTTTGCAGAATCCCCTCTCCCGGCATGTTCCCAGGGGTTCTCCCGCACTCGCCGGTTCCCGTCGACTCCCCCCTACCAATATCAGGCTTTCCCGTGAATATCCCGCTCATCGTCTGTCTTGCGCTGGCCGCTTCTGGTGCGGCCGGGGAGCGTCACACATCTCTGTACCGACCGGCATCGGTGCTCAACAGCGCCGTTTCCGGACAGTTCGATCGAGATTTCGTGGTCCGTGGACAGAGTCCCTATGTTGCCGCGCCGCTCACGGGGCCGCAGATGCAGGGAAATACCACCACGCTGTATCCTCCCACCTATGCGCCGGACGGGACGACGTATCCCACGTACGATCCGGCACTTGGAACTTCCGATCCATTCGCCGCGCCGGTTGATCCGTATCAGCCGGCGCCGATCGGCAGCGATCCGTGGCTGGGGAACCAGGCGGTGCCGCCCGGCGCCTATGCTCCCTATGCCGCGCCGGCGGGCATTCCCCAAGGCTTCTACACGTTCGGCCTCAATGGCCCGCGCCCCTATCGTTACGGGTGCGCGGAGCGCGTGAACGTCGGCTGGCTCCCTTCCGTCGGGACCAGCGGCCCTGACGTGGGCAACTTCGGAATCTTCGAGGTGGATGTTGAAAAGGAATACGTCACGCCCGTCAATTACAACTGGGTGTTCACGGTCGGCCCGCAGTTCAACTTTCGCGCTTGGGACGGACCGACGAACGGAGCCGTCGGTCCATCGCACCTGCCGGGGCAAGCCTATCGGTTCGGACTGAACCTGAAACTGGCGACGCCGCAATACGGCGGTTGGAGCGGCGAAGTCGGGTTCACTCCGGCCATTGCCACCGACTTTGAGGCCTCCTTCGGGTCCGACACCTTGTTTTACGACGCACACGCCGTGGCATTCTGGCAGTGGTCTCCGCAATGGACCTGGGCGCTGGGAGCGGCGTACTGGGATCGCGTCGACAACATCGTGCTGCCCTACGCCGGTGTCGTGTATGCACCGAACGATTACTGGGAATTCCGACTCGTGTTCCCGAAACCGCGGATCAGCTATTTTCTCGGGACTCCCTACGGAGTCGCGACGTGGGTTTATGTCGGCGCCGAGTATAATGTGGAGGCGTACCACATCGCGCTTTCTCCTCCGGGAGTCGACACCCGCGTGCAAGTCACAGACTGGCGCGCTTACGGCGGATTGCGATTCGAGGCGGGACAGTACGCGTCATTCATCGAAGCCGGTGCTTCGCTGGGCCGCGAGGTCGAGTTTGACCACCCCGCCGGCGCCGACTTTGACGTCGACAATGGATTCTTCACGCGACTCGGCCTGCGCTGGTAATATCGGCTCTCATCGATCAGGTGAGACGGAGCGCGGCGTGAAACGTTCGCATCCGCGGGCTGACGCCGCGCGGCTCGCCGGGGGGCTTCTGAGAAGAGGACGCTGCCATGTCTGCACCGGCTGCTGTGATCCTCGCCGCAGGGCAGGGCAAACGAATGAAGTCGGACCTGCCGAAGGTTCTCCACATCGCCTGCGGCCGGCCGCTGGTGGCGTACGTGATCGATGCGGCCCGCGCCGCCGGGGCGGGAAAAATCGTCCTGGTTGTCGGCCACAAGCAGGAACTTGTGCGCGAAGCGATGGCGGACCAGCAGGGGATTGCCTTCGCCGTGCAGGAGCAGCAACTCGGCACGGGCGACGCCGTGAAAGCGTCCCGCGATGCGCTCGCCGACCATGACGGCGCGGTCCTGGTGCTCGCCGGAGACATGCCGCTCGTGACGAGCCGGTCGCTCGGCCGTCTGCTGGAACTTCAGCAGCGCGAGAAGGCCGCGTGCGTCGTCGGAACGGCGAGAACCGAGCAGAACAAAGGGCTGGGCCGCATTGTCCGTGACAGTGACGGCGTGTTTCAGCGGATTGTGGAAGAGGCGGATGCGTCCCCCCAGGAGAAGGCGATCACCGAGATCAATACCGGTTGCTACGCGTTCGAAACGTCCGACCTCTTCGCGGCGCTGGACGAGATCAAGCCGGAAAACGATCAGACCGAGTACTACCTCACGGATTGCGCAGAGATTCTGCTGCGTCGCGGCAAGCGCGTGCTGGCCGAATGCTGTTTCGACGTGCAGGAGGCGATCGGCGTCAATACCCGAGAGCAGCTTGCGGAAGTGGAGCGAATTCTGGGAAGCTAAAACTCCGCGTTCTTCGGCGTCCGGGGAAACGGGATCACGTCGCGGATGTTCTGCATGCCGGTGAGCAGCAGGAGCATCCGTTCCAGACCGAGTCCGAAACCGGCGTGAGGCACCGACCCGAACCGTCGCAGATCGAGATACCACCAGTATTCTTCCGGGTCGAGCCCGCACTCCTTGATCCTCGATTCGAGGACGTCGAGCCGGTGCTCGCGCTGACTGCCGCCGATGATCTCGCCGACGCGCGGCACCAGCACGTCCATCGCGCGGACGGTTTTGCCATCGTCGTTGCAGTACATGTAGAACGGTTTGATCGCACGCGGGTAGTCGTAGACAATGATCGGCTGCTGGAAGTGCTCTTCAGTCAGAAATCGCTCGTGCTCGGCTTGCAGGTTGTGGCCCCATTCCACGGGGTAATCCCACGACCGGCCGGCCGATGTGAGGATGTCGACCGCCTCGGTGTAGCTGATTCGCCGGAAGTCCTTCTCGACGATGTGACGCAGCGTCTCGAGCACTGTTTTCTCGATCCGCTGATTGAAGAACTCCATGTCGTCGGCGCAGTTTTGCAGTACGTCGTTGATCAGGAATTTGATGAACTCCTCGGCGAGCTGCATGTTGTCGTCGAGTTCGTAAAACGGCATCTCCGGTTCGATCATCCAGAACTCGGCGAGGTGCCGCGTGGTGTTGGAATTCTCGGCACGGAACGTGGGACCGAACGTATAGCAGGGGCCGACGGACGTTGCGTAGATTTCCGCTTCGAGTTGTCCGGAGACGGTGAGGGAGGCTTTCTTGCCGAAGAAGTCGGTGGAATAGTCGAGGGTCGAGGATCCAGGGTCGAGGGAGGCCGCACTCGGCTCTTGGCTCTCCGCTCTTGACTCTTGCCCCTGGGCTCTTGACTCCTGCAGCAGCGTTGTGACGGTGAACATTTCACCCGCGCCTTCGCAGTCGCTGGTGGTGATGATCGGGGTATGGACGTAGAGGAACCCTCGGGACTGGAAGAAGGTGTGGATGCCGTGGCTGACGCGGTTGCGGACTCGGGCGATCGCACCGAACGTGTTGGTGCGGGGACGCAGATGGGCGATCTCGCGAAGGAACTCAAACGAGTGCCGTTTCTTCTGGAGTGGGTACGTTTCGACATCGGACGTCCCGACAAGTTCCAGCGATTTTGCGTGCAGCTCGACTCGCTGCTTCGCACCGGGCGATTCCTTCAGTTCTCCCGTAACGCGGATGCTTGATCCGGTCTGGACGCCTTTGATCGTCTCCTCATAGCCCGGAACGGTGTTGTCGGCGATGACCTGCAACCCGGCCATCGACGAGCCGTCGTTCAGTTCGATAAACGAGAACCCTTGTTTGGAGTCGCGGCGCGTGCGGACCCAACCTCCCACCGTGACGGTCGAGCCGGGCTCTCCCTCGGAAAGAAGTTGAGCAACGCGATGGGTGATGCCGGACATGAGTGACTCCTCTTCGAGCGAGCGGACCACACGGGCACGGCGTCTGAACGAGCACGGCGCCGCCTGCGCGTCTGGCGCGTAATCTAGGAAATGTGGCCGGGCGGAGCGACTCCACCCAAACCAGCCGGGCCGTGCGGTGAACGACCGGAGCGGTCCCGCTGGTCACTCCTCGCCCGGAGAGTTCGCGGCAGAGACGACACAGCGGAAGCCGACGTGGGACATGCCGGTGTCGGGAGCGTTCGGCATCCGGGCAGCCGGACGGTAGCTGGCGCAATAGACGTCGTTACAAAGGAAAGAGCCTCCGCGCTGAACGCGCTGCGGCATCTGCGGCCGGCGCGGATCGTACGGCTGTTCCGGCCCATCGGGATTCACGACAAGCTCGCGGTGGGCGCGTCGCGCGTAGGTGTCCGGTCGATACCAGTCGCTGCACCATTCCCACACGTTGCCCGCCATGTCGTACAGCCCGTAGCCGTTAGGGGCGAACGACTTCACAGGCGCCGTGCCCGCGTATCCGTCAGCCTTCGTGTTCCTGTTGGGAAACTCTCCCTGGAAGATGTTCGTCTGCGGCTTCTCATTCGAGAGCGGCGCGTCGCCCCAGACGAACGGTTGCTGATCCAGTCCGCCGCGGGCAGCGAATTCCCATTCGGCTTCAGTCGGGAGACGCTTGCCGGCCCATTCAGAATACGCAACGGCGTCATACCAGGAGACCTGCACTACCGGATGGTCTTCGCGGCCTTCGAGGTCGCTGCCCGGACCTTCCGGGTGTTTCCAGTTTGCGCCGGGAGTCCAGAACCACCATTGACGGATGTCGTCGAGCGGAACAGACTCCTCGGGCGGCCTGAAGACCATCGACCCCGGAACGAGCAGCGCCGGATCGGGCGGAGGTGTGCCAGGCGGCTGCTGGCTCATGATCTCTTCCAGATCGGGAGCCACTTCGGCCGTGGTGACGTAACCGGTGGCGTCAACGAACCCCTGGAATTGCCGGTTGGTGACTTCCGTCTCGTCGATCCAGAACCCGTCGACTCGAACACGGTGCATCGGAAGTTCGTCTTCGCGTCCGAGTGGATGATCGCTGCCCATTGTGAACTCGCCGCCGGGAATCCAGACCATGCCGAAAGGGGCTTCGGCGGGAGGAGGCCGGCCGTCTGACGCATCAACACGTGTTGTGAGCGCGGGCGCGGTGGGCGTCTGCAGAGCGTCTTGGTCGGACTCGCCGTAGCCGCAACCGAGCAGGGCGAGGGCGAGACCGGTTGCGATGAGCAGCCGATTTGCTGCCGTGACGTTCGGGCGATGTTGGTTCGGGAGAAACAAAGCGCATCTCACAGAGTCGCTGCCATCGGAGTGCGGCGACCTGTCGCCGCTTTGGGATCGTTCAACTCCACCATGCAAACGCGCCAGGGCGTGCAAGTCAACATTGATGCCGCGGTCGTTGATTCGACGCGATGCGCTGGCATCGTCCTAGAGCGGCGACAGGTCGCCGCACTCCAAAGGTCACTCTGTCAGTTTGAAATCGACGCGTTCAATCGTTCCGGTGAACTCGAACGTGCCTTCATCTTTGTAGGCGGGATCGATCGGAGTGATCGAGTCGCGGCCGACTTCAAATGGTTCCAGGCCGTGGCGGGGGAGGGTTCGCGTCAGTTTGCCTTCTCCGGCGGGTTTGTCATTCACGAAGAGCTTGAGCGTGCCGCCGCCCTGCTTCGAGCCGTCGGGGGTGAATTCGGCTTTCAGTTCGACCTCTCCTTCCGGAATCTTGACCGTGCCGGGAATCTCCACATCGGCAATTTCGAACAACTGGTAGCGGTAATGCGGCAAGCCGTCCTTGATGTACAGCGTCCATCCGGCGGAGAACGCGCCGGCACAGGTGACGACGCCTTCGGCCCCTTCTTTCGGAATGTGCAGGTTTGCAGTCAGCGTGTGGCCGCGAGGGAAGAGTTGCGGGCCGATCGGTTCGGGCAACCAGACGTCGTTCCCGTAGTAGGTCCACGAGGTGGGAGGGTCGCCGCCGACGCGGAGTTTGGGATCGAATCGCTCCGAGAACCTTGGATCGAGCGGGAGAACGTCGTACTTCCGGGCTTCCTCCAGGAAGAGATCCTGAAGCTGCTGCAGTTTGTCCGGATGATCTTCGGCGAGATTGACGGCTTGCGAAAAATCCTCCTCGATGTTGTAAAGTTCCCAGGGGGCGTCCAGAAAGTCGCCGGTTCGACTGGCGGTGTCCCAGGGTGTCCCGAAGTGCGAGCAGGCGATCCATCCTTCGTGGTAGATGGCCCGGTTGCAGAACATTTCGAAGTACTGGGTCGTTCGCGTTCCTTCGGCGTCCGCGTCGTCGAAGGTGTAATTCATGCTCACACCTTCGATCGGTTTCTGCTCGATGCCGTTGACTTCCTCCGGCTCGGGGATCTGACACGCCTCCAAGATGGTCGGCACGACGTCAATCACGTGGTGGAACTGAGTGCGCTGCTCTCCCTTCGCTTTGATGCCGTTCGGCCAGTGAATGATCATCGGGTTGCGCGTGCCGCCGAAGTGGGAGGCGACCTGCTTGGTCCACTGAAACGGACTGTCCATGGCCCAGGCCCAACCGACCGGGACGTGCGGCTCGCTGGTCGGACCGCCGATTTCATCGATTCGGTCGATCGTGCTTTCCAGACCGAGTTGGATTCCGAACAGGCTGGCGAGTTCGCTGAACGTCCCTTCCAGGCCGCCCTCGGCGGAAGCGCCGTTGTCGCCGACGATGTAGAAGATCAGCGTGTTGTCGAGTTCGCCTGAGTCTTCGAGGCTGTCAATCAGCCGACCGACATGGTGATCGGTGTGGGCCATAAACGCGGCATAGTTCTCCATCAGCCGTTTGTAGACGGTCTTCGCGTCCTCCGGCTGGTCGTCCCAGGCGGGGATCTCCTTCGGCCGCGGTGTGAGTTTGGTGCCTTCGGGGATGACGCCCATCTCCAGTTGCCGGGCGTGGGTGATCTCGCGCTGCTTGTCCCAGCCGTGGTCGAATTCGCCCTTGTACTCGTCGCGCCACTCCTGTGGGGCGTGATGCGGGGCGTGGACGGCGCCGGTGCTGAAGTAGCAGAACCACGGCTTGTCGCGGTCGGCGGCGCGGGTGTTGCTGATCCACGCGATCGCCTCGTCGGTCATGTCCGCAGTGAAGTGATAACCTTCCTCGGGCGTTTTCGGCGGCGGAACCCACGTGGTGTTTCTGTACAGGGTGGGGTAGTACTGGTGCGTCTCACCTTGGTTGAAGCCGTAGAAGTAGTCGAACCCGAGTCCGGTCGGCCAGCGGTCGAACGGGCCGGCCGGGCTGATGTCGGGTTCCGGCGTGTTGTGCCACTTCCCGAACATGGACGTCGCGTATCCATTGCATTTCAGCACCTCGGAGACGAGGGCCGTACT
Organism: Planctomycetota bacterium; assembly: GCA_003388505.1. Taxonomy (GTDB): domain Bacteria; phylum Planctomycetota; class Planctomycetia; order Planctomycetales; family Planctomycetaceae; genus MB-PLM-1. The sequence goes on from QQVO01000032.1 coordinate 55,666, forward strand.
TCTCGGGATGATCCCGGTGTAGCCGGGATAGCCGGTTCCCATCTCGATGATGACACCGGTGCCGACGCTGTGGTGGTTGCGACCGGCGAGCAGCGCGGCCCGCGTGGGGCTGCACAACGCCGTGGTATGAAACCGCGTGTAGGAAAGCCCGTTGTCTGCCAGTTTCTGCATGTTGGGCGTCGGGACCGGCCCGCCGAACGTGCTGCACATGCCGAATCCGACGTCATCCAGCAGGATGATCAGGACATTGGGCGCACCGTCGGGGGCTTTCAGCGGCTGCGGATAGCTGGGTGTCGAGTCCTTGAGAGTCTGTCCGACCTTGCCCTTGAACTCGGGATCGGGCTGCGGGAGTTGCTCCTGGGCGAAAGCGTGAAGCGACAACATCGAACCGCAAACAATCGCGCAAACGACAACGCGAATCCAATCTTTCATGTTGGTTCTCCAGAATGAGAAGGCCGTGTTGTCAACTACTTCAACTCGATCGTTACTGTTTTGAGTCGCCCGGTAAATTTGAACGGCACCTCGAAGTCCTCCGAGACCGGCGTTCCCGTGTCGAAGCCGGTGTCGAGTGTTTCGTCCAGCGTGACGCGGTTCGGAATGCTTTTCTCGACGCGACCGGAGCCGACCTGTTGATCGTCGACGTAAAGCGTGACGTCGGCTCCCGCGAAGGGCTTGTCAGCGTCGGACTTGTAGACGACCCTGAGTTTGACGTCGCCGGAGGGGACCGGTTTGTCCGAAGTGACGGTGTACCGCTCGACGCCCGCCAGGTTGTAGTGATAGACCAGTTTGCCGTCCTTGACGTAGAGGCCGTAGCCGGCAAAGCGACCGCCCTGGGTGAGCAGCATGCCTTCGGCGCCGTCCTCGGGGATCGTGACGTCGGCGATGATCTCATGGCTTTTGTGCTTGAGGTCGGGGGCGGCGCCCTCGGGCAGGCGGAGCAGGTTCGGGTACGTGAAGGTCGTGCGTCCTTGCGTGAGGCTGGGTCGGTTGTCGACGTTCAGCCGTTCCGTTTTGCGGCCGTCGAGTGGCAGCACTTGATACCGGGCGGCCTCGGCAAAAAACAGCTTGACCAGTTCTTCGAGCTTTTCGGGATGCTCTTCTGCCAGGTCATTCGCCTGCGAGAAGTCTTCTTCAACGTGGTACAGTTCCCAAGGCATGTTCAGCAGGTCGACCGGGGGAGGCTCACTGACCCACGGTTCGCCACGAATCGCGCTGATCATCCAGCCGTCGTGGTACATCCCCTGGTTGCCGAGCATTTCGAAGTATTGCGTCGTGCGACGATCTTCGGCGTCGGCGTCGTCAAAGGTGTAGGCCATGCTGACGCCCTCGATCGGCTTCTGGGCGATGCCATTGAACTGGCTGGGTGCCTCGATGCCGATCACTTCCAGAATGGTCGGCGCGATGTCGATCACGTGATGGAACTGGTCCCGGATTTCCCCCTTCGCCTTGATGCGGCTCGGCCAGGAGATCGCCACCCCGTTGCGCGTGCCGCCGAAGTGGCTGGCGATCTGCTTGGTCCACTGGAAGGGCGTGTCCATCGCGTGCGCCCAGGCGGCGGGGAAGTGGTTGTAGTGCTTGGCGCTGCCGAGCGTGTCGATCGCCTCGAGCTTCATTTCGAGCGGCTCGGGAATTCCGTTGAAGAAGGTCATTTCGTTGAGCAGACCGTTGAGGCCGCCCTCCGCGCTGGAACCGTTGTCGCCCGCCATGTAGATGACGATGGTGTTGTCGCTTTCCCCCATGTCGTCAATCGTATCGAGCAGGCGTCCGACCTCATGATCGGTGTGCGCCGTGAACGCGGCGAAGACCTCCATCATCCGCGCGTAGACTTTCTTTTCGTCTTCCGGCAGCGAGTCCCAGGCTTGCAGCGAGTCGGGCCTGGCCGTCAGCTTCGTATCGGGGGGGATGATGCCCATTTTCTTCTGGCGCTCGAACGTCTCCTCGCGGTAGACGTCCCAGCCGTCGTCGAACCGGCCTTTGAACTTTTCGATCCATTCTTCCGGAACCTGGTGCGGCGCGTGCGTCGCTCCGGTGGCGAAATAGACAAAGAAAGGGCGCTGGGGAGCGACCGCCTTGGACGCCCGCATCATGCGGATGGCGTGATCGGCGATGTCGGTGGTGAAGTGATAGGGCGAGCCGTCTTCGTTGGTTTTGGGCGGCTCGAGCCGCTTCTTGTTTTCGACCAGGGCCGGACTGAACTGGTCGGTGTCTCCGCCGACAAAGCCGTAGAAGTAGTCGAATCCGAGATCGCCCGCCCAACGGTCGAACGGGCCGACGATGCTGGTTTCCCAGTCAGGGACGTTGTGGTTCTTGCCGAACCAGGCGTTCATGTAGCCGTACTCGCGGAGGATTTCCGCGAAGGTCGCGGCCGAACCGGGGATGATGCCTGAGTAGCCCGGAAAGCCGGTTCCGGCTTCGCCGATCACGCCCGAACCGACCGAATGATGATTCCGGCCGGTCAGCAGGGCGGCGCGTGTGGGGCTGCAGAGCGCGGTGGTATGGAACCGCGTGTATCTCAGTCCGTTCTCAGCCACGCGATCAAGCGCCGGCGTCGGGATCCCGCCGCCGAACGTGCCCATCTGACCGAACCCGCAGTCGTCGATGAGCACCAGCAGAATGTTGGGGGCGTCCTCGATACCGAAGTTCTGCGGGATTTTTAACTGCGGCTTGACAGGCGTGGAATCTTTGTACGTCAGGCCGATTTTCCCTTGGAAGGGCGGCTCGGGAGCTGGCAGATTGGAGCGATTCGGTTCGTCTGCACGCGCGATGGAAACAAAGAGTGCAAGGCCCAACACGGCGGTCAGTGGTCGTCGTAGCATGGCGGTTCCTTTCGTAGACGGCCTCACATGAGTTGTCTGATTGAAATGATTCCGAAGTCTCTCGACTTCGGCTACGGCGCGCGACAACAACGTAGCTGAAGTCGTGAGACTTCAGCCATGCTCGACGCGCTTAAATCCATTCGAGTCATTCCGCGCGAACATTCTCTATCCTTCTTTCGAGTAGAATCTAACGAGACCGTTCTTCTGAAGTGCCGAGTGAACCCTCCAAAACACGTCCCAATAGTCGTCCTGCCAGAGATCCAGGTTGGGATATCCGGGAACGAGACATCCGGTATACGCGTACTCGCGGAAACAGTCGCGAGCAACGAGTCCGGCCCTCTCGGGATTACGGGCGATGTACTCGACAACGCTCTCGAAGGCAGTTCGCTCACGCTCCTCATCATGGAGTACGTGGTCGTACGGCTGTTGCTGAAACTGCGCACCGAATTGCTCCAGAGTCGGATTGAGTTGGGACCGGAAAAACTTGACAGCATTCCGCTGATCGCTTCCGTTCAGGATTCCGATGTAAAGCAGGTGGATGTGGTCAGGCATGCAGCAATAGATGGGACAGCACAGTCCGTAACGGAACAGCGTGTGGGTCAACACCTCGCGAAATCGGCAGTAGAACCTTGGAACAAGCCAGCCGGTTTTCCGCCCGTCCATGGTCATCGACCAGTGGACGTATGCCTGCCCGCGATAGGATTCGGGCGGAAGACGCCGCAGATAATCTCGCGGCTTCCGACGAATCGAATTCATTGTTCGAATCCTCCCTTACTCGCGGATTCGTTGTCAGGGATGCTTCGTTCCGAAGTCTCACGACTTCGGCTACGGCGCGCGAATCCGGCGACGTCTCACGGCGTCATGGTAGCTGAAGTCGTGAGACTTGAGCACAGGGCCGAAGTCTCACGCAGCTCAAGAAATTCAAGAGCGGCGACGAGTCGCCGCGCTTTGAGGGGATCACCGCCCCCGGGCGGCGTCTTCGAGTTGTTGCTGGATCTTCTCCAGGTTGAAGGAACCGGGGGTCTGGCTCGGCGGGTACTCTGCCAGCGACTCGAAGAACTGTCCGGCGACCTGCTGCATCGGCACCAGCACGAAGGCCCGGTCGAGGAACCAGTCGTGGTAGGTGTTGGCGTCGATCTGGGCCTTCTCGAACGGATCCCGCCGCAGGTTGAAGAGCAGAGGAATCCGCAGTTCAGTAAAGGGCTCGCGCCAGATCTGGAACGCGTCGGCCCGATTCTCGAGGAACACCGCCTTCCACGGCCCCAGCCGCAACGCCACCACCTGCCCGTCGTCGTTGACGTAGATGAACTCCTTGCGGGGCGAGGCCTCGATGTTCGCCGTCAGATCCTCGTAGCTGTCAGCGCCGGAGAGGTAGTCGATCATGTTGTAGCCGTCGAGGTGCTGGCGGTATTCGCGGCCGATCGCTTCGTAGCCGTCGAGCATGTCCTCCTTGAGATCCTCTTTCCCGGCGGCGGCGGCGAAGGTCACCATCCAGTCCTCGTGAGCGACGATGCCGTTGACCGTGTGGCCTGCCGGGAACTTGCCGGGCCAGCGGACGAACGCCGGCACGCGGTAGGCGCCTTCCCAGTTGCTGTTCTTCTCCTTGCGGAACGGCGTATAGCCGGCGTCGGGCCAGGTGTTGTAGTGCGGGCCGTTGTCGGTCGAGTACATCACGATCGTATTGTCCGCGATGCCGAGTTCATCTAGCAGGTCGAGCAGTTCGCCGACGTGCATGTCGTGTTCCACCATGCCGTCGTGATACTCATTGCCGCTGGGGCCGGAGATGCCGGTGTGCTCCTGCTTTACGTGCGTGCGGAAGTGCATGCGTGTGCCGTTCCACCAGCAGAAGAACGGTTTGCCCGCCTCGTTCTGCCGCTGGATGAAGTCTCTTGCGGCGGCGACCGTCTGGTCATCGATGATCTCCATCCGCTTCTTGTCGAGGGCTCCGGTGTTTTCGATCGTCTGCGTCCCGTCCGGATTCGCCTTCGACTTCAAGACTCCGCGCGGGCCGTACTGTTCGCGGAACGTCTTGCCGTTGGGAAGCACGAGGTCGCCCGGGTAGTCGCGATGCTCCGGCTCTTCCTCGGCGTTCAGGTGATAGAGGTTGCCGAAGAACTCGTCGAAGCCGTGGTTCGTAGGGAGATGCTCATCGCGATCTCCGAAGTGGTTCTTCCCGAACTGCCCGGTGGCGTAGCCCTGTTCTTTCAGTACGGCAGCGATGGTGACGTCCTGCTCCTGCCAGCCTTCCGCCGCGCCGGGCAGGCCGACTTTGGTCATCCCGGTGCGGACCGGAACGGTGCCACCCATGAACGCCGCACGGCCGGCCGTGCAGCTCTGCTGGCCGTAGTAGTCGGTGAAGCTGATGCCTTCGCGGGCGATGCGGTCGATATTGGGCGTACGGTAGCCCATCATGCCGCGGTTGTTGTGGCTGATGTTCCAGGTGCCGATGTCGTCGCCCCAGATCACGAGGATGTTTGGTTTGTCCTGCGCGCGGGCGGGCGCGGCAAAGGCCGTCGCCAACAGGGCGGCGGACAACAGCATGAGAAAGCGTAGTCTGTGCATCGTGGTGTCCTTTTTTCTCTTGAGGATCAGAGTACGTGTCGCCCGCATCGTCGTTGTAGGCGCTCTCCGGGCGCCTGCTACTCACCGTCCGCGAAGATTGCGTTCCAATCGTCCTTCATATCCACAACGGTCCAGCCGCGTGCTGTTGCCTCTTCGAGCGCTTTGTCGAGGCGGCCGATGTGCGAGTCGCGATCGTAGGCGTATTCCCGCTCTGCATCGGTGTGATGGACGAGGAGGCCGAATCGTGGCCCGTCTCCCGCGGTGGTCCATTGCAGCATCTGCAGGTCGCCGTCCGAGTTGCCGAACGCCATCACCGGGCGGCGGCCGATGTGCAGGTTGATGTTGATCGGCTTGCCCTCCTTGTCGTCGATGCTGCCGACCTCCGGCAGCTTGACCAGCACCGGCTCACCATTTCTCATTTCGTACCGGGTCTTCACGCTGCTGCCAATCACCTGTTCAGGAGGAATGCCGTAGACGTCTTCGGCGAAGACGCGGAGGAATTCAATCCCACCACCGGAGACGATGTAGGTCTTGAAATCATTGGCGCGGAGGTACTCAAGGAGTTCGAGCATCGGCTGGTAGGTGAGTTCGGTGTACGGCCGGTCGTAGACCGGATGCCGGGCGGTTTTCAGCCAGTCCTGGACGACGGCGGCGAACTCGTCGGTCGTGATTCCGGCGTGCGTGGCGGCCACGATCGCGGCCGCGTCATGTTCGGTCAGTTTCGCGAGCGCCTCCTTGTCGTCGGCGAGAATCGCGGCGAACGGCTGCTGCTCCCGCCATTCCGGATGGTCCTCGGCCAGCGCCTTCACACGATCGAGGGCGAAAAACAACTGGAAGTAGAGCGGCTGCTCACACCAGAGGCAGCCGTCGTTGTCGAAGACGGCGATCCGCTCCGCGACCGGGACGAAATCTGCGCTCCCCTCCGTCGTGACGCGCATGACGAAATCGACGATCGCCTGCCGGGGGCCGGTGTCGTTCCAGGAGGGGAGGGAGGGAGGCTCCTTGCACCGGTCCTGCGCTTCCGCGTCGACTGTACCAAGAATGGCGGCTAGTACGACGGCCAGACCCAGGGTCCGGCTTCGCAAACTGAACGAGCAGGCGTAAGGTCGTGTGTTCATTGCGGTGCTTTCGACGGTGCGACTCCGGTCAGCGAGTCGTGGCCGGGGATGCGGCGGACTGTATCAAGATGGATTCAACCGGCTGCCGACGCCTGGGACATTCGGTTGAAGCTGCGAATGGTTACCGACAGGAGAACGAGCGCAAGTCCCGTGGACAAGAGGTCCACGCCGACGAGAACCCCAACCGCCCAGAGCCCGGAGAGCGGCCACTGCATCCAGATCAGGAGGCCCAGAATTAATCCCAGCGCGCCGCTGACCAGCATCGCCAGCCAACCGCTTGCAGGACGGAACGAAAAGGAAGCGACAATCTTCCAGAATCCGACAACCACGAAAAAGATCGCCAGCACCAGAGCAAGTATCGAAAGTCCCAGAAAGGGATGCGCCAGCACTGCACCGCCGGCCAATGACGTGAGAAAACCCATGATAAGAGGGACGACTCTTTCCGTCCAACCCTCCGAGCGGAGACCGTTGACGACCTGCAGCGCGCCGGCAATCAGCAGCAGCCCGCCGATAACGTACACCACGGCTGTTCCCGCAATCGCCGGCGACGCGATCGCCAGCCCGCCGGCAACGGCGAGGATCACCCCCATCAACAGAAGACGACTGGCGCCGGGCAGCTTCGCGTCGGTCATCACTCCGCTTTCGTAGTCGAAGAAGCTCTGGCGAGATACACCTGTACATCGGCGGGACAGTAGAACGGACCGCCAGCCGCGCTGCTGAATCCGCAAACGGACCGGACCCGCTCGCGGAAGAGTACAAGCGGCGGATCACGATCGATGTCGCCGTTTTTCCGAAACAGTTCGTGCCAGACGTCTTATAGCGCTTTGAAAATCGGTGTTGGCGATCTGTCTCGCGGATTCTCGTCCTCGACAGTCCAAACACCGCTCGACTCGGACACATGGTCGAGCAATTTGCTCTAAGTGGCGGCCAGGACGACTGGGAAAAAATCGCGAAGTTGGTTGGCCGCCGGTTCCGCGGCCTCCGGACCGGGCGGCGTGACAGATGGACGGGGGTTCTAGCACTTCTGTGCGCCGCTTTTCAAGAGGCCGGAATCTTCAGAATTCGTGAAAACCGAAGCCGACTCCTGCGGCAGTTGCCTGGAGTGCAGAGCGTTCAACAAGCGTGAAGGGGATCGTTGAGTCGGCGGCGACGGCGAGACGCCTTGGCGGACTTCACAGACGCCGTCACCGCTTAGAGTCAACTGGATGCGGTCCGGCGCCGAGCGCGGCGGAGAGTCTCCTGAAGTTCGGCCAATGTAGGCGTCGATCCTTCACCCAATTCTGGTTGCGGTCGCGGTTCCGACCACTCGTCGTATTGATCTGCGAAGGGATCGTCGATTCGCATCGTGCGCCGCTGCTCGCGATCCGCGACGGATGACCAGTCAACAAGGAATTGTTCCTGTCCTGCATGCTCCTTGATGAATCGCGCCCTGGCGGTGGCCCGCGTACCGGTCTCGGGAACGAATGGCTCCGGCTCTTCACCCGGCAGCACGACTGGGCCGACCCGGTGATCCAGCAGTCCTTCCGATTCCAGCATCGTGAAGACCGACTCGGGGTCGGAAAAATCGTGATAGCTGTGATCCAGCAGCGCCAGTTCATTGAACAACGACGCGTCGCGCGGCAGGTTGCTCCAGGACGAATCCGCATCGTGCAGCACGGCCGAGTAGTACTCGTACTTGGCAAACGCATCAAGCCGGGCGGACAGCCAGTCGCGATCGAGCCGCTCCATGGCCGAGAGTGTCTCCTCCCAGTCGTGCAATGCTTCTCGCATCCAGGAGGGAGACTCATCGAGGGAGTCGACGTAACGGTGTGCGGCGTCGAGATAGACGCGCTGAGTCGGAACGACCTGCGGGTGAATCCGCAGTTCCCGCCCCGGCGCTTGCAGGACATTGAATTCTTTGAGCATCCCGACCCAACTGTTGCTGTTGGAATAACCGAGGCTGGTCAGTTCCTGCTTGAGCTTGCGATCAAAGACAGCCGCCTTGACGGCCAACGTCGTCGCCGCGAACTGCAGCATGATGTTGAAGTGGGATCGGTGCCCGTCACCAAGAATGAGGTGGTAGCGGAAGCGACGGGGAGCACGGCCCATGTGGTGCTCTTCGCGGGATGTACTGTGGATCGAGCGGTTGTAGGTCGTTGAGCCGCCTGTGGTGAGTTCCATACAGATCGGCCTGACTCCGGCGAGAAACGCTCCGGAGGGAAACTCGATTCCGCCGGCGCCGCCGTAAATGCGGCTGACAAGAAACGGCAGGATCAGGTCTCCCCACTTCTTCGGATGGGCATCGACCAGGTAGTTCTCATGTGATCCCCAGACCGGGCAACCCTGCTGCAGCAGTCCGCTGTGGTTGTTGTTCGCCAGCAGCAGTCGCACTCCTCCCTCGGCCATTTTCGCCAGCGCCTTTGCGATGACGTTCTGCTGCCTCTCGACAATCAGTGGAAGCATGTAGGGCGAGCGACACTCACACATACCGAGTTCCACGTGGCCGGAGTCAACATAGACTCGTCCGTAGGGGGTAAAGTGACCGCTGGGTCCCGGAAGAGTCGGTGCGACGTCCTTCATCAGGCGGAACAGCTCTCCAACTGGACTCGAACACTCGGGCGTCGTTTCGAGTACGCAGGTGAGACACTCCAGTTCCGTGCTCACAATCGTGTCGGCATTGAGTTTCGGCATTCTGATGACTCCAAGAAGAAAGCCGGACGCGCGAAGCGCACCCGGCCGTGAATGAGATAGGCCGCTCGATTAAAGCGCTGTTCGCTTACTGGCCGGACCGGTTGCGACGCTTGCGAAGTTGCTGTTCCGCGGCTTTCCCTTTCTGGCAGTTCTCGCGGGATTTCCGCGCCACATTGCCGTACTTGCCCGACTGCCGGAGAAGCCCCGCTCCACCGGGAGGCGGAGGCGCGTCATCGCCTGGGCCGGATGCGGGTTGTTGACGTTGGCGTGTGCGTTGCATGTTTTCCATGTCGTGCTCCCTGTTCGTTCGGTATGGAAAAAGAGCCGCTGAGATTCGGCGTGTTTGTGATTTCAGGCGTCGAGCGTCGTCGCCGGCCAGTGCTGCTCGGGGCCGGGGATGGCCAGGTCGTCTCGTACGTCGTCCACCGGGTTTCGTGACTCCGCCCGTTCGAGGCGGGTCAGCCGTTCTGACAGTTCACGGACGTCCGCTGAGGAGTCGATAATCCGCTCGATTTCTTCGCCGGCCGACCGCTCCAGGTCCGGCAAGTCGACTCGAAACCGAGGGCCCCACCGGTCTTCCGTTTCGCGAAATTCGACGTAGCTCCAGTCGATGTCGTGGATCGAATCGTGGAACTTTTCGATCATGCGGCCGCGCAAGGCGTCGCGGCTGTTGTCCGGTGCCCGCGTCCAACACGCTTCGACGGCGTCGCGTTCGATCAGCGGATCGACCAGTCCCTCATCCCATAACTGCCAGATGAGGCCCCGTTCGGGGTCGGTATTGCTGAAGTCGTGGTCCATCAGGCGGGTGGCCGCATCGCCGAATTCGGCGCCTTCCTCATGGCAGGTGTTCAGCAGGCAAAGGAGTTTGGACGCCCAGGTCAGGTGAGGGGCGCATTGTGTCACTGAGCCTTCTTCGGCGTAGTGCGTCAGCTCGATGAGGCGCGGCAGCAGGGTCGTGGCGCGGGGTGCAACCGTCTCAGGAATCAATCCGGATTCACACATGGTCAGCAGGGTCTGTGTCATTTCGCGGAGATATGCCGGGAGCGTCAGGTTGCGCCCGTCCACCAGCGTCGCCCGCTCCGGCATGCGTCCGGTCTGCAGATCGAGCCCCCACGACCAGACGCGGAGGGCGCGGACCGGATCGACGAGTTGCAAGCCGCAGAAGTTCTCCTCCGCTGCCGCCAGCAGAGTCTGCACAAACGACGCCAGCAGCGGAGTCGACAGCAGGCAGAAATCGAACCCGATGATGTGCAGGCGCTGGAATCCCTTGCCGTGCGGTTCGCGGCGACTGTTCAGCATGCCGCGTCGAAAGGCTTCCGTGGTCGAAAGGGACGTGACTCGTGTGATGTGGTGCGCCCGCGCACTGAGGCTGTAGGTCACGCGATCTCGAAACGGCAGAAGATAACCGGATCCGAAAAAAGGAGTCGCCGCGGCCAGTCCGCTCGCCACCATGGCGAGCCGGCTGGGGCGTCGCCAGGAGTGAAACAGATCGCCCCACAGCGACTCCGAGACACAGGCGGAAAGGTGCGTGCCGAAGCTGATCGACGGGTCGAGCAGGTCGGCGTTGCTCGTCGACAGGGAGAAGCTGACCGGCTCATCCGAGGCCTGCTCAGCCAGTTGACGCGCTTCCTCGGCGGCGCGGACCATTGCCCAACATTGGGCTGCGAGATCGTTGGGGTCGAGGCACACCGCCGATGCGCATTCAACGTGGGCCATGTCTGCATAATGGCACATTCCGGAGGAACTCCAGTTGCGAAGGCAATCCATGGAGGCTGACATGAACCGGCTACGCTCGGACCAGACCGTTGCACCCTGAGCCGTGAACGCCTCGGGAATCTGCCTGAGGACTTCTCGTGTGACACGTCCCGGATCGATCGAGGAGTCGTCCCCGTCAATTCCCGTTGAAGAAAGTTCGCAATCGCGTCCGAGAAACTTGGGGGTCATGGGGATTCTCCAGTGCTGGGATGCTTCTCCGAGATGATGCGACTTTGGCTCGTTCCGACGCCATGCCGGATGCATGCCGCAGCCGTTCCGACGTGATCGCGGTTCAGCAAGCGGCCATGCACCCAACACAACGGCGCCGGCCCGCGCGTGTGAGGCTTCAAACGGGAAACAATACTTTGGATGGTGCGAGTTAATCCGCGCGCTGACGCCGCGCGGCTCTCCCGCGGTGCGCGTATGCGATTTGCGGCTCCATTCATTTGACGCCGGCTGTCGCCTCGCCTCGACGGCCGACTTGTTACGCGGTGTGCAGTTTCAGGACGTGGTGGTGCTGCAACTCTTCTGCAGGGACGGCTGTGACCCGAACGACCGGGAGTTTGATCTGGAGTTGCTGCACCAGCATGCCCGGGTCGGCTTCCATCTGACGCGCGACGTCTGCCGCCGCGGTAAGGAGCGATTCTGTCACATCCTCGGGGCAAATTGCGGGAGCCCCGAGCCCGAAGACCTGACGGAGCGCCGCTTGTTTCTTGGCGCGATTCATCGCTTCCTCGTAATGTGCTCCCGCCAGAATCTGGCCGGCGGTGACGTCGTGAGTCTGCTGGTTGTCGGTCGTATATTGCACAACGGTGAGCGGAAAGACCTGCGCCGCCGCGGGGCCAAGAAAGCGGGAGCGAATCTCGTCCAGGGAGACTCCCGTTCTCGACTCGTCGTCGATCGACCAGGGAAGGGTCTGCTTTTTGGCGTAGATCGCCATGATCTCGACAGCCGCGTCCTGGGTAATCGCCGGCATGGGGCGAATCAGATCACCGAACCGTCCAGGCCGTTTGAGCGCCTCGTCCAGCCTGTCGGGGCGATTTGTCAGCCCGATTGCCAGAACGTGCGCGGGGGGCCCCTCCTGCGGCCCGCGCGAGGCGATCCCCTGCATTTCGACCAGCAGAGCTTCCAGAGCGTCGCTGTGAGAGGCGGAACTGACGGCGGAGTTGCTGCCGCCGCCGCGCTTTTGAAGGGAGTCGATTTCGTCGAAGACGAGAAGCTGCACCAGCGGCCGTTCCCGCGGGACAGCCTGCCTGGCGCGGATACTTCCCCAGAGTTCTTCGCGAACGATGCGCGCGTCTTCTCCCCACCACATCGATTTCAGTTGATTCGGTTTGACATGGTAGAGCGCGACATCGAATCCGTGGGTCTCGCCGAAATCACGGAGCCAAACGGCCAGCCCCTCGGTGAAGATCGTCTTGCCCATGCCGGGCTGATAGGAGTAGAGCAGCGACCCGCGCATCGGCGAGAGGTCGAAGGTATCACGGACGTCCTCAAAGACGACCCGCAGCAGGATGTCCTGAATATACGCTTCGGCGACCTCGTCGATGCCCGCCAAGTCCTCCAGTCGGGCGTGCACCTTGTCGAGTGAGACCTCGAACTTGCTCTCGGAGTGTTCCGCCGGCAGCGAAGCGATGGCCCAGCGGGGATCGTCGCGCTGCAGGATCAGGCGCGTGTCGGGCGTCAGTTCTTCGATCCGCAGGGAGCCCGCAAGCCTGACCACGCACGTGTCGTGACCCGGCCGGGTCACTCGGACCTGAAACTGTTCCCGGTCGGCGTAGCCTTCGAAGCCGACGATGTCCCCGAGTTGGGAGGCGTGCAGTGCCGGATCGTCGTTCCACATGCCGATGACGACGCCGTCGTGAACGCACGCGAACTCCCAGGGCTGAAGTCGTTCCAGCGCCTCGACGTCGACGCCCTGCAGAATCCCGAGTTCCTGGAGCGTCTGCCCCATGCGACAGACGGCGCGGGCTTCTCCGGCGGGCGTGCGGCGGATGGCCTCTACGTGCACCAGCGTGGCATTTTTCTCGACGAGTTCGCGAATCATGGTCTCGAGATCCTCAGCGGCCTGCGCTGCGTTTTCGCAGTTGCGACGGGTCGCCATCAGTTCGGCCGCCGCTTCGTGCGGGTTTTCCATGGTCCGCCGCAGGAGGGCGTTGAATTCCTCCAGTCGCTCCGGATCGTGCGGAGAGATTCCGGCGTCCATCAAGACGTCTGCATAGTTCTCGCGGGGCATGGTGGGTCTCCTGTTGTGAGCTTGAAGTTCCCTTGTGATGGGTAACCCAGTAACGGGGCGCAGTGAACCTGGTTGCCCGCCGGCCCCATTGAGGCCGGCGACAGATTGTCGCGCCTCGAACGGCGATCAGTCCTGATAGCGCTTCCAGCGGACCGGACGCATCTCTCCTCCCCGCCAGGCGTGGATTTCGAGAACGGGACGTTTGCCCGGCGCGCCGAGTTTTCGACCGGCGATCGGCATCAGCGTGCTCTTGCCGGGAAAGAGTGTTTCCATGACCTGGTAGTCGAGCAGTGAGACATGCGTGCATTCTGCGAGCGGGCAGCTTGCGTTCTGATTGCAATTGCCGCATTCGGTCGAGAAGCCGTGCGTGTGGACGATCGTCATGACCGACTCACCCATTCCTCGCATGTCGGCGATCTCCTGACCCGCCGCGATCGCCTCCGGGCTGATGCTCCACTCATTCAACTTGCCGGAGTGCCGTTGATCTTCGAGACAAGTCGTGAGCAGGGTCACGATGCGCGTTGTGGTGTTTGCAAGCGGCTCTTTGAGGCGGACCAGCGCGCCGAGCGCCGTGCCCCCTGTTTCTCGGGCCCCTGCGGCGAGGCAGGCGTTGACGGCGTCCTCCGCCATGCGGTTGTTCACGAGAACCGGACGGTCGGGGACGAAACCTCCTTCCCCGAACTCTCGGAAGCCAAACTGTTCCAGTGTGCCGTCGATGATTGGCGGCGGCTGCAGCGCGGGAGGCTGCAGCGGGTGGTCGCCGGCAGCCGGCAGTCCGATGAGCATGTGAAAGGCGGTTTCGCCTTCTGCGAGCGTGCCCTCCTGGCGGAGTTGCAGCAGCCGCTGCTGACGCGTACGACTCCAGCGACCGGACTTGAAGCGTTTGTGGTGCTCCACGGCTGAGCCATTCCCCCCGGTTCGGAGGCGGACGTCGATCTCGTCGACCAGCGGCGGAGTCTTGAATACCGGCTCGATGGTCGCGGTGATTTCGGCCGATCCGATCGGCAACACATCGGAGAGCACGCCGTCGATGTACGTGTCATCGACGAGATCCGCGACCGACTGGGTCACGTCGTCCGTCGAGAGCGGGACGTCGTCGAGATCGGCCTTGCGGCGCAGCTCGGACGAAAAACGGTGACTGTTCTCAATGACGACCTGCATGATCAGGCTCCTCAGGGAATGTCATCTCAGAACTACGGCGAGGCGGACGAACGAAGATGCAAATCTATGTGAAGACTCCACTCGCCCCCCGGGGCCCGCGCCGGAGGGCGAGAAGAGCAACCGCTCCTCAATGCAGCGCTGACTTCGCGCCGGCCGAGACTTCGGGGATCACGGTCCATTCGGACTGCTCTTCATCCAACTCGTCCAGCGTTGCCTTGCTGTCGAGCTTGACGCCGCGGTTGAACGCCGACCAGCGGAGGCCGTCGCCGGGAATTCGCATTCGATCGAGATACAGGTCAACCGCCTGGCCGACCGTATGGCGCGGGGTGAGAGCATCGGACAGATCGGTCTCAAACCGTTTCTGTCGGCTGATGTCGGTCATCTTCAACTTTGTTGCGGCAACCATGGCCTGGTCTCCTGCTGGGCCCAGTCGTACTGGGCGGTGTGGTTCGGACCGGGGAACTGCCCCCGGGCCGTCTCATTGTTCTTGTTCTGTGGCGCTGAGTTCGTACGGGAGAAACATCTTCAGATACTGCCGGGCGATGTCGGCGTTTTCGGCCAACAGCCGGATTTCCGGCCCTACCGAGCGCGCCGCTGCGGCGACGGTGGTCGATGACCAGATCAGCCATTCGATGTTGATCAGCGACGGTCGCAGCGTGCACTCAGCAACAAGCCGACGGTCGAGAACAGCAAGCCGGCAGCCGCGGAGCCGGTCGTTCATCGACAGGGCCTGGTGAGCGACGGCCGATACCGCGTTCCCGGAGGGCATTTCATTGATGATCGTTCTCCGCAGATGGACGTTCTCCACATCGAGCACAAGTTCGACGGGGACCGCCTGCCCATTGAGGCGCGGCCGGAGTTCCCATCCCGCATCCGTCTCAATGGCCCGGTCTTCGTCCCAGCCGGACTCATCGATCGCAGCCTTGACTGCGACTGCCGGGGAGAGTCGATCTTCTGGTTCTTTTTTGGTGTGCCGCACGCGCCTGCCGAGCATCCGGCTGAAACTGCGGCGAATCTCTCTCAAGCTCTCCGGCAGGTGAGCCACGCCGTTCAGACGGGTTTCCGCCGCCAGTTGCGCCCGATGGCGCCCCATTGCGAAACGGGCGTTCCCGGGGAGGGATGCGCTTGCTTCCAGCGCTGCTGAATCGGACACGGGAATGTCGCTGCCGAACGCGGCCCGGATGCGAACAGTGTCGTCCGCTTCCAGCGTCACGGTCGCCTTGAAGTGCGATGTCTTCAGTTCGCCGACATGGGCGCTCTGCATCTGGACGCCGCCGCGTGAAAGGGCCTCGCGGACCTGTTCAGTACGTGATGCTCCCAACCAGCGGGAGACTGCATCCGTCGCCGTTGTTGAATCTGAACTGTTAAGCGAATCAATGTCGCCCATCATTTCATCCTTCGGCAGGGAAACGCGGGCGAGCGGCGACGCTCGCCCGCCGGCGAGAGAGTTCAATACAAAGGGGGGACCGGCACGAGACCGTCCATGGCGTCGGGGTTCATTGCGAAGTATCGGGCTGCTTCAAAATCGGCGGGGTGGTGCGGCCGTCGATTCTGGTAGGAGAGAATCGGATACAGGTGATTCTCGACCAACACGTCCAGCAGGATCGGTCCTTTGAACTGATTGATCGGACCGAGGCAAACGAGACCGTGCTGCCGCGAGTAGTTGGGGTGGAAGTAAGCCATCGCCGGATCGAGCCGAACCGCAACGCATGGCTCATCGAGATTCGAAAACATGTCGGGCCGGTAGATGACCATGCCGCGAATCGGTCCGGGCTCAAGTTCGACCGGCGCATCGCGATTGCGTTTGCTCTTGTAGGGCAGGTCGATTTCGAACTGGAACGTGCGGGGAGTTTCGCGCGGCTCGGGGAACACTCGCGCCCGGCTGTTGCGATCGCCGAATGCCTCGCAGTAGGACTGCCAGTTGTTTCGCAGGAACTCGCGCGTGAGATCCCCAACCGCCGTCCCCGCCGGCGGAAGGTCGTCGCCGAGCGACATGATCCGGGCGATCCGCCGCAGTACCTCTTCGGTGTTCGGCTCGCGGCTTGTCTGCGAACGTGTCTGGGCGGTCATATGCTTCGCTTCTTCTTGAGTGAACTGTTGTTTCAGGCGAGGACCAGTCGCTCGCGCGGGGCGTCATCGACGATAACGGTGAACAACGCCCCCTCCTCGGGCAGTCCGAGTTGCGAGAGCGTCAGATCCCACGCGCCCAGTTCCTTCGCCTGCGATTCGTTCAAAGCATTCAGTCCGGTGTCTACATTCCAGTTCATTTCCGATTGACATTGCGGGCATTCCGGCCGCGTCGCCCATTGCGATCCCGCCCCGAGAACGACTTCCCCGCACTCGCAGCCGGCCGAAATCGAAATCGGGTGACCGTACGGCGCGATGTGAAATTCCTTGCCGTCGACGAGTGAGCCGGCGATTTCGAAGATGTCGCTGAGTGTTTCGATTTCCGCACCGCGCATCTCTCTGAGATTCCATCCGGTATGTCCGCTGATGCACTTTTCGCTGCGCATCACCTCTGCAGAAATGATCTCCATATGGGTCCAGTCGACAATGACCTCCCGATTCCGGACCAGTTCCACATCGTTCCCGGTCACGCACCGCTGGATCTGTAACAGACCCAGCGAGGCGATCGTCGACGCCAGTGCGCCGCCCGCGAGAGTGGGAGGCCGCTCCACGGTTTGCGCTCCGGGACACGGTTGCCGGACAAAATCGCGCGGCAGATCCTCGGCGGTCCATGAGCAGACCTGACAGGCGCCGCCGCGGCCGCCGTCGGAGTGCAGGACGCGCCCCATTTCGGTGCGCCCGCTGCCGTCGACGGCGAGGCGGAACAACGGAAGCCCGAGCCCGTTGCTGATTTCTGTCAGCGATATCGCGAGCCCCCGGTCGTCGGTGCAGTCGACCAGTGCGCCGCACTTCCGCAGCACGCCGACACCGACGTGCCGAATGTCAGATTCAACGCCGTCGGCACACCCCAGACGAATGGCGCGGCATAGTTCCAACAGTGATGCGACCTTTGAGCAACCGGGATGATGCACCTGCGTGCCGAGGTTGTGCTCGGCGACCTGCTCGAAGTCGCACAACCAGACGTTCGCCCCCGATCGGACGGCCTCAACAGCAAGATGGCTGCCGACCAGCCCACAGCCGATGATTCCAATCGGGAAGCCGTCCCACCGGGCGAAGCGGTCGTTGCGGAAGGTCGACGTCTGCTGTAGCCGCGAGAACATGTCCGCCATTTATGATTTTCCCCGTTACTATGATTTTCCCCGTTACTCCGTGTTCGCGACCAGTCAGCGGCGGCTTGCTTCCGCCAATTCGAAGAGACGCTGCAAATTGCCGCTGCGCGGCGCCGGTGGTTCCCAGTCGCCTGCATTGGGATCGAAGCCGCAACTCGGGCAGCGAAATCTGGCATTCGCGGCGAGCGCCTTGTCCCAGACTGCCGATCGATACACCGCCGTACACGGTGTACCGGGACGACCGGGGCAGGCGACGATGTCCTCGCCCGCTTCCAATCGCGCTTTGGTGACGTAGCAGTACTGATCGACACCGTGGACTTCGGGACGGTACGCTTCCGTTTCGACGTCCACCGACACGGCAACCCAATAGCGGCGATCGTCGAAGTCGAGACGATCCGTGTGCCGCAGCACGTGGATGCCGCCCGTCAGAGGGACGCCGTTGCGAACCACCGCAGCCGCGAGTTCATTCGGAACCAGCAGCGCTGCGATCCCCTCGTCCAGCGCGGGAGCCGGAATCACTCGGGGCAACGAGTCTTGAGATTCGTCCGTTGTTTGCGCTGAGAGCGGCTCTGCTGCTGCCACACTGCGGGAAGTTCTCTGCTCGCCGACCATTTCCCAAAGAATCATGAAGGCCTCTCCTGCTGACGGATGCTTCAGGTCACTGCGGTGACGACGTTCAAAGAAGGACTCAGCCCGCGTCGCGTCGATTAAATCTGTATCAGGCGCGCGAGTTCCCTCTCAATTCCCGTGAGGTCGCCGGGTGCTCCGCGAGGCGGTCACATGGGGTTGAAGCTTGGACCAGCCAGTTCATGCGACGGGACGCATCTCGCGTTTCGCCCGTCAGCCGGTCGCTCACAGACCGGTAAATCGTTCGCTCGCCGCGAACAGAGGGAAGTGCCGGCACGGTCTCCGGTCGCTTCCGGAGCGTTGATCGGCCTCAGGCGACGCGGTGAAGATTTGGTGCAGGGACCATCAACAACGGTTGGTGCGCCGGATCGACTGGCTCAGCCGGAGCGCTCCGAAGCGTCGCGATGCGCGACGAACAGGGCGGCTTCCAATCGGAGCGTTGCAAACGGAGCGGGGCGGTCGCGAGGTGCGAGTCTGACAACGAGACCCGTGAACCGCAGGCGAACGCGACTCCGACGTTCGGGTGAGTTCGGGCCTTACATCAGCCGGCTGTCTTTCACCCGTTTCTTTCTGCTTCAGCGCTGCGGCTCACCGGAAGTCGGGACAGACAATCGCGGATCGGCCGGATCGGGAATTGAAAACTGGGCGTCATCCCACGCTTGCTGGCGGTTCAGCTTCTGCCATTGTCGCGGGTGCATCCAGTGCGGAAAGAACTGGCACCCGGATTGAAAACAGAGACAGGTCAACACTGCCGTCACGAGCAGCAGGCGCATCCGTGGCATGGCTGGTTCCCGTTGTCTTCGGCAATTTTCGCCGCGCGGGAGCGCGCGGACGATCCGATCCCCGCATCGTTCCCTGATGCGGATATCTTTCGGATGTGGGAGAAGTATGAAAGTCGCGAGAGAAATTCGAGGGGGGCCGAAAGCATAGAAGACTGGGCCAACCACGAAAAGGGGAATTTCGGCCCGTCACTCCTCGTCGGTCAACGCCGGTGATTCGTCGCCGTCCAGCGGCGGAACTCGCCCTGCACTCCACCGGATTCCCGCCAGCCCGCCATCGGCAGCCAGAGGCTCGTTCGGCGTGGTTTGCAGTTCAAAATCCGACCTTTTCCAGGTGGAAAAGTCCTTGGAACTCCAGCGGGGCGTTCTCTTCAGCAGTCGTCCCTCAATGAGTTGATCGGAACCGATATGGAACTCGGCAAACGCGACGTCCGTGCGCTCAACGAAGGTGTCGATTTCCAGGGCAACGCCGTCGACGTCGTAGTAGGTCGTGTCCGAACGCCAGAAGAGCCGGTTTCGCAACGAACCGGCGTCGTCTTCGCCGGACATCACCATCAAGGGATTGCCGGGGCGAACGACGATGGCGCTGTCTTCGCACGAAAAGTTGATAGGGAGAAAGTCCCGGCCCAAACCGGCTTCGAGTCTCAGCATGCCCTGACTGGCAACGGCCGTCACATGCCGCAGGCTGAAGGACAGGGAATCGTCGTTCGAGCGACTTGTACGATCGCTCATATCGAGGCCTCCGACCCAGGCGAACACTCCCCGGATCGCCAGAGCGGTGTTCTCGAGATTCACGCTGATCGGATCCAGAGTGGAATGCACAATCAAATCAGACTGGCCGCGAACGACACAATCCTTCCAGTCCACAGTGGACTGTCGCTGCGTCATTCTCTCCGGCATGAACATTTCCGAGTCGCGGCTTCGCGGGGGCTCGAATTCGACAATCGTGCTCGGCAACTGATTCGGATTTTTTACGACGACTTCCACGCCCCGCATCTCCAGCTTCTGCGAGTGCTCCATGGAAAACACAGCCCAACGATCGCTCACCGACGTCTCGACGGGAACGACCAGCGTGACATCGTATATCTGGAGCGAGCTGTCTTGCCCTTCGATGCCGATCATCCGAGTGACGTCGTCCGTCCCGAAGACCTTAGGAGCAACGAATTCAACGGCCGGCCGTGCGCCTTTGCGGGCGCGGATGACGAGTTTTTTGTCCTGAATCCGCACCGGCGGCTGCGGCTGGAGGAGCAGGCCGTCAAACTGAAGCTCGATCCGCGCCCCGTCCGGCGCGGCTTGACAGGCGGCGGCCAGCGTCGAAAACCGCTCATCATCCCCGCCGTCAGGATTCAGGACGACGAATGGATTCTCGCTGATCGTCGCGGGCCTGGCCGCGTCTCCATCGCCTCTTCGTCCCGGCAGCGGTGTCAAAAAGTCGCGAAGTTCCTGATCGAGATTTTCAGCGGCGATTCTCGAAGGCCCCGCATCGCGCGAGCCTATCGACGGGTCATCCGGATTCGGTTGACTGTTGCTCTGCGAATCGAGGCTCGATGGACTGAACCCGACGCCCGTGCTGTCGATCACCAGATTGCGTGATGGAGAGTGGACTCCGTCCACCAGACCGATGGCGGTGTTGCGCGGCGCCGGCGGTGCAGAATCATCCGGGTCGTCGACATCGCTCGATGAATCATTGCCGCCGGCAGCGTCCTCGGGTGAGAACTGGGCTGATGCCCGCTCGCGCGGTAAATCGGTCGCCGGCTCATCGTCTGCAAGTCCCGGCCAGGGAACCCGGTTCACTCCGAGTGCGATCACCAGGAGCAACGCCAGCGTGACGAGCCAGCCCCGGTTCCGTTCCCAGAATTGGGCGCGCGGTTCGTAGAGAGGCGTCACCCAGATGACGTCCTCCGCGTGCATGGGCCGCAATCCGAGTTCGAGCGCCACCTGGGTCAAATCCTGAATCACGTGATCCGGAGTGGCGTAGCGCTCATCGGGGTTGCTGGCCATCATGCGCCGCACAATCCGCGAGAGTTGGGGCGAAACGAGCGGATTGCGGTCGGCCGGGTCGGGCGGGGCGTCCCGGTGGTGGTCGACGACCTTTTTGAACATCGTCCCCGCCGGAAACGGCGGTTCTCCCGTCAGCATGTGGTACAGCGTGCAGCCGAGCGAATAGATGTCGGCCCGAACATCGACTTGCCGCGGATCAATCGCCTGCTCGGGTGCGATATAGTCAAACGTTCCGAGCGTCGTCCCGTCGACGGTGAGATCCTGGGATCGTCCGCTTTCCTGCTGCCGGGCAAGGCCGAGATCAACAAGTTTCGCCCGGCCTGCCGGCGTAATAATGATATTCGACGGCTTGATGTCACGGTGAACGACGCCGGCGGCATGCGTGTGTCGGAGCGCCTGGGCGACCTGCATCGCGTAGTTGACGGAGTCGACCGGGGACAGCATGCCTTTCTGGAGTATGAATTCCCGGACGTTTGTGCCGCGGATAAATTCGAAGGCGATGAAGTGCGCGCCCTGGTCTTCGCCGATGTAATGCACCCGGGCGATGTTCTCGTGGTCGAGGCGGGCCGCGGCACGGGCTTCGTTCTCGAAGCGCTCGACGGAAGCTCGGTCCCGCGAGAAGGCGGGGGCGAGTACCTTGAGCGCGACGACGCGGTTCAGCCGTTCATCGACCGCGCGAAAGACGGCCCCCATCCCTCCCTGACCGATCCGTTCCTCAATGACGAAGTGTCCGATCCTGACACCCGCGGCGGAGTGATCGGATTGATCGGAATCGTCCCCGCGATTGATGCCGAACAGTCGTGAGAGGACGGACCGCTCAGCCCCCTGATCGCGAGTTTCCGCGGCCTGTGCGGAATCACCGGCCGCCTGCTGATCGCCCGGCAGAGGGCGCAGAAACACGTGCCGCGTCCCGGACTCTGCCGGTTGCGGGGATGCATCAGTCGTGTTTGCTAAACTGGACGGCATTCGCGGTCGTCTCCGCAGGCGTCAACGTTACACCGGATGGCGCTCACCAATTGACAGTCCAATCCGGCCCTGGTTCACCGCTGGACGGTTCAATCGGAAAATCGGCGTTTCGAGCGACGCGGTGACCTTCTCTCCAGGGCCGGTGTCGTAGTTTCTGGAGCGCGAACGATGCGCCTCTCCGGATTATCCGTGTTCAAAGATCGCCTGCACATCCGCTTCGATTCCCGCCAGAAGCGCCTCGGCCTTCTGGCAGAGTTCTCGGGTATAATCGTCAATCTGGATCAGCCTTTCCGCCGAACTGCGGATGGTGACGTCTTTGATTTCGTCCTGTTGGTCCGGCTGGCTGGCCCGCTGCGCGAGCCGCCGGACTTCATGGGCTCTGGGAATGCAGCCGCGCTCGAGATGGTCGGCCAGTTCGCGCGCAGTTTTCTCAACTTCGATAAATTTCTTGCGCAGCGTCAAGCTGTTGAGCGATCGGTCAGACATGTCGCTTTCAGCCTCGGTCGCGTCCTATCGATCCGACTGTGCCGTGTTCAAGCAACAATGTGAACGAAGTGGGCCGTTGAGTGGCTGGACCGCAGATTTCGGTCCGGACTTCCGGTGGAATGGACAATCGGATTAAACCAATCGTATACCACGTCCGTCAAGGAATCCTTCGTCGAAATCGCAGGCCGTTCGCCGGTTTTAATGGTTCGGCGGGCGATGTTTCGTTAATTCCTGCTTTCAATCGGGTTGATGCGCGTACTCGTTGTTTCCGACATTCATTCGAATTGGCACGCCCTGCGGGCCGTTGAGGAGGCGGCCGGAGAGACCGACGCGTGTCTCTGTCTGGGAGATATCGTCGATTACGGCACAGAACCGGGCCCCTGCGTCGATTGGGTTCGGAGAAACGCGGACGCATCCATCCGAGGCAATCACGACCATTCGGTGGCCCAGCGCGTGTTGCCTCGGTCCGGCTCCGGCCTGCGGCGGCTGGCTGCGGCAACGCGTCCCCTGCATTGGGATCTGCTCGACCAGTCGCAGCGGCGATATTTGACTCGCCTGCCGACGACGACGCGCGTGGTGCTCGAAGATCGCTCCCTGTTTCTGGTGCACGCGACGCCTCGGGATCCGCTGGACGAATACGTCGCGGACGACCCGGAGGCGTGGCGAGACCGCTTGAACGGCGTCAATGCCGACCTCGTCTGCGTCGGACATTCACACGTTCCGTTCTGCCTGGAGATCGGATCTCAGAGAGTGCTCAATCCCGGCAGCGTGGGGCAGCCGCGCGACGGCGACCCGCGCGCCGCATACGCCGTCATCGACGATGGAGAAGTCCGCCTGGAACGAGTGGAATACGACATCGACGCGACACTCGAGCAGATGCGGACCACCGGCGTCGAATCGTGGGTGGTCGAATTGTCGGGCGCGTTGCTTCGCAGTGGCGGCCGGCTCAGCAAAGAAGAGATGGACGCGTTTCGATAGCAGGATCTGACGGCAGCAGAGACTCTCCGCCGACGCCAAACCGACCATCAGCGAAGCTGCGGTGTCGCGGGTTGCAGTGAAATGACTTCGATCGTGTCGAATTGACGGATGTCGATGCGATTGGGGCCACGGGCGGACTCGAAGCCGCCGTGCGTCGCGAGGTAATCTTCCAGGCGCGCCAGTTTCTGCTGAACGGTCGGCTCCAGGTGATCGGCGCCGGGCGGACACCCCCACACGATGCGCGAGCCTCCGGAAGTCACCAGCTCGTAAGAGACCTCCTCCAGCGGAACATCGTCTGAGCGGTTTCCCGGTGCTTCGATCGCCGTCAATTCGAAGCGATCCCAGTACTCCGACATCTGCTGGTCGGGCGCAAGTTCGCTGGCCAACCGGGCCGCTCCGAGGACGACCTGATCGCCCCAGGGCTCACCCGACGAACCGGCGGGCATGGACGCCGTCTGCCTGAGCAAAGGGAAGCGCTTGACGTCCGCGACAGCAAAGTCTGTCGGCGGCAAGAGCACGCTCTCGCGATCGACGGGATAAACGCCGCGGGGCGTCTCCACCATCAGGACGGGAATGCGGTATTCCACGTCCGCTTCGATTCCGGTCTCGCGGGACAGCCTGACTTCGACCACTTCGGCGATCCACGGATGCTGATCGAGAGCGGCGGCCACCTCCGACACAACGCCCTCGTCGAGCAGCGAATACTCGTCAGGTAAACCCGCCGATTCAATGACCTCCCGCACCAGGTCGGCCGGTACCCACCGATTGGGCGGCGTAAGCCGCATCTCGGTCATCGTATAGCGGTACACTGCCTTAT
This sequence comes from Planctomycetota bacterium, assembly GCA_003388505.1. Taxonomy (GTDB): domain Bacteria; phylum Planctomycetota; class Planctomycetia; order Planctomycetales; family Planctomycetaceae; genus MB-PLM-1. The sequence goes on from QQVO01000032.1 coordinate 79,874, forward strand.
TGGCCAGATCAGGCAGCCAACGAGACACGTACGGCTTGAGCAGAAAGACAGCGCCGATGGCTGCAAGCAGCAGCAGAACCCGAGGACGGTACACCCAGCGCGCCAGCCGTCCCCCGGCGCGGGAAGATTTCGAGTCCCGCTCCGCTCGCAGCTTCGTACTAGTTTTCTCTCTGCGTGCCATCTACTCGGAAGCCGGCTGAAAATCAAAATCGTCCGGATGCGACGCCTGGTCCACCCGGGTTGAATGTGCGTCGTAGAGTTCGGGCGTGACGATCAACAGGAACATCGTCTGTGGCTCCTGGTCCGTGTCGTCCCCCGACGTTGTCTGAACCGGAGGCGGCTCAGGTCCGCAGTAGGACATCACGAGCGATCGCCCAAACTCAACGTCGATCCGCGTCTGGACGCGACTCGTGTTGAGGCCCGGGATCGTTCGGCCTTGCGACTCGGCCGTGTGCTGAAAATCCCGTTCCGAGTTTTCCAGGGACAATTCAAGCCGCACTTCTTTGCCGCTGATAATATGTGGAACGGCGTTGAACTTGAGACCGTATTCGCGCGTGTCAGCGGTCTGCTGACCATCCCCGCCAGAAACCGGGATGCACAATTGGCCTCCGCGGAGAAATCCGGCCGGCTTTCCGTCGATTGTGATGAGCTTCGCATCTGAAGTGATCTTGGCGACGCCGTTGGCTGTCAATGAATTGACGGCCGCGTCAATCTCTTCGTTGGTGTACATGTCTGTGGGAGATGCGGTTCGTGCGTTCTCCGTTCGCAGCAATGTGACAATGCCGGAGGAACGGTGGCTCCTCTGAAAAAAGGACGCCCCCTCCAAGCCGCTCCGTTTCGCAGCGTCCAGATTCAATTCGACACAGCGACACCTTAGAAGTACGTGCTGCGACTGACCGGTGGCCCGTTCCAACTCCGCCACCTCCGCCTGCAGTTGTCGCAATTGTTGGCGTTTCAGGTTCAGTTCCTTGATCGATGCGGACAACAGTCCGTCGGCTTCTTCACGAAAAATGGCGGCTGCATCGGCGTGTCCGGCCGCTTCGAGGTGTCGGGCGGCTTCGCGCAGGTGCTGCACTCGCGCGGCAACCGCTTCGTGATTGCTCGAAAGATCGACTGATCGTTGAGGCGCCGCCGGACAGACATCCGGCGTCGGTTCCAGCGGACGCAACGTCGATGGAATCGGCAGGTACTGGACGTCGCCCCGAAATGCGCCGACCGACGGTTGTTGCGGCGGTTGCGGACGCGGAGGGAGGGGCGGATGACTGAGAATCGGCGGGGGACCGGGCACGTATTGGATGTTGTCGGCCGTCACGGAAATGTGCGGGGGAAGGTTGGGCGATGCTTCGTCGACGCGGACCCGTCGAATAATCGTGGGGGGTGGAACGGGGCCGGGGTCGAGAGGGAATTGTTCCTGAGGCATCAGCAGGTCAACCTGCAACGGTTCTGATGCAACACTTCTGTCGCCGCATGCTGGAACTGCGAAGGGGAGCGTGAGTTGCCGCACCACTTGCTGCAGCAGGTCATCTGCGCCGCGTACCGTGCAGAGGGGCTTTCGTAGCAAATCGGTGTTCGTTGTCGGACGCGCATCTCCGATGCCTTCTGCCCAGCCAGAGTTCGAACCGGCCAAAGCGCATGTGAAGCCGGCAATCAACAGAATCGTGCGGGCCATGGAACACCTCAAAGGCAGAAAATTGGGGCAATACACGCGGACAGGATGAAGAGCGGAACAGCCCGCTTCGGAGGGGTCGGGAGGTGTAGTGGACGAGTGGCGGACAGGTCAACATGAGATTCGCGGCCCGAATCGACACAACCCCCTCAACAACAACAGCTTTTGGCCTTCAGCGGCAACCGGATTCTGGACGCGCGGACGCTTCGCAAGGTATGATTCCGGCATCAAGTCCCCGTGCTCACGTCCGAAGTTCAGCGGGATTCAGCACGGGACTGCTTGACCGACAACCTCCGGATCGCCTCACGGGGCGGTCCACGATCCCTCCCATGCGGCCGCCGGGTGAAGCCGCCCGCACCCCGAACCGCCAGAACAACCTCTCCACACCAGTGCGCGTACGCTGTCCACATTGCGCCTCAGTCATCAAGGCGACAGATCGCCACGCGGGTAAACGCGCGCGATGCCCGAATCGATCGTGCAGAAAGACGATCACAATTCCGGAATCAACGCCACCCACCGATTTGACGAACGGACCGGAATGTCCCCCGAGCAGTGGACTGCAAACTCTGCGGCCCGGAAAACGCCCTGCACAAGCTCCGCAGGAGAAGGCGGACCAAGCGGCTGGATGGAGTGCCGCGAGCCCGACCGGTCGCATCGTGTGGCTGGCGTCCTCAGCGGCGACCGGCCTCGCTGTGATGCTGCTCGCCGCCGCGATGCAGCCCGGTGCCGTTGATCCCCTGCCGGACGGAGCGACGCAGGCGGCCGCCGCTGAGACGGAGCGTGTGCTGGACTACACCGCAGACGTCGGCCCGTTCTTCAAACGGTACTGTCTCGACTGCCATGAGGGTGAGGCGGCGGAGGCGGGTCTCGACCTGGCGCGATACGACAGCGTCGAGTCGATCCAGGCGAACCGGGAGCACTGGATGCACATTTTCGACCGCATCCGCGTCGGTTCGATGCCGCCATCGGACGCCGACCAGCCGCCGGATGAGGAACGGGAGCGAGTCACGGCCTGGCTCGATCACGCATTATTCTACGTCGATTGCGGCCAGGCCCCCGATCCCGGGCGGGTCACGATCCGGCGACTCAACCGGGCGGAATACAACAATACGATTCGGGATCTCCTCGGCGTCGACTTCGAGCCGGCTGCGGACTTTCCTTCGGACGACATCGGCTACGGCTTCGACAACATCGGCGACGTGCTGTCGATTCCCCCGCTGCTGGTCGAGAAGTACCTCGACGCGGCGGAAGAAATCTCCCGGCGGGCGATTGTGACGCTGGAGGATCGGCAGATTCGCACAAAGCTGGCCGCGACGGAACTCGAAGAAGACGGGGCCGTCTACGACGGACCGTACGACTCGAAGATCATGGTGTCGCGCGGGAGCGTGTCGACCACTTTCGACCTTCCGGCGGCCGGAGAGTATCTCCTCCGGATTGAAGCGGGCGCCGATCAGGCAGGCGACGAAAAAGCGAAGATGGAACTCAGGGCGGGCGATCGGAAACTGGCCGTCGTTGAGGTCACCGGCGATCGAACTCCAGACGTCTACGAGCACCGCTTCGAAGCGGAGCCGGGACGGATGCGCCTTTCCGCCGGATTCATCAACGACTACTACAACAAAGACGAAAAGGCCGACCGCAATCTGCTGGTGAAGTCGATGGCGATTGAAGGTCCGCTCGGCCTGCCGACCGAGCTGCCTGAGTCGCATCGCAGTCTGGTCGTCTCGTCTCCCGACGAGGCGGTTTCGTTGGAGGAGGCGGCCTCAGAGAACGTGCGGTCGCTGCTCGAGCGGGCATTTCGCCGGCCGGTGTCCGACGAGGAGATCGCGCAGTACGTCGACTTTGTCGAGATGACGGTCGAGCGCGGGGACTCGTTCGAGCGCGGGATGCAGGTCGCGCTGCAAGCAACGCTGGTGTCGCCTCACTTTCTGTTTCGAGTGGAAACGGACAAGCGATCCTCCGCCGCCGACAGTCGGCATTCCTTGAACGACTTTGAACTGGCGTCTCGCCTCTCGTATTTCCTGTGGAGCAGCATGCCGGACGACACGCTGTTCGACCTGGCAGAGCAGGGGGTATTGCACGAGGACGCCGTCCTGGCGCAACAGGTTCAGCGGATGATGTCGGACCCGAAGTCGTACGCCCTGATCGAAAACTTCGCCGGTCAATGGCTGAACCTGCGCAAGCTGGAAACGAACGACGTCGCGCCGGACCCGGAAACGTTTCCCCCCTGGGACAGGCAATTGCGCGACGACATGTGGCGCGAGACGGAGTTGTTTTTCGCATCGATCGTGCGCGAAGACCGGCCGTTGACCGAACTCCTGGACGGGCGTTACACGTTCGTCAATGCGAATCTCGCGCAACTGTACGGGATCGAGGGCGTGGAAGGAGACGAGTTCCGGCGAGTCGAACTGACCGACGGCCGACGCGCCGGCGTGATCACGCAGGCGAGCGTGCTGACGCTGACGTCCTATCCCACCCGCACATCTCCCGTGAAGCGTGGACAATGGGTGCTGGAGAACATACTGGGGGACAAGCCCCCCGATCCGCCTCCGGTCGTGCCCGGTCTGGAAGAGACGCAGCAGGCAAACCCGAACCTGCCGCTGCGCGAGCAGCTTCAGATTCACCGAAGCGATCCGAATTGCGCATCGTGTCACGTGCTGATGGACGACATCGGCTTCGGACTGGAGAACTTCGATGCAATCGGCCGCTGGCGGGAAAAGGACGGCGAGTTCGAACTCGATACGTCCGGCGTGTTGCCGACGGGAGAAGAGTTTTCCGGCCCGCTGGAGCTTGTCGGCATCCTCAGCCTGAGGAGGGACGAATTCACGCGCTGCCTGGCGGAGAAACTGCTCACCTATGCCCTGGGCCGGGGGTTGGAGTATTATGACAAGTGTACGATTGATGACATCGTCGCCGAAACGATCGACGGCGACTATCGATTCAGCGCTCTGTTAACGGCGATCGTTCGGAGTGAACCGTTCCGAATGCAGCGGGCGGACGCGTCGGAGGACTGACGCCGAGCCTTGCGGCAAACCAGCGAGAAAGTTGAGGCGCACATGCAATTGCCGCGGCGAACCGTACTCAAGGGGATCGGCGCCGGCCTGGCGCTGCCGTTCCTGGAAGCGATGGCGCCCCGGGCGGGGTTTGCGGCGGGCGGGGAGGCGCCCCGGCGGATGGCGTTCGTGTTCTTCCCGAACGGCGTCATCATGCCGCACTGGAAGCCGACGGAAGCAGGCGTGGAATACACGCTCCCCAAGACTCTTGCGCCGCTGGCGGCGCATCAGAAGGATCTGCTTGTCGTCTCCGGCCTGGCGCACGACAAAGCCCGGGCGAACGGCGACGGCGCCGGCGATCACGCCCGGTCTTGTGCAGCGTTCCTGACCGGCGCGCAACCGCGCAAGACGTCAGGGGCCGACATTCAGGCGGGACAGTCGGTCGATCAGGTGGCTGCGGAGCAGGTGGGCAGCCAGACGCGGCTGCCGTCGTTGGAGCTTGGCATCGAGGCGGGCCGGCAGGCGGGAAGTTGCGACTCCGGATACAGTTGCGCCTACTCGTCGAATATCTCCTGGAAGTCCGCCACGACGCCGATGGCGAAAGAGATCAATCCGAAGGCTGCCTTCGAACGTCTGTTCGGAACGGGCGTGGAAGATGCGCGGGCTCGCGCCGAGCGAGACTTCTACCGCAAGAGCATTCTGGACTTTGTGGCCGAGGATGCAAACCGCCTGCGCGGCCGACTCGGCCGGAATGACCGTCGCAAGCTCGACGAGTATTTCAGCAGCGTGCGGGAGATTGAAACCCGGATCGTTCGCGCCGAGGAAGAGACGCAGGCCAGCCTCCCCGACATGGCGCCTCCGGAAGGCATCCCGGTCGAACTGACCGAGCACATCCGGCTGATGTACGACCTGATGACGGTCGCTTTCCAGAGCGACACGACGCGGATCGCGACCTTCATGCTCGCGAACGAAGGCAGCAACCGGTCCTATCGCGAGGTCGACGTGAAGGAAGGACATCATCAACTGTCACATCACCGCGACGATGAAGAGAAGATGGCCAGCCTGCAGCGAATCGACCAGTATCTCGTCGAACAGTTCGCCTATTTCCTGGAGCGGCTGAAATCGATCCCCGAGGGGGACGGCACGTTGCTCGACAATTGCATGATCACCTACGGCTGTGCGATCAGTGACGGAAACCGCCACAACCATGACGATCTGCCGGTCCTCGTTGCCGGGGGAGGGGGCGGCAGCATCACCACCGGCCGACATCTCCAGTTCGAGTCCGAAACGCCGATGAACAACCTGTTCCTCTCGCTGCTCGATCGAATGGGGGTCCAGATCGACTCTCTGGGAGACAGCACCAGCCGGCTCGACGGGTTGACGGTCTAGCGCGGCGGACTCGCGGCACTGCGGACCGGGGTGGTGGCGAGACCGGAGGAGACCTGCTAAAAGAGGTCGCCTCGCATCAACCTGCCGACCGCCAACAGCCCCTCCCGACATCCAGCGCAATTTCTTCGCGCTCCAATCGCCGCAATCAGCCGCAGTGCTTCCCTTTGGACAGACCTTCGAGACGCAGGACCTGGCGGTCATCGGCCTGCTGGTCATTCTCGAGGGTGTGTTGTCGATCGATAACGCGTTGGTGTTGGGGTTGCTGGCGAAGCGTCTGCCGAAAGATCAACAGCCGCGGGCTTTGACCTACGGATTGGCGGGCGCGTTTCTCTTTCGACTGCTGGCCATCGGGACGGCCGGCCTGCTGCTGAAGTGGCGGATCGTCAAGTTGCTTGGCGGCGGCTATCTCGTCTACATCGCCGTCCGTCACTTGTTCTTCGAGTCAAAGGAGCAGGTGGTTGACACCATTCGCGTCGATGAGCAGGGGCATCCGATCATCGTCGACGCCGCCACCGGGGAAGAGATCCCTCCGTCGGAGGCGGACATCGAAATCGACGAGCGCGTGCCGGTCAGCCTGAGTGCGGCGAGTTCCCGGGCGCGAACGTTCTGGGGGACGGTTCTCGTCATCGAATTGACCGACATTGCATTTGCCGTCGATTCCATCCTGGCGGCGATCGCGCTCGTCGGCAGTTCTCCGGCCGATCAGGCGGAGGGGGCGCTCCACCCCAAGCTGTGGATCGTGCTCACGGGCGGTATGCTGGGGGTGATCCTGATGCGGTTCGCTGCCGTGGTCTTCATCAAGCTGCTGGAGAAGTTCCCGCGCTTCGAGGAAGCCGCCTATCTGCTGATTATCGTGATCGGCGGCAAACTGCTGATCGATTACTTCTTCAATTCGCCCCAGCATCCTCACCGCGTGGACTTTCACGACTGGGCGCACCCGGCCTTCTGGATCTTCTGGGGACTGATGATCGCCGCATTCTGCGTCGGATTCGTGCCGGCGCGGCGAAGTGAGGGACTCGACCCGGACTCTGAAGAGTCGGCGTCCGGGTAACCGCGCCTCGCAGCGCCAGCGGTCCGTCAATTCAGATTCTTGGGATTGAGGGGTTCCCACGGGAGCACGAATCCCGCAGGGTTTCGTGCGAATCTGCAGTCCAGCCAATCCCAAGACACAGCCCTGACAGGGCGCTAGGCAGCCCTGCGCTTCGGACCCGCGACGTCTGGCTCGACAGGGTGCGGAAGTCGAATGACATCCGGTTCGACGGCGACGGCTGGAGTCGATTTCGTCCCGTGCAGAAGGCGTCCGACCCAGGTGCGACGGACGAAGACCTCATAGGTCAGCAGCGACAGGGAGATGGCCGCCGCCCCAGACAGGCAGTATTTCCCCCACGCGGGCAGTCCGCTCTTGCCGAGGGAGACCTGGGCGAGTCCGACGATCGGATGATGAAAGAGGTACATCCAGAACGAGCTTTCGGCCAGATACGCAACCCATTCCGGCGGCTTTCGTTTCCCGAGCGCATTGAGAAACAGGCCGAACCAGCCGACCGACGAAAGCCATGCGAACGCGGCGAACAGGACGCACAGCAAGATTCTTCGCGATCCGGCCAGTTCGCCGCCGACGTGTTCGCGGACGAGCGGCAGTAAGACGGCGAATACAGCGGCGGAGGCGGCGAGGTGCCAGCCCGAAAAACGACCCACATGATCACCGGATCGGCGCCGATGCAGCAGCCACCAACCAAAGATGAAGCAGGGCGCGTAGTAGAGGAAGTTCGCCACGAGAGGATGCCAACTGTGGCGAAAGCCGATCACGACGCGAGGTTCCCACCACAACACGACGGCGCCCGGCAGGCAGCAGAGGACGGGAGCAAGGATTGCGCCCAGTCGGGTTTCCGCATAGCGATCGACGGCCGTTCGCGCAGACGTCATTTTTCCGCGAGCGGCGCGCACCGCGTGCCACATGTCCCAGGCATGCTGGACCGCCCACATGACCACGCTGAAGAGGAACAGATACTGCAGAAACCACAGGTGTCCGACACCCCACAGATCCTGACCGGCTTCGCCCAGTTTCAGGCTCCGCAGCTTGCGGAGGGGAATGCGGCCCTCAATCACCCAGCCAAGCAGCCACACGTACAAATCGAGCGGCAGGATGACGACACACCCGAAGAGGAACGGCGCGACGACGCGCTTGACCCGATGGCGCAGGTAGCCCTTTCCGCCGCGCCGGAGAAACAGGTGCGCGGCGACGAATCCTCCCAGCAGAAAGAACAACGGCATGATGAATCCGTCGATCCACCATGTGAGGGCGTCGACGATTCGTACCGGCTCGGGATCATGAACGGGCCACGCCAGTCCCGGCCAGGGAGTGAGCGTATACGCCAGCCCGGCGTGCAACATCACGACCAGCAGCGCAGCAACGGCTCGCAGCCAGTCGAGGCCGTGATAGCGCTCGGCGCGGACTGCATTCACGCGCAAACTGCAGAGGGTGAGAGCACGAACCTGGTCTGAGTAAGAATGTCGCGACATCCGTATCGCTCGACGCGATGGCGTCGTATTTCATTGTCCCCTCGACCGACCGATTCGGCGAGTGCGGACGAATTGACGTATCGGCAGCGTCAGGCTGCGTTTCGAGGGGGCGGGTGATAGCAGAAACCGGAGCGCGCGCAGAGATCGATTTTCAGAGATTTTCTCGTCGAGGGAATCCGCCTGCGGCCCGCAGATGCGACGCTTGAGGCGCATCAACTCGAAATCCAGCAACGACTTGGCGGGATTCGCCGCAGTCCGCGTAACCGGCGCGGGACGCGAACCGCCACCGTGCGGAAACAGGTCGACGGGCAGGAACGGCCGAAGTCGGCCGCCGCGCGACGCAGGAAGTCAACGCGGAGCCCTCTTCGCGGTGATGTCTCCGACGGACAGAACCCTATTCGACGGGATTGCGGAGTAAGCCGATGCCTTCGATCTCGGCTTCGAGCACGTCGCCGGGCTTGAGGAACTTGCCTTTGGCCTTTCCCACGCCGTCCGGCGTGCCGGTGGAAATGACATCGCCCGGCTGGAGCGTGACGAAGCTGGAAACGAATTCGACCACGGCGGCGACGGGAAAAACCATGTCCGCCGTCGAGGCGTTCTGTTCGATTTCGCCGTTCAATTTGAGCGTCAGGGCCAGTTGCTGGGGGTCGTCGCATCGATCGGCCGGCAGAACGCACGGACCGATCGGGCAGAACGTGTCGTGCCACTTTCCGTGGAGCCAGTCGAAAAAGCCGTCTTTGGGGCGTTCGGCTCGACCGGGGTTCGGCTTAAAAGCGCGGTCCGAAATGTCGTTGACGACGGTGTAGCCGGCGACGTACGAGAGGGCGTCGGCTTCGCTCACGTTTCGGCATTCGCGGCCGATGATGACGCCCAGTTCAAGTTCCCAATCGATTTCATCGGGAGAGACGGCCGGAATCTTCACCGGGTCGCCGGGATGCGTAAGGGTCGTCAGCGGGGGCTTCATGAAGACGTACGGGAACGTTTTCGAGCGCTCCTCTGCTTTGCCGCCTCCCTCTTCGATGTGCTTTGAATAGTTGCCGGCGAGGAGCAGAAGTTTGGACGGGTGCGCGACCGGGACGAGCAGTCTGGCGGCATCGACCGGCACGGTGACGACCTCCACTGCGGCGGGATCGGCCTCATCCAGTTGCCGCTCGAGTTTCCGCACTTCTCTGTGAAATGCTCCGCCCGGCAGATAGTCGACGATTGATTCGCTGACCGGAAACCGCGTCGATTTCTGCACGAGCGCGGCGACCGCTTCGAGCGGGAGCACGCGATGCTCGTCGTAGAAACCGATTCGAATCCGCTCGTCCGTCTGAAACCTGCAAAGTCGCATGTCTGGCTGCTCTTCCAAGGAGAGAATGTTGTGGCCGGATTTTATCGCGTCTCGTGCCGCCGTGCGATCGACCGGAGTCCCGTGCAGCGACCGATCAGAGACGCCGCGAGCACGGCGACGGCCGGCATAACCGGGGCCCGCATTCGCACGTTACTCCAGTAGAAGAGATGGACCAGTGTAAAGCTGGCAATCAGCAGGACGAGGGGAGTCAGACGTGCGTCGCGGAGCCTCAGCCAACGCACGAGACCTCCGGCTGCGGACAGCAGGACGACCGCGTAGAACGCCCCGATTGCCCAGCGGAGGAATTGGGGAACGCCATCCGCTGCTCCTCCGCTGGGCACGACATTCCAGAACCGCAAGAGACGCAACAGACTGGCTCGGGAGAACATTATCGGATCGCTTGCGATGTTGCGGCGGGCTCGCCGCGACATCCAGCGGTCGCGCGCAATTTCGGATTCGAGCCCCATCCGATCCATCTCATGATTGATCGACTCCATCCAGGCCGACTGTCCCGGGCCCCGCGACCCGTCCCAGACCGTGCCGACAGGCTGCGCAACGACTTCCTGGTAGAAGGCCGGATTATTGCCCAGCAGCAGCGTGTAGCCTCCATGCGTCGTTGTCACGATTGGAGCGCCCAGTGAATTCCAGTTGCGCGCCGTCCAGGGGAGGACGCAGATCAGAACTCCTGCCATCGCCGGCCACGCCCTGAACAGCCGACCGCGAAACTCCGCCGATTCCGCCGATTGCGAGGGCTGCCGAGGGAGACGCCGGACGACCCGGATGGTCCCGTGGAGCAAGATCAACAAGCCGAAGACCCACAGCGTTGGTCGGCAGAGAACGTTCAAACCGAACAGCACGCCGGCGAACAGGAGAGACGTCCTGCGCGGCGGCCCTTGTGCTTGCGCAAAATGGACGATCCAGAGCAGGAGCGCGGTCGTCAGAAACGTGGAAAGCGTCTCGGTCATCGGGAAGGTGGTGTACAGCACGAGCAGGGGATCCAGCCCGACGATCCCTGCCGCCAGCGCCGCCGCCCGCGTTCCCAAACCGAGACGCCGCGCCAGGAGGAGGGTCAGCGCAACGGTGGCCGTACCGAGTAAAACGTGCACGATGGCGACGTAGGCAAGTGCATCGGCTCCTCCTCTCGCAGCCAGGAGCATCGGATAGAGCGGCGGACGAAAGGCGGTTGGCCGGGTGGTTCCGGGGGAAGAGAGCCCGCGCCCTTCCAACAGTCCGGCCGCGAGCGCCAAGTAAGCGTCGCGGTCCTGGACAAGGTTTTCCTGCCAGAGCGAGACGGCGACGACCCGCACCGCAAATCCAAGCAAGACGATCGAAGCGAGCAGTGCGTACCGCCTGCGTGGTGATTCCGCCCCGGTCAAGACTCGCCCCCTTCCCGCCATCGGCGTGTTGCCGCTATTCTGTCGACCGAGCGTGACCGGTTGGCCGCACCTGGCCGGACGCGACGAACGCGATGAAGTGTTGCCGCAGAAGCGCCCATGTCACGCGGTACGATCTTGAAGTCTATCGCAATCCTCGCCGTTAGCCGAACATCGTGACCAACGACGCATCCCGCTCACCTCCGGTCCGCCTGGTCGACTGGCTTGTTCGGCGCCGAACGGCGCTGCTGTTGTTTGCTCTACTCACAGCGGTGCTGGCGATTGCTCCGGCCAGCCGGCTGGAACTGAACGAGTCGATTGAATCGTTCTATGCGCAGGGTGACCCGGATCTGGTTGCCTGGACGGAGAGCAAGGAATGGTTCGGCGGTGATGAAATCATCATGGTCGCCTATGAGAAGGAGGGGTTGCTGGAGCGCGAGAACCTGAACGAATTGCAGGCGTTCGCCGACGTTTTCCGCGTCGACACGGGGCCGGACGCCGTGCCGGGCATCAACCACGCCGCGACGCAAGATCTGGCTTCGACGCTGAATCTGGACGATGTCGCCGTTTTTCAGGAATTTTCGCCGATCGCGCGTCGCATCATCGAGCGGATCCTGCGCAAGAGTCTGATCGACTTTTCGCGCAGCCTGCTGATCGGGCAGCAGACAACCCGGCGCAACGAAGATGGAGAAGTCGTCGAATCCGAATCCGACGCAACCGCCGTCATGCTGGAACTGGCGCCCGGTCTGACCTCCGAGCAGCGACAGGAGACGTTCCACACGATTCGCGAAATCGCCGCCGATCCTCAGAGCTACATCGGAGCCGGAGAGACGTCACAACCGACCAGCGCCAACGAGGCGGCTCGGAAACCGTTCCCGCCGGTCTATGTCGCGGGCGAGCCGATTCAGATTCACGACATGTTTCGCTACGTCGAAGAGGACGCGCTGGTCCTCGGATGGGCGACGTCGGGCCTGTTGTTGATTGTGATCCTGTTCCTGTTCCGCAGCGTTCGCTGGGTCGTGCTGCCGTTGCTCGTCGTGCACGTCACCATTGTCTGGACGCGGGCCCTGTTGGTCCTGACCGGACTGAAGCTGAGCATGGTGAGTTCCATGCTGAACTCGCTGGTGACCATCATCGGCATCGCAACCGTCACGCATGTGACCGTCACGTATCGCGAGCTGCGGATCGAGCACGACCGGACGGTCGCATTTCGGGAGACGTTCCTGCGGCTTGCACCGCCGGTGTTCTGGACGTGTGTGACGACGGCCATCGGCTTTTTGGCCTTGCTGTCGAGCGAGATTGTACCGGTTCAAAGTTTCGGATTGATGGTGGCCCTAGGGGCGCTGCTGGTCCTTGTCGCTGCCGCGGCGATTCTCCCCGGCGGAGTCCTGATCGGGGGATTGGACGTCGACCCGCGAAGCACTCCGGCGGAGCGGCAGATCGTCAGCGGTCTGCTGGGCATCACGCGTTGGGTCGAGCGGCATCCCCTGCCGGTGATGGGAGGAACGGCCGCCTTGATGATGGCCGGTGGAATCGGACTGGTTCGCCTCCGCGTGGAGACCGATTTCAGCAAGAACTTTCGATCGTCGAGCGAGATCGCCGAGGCGGTCGACTTTTTCGAGGCGAAATTGGGGGGGGCGGGGAGTTGGGAGGTCAACTTTCCAGCCCCCGCCGAACTCGACGAGAATTACCTCGATCAGGTTCGCGAACTGGCAGTTCGGCTGCGCCGCATCGAAATGGACGACGGCACCCAGTTGACGAAGGTGTATGCGCTGACGGACGGTCTCGACTTCATTCCGTCGCGGCTGGGAGAAACGATCGGCATCCGGAGGAGAGTATTGCGGCAGGTGCAACCGGGGTTTGAAGACCAGTTGTACAATCCGTCAGCCGGCCGCATGCGGCTGGTTTTGCGCGCCCAGGAGCAGAAGCCGGCGGAAATCAAACTGGCGCTGATTTCAGAAGTCGAACAGACAGCGCGAGAGATGTTCCCGGACGCGCGGGCGACGGGCCTGTACGTGATGATTGCCAAACTCATCAAGAGCCTGCTGGCGGATCAGGTGAAGAGTTTCACGCTGGCGGCCATCGGGATCGCGGTTTGCATGACCATCGCTTTTCGCAATCTGTGGATCGGCATTGCGTCGCTCCTGCCGAATGTGTTTCCGATCCTGTTAGTGATCGGTGGGATGGGGTGGCTTGGCGTCCCCGTCAATATCGGCACGGCTATGATCGCCTGCGTATCAATGGGGCTGACTGTCGATTCGAGCATCCACTACCTGTCGGGCTACCGCCGCGCTCGTCAGAGCGGTCTGGACCACGTCGCCGCCGTTCGCGAGACGCACGCGGGAGTGGGCCGGGCTGTCGTCTTCGCCAACGTCGCGTTGATTATCGGCTTCAGCGTGCTCACGCTCTCGAACTTCGTCCCGCTCATTTACTTCGGCGTTCTCGTGAGTCTGGCAATGCTGGGGGGGATGCTGGGGAATCTGGTGCTGCTTCCGGTTCTGTTGCGCTGGATCCCGATGCAGCATTGACGCCACATTCACACAGCCGCCCGGTTGCAACCGGGCGGAGTTTGCGCGTCGACGATCACTTCGCATCGACGAGTTCCAACAGCAGATTGTCGTGGGGATAAGGGTGCCCCTTGTGTTGCCGGAACGCCTCCCCGTATTGCACGCCGATCTCGCTGCCGCGCTGTTTGCTCCAGCGCCGGCACCCCTCCAGATACTCGTCGAGTCCGTGCTGTTGCCTGAGCCAGGCGCGTTGGCTGTCGTGGCAGGCCAGCATTTCCAGCTTGAGTTCGAATGCGGGCGTGATGTCGACCACGAAATCAGGCGTGATCGGCTCACCGAACCAGTCGACCCCCTCGATCGGATCGACGTAGTAGAGATAGGGAATCTTCTGGGTCGCGGGCGCGGGATCCCATTGCTGTGTAGCGTAATTCGGGCAGGATGCGTTAAACGTGGCGTCGCGCACCAGACGGCTCGTCATCTCATGATCGGACATGTAGTCGACCGGCGGGGCCGTGATCACAACGTCCGGGCAAGTCCTGCGGATCAGTTCCGTCACGCGGCGGCGGCTTTCGTTATCGAGGCAGATCGCGAGGTCTTTGAACTCCAGACAGGTGTAGTCCGCGCCGAGCAGGTCGGCCGCTTTCTCTGCTTCTGCGCGACGGATCGCGGAGATCTCATCCGGTCCGAGTTCGGCGCTGCCGCAGTCCCCGGCCGTCATCGTGGCAACCGAGATCGGACATCCGGCCTGTTTCAGGAGAGCCAGTGTTCCGGCGCACTGAAACTCGATGTCATCCGGGTGGGCGTGCACCGCCAGAACGCGCGGACTTTTCGTCGTTTCATTCATGGATTATTTCGTGATCGATTGGCATACGGTGTGGACATTGCAAACCGGCCCCGGCGCAGAAGTCAGGTCGCGTAGACCCAGCGCCCGAGAAGCATGGCCGGCAGCAGCAGGGCCGCTGTCGTTCCGGCATACACAACACCGGCGTCTCCCAGCTTGAAGAAGATCAGCGTGGCATCGATGGTGATAATCGAAAGCAGCATCAGCCGCACCGCAGCCTGAACGTGCGACGGCGAAGGGTTGATAATCGCCCTGACGATGCGGCTGTTGATCGTCACCGCGATGAAACCCAGCAGCGCGACGCTCTTGTATGTCGCGTCCGGCGCACCGCTCCAGGAGACGTTCAAGGCGAAACGGTCGTAGGCGAGCAACATTAGTCCGGCCAGTCCCAGGTTGACCAACACGGCCGCTCCAGCCAGCGAACGAGAGCTGCTCTGTTGCGCTTCCCGCCGAGCGAACCAGGTCACGCCGGCAACGTAGATCCCGAGCGATGCGGCGATCCAGATCTGCGGGAAATGCCAGGGAGCGGTCCACCGCAGCCCGGCGCTGCTGGCGCCCAGGATCACGTTGAGCAACCGGCAGGTTCCCATCGCCGGCGGCCCGAGCGGGGTTCGTTTCAAAACGGAATCGTATCCGAGGATGCACGCAGTCAGCAGCAGGGCAACTGTCAGGCTGTTGACGTGGGCCAGCGCCGCGGCGACCAATCCGACGGCAATCAGACAGCAGCCGAAAATGACCGCGCTCCGGACCGTGATCCGGCCGGAGGGCAGGGGACGCTCGGGACGTTCCGCAGCATCCTGGCGGCGGTCGAAGACGTCGTTGAAGACCATCCCCGACATGTACAGGCATCCGGAGGCGGTCAGCAGCAGCACGAGATCGGTTTCGGCGCCGTCGATCCCGCGACGAACGAGCAGGAAGCCCAAGGCGATATCGGCCAGCGCGGTGAAAACGGCCGGGATGCGGACCAGTTGCAGGTAAGCGCGGAGCGTGGACATGGCGGACAGAATGTCGATGCCCGCCAGACAACGCAAGCCCGCGAACAACCGTTCGCGGGCTTGCGTTGTTTTCTATCGATCAACCCCTGACGTCGCGCTACGCAGCGGCGGAGCCGTCCTGCGGGAACAGGCTGCGTTCGCCCTTCACGACTTCCGGAGTAATCACGTACTTCTGGCCGCGTTGCTGGTCGGGCAGTTCGTACATGATGTCGAACATGACCTCTTCGACCACGCTCCGCAGTCCGCGTGCGCCGGTTTCCTTCTTCTTGGCGCGAATTGCGATTTCGCGGATGGCGGGATCGGTGAATTCGAGCTGCGCGCCCTCCATTTCGAACAGTTTCTCATACTGCCGCAACAGGGCGTTGCGAGGCTGCGTCAGGATCTGCATCAGGTCGTCGACGCTCAGCGGCGAGAGCGAACTGAGCACCGGCAGCCTGCCGACCAGCTCGGGAATCAGCCCGTATTCGAGGACATCGTCGACGGTCGCCTGCGCGATCATCTCGTCGCGCTGCTGCTTCTCGTCGGTGTGCGTCTTCTGACCGAACCCGATCATCTTGCGGCCGAGCCGCTTGGCGATGATGTCTTCCAGCCCGACAAACGTCCCTCCGCAAATGAAGAGGATGTTGGACGTGTCGACCTGGATGTACTGCTGCTCGGGATGCTTGCGTCCTCCCTGAGGTGGAACGTTGGAGACGGTGCCTTCCAGCATTTTCAACAGGGACTGCTGAACTCCCTCTCCGGAGACGTCTCGCGTGATGGAGACGTTCTGGCTCGTCTTGCCGATCTTGTCGATCTCGTCGATAAAAATGATGCCGCGCTGGGCTGCGTCGATATCGAAATCAGCGGCGTGCAGCAGTCGCAGCAGCAGGTTTTCGACGTCTTCGCCGACATAACCCGCTTCGGTCAGCGTCGTGGCGTCGCCGATGGCGAGCGGCACCTGCAGCAATCGCGCGATCGTTCGCGCCAGCAGCGTCTTGCCCGATCCGGTCGGGCCGATGAAGAGCACGTTGGACTTTTCGATCTCGACGTCGGCGTCGCGGTCCTCACAAGCGACCAGCCGCTTGTAGTGATTGTGCACGGCCACGGCGAGCGTCTTCTTCGCCGTCTTCTGGCCGATGATGTACTCGTCGAGGTGAGTGACGATCTCCCGGGGCGTGGGGATCTGGGTGAACAGTTTGCGGGACTCGCCCCTCCGCCGGCGTTCCTGGTCGAGAATTGAGTGACACAGCTCGATGCACTCGCCGCAGATGTAAACGTCGCCCGGTCCTTCGACCAGCGGCCCGACGTCGCGATAGCTCTTCCCGCAGAATGAGCAGTTCGCGTTCTTCTTGTTCGACGTGCCGCGTCGGCCCGGCGTCTGGTCTTTCCCCGAGGTCATGCGTTTTCCTTCACAGTTGTCGATCGATCTGGACTCGATCTACGGACTGATCCGACGCCGCCTCCATGCCAGGGCGAACGGAAGTACGATATTCTCTCAATGCTTCGTCCTGATGGGAACAGTGAACCGGCCCGCTCCTCGACCCGGCTCCCCTCTCGCCACGGACCGCAGACCGGCCCGTCACTCGTCATCTTCGGTTGCAGCCCCTTCCCGGCGTTGCAACAGACGGCCCTTGATCGATCGAAATTCCTCCTCGGACAAGTCGCCATCCGCGTAGATCTCCCGAATCTCCGAGAGCATTCGATCGGTTGCGCCCGCAGGATCGTCATCTTCGTGAAACCACGACCGGATCCGGCTGGCGAACCAGGCCAATGCAAGCAGAGCAACGATCAGGCCAACCCACATCCAAGTGGTGGCAGACATCACCTCCCAGAACTTTTCCGCGTCGGCCGCCTGCATAATCCTGAAACTTTGACAGCCTTGAAGCGAGTTCGACGGAAACTCGCGGGGACTACCTGCCGCAGTAAGCATTATCGGCTGCCGCGTCGGATCAGGCAACAGCGAAGATTCCGCAGGATTCGCCGTTCGGAAAGAGCCTCGACCGCTCGCCACCCCGAACTTTCAATCACCGAACGGTCCGTTCTGCAAATCCTGCAATCGTCAGCCCGAGCGGCTGCGGCCGGGGAATTCCCGAATCGGCCGGACGCAGGGGCGCAACATCCCGGCGCGATGGCCAGCACGCAGATTGCACGCTGAAAATACCGGGCATAGAATGCAGCTTTGCCCCAGTCTGCCTGCAATCAAGCGACACCATGGAATTCGACGATCGACTTCAACGGGCCATCGAACGCGGCCGAGCGACGCGCGAGGAAGCCGGCCGCGCGACGGCCGAGCGCGAGATGTCGGTCGAAGACCTGAAGAGCGTTCATTCGCGGTGCCGGCTCGAGTTGGTGGAGCGGATCGAAAATTGTCTGAAGAAACTGGCCGACCATTTCCCCGGCTTCCGGTATTCGCCGCAGATGAACGAAAGCGGCTGGGGAGCGACGATCAGCCGCGATGACATCTCGGTGTCGCGGGACCGCAGCACGAGTTCGCTGTACAGTCGACTGGAGGTCACGGTTTCCCCCTTCGGATCGGCGGCCATTATCGAACTCGTCGCGAAAGGCGCCATCCGCAACAAGGAAGTCTTTCATCGCCGGAATTTTCAGCAGCTGAGCCAGGTGGACCTGGACTCCTTCAGTGAGCTAATTGACTTGTGGGTTCTCGAGTACGCGGAATTGTACGCCGCCGGAAGTTGACCCGTACGGCCGCATGTGCGGGAGACTTGCGGCAGGAAGTGCAGCGCACAACGCCCGGCCCCGACTCACAGTGACCGCAACCAGAGACAACGGCGACGAATTTCGATGAGCGCGCACTCTGACATTGAACGGGTTCTCGACCGCGGAATTGTCGCGATCTTGCGGGCGACCAGCGGCGAACAACTGGTCGATGTCGCAGAGGCTCTCTGTGAGGGGGGCATTGACGTCATCGAAGTCACCTTCACCGTTTCCCGCGTCGTGGAAATCATCTCGGCCGTGCGCGATCGGCTGGGCGATCGGATTCTGCTTGGGGCCGGGACGGTGCTGGACGCCGCAACCGCCCGCACCGCGATGCTGGCAGGGGCCGAGTTCATCGTGACGCCCGTCGTCCAACGGGACGTGATCGAAACATGCCGGCGCTACGACAAGCTGGTGATGGCCGGTGCACTGACCCCCACAGAAATCCTGGCGGCGTGGGAGGCCGGTTCTGACATCGTCAAGGTCTTTCCGGCCGATGTCGGAGGGCCGTCCTATCTGAAGGCGGTCCACGGGCCGCTGCCGTACATTCGCCTGCTGCCCACCGGCGGTGTGAATCTGGAGACCCTTCCGGCATTTGTCAGGGCGGGAGCGGCGGCGGTCGGCCTGGGCAGCGCGTTGATCAACGACTCCGTGTTGAAGTCGAGCAATCTCGATGAAATCCGCGCCCGGGCAGCGGAATACGTGGAGTGCATGAGATCGGCCCGTGAGGTGTAGGGCGGCTGTCCTTGCCTGGCTTGAGGCGTTCGGTTCATCTTCCGGATGCGATCGCCGAATTGCTGCTGAGACATGATGGGACGACGGACGCAACTGGTTCCACGCCCCCAGTTCTCACAGCCGACAGGACAGGCCGATTCCGCTCAAGCGGCGGCGTCGGGACCGCCGATACCACCGTCAGAGGATCCCGCTCCGCGAACACTGTGCGCGGACGGTTATGCGCTGGCGTTCGCCGCTTTGGCGGGACTCCGGCCGGTCTTGATCTCGAGGGGGGAGTCGATGCGGCGTCATGGACGGATCCGCGTCGTCTGACGACATATGACGGGGCTGTTCGCACCGAATCGAAAGCTGTCGCGCCGCACGCGCTTCCCGGGAGTGGCGGTTTGCTTCGCCGCATCGGCAGCCGCCGTGTGGCTCACGTTGACAACATGGTCGGTTGCCGCGCCGCCTGCACCGCAGCCTGTGCACACACCGCGCGATCAATTCCGCATTCCCTTTCAGTTCGACCCCGAGGAGATGGCGAGGCTGAACGCCACGGAGATCCAGCTCTTCGTATCGACCGACCAGGGCCGGCACTGGGACCATTCGCAGTCGGTGCCAACGACAGCCGAAAAGTTCACGTTCAAAGCGCCGCAACCCGGTGAGTACTGGTTCTCTGTGCGGACCCGGGATGCGAATAACCAGTTCCATCCGCCGGGGCCGTTGCAGCCCGGCCTGCGAGTGATTGTCGACCAACGATCGCCTCAGTTGGAAGTGCGTTTGCGCCAGACGGCGGCCGGAGAAGTTGAACTGTCATGGCGCGCCGACGATGAACACCTCGATCTCGGCTCTCTGAAGCTGGAGTTCATGAACCCGGGTTCCGAGGTGTGGGAGGGCGTCAACATCACTCCCGTCGACGCGGGCCGGACTTCATGGACCGTGCCGGCTGATGGTCGACTGTTTGTGCGCGGCACGGTGTCGGACTACGCCGGCAACACGGCGACTTCTGATGCGGCAACCGATGTTCGCACCGGCCCGGTTCGGCAACCGGGACCGGTCCGCCCCGATTTCAGCCAACCGGTCGCCGGTCCGGAAACCGATCCCATCATTCGCCCTGAGCAGAATCTGGCAACCGTTGAGCAACCGACGGTGATCGAACCCGGCCGTGAGGCCTCCTCGCGGACGCTGCCGCCGGTCATCATGCAGCCGATCGAACGACCCCCGGTGCCGAAAAATGTGACCGCGCCGCCGGAGCTGCCGCTGGCGCCGTTCTCCTCGGAGTCCGGTGACGCGAATCCCTCCGTCGTCGCCGGCGGCGATGCGCAGACCGACAGTGCGACCGAAGGGCACTCGGCGGAGGATTCCGCCCGAAACCTCAATACCACGACGTTCAACATCAATTACGCGCTGGAGGATGTTGGGCCATCAGGAGTGGCGGCCGTTGATCTCTACATCAGCGAGAACAACGGCTTCAAATGGTACTACTACGGCCGCGACGAGGATCGACGCAGCCCAATCCAAGTGACCGTCCCGCGCGACGGGTCGTACGGATTCTCGCTGCGAGTTCGGAGCGGCGTCGGGCTTACAGAACCGCCACCGCAGCCGGGTGAAGCGCCGACGCTGGTGGTCGTTGTCGACCGGCAGGCGCCGGCAGTCGAGGTGCTGGCGGTCAAACAAGGGCAGGGGACGTCGCGTCATGCGATCGAGATCGCCTGGAGCGTGGACGACGAACGGCTTGCAGAGAAGCCGATCATGCTGCTGTACGCCTCCCAGGCCACCGGTCCCTGGTATCCGATGACGACCGACTGGATCGAGAACACCGGGACGTATCGTTGGGACGGGGGACAACAGATTCCTCAGCAGCTCTTCGTCCGCGTCGAAGCCCGCGATGCAGCAGGGAACGTCGGTCGCGCGGACTCCAGAAATCCGCTGGTCGTCGACCTCGCACGCCCGTCGGCTCGCATCACCGACATCGAGTCGATCAACGACGGCTCCCCAGAGTGACCGGATCATCGGTGTGCTGCAGGCCGTCCACGAGCCGCCGCCGCACGGGTCGGGGTCATTCAAGCTTTTCGGGGTTGAGCGGTTCTCACGGGAGCACGAATCCTGCAGGGTTTCGTGCGAAGCTGCGGTCCCCCCCTCCAGACCAGAAAAGCCCCGACGGGGCACTACGACTGCTCATCAGTGCCGGTGGCCACCGGCTCAGTCTTCGGCGGTTCAAACTTCGGCGTCAGCAGCTCCCGGTCCTTGTTGGGTGCAGGGTCCGGGCGGGGACGATGCACCTCGCGCTCGACGTCACGATACGCGGACCGCATGTCGTCCTCGACGCCGCGGATCCCCTTCTTGAATTCGGTCATTCCCTTGCCGAGACTGCGAGCCACCTCCGGCAGTCGCTTGCCGAACAGCAGCAGCGCGATGATGCCGAACATCAGCATCTCTGGTGAACTCAAGCCAAACATCGGTTCGTCCCTCCGATCGATCCACGAAGCGTCCGACTCTTGTGAATTGTCTCCGCCGGCTCGGGCCTTACGAAATGGGGACCAGCCGCACGAAACGGTGTCCCAAACCCTACGCCACCGGCTCTTCACTCGGTTCGTCCGGCGCGTTCATGCCTCTCCGAAACTCGGTCAGGCTCTGTCCCAATGCTCGCATTGTACCCGGCAATCGGTTTCCGAACAGCAGAATGGCGACCAGCCCCAGAACGATCAACTGTGTTGAACCAACTCCAAACATGACAGTTTCCTTGTGTGGATGAGCAACCGGGAGGCGCTCTGTTTATAGCGGCGGACGTTGCCGGCCGACGCGGAGAAGACCATTCCTCGACGTGAGGCGGCTGCTTGGGTGGGAGAGCGGTTGCAGTGAACATCTCCGGACCTGCGCGGTGAATTCTCCGCGCTGCAGCGATCCCGGTCTCGAGGATGTCCACTCAGTGCACCCGCCTGGGCAGGCAGGAAAAGGGGAGCGGAACTCTTCTTCCATTCTATCGTGGCATGCGTGCCTGTCAATTTCCTGAGCTGGCTTTTGACGGCCGGCAGACCGTCGACGGACCGCGTGATTTCACGCCGGGGCGAAAATCCGCCAAGATTGATACGAATGGAGCGAGGCGCAGGCCCGCAGAAGAATTGGGGATCAGACAGGACCGACAGAATGCCGTCAGTGTTCGGATCGAATTCCGCGAGTGGATTGCTCGCCGTGGGGTCATTCACAGCTGTCTACATGCTGGCGGCCGTGGCGGGCGCCGTGACGAGCGGCAACCGGGAGTTCGTTTTCTATATCGGGGTGATGCTGGTGCTGATCACGGCGGTCGGATTCATGCACCGCCGCGTCGGCTTCAGCCCGGCCGTGCTGTGGGGGCTGTCAGTGTGGGGGCTGGCGCACATGGCGGGCGGACTATTGCCCGTTCCCGAGTCATGGCCGATCAACGGTGAGAATCGCGTTCTGTACAGCCTCTGGCTGGTCCCGGACCGCCTGAAATATGACCACGTTGTGCACGCCTATGGATTCGCGGTGACGACGTTCGTGTGTTGGCAGGGACTACGATCGATCCTGGAAGGCGCTGAGGCGTCCCGCAGCCCCGTCCCCACTGCGGGAGCGGCAGTCTTGAGCGCCGCGGCCTCCCTGGGATTCGGAGCGCTCAATGAGGTCGTCGAGTTCGCCGCCACGCTGCTCGTCCCGAGCACCAACGTCGGCGGCTACGTGAATACCGGATGGGATCTCGTATCCAACATGGTGGGAGCCGTCGCAGCCGCCGGATTCTTGTGGACGCGAGGTCGAGTCATGCAGCAAGGCTGAGACTGAAATCGTCAAGCATTGTCGTTCGGCCGCGATGCACAACCCGACCCTGGATTGATCGCAACCTCCCTGCGCGAGGCGTTCCAGGACTCTCGCGATTCGTTGTTTGCACCGTGCATCCTTGGCGATACGGTCCGGATTTCGCTACATTCGCCCGCAGTCTGACGGCCTGCCGATTCAACCGCGAGATCGTCTACCCAGTCGGTAGTGCCCTGACAGGGTTGTTGTTTGGGGTCGGCTGGACTGCAGATCCGCACGAAACCCTGCGGGATTCGTGCTCCCGTGAGAACCCATCAACCCCGAACACCTGGCGTGACGGGCCAGTAGGCAAGTTTTCGAAAAGCAAAACCACGAGGCATCTTATGAAAAGCACACGACGATCCTGGCTGACGCTCTTGGGCCTGCCGGCCATGCTCTTGACCTTGACGATGTGGCAGAGCGGATGCGGAAACGGCGACCCCGCTGGAGACGCCGGCGACGTTGATACACCAGCCGCCGCCGATCCGGATCATGATCACGAAGAGGGGGACCATGATCACAATGGAGACCACACTGAGTGACGCTGCGGGATAAGCGACGCTGCGGAAAGCGTGGACGGAGAGTCCGCATCGACTCGGCCGGCCGCTGAGCCGAGTCAGCATCGCCGACCGACGCAACGGAACCAATAGCGTCAAGACCCGACAATCTGACGATGAGTCACCGGCCGCCGCATGCCATCGGTCTGCGGCGGTTTCTTTATTGGCGTTTGCGGCTCGGCGGCCGCCGATCGGGACGATCTGCGAACCATCTCCGGGAATCAAACCGCATCGACGAATCCGATCAACGCGGCTGCGACAACTCCGGCCACGAGGCAGACAGTCAGCCAGAATCGATCGTGGGCGTGAAATTCAATTTCCGGCAGCAGATCACTCATCGAAATACAGAGAAAAACGCCGGCCGAGAACCCGAGTGCCGCACCGACGATCGCACCCTGCATCCCGGAAAATTGCTCGACGCCGGAAACAAAGAGCAATGCGCCGGCGGGGCACATGAGGGCGAAGGCGGCGTTTACCAAAACGCGTGCGGCGCGCGACCACCCGCCGGATCGCATGAGCGTCGTGATCGACACCGCATCCAGCGGTTTGTGCAGCAGAATGGCCAGAAAAACGCCGAGTCCGGCGAGCATACCGGTCTCCGCCTCGACAGCCGCCGCAAGGGCCATTCCGTCCAACAAGGTGTGCAAAGCAAGCCCGAAAGCCACACCGCCCCAACTGAGTCGACGATCGGAATCTGCGCCGTGGACGTGCGGGCCGTGACACGCCGATTGGGGGGCGTGTTCACTGCACTGCCCGGAAGCTGCGGCATGGTCGTGGACTGCGTCGAGCGGCTCGTGTTCGTGGAAGTGGAATATCCGCAGCAGCAGGAACATGATCAACAAACCGGCGACCGCAGCGCGGCAGGCCTCGTCGATCGAACCAAGTTCCGCCGCAGCGTGCGGAACCATGTGGAGCAACGCGATCCCCAGCATCAACCCGCCGACGCTGCTCATGATGAACTGCATCGATCGATGCGTCAGTTGGACGCGATCAGAGACAACGCCGCCGGCCAGCGACGCGAGCACGATCAGCGCACACCAAACGATCAGCGTCATTTCGGCCGTGGCATCATGGCGGATGGGACAGGCGCGCCGGGTCGGTCATCCGGCGACGCGCCCGGGCACAGAATGGAGTCTCCTCGGACTCACAAACGAAGCGGGGGAGTCACCGATCGCCCTTGTACAATTTTCGCTGGATATTGGGGCTGAAGGCGGTCCAGCTCGACTGGGAGTTCGGATCACTCTCGATGAGATTCGTGAACTCATTGATCTTTGCGTCGAGATTATCGAGGTGATGCAGGGCGATCGCCTCGGGAGTCATCGGAAGCCGCGGGCTGCCGAATTCGTAGCTCCCGTGGTGGCTGAGGACCATATGCTTCAGCCGCAGCAGGGATTCCGTGGGGAACGGCTCGCCGACCGTCTCTTCCACCGAGTTGAGCTTTTCGTTGATCATCTCAATCCCCATCACAAGGTGACCGATCAACTGCCCTTCGTCGGTGTAGGAAAATGTCGAGTCGTACGACAGCTCGCGCACCTTGGCCAGATCGTGCAGGAAAATCCCCGCCAGCAACAGATCGGGGTCGAGTTGCGGGTAGAGATCAACGATGCGAACCGCAGTTTCGAGCACGTTGACGATATGTTCCAGCAAGCCGCCATGAAACGCATGATGGAGTTTGATCCCCGCAGGAGCCCGAGTCAGCCCGGCCATGACATCGTCGTCGACAAGCAACGACTCCATCAGTGTCCGCAAGTGGCGGTCCTCGATTCCCAGCAGAATCTCGCGCAACCGCTCCAACAGCTTCTGAGTATCCTGGGTGCTGGCCGGGATGAATTCCTCGGGATCGACTGTGTCGGATGCCACCCGCTCCAGATGCGAGAGAATGATCTGCAGGTTTCCCTGGTAGAGTTGGACCTTGCCCCGAATGCGAACGTAATCACCGGTGGTGAACCGCGCCATCTCCTGTTCGTTCACGTTCCACAGCAGTCCGCTGATCTGCCCGGTGCGATCTCTGAGCTGCGACAGCAGATAGAGGTCGCCGGCACGATTGGCCCGAAGCTGTTTGTCGGCAAGAAGATAAACCTCTTCGATCGACTGTCCGTCGGACAGGTTCTCGACGTCGATACGCGGCATTCTCGTCCCGATGCAAGCTGGAGTCGAAACCGGCGATTCTAGGAGGGGAGACCACAACACTCAACGGGGCGGCTTTATTGCGACCGCGGACTCAGCCGCCTCGGTCGCAGCATCCCCGACTCGCGACCACGCCGGACGGCGCGAACGGCGGCCGGCAACCGGTTCAAACCTGTCGAGGCGACTCTGCAATTCTGGTCTCTTTGAGACCCGGATTCTGCAGACAATCGCGCTGAGATCGATTGGCGAACCGGCTCAACCAGCGAAGACGTCACTCTCGCAATCGAGGCTGTCGACAATCAGTTCGAACACCGATTGCGCGTCCCGCGCGTCGTGTCCTTCAGATTGAAAGACAATCAGGACCGTGCAGGCGCCGGTGCGAAACGCTCTCAACCAAGCGGAACTGACCAACTCGAGGCAGAAGAAGTCAACGTTTCGCCCCCTCGCCGCCCGGCCCGCGACCTGGCATTCGACCGGCTCAACATCGAAATCCTCGTAGACCTCCCGGTACGCATCAACGCCCGCGTCAAGCACTTCGTCAACCGGAGGCCGGCCCTCGAGCAGGGTAATTGTACAGAAGGCTGGGCCGTCGCCGTCGACCGTCACTGTCAGTCCCTCGTCGCCGGACTCCTCCTGAGCCCGCCATTCATCGGGATAGCGGAAACGAAGCCCGTCAGTCTGGTAAATCCTGGACATCTCTCGATTCCGGCAGAATGCAGGCGATGACGAAGACTTGAGTGGACCAACCGGTTTCGATAGCTTGGAACAGTGGCAAGTATCGATCAAATGAAAACTGGCGGATCCAGCGGAGACCGCCGGAAGAGCGGTCAACTTCTGATTGTCCCTCGCGACATCGACCGCATGTCGAAAATGATTGCCTCGCATGTGAAGGCCGATCCGGCGATCAACCACAACTCTATAACGGTTCCCCCCGATGCGAAAGCCTCGGGCGGAAATCCCGCAGGGCCATCGACTTTTTCAAAGTGGGAAGACTTTGACGGCAGCGATTTAGGGACGCTTTCGTTGGCATTCAACGACTTACGTCGAAATCAGTCGTCGTCAAACTTGACGCAGTGTGAAACAATCGATGGCCCTGGGAAATCCCGGTCGTTTCACGGGGAGCGTCGCGGTCAGTTCCGGCGATTTGCTCCCTGCAGTCGACCAGTATCCAATAGTTGAAGCAGGAGAATTCGATGGCGACCACACGTGCCGCGGAAGTGGCGGAGATCCTCTGGGAACTGAAACGCGCCGACAAGGTGGCCTCGTTCAGCGCAATTGCTGAGCGAGCCGGATTTTCGGCAGGGTCGGAGGGCCGGACCGTGCGCAAGTGCCTCGTCACCGTGCGTCGCGATTGGCCTCATCTGCAATGGTGGCGGGCCGTGGCCGACAACGGCGTTGTTGAGAATGAAGAGCACGCGGAACGCCTGCAGGAAATGGGAGTGGACGTCGTCAAAGACGACAAGAGCGGCGACACATCCGCCGTGATCGAAGAGGATCGGATGATGAGTTGGTCGGAGGATGCCGAGGCTGAGGCGGCCGCCGAGCCAGAAGAGAAGTAACCCCGTCCAGGTCTGGTTTCGCGCCCGACAGAGTGGACGTCTCCGACTGACAGACGTTCTCGAAGTGGATGCCGGATAAGCGGTTACGTCGCCCGAATCGATTCAGCGACGCGGAATTCCGGAACGCGGCAGGCCGGAGAGGTCTCCATACTCTCGCCAAATGCTCACGTTGACTCATTCTCCTGAAACGCCATAGACTTACGTTATGGCGTCATCACCGCAAAGTCATCACTCGCGCGGCACGGTCGGCGACTGGCTCCGGCCGCATCTGCAGTGGATCACGGTCCCAAGCTGGGTGCTGTCCGCCGCCGCTCACGTCGCTGTCCTTTTCCTGCTGGTCATCATCTCCCAGACCCCGAGCTGCCGTTCGGACATTCAGGGAGAGGACGGAGACTCATTTCGGAAGGTGGGGATCTACACCCCCCCGGCGGACGAAGACGATTCCCGGCAGGACGCCACGCAATCAACCGAACAGGAAGCGTCGGAAGCTGAGAGTCAGGAAACAAGCGAGGCGCAGCCCGTTGAGGAGTCGTTGGCGGTTCCGCCGGTTCCGCTCGATCTGCCTCAGTCGGTGAGTCCGCCGTTGATTGGAATCGGTGCCGACCCGTCACTCCCCTCCGCTGATTCGCTGGTTGACAGCATCCTCAGCAGCGCTCCGGGCGCTCCGGGTGGACCAGCTAGCCCCTCGGACGGTGAGCCGGGAGGAACCACGTTTCTCGGCGCCTCGGCGACCGGCAATCGTTTCGTCTACGTCATCGATCGATCGTGGAGCATGGACGACTACGGCGCCTTGCGGGCGGCCAAGAACGAACTCGCTTCGAGCCTGCAGAGGCTCGACGCCACGCAGCAATTCCAGATTATTTTCTACAACGACCAGGGGCAGGTCATCCTGACGAGCAACGCCGGTCGCTTTGATTTCTTTTGGGGCACGGATACCCAGCGACTCGACGCCGTCCGACAATTGCGGTCGGTCCGCGCGAGCGGCGGAACGGACCACGTGCCTGCGCTGCAGAAAGCGCTCTCGTACGATCCGGATGTTGTTTTCTTTCTGACCGACGGCCAGGAGCCGCCGCTCAGCACCCGCGATCTGGAGAGCATCGGACGCCGAAACGCCAAAGCCCGCATTCACTGCATCGAGTTCGGTGATACGACGCGCACAGACGCCGGGGAAATCGATCCGGGGAACTGGGTGCAGAAGCTCGCCCAACAGAACGGCGGCAAGTACATCTATCACGATGTACGAACATTCGGGCGGCGCTGATCAGTCTCGACAATCGCTTGCGACTCCGGACATCAGCGAAACAGGAGTCGAATCAACGGAATGAGAAATCCCATGACATGGCTCGCTTCACGTAGGGTGCGGATCGTGTGGCTGCTGTTGTTGACCGCGACGCTCGTCGGTTGCGATCAGGCCACCAAGACATACGCGACGCGTCACTTGCAGTACACGAGCACGAACCCGCTTCAGTATCTCGGCGACACACTTGAGATCCGGTACGCTCACAATCGCGGTGCGTTTCTCAGCCTGTTTTCCGGTTTGTCTGAAGAATCGAGGTTCCTGCTGCTGACCGTGATGAACGCCGTCATTCTCACCGGGGTCGCCGTGTTTCTGCTCTCAAGCCGCGAGGTCGAAGGAGTTCCTTTCTTCGCCTTGACCCTGCTGCTTGCCGGCGGAATCGGCAACCTGATCGACCGCGCGTTTCTCGGCGGGATCGTCGTCGACTTCATGGTGATCAATCTCTCGTCCTGGACGGGGATCGGGTGGCTGAAGACCGGAATCTTCAACGTCGCCGACATCGCGATTACCGCGGGTTTTCTGTTGCTGCTGCCGCAACTGTTCCATAAGAGTCCTCCCCAGACTGCCCCCAAGGCCGCTCCCGCATGAGTCGCTTTCTCGTCCATTCCGCGGTGCGAAGAGGCTCTCGATCGGCGCTGATGTGTCTGCTGCTGGCAAGCGGCGCATCACCGGTCACGCGGGGCGACGATCGCGTGACC
The DNA here is from genome assembly GCA_003388505.1 of Planctomycetota bacterium. Taxonomy (GTDB): domain Bacteria; phylum Planctomycetota; class Planctomycetia; order Planctomycetales; family Planctomycetaceae; genus MB-PLM-1. The sequence goes on from QQVO01000032.1 coordinate 108,944, forward strand.
GTATTGCCGGAGGGGAAGTCGAAACCCATCGTGGTTGTCGGCGACGTGCAGTCCTTCGACGCGAGGATGATCACGATTCGCGTGAAGTCGGGCATCCCGATTCAGACCTTTCCGACGGAAAGCGTTCTGGACGTGGAGACGCGGCAGGTTCCCGGATTCACGCGCGGCATCGACGCTTTCGAATCCGGAGACATCGCCCGGGCGGAAGCCGAATTTCTGCAGGCCGTCAGCCTTGAGAAACGGCTTTGGGTGCGCGAGGAAATCTACGGCTGGCTCGTGCGCTGCGCCCGCCGCCGGGGCGATCGAACCGCCGCCGGCGAATACTTCAACCAGATTCTCTCGATTGAAGCCGAAACGCGGCAGTGGGGACTTGTTCCACTCGTGTGGGCGGCCGAAACGATCAATGCGGCGCTGCAGGACTCCGCCGCGAAGTGGTTGACCTCTCTCGACGAGGGGACGCGACTGATGGGCGCCAGCGCCCTGTTGCTCGACAGTCGTCGCAGCGAGGCGGCCCAACGCGAGATGGACAAGCTGGCGCGCAGTCCCGATCAGATTGTCAATTCGCTCGCCCGTGCGCAATTGTGGCGGATTCGCCTGGTCGACGCGGAACTGACTCGCAATGAATTAGAGAGCTGGCGGGCCCAGATCGAGCGGATGCCGGCGGAACTGCGGGCCGGGCCGATGTACCTGGCCGGCCGCGCAGCCGCCCTGCAAAACGACACCCAGCAGGCGGCGACCGACTGGCTCTGGCTGCCGCTCGTCTATACGCAGGACGAACCCTTGGCCGGCAGGGCCTGCCTCGACGCGGCGGACGCCTTGGCGCGGCTCGGCCGTCACGACGAAGCTTTGACGTTGTACGAAGAGGTCGTCGACCGTTTCGGATTCACGCCGTCGGCGCAAGAGGCCCGTCAGCGCGTCTCTGAACTGTCCGGCGATCCCAGCGACAGGAGAGACCCCGATGGCTCAGGATGAATCGACCGGGGGACGGCGAACCGGCAGGCTCCCCACGATCGCGGTTGGGCTGCTGTTTTTCGTCGCTGCGGACTCCGCCCCCGCCGCTGAGAACGTCATGTTCGTGCGCGACGGGGCCGTCGACGTCAAGGCGCTGCTGCAGGCCGGCGGGACAATCGGTTGGGTCATCGTCGGATTGAGCGTGGCGATGGTCGCACTCATCATCGAACATTTGCTCAGCATCCGCCGCGGATCGCTCATGCCCCGCAGTCTGGCGGAGCAACTGCACGAACAGATCTCCACAGGTCAATACGCCCAGGCGGAAACGTTGTGCCGCGAGCGGCCGAGTTTTCTCGGATTCGTCGTCGCGGCCGCGCTGCAGGAAATCGGCATCGGTTACAGTGCCATGGAAAAGGCGATGGAAGACGCCAGCGCGGAACAGGCCGCCCGACTCTTCCGCAAGATCGAGTACCTCTCGGTGATCGGCGTGCTGGCGCCGATGCTGGGTCTGATGGGAACGGTCTGGGGCATGATCCTGGCGTTCGGTGAATTCGCGTCGAACGCCAACCCTCAACCGACCGACCTGGCGCCGGCCATCTCTCTGGCATTGGTCACGACGCTGCAGGGACTCGTCGTCGCCGTTCCTGCACTCGCCGCCTTTGCATGGTTCCGCAGCCGCGTCGACGAGTACGTGGCAGAAACTTCGCTGATGGCAGAGCACGTCGTCAGCCCCCTCAAGCGGGCGCTGGTGGAACAGCGGCGCGCGGCACGACGCGACGCCGGCAAACCGGCGGCTGCCCGTCCCGGTGTTCCGTCAGTCGCTATGCAGCGGGAGGCGACGTCGTGAAGATTCCCGCGCGGCCGAGAACGCGTCTGGCGTTCAATATCACGCCGCTGATCGACATCGTGTTCAACATCATGATCTTCTTCCTCGTGACCGCGCACTTCGTGCGGAGCCAGGAGGTCGACCCGGTCGATCTGCCCACCGCGACGCAAACGGAGGAAGAAGAGACCGTCCCGCAGCGAATCGTCCTCACGATCATGAATGAGACAACTCTCCGCATGAACGGCAGAGACATCGATCGCGAGACCGTGGAGTTTCTGATCGCGGACGCGGCGGCGGAGGGACCGGACGATGTGGAGGTCCAGATTCGCTGCGACAAGTCGGTCCCGTACCGCGTCGTCGAACCGATTCTGTTCGATTGCGCCGGGCACGGCATCCAGCGCGTGGGTTTCAAGGTGATGGAAGGTAATTGAAGGGCCTTTGCAGGAATCCGCGGGCTGACGCCGCGCGGCTCGCCGAGGACGCACGAATACGATGCGACTGCCTACACAGTACGGCACGCAGAACAGGCGCGATCAGGACGCGATGACGCCGATGATCGACGTCGTGTTCCAGCTTCTCATTTTCTTCGTCGTCGCTTCGACCGGCCAGGTGGCGGAGGCGTTCCTGCCGACCGAACTGTCCGCCGGCGGGACCGTCACCGCGCCCGTCGATCCGATGGAGCGCGAACCCTGGGCGGACGAAGTCTGGGTGGAATTGATCTTCGACGAGAACGAGGCCAAGACCCTCGCCGATCTCAACGGCACGCTCTATGAAGACCTCACTGTGCTGACCGGCGTCCTGCGGCAGTTGGCGGAGGTCAGCCGGGAGAGCCCGGTGATTCTCGATATCGGCGGAGATGTCCCGCTGGGCGACGTGATCCTCGTCTACGACGTCTGCCGCGCCGCCGGATTCGACTCGGTCAACTTCGCGGCGGACCCATCCAACGGCGAGTAACTCACTCGCAGTGGACGTACCGGATCTCCGACGCGGAAAGCTATTGGCCATCACACCCATTCGCAGACCTTGACCACCCTTCTCTACGTCTCCGTGCCTCCACGATTGACGCCCTCTCAACGCGAACGCTCGACAATTCCTCCCAATGCGACCATGCTGATCCCTGACAGCGTTGACGGTCGTCATCAATCAGGGGGACAGACATGGCTGACAAGCACCGGGTCGGCGTCATTGGAGCGACGGGGAAGGGCAACTATGGGCACGGAATCGATGCGGTCTGGAAGGACATCGATCGCGCCGAAGTCGTTGCCGTTGCCGACGAACACGATGGAGGCCGCGGCGAGGCGAAAGAGCGCACCGGAGCGAAGACCGCCTATGCCGACTACCGCAAGATGCTGGATGAGGAATCTCTCGACATCGTCGCAGTCGGCCCTCGCTGGCTTGATCAGCATCGCGACATGTGCGTCGCAGCGGCGGAGCATGGCTGCCACATCTACATGGAAAAGCCTTTCTGCCAGGACCTCACGCAAGCCGACGAAATCGTCTCTGCCTGCGAGATGCGGCATGTCAAGCTGGCGATCGCCCACCAGACCCGCTGGTCCCCCGTCCTCGACGTCGTCCAGCGCGAGATCAGGAACGGGATCATCGGCGATGTGCTGGAGTTTCGAGCGCGCGGGAAGGAAGACGCCCGCCGGGGCGGCGGGGAGGATTTGTGGGTACTCGGCAGTCACGTCCTCGATTTGATGAGGCTCTTTGGCGGCGATCCGGAGACCTGCTATGCAACCGTTTACAACGACGGCCAACTCGCGACCGCTGACGATGTGATCGACGGAAACGAAGGCATCGGCCCCCTCACCGGAGACGCGATAAACGGCACATACTCGCTCGGGAATGGCGTCAAAGGCTATTTCGGATCACACCGTGGAGCGGCGGGAAGTCCCTCGCGATTCGGCTTGCAGATCTATGGCGCCGGCGGAGTGATCGAAGTTCTCACGGGTCACCCCAGCCCATGCCACGTGCTGGTCGATTCAAGCTGGTCTCCCGGAAGGTCCGGCAAGGAGTGGGTGAAGATCACCTCGGCCGGTGTCGGCGAACCGGAACCGCTGCCGGCCAGCGGACTTCACGGCGGAAACGTGCTCGCGGTGACTGATCTCATCGACTGCATCGAAAACCCGGACCGCCAACCCCGGTGCAGCATGTACGACGCCCGCTGGACGGTGGAGATGATCGCCGGCATCTTCGAGTCGCACCGCGTCCGCGGCCCGGTTTCTCTCCCGCTTGAGAACCGGCAGAACCCGCTCACGATGCTGTAGCCGCGGGGCCGACTTTGCCGGCCGCGTACCGACCACATACCGAATCGGCCGGCACAGCCGGACCTACGCGACTATGACAGCAACAGAGACTCTCGAAGAAACGATCTGCCGAAACCCGGCAACCGGCGAGGAAATCGGCGTCTCGCCATTGCACACGGTCGATAACCTGCGGATGGCGATCGATCGGGCACGTACGGCACAGCCGGAATGGGCGGCGACTCCGGTCAAGGTACGCGCGGCCGCCATTCGTCGTGTCCGCGACATCGTGGCCCAGCGCGCCGACGAACTGACCGAAACGATCTCCCGTGACAACGGCAAGACGCTGACCGACGCGCTGGCGACTGAAGTGCTGCCGGCGGCGATGGCGGCCGATTACTACGCAAGAAACGCCATCAAGTTCTTGAAGGACCGTAAGCTGCGGCCGGCCAGTGTTCTGCTGGGCAACAAAAAAAGCCGCATCCACCATGTTCCGTATGGCGTGGTCGGAATTATCTCTCCCTGGAACTATCCACTGGCGATCCCCTTCTCCGAAGTCGTCATGGCGCTGCTGGCGGGGAACAGCGTGGTGCTCAAGGTGGCGACACAGACGCAACTCGTGGGCCGGGCGATCGAGCGGCTGTTTCATGACGCCGGACTCCCGAAAGGAGTCTTTACCTACGTCAATCTTCCAGGACGAGTGGCCGGCGATGCGTTCCTGGAAGCCGGCGTCAACAAGCTCTTCTTTACGGGATCAGTTTCCGTCGGCAAGCAGTTGATGGCGAAGGCGGCCAAGACGCTCACACCGCTGGTCCTCGAACTCGGCGGGAACGACGCGATGCTCGTCTGTCCGGACGCAAATCTCGTCCGCGCCGCAGGCGGAGCCGTCTGGGCCGGGTTTCAGAACGCCGGTCAGTCGTGCGGCGGCGTCGAGAGAGTCTACGTTCACGCAGCGGTCTACGACGCGTTCCTCGAAAAGCTGGCGGCCAAGGTGCAATCACTGCGAGTCGGAGCCGATCACAGCCGGCATGGTGCGGACATGGGGTGCATGACGACTGCTGAGCAGGCCCGAAAAGTGCAGGAACACGTCGAAGAAGCGGTCGCCGCAGGCGCAGCCGTTTTCGCCGAATCTTCCCTTCCGGAAGGGGCGGGGGAGACGCTCCTGCCGGCGCGCGTTCTCACCGGCGTCGACCACACGATGCGGATTATGCGAGAAGAGACATTCGGCCCGGTGTTGGCCGTGATGAAAGTCGCCGACATGGAAGAGGCCTTGCGACTGGCCAACGATTCCGACCTCGGCCTGACGGCTTCCGTCTGGTCGAAGAATCGCCGGGAGGCCGACCGGTTGGCCCGTCGAATCCAGGCGGGTGTCGTGATGATCAACGACCATCTGATGAGTCACGGACTGGCGGAAACTCCCTGGGGAGGTTTCAAGCAGTCAGGGATCGGCCGCACACACGGACAACTCGGTTTCGATGAAATGACGCAGCCGCAGTGCATCGTCGACGACACGCTGGGCTTCCTGAACAGGAACCTCTGGTGGCCTCCCTACGATCCGGATGTGTATGCCGGCGTGCGCGGCCTCATCAATCTGCTATACGGCCAGAAACTCGCGACAAGACTCTCCGGGCTCTCCAGGCTGACGAAAGTCCTCCCGCGCACGTGGAGAAAGTGACACTCGGGGTCGTTGCTCGCACAACTCCGTAGAGCATCGGCACGGAACCGGTTGCGGACTTGGAACTCATTTGTTGAGTCTCAGGCCGCTTGCTATTCTCGCTGGCTCTTTCTGTTCAATCAGAAAACTGCCGGCGGGTTTCGTATCTGTCAGACGAACTGATTCTCAGGGAACATGAAGCTTCAAGACCGCAACATCCTGATCACGGGATCGTCGAAGGGCATCGGGCGCGGCTGCGCAGTGGAATGCGCCCGGGCCGGAGCGAATGTGGCGATCAATTATCGCTCAGAAGACGGAACCGCCCAGGAGGTGGCGGAGGAGATTCGTGCTCTCGGCCGTCAGGCGCTGCTGGTTCGCGGAGACGTCTCTGATCCTGGAGTGATCGACGACCTGATGACGCAGACCGTCGCCGAATTCGGCCGTCTCGATGGATTCGTCTCGAATGCCGTCTACAGCGACCGCGAACTGATGGTCGAGGCCGATCTGGCAGGCTTTCGCAAGACGATCGACGTCACGATGTGGGGCGCGTTCTACGGCGTCCGGGCGGCAGCCAGGCAGATGATCGAGCAGGGTGAAGGAGGAGCGGTGACCGTCATCAGTTCACCGCACGCAGTGATCCCGATCCCGACGGCGATGGCCTACAACATGGCCAAGGCGGCGATCGATCACATGTCCAGGACGGCGGCCATCGAACTGGCCGAACATCGCATTCGCGTCAACGTGGTGCACCCCGGCTGGATCGACACGCCCGGCGAGCGCAAATTCTTCACCGACGACCAACTCGCAGAAGCCGCCACCGGGATTCCCTGGAAACGCATGGGACGTCCGGAAGAAATCGGCCGTCTCGTGGCCTTCATGATGAGCGACGACTGCGACTACATGACCGGCAGCACCGTCCTGATGGACGGCGGCATCAGCCTCCGCTGGGGGTCCAACCGCTCCGAAGGGAAACAATAGCGACGCCTTCCTGGGAGTGCGGCGAGTCGTCGCCGCTTTCAGTTGATCTCGCGCCCTGTCAGTGACGCACGCACAAGCTCCTGTCCGAAGTGACTTGTCGGCATCGGCACGGTAGCATACACTCCCATGGCGCGTGTGACAGATACCTGCGGTGGAAGCCGCGGGGTCTTCTGGTTCCACAGTGCTCGTCTGACATGAAGTCGGCTGATCAGAAGGACGCACTCAGCCGACTGGGCCTCAGCAATGGCGAGCTTGCAGCTCATCGACGACGTCGCGCTCGATCGGCGCATTTTCCTGCCGGACGACCAGACTTGGTTGATCGGTCGCGGCAGAGAGTGCGACGTCCGGTTGCGTGATTCCTCTATCTCCCGCGAGCACGCCCGAATCGTGGTCGAGTCCGGGCTGTACTACCTAGAGGATCTCGACAGCCGGAACGGGACGTTCCTCAACGAAGCGCCCGTCCACGCCGCCGTGCCTCTTTACGATGGCGACGTGCTGCGAATCAGCCGGTTCGCATTCACATTCCGCAGCGATGGGGACGGGCTGGCGGAGACATTCGACGACGAGTCGACGATGATCGCGCCCCAGGCGGGCGAACCGGCCGACGGCTTCTCCACCGAAGAATTCGTCGCCAGGATGAGCGTTGCCGAAACGAGCATTGCCGAACCGGCGCCCGACGGCGCGGAGACGGGGATCGATCGGCAATTGCGCGTGATCCTGCAACTCCTGCACGACGTCAAGTCGACCCACGATCTCGATGTCAGCCTGCCGCTTATTCTCGGTGCCGCCTGCGAACTCTTTCCGCAGTGCGAGAATGCCCAAATTGCAGTGGTCCGGTCGGATGGGCGGATCGTCACGCGAGCGGTCAAGCGCGGAGCGGACCAGGCGGCGGCGGTCTTCGAGGTGATCGACCGCGCCGATTCGATTCCGGCCAGTGTGGTGCGCAGCGGCGAGTTCGTTTCGCTTCTCGGGAGCGACGCCCGCCGCCATGCCATGTTCGGCGACGACGTCCAATGCCTCGTCTGCGTTCCAATCGTCAGTACGGGAGGCTGCGTTCGCGGAGCGTTGTCGCTCGAAGGGAGGACGAGCCCGACCTCGGCCTGCGAGGCACAGCGGCCTCTTCTCGAAGGCGTCGCCTCGGTCGTCGCCGGAGCCATCGAGGCGTCCGACGCCCTCGCCAACCAGCGAGAACTCGAGAAAGATCGGCGACAACTGCGGATGGCCCGCGTCATCCAACAGCGGATGCTCCCTTCCGAGCCGCCCGAGATCGCAGGCTACTCCGTAGCGCACGCTTATCAACCGGCGCACGGAGTCGGGGGCGACTACTTCGACTATTACCCCCTGCAGGATAACCGTTGGGTTCTGATCATCGCCGACGTTTGCGGCAAGGGGCTTTCCGCCTCGCTCTCGGCCGCCCAACTGGCCGCCGAGTTCCGGCACTGCATGGAGCTTTCGCGCTCGGTGAAGGCGGCGCTGCGGCGGCTGAACCAGTTCTTCTTCGCCACCGAAGTGCTGGTCACGCTGCAGTTCGCCGTCTTGGATCCGCGCGGTCACACACTCTCCATCGCCAACGCCGGACATCCCGCCCCGCTGCGCCGCCGCGGGAAGACGGGGAGCGTGACACGAGTCGCTGCGCAACGGTCCGGCCTCCCGCTCGGCATCGACGCCGATGAGCAGTACCATCTCACGAACATCCGGATCAAACCAAATGATTCGCTGCTGTTCTACACGGACGGTGCGACCGACGCCTTCAACCGGCAAGGCGAACTCTTCGGATGGAAGCTCCTCCAGGCGGCGCTGGCCGACGGAGCGGGAGGCGCGGCGGAGCAGATCGAACTGATCCGCGACCGACTGAACGCACACCAGTTGGGACGCGAGCCGACTGACGACACCTGCCTCGTCTGTTTGCAACGGACTGCGGAGTGACCGGCCGCCGGTGGCTCACGCCCGTTCATGCAGTGGCACGTACGTCAGATCCTCGGCGCCGCGGTACCGGGCCCGCGGCCGGATCAACTGGCCGTCCCGCATCTGCTCGATGGCATGAGCGCACCAGCCGACCGACCGGGCGCAAATGAACAACGGCAGATGCAGTTCCGGCGGAAGACCGAGGTAGTGGAATACGCGGGCAAGCGGCCAGTCGAGATTGGCCGGCCGCTTCCAGCGCTCATGAATCGCGACCTCGATCGCACGGGCCGTCCGTTCCAGTTCGACCTCTCCGCGTGCATCAGCCAGTTCGAGACAAACCTCGGACAGAATCACGGCACGGGGGTCGGCGTCGCGGTAGACCGGATGACCGAAGCCGGGTACGGAGGCGTCCTCAGGCAGGGACTCCACCCATTCCCGCGCCCGCTCAGCGTCGCCGACCTCGTGCACGATGCGAAGCACGCCGTCGTTTCCGCCGCCGTGGTCCGGTCCGATCACTGTCCCCAGCCCGGCCAGCACCGAGGCGTACAGCCCGGCCCTCGTCGACGCAACGACCCGTGCCGCATAGGTCGACGGATTGAACTCCTGTTCAGCCGAAACAATCAGCGCAGTCTCCAGTGCCCGCTCATCGAGCACACACGGTCGTCGGCCCGTCAACAGGTGCAGGATGTTGGCGCCGAATCCCATCTCCGGATCGAACCTCCCCGCCGGACGGCCTGACCGCAGGCGATCAGCCGCAGCGACCAGCAACGGCAGCCGCGCCAGCACCCGCCGCGCTTGCGCCTCGACGGCGGCTTCCCCTTCGTCCTGCGCCGCAGGATCAAAATGGGCCAGCAGGCTCACGCCCGTCCGGACCGCTTCGACGGGAGAAACATGCAGCGGCAATTGCTCGAACAGCCAGCCGGTCTCGGGGGGCAGCACGGCGTCTTCTGCAAGAATGCTGTAGAAATCCGCCAGCTCGACAGGAGAGGGGAGATCCTCATAGAAGAGCAGGTAGGCGACCTCCAGAAAAGACGCCTCGCGAGCCAATTGCTGGATCGGGTAGCCGCGGTACTGCAGCCCGCCGTCCAGTCGAGAGATCTCTGTCTCGCCGACGACAATTCCGCGCAGCCCCGGGTGGTAGAGTTCGATCGCCATCGGATCAGGCCTCCGTGCATGCAGCCGAAGATTCCGTTCGGTGTGAGAAACTATAGCAGGAACTCGGGCTCGGGGTGTAGGGTTCGAGGCGGATAGGGGATCGACGCGGAGATGCAAGCACGCGAAGATGGCGCAGAGATTCGGGAAATGAGGCGTTGAATTCCGTCGCGTCCAACGCAAGCAACCTGGTGAACTTGCGACGCGTCGTCGCTATTCTGCAAGCAAGTCCGTTGTCGACGCGGCAGTGCAGGCGAGCCGCGCGGCGTCAGCCCGCGGATACCCCCGCAGCCCCACACGCCTCGAACACTACCGTGAAGTCGAGAAGACGCAGAAATGCCCCTCCCTTCCACAATCTACCTCGACAACAACGCAACAACCCGGCCGCGCCCGGAAGTTGTCGAAGCGATGCAGCGCGCATTCACCGCGTCCTACGCCAATCCCGGCAGCCGGCACCAGGAGGGCCGCAAAGCGCGTCAGGCGCTTGAAACTGCCCGCGAGTCGATCGCCCGGATTCTCAACGCGCAACCGGGAGAGGTCATCTTCACCAGCGGCGGGACTGAAGCCAGCAACATGGCGATCTTCGGTCTCGCCGGCGAACGGACCGGAACCTTGGTTCTGCCGCCCGGCGAGCACCCCGCAACGGAGGAAAGTGTGCGCGTCCTCGAACGCCGCGGCTGGCAGCGTTTGACGCTGGAACTCGATGGGGCAGGGCGATTGCGTCCGGAACAGCTTGAGTCCCATCCCTGGGACGACATCTGTTTGGCCACGGCGCTATTGGCTCACAACGAGACGGGGACGATTCAGGATCTGGCGCCCCTTGCGGAAACGTGCCGGATCCATCGCGTCCCGTTGCACGTCGATGCCGTTCAGGCCGTCGGAAAAATCGACGTCGACTTCCGTGAGCTGGCGGCCTCAACACTGGCGCTGGGCGCACACAAGTTCTTCGGCCCGCGCGGAATCGGCGCGTTGCTCGTTCGAGACGGCGTTCAGCTGGCGTCCACGCAGTACGGCGGACATCAGGAAGCGGGACGGCGACCGGGAACGGAATGTGTCGCGCTGGCGGTCGGCATGGCGCGTGCGCTCGAACTCTGGCACGCCGAGCGGGAAGAACTGGCGGCACGGATGACAATGCTGCGAGATCGTCTGGAAGCGGGATTGCTCGCGACCTGCGAACCGGCCGTCGTGAACGGCAGCCGGGAGCATCGTTTGCCCAATACGCTCAGCATCGCCTTTCCCGGCTGCGACGGTGACGCACTCCTCGTCGCACTCGACCTGGAAGGCGTCTGCTGTTCGCTCGGCAGCACGTGCGCCAGCGGCTCGAGCGAGCCGGCCCCCATTCTGGTGGCCATGGGATGTTCGCCTGAGGTAGTGCGATCAACTCTGCGGTTCAGTCTGGGACGCGAGAACACGGAAGACGAGATCGATGCAGCAGTTCAGCGCATCGCAGGCGTCGTGAACCGCATGCGCTGAACCGGCGAGCGCCCTTTACTCTTGTGGCGTCTCGTCCCACGCGTCGCCGAAGATCTGCTCACCCATCGTCGTATACGGATTGCGGAACGAATCACGGATGACGTCGGCTCCCGCTGTCACGACATGCGCCCCGGCGAGCGCGGCGTCGCCGATCTGATGGGCGTTCCGGATCGCGGCTGCGATAATCTGCGTCGGATAGCCGAAATTGTCGAGCGAGACCGCAATGTTCGCGATCAGTTCCTCTGTCTGATCGCCGAACTGGTCCTTCCAGCCAATGAACGGGCTCAGATAGGCCGCCCCCGCCCGCGCCGCATGCCACGCCTGCGCGACGGTGAAGATCAGTGTCACATTGGTTGCGATCTGCCGGTCCGCAAGCGCCCGCACCGCCCGGAACCCATCCTCGCTGGCGCCGATCTTGATGATGAAATTGGGCGAAATCTCATGCAGCTTGAGCGCTTCGTCAACGATCCGCGTCCAGTCGGTCAATCGCGGGTTGACCTGCACGCTGACCGGCTTATTCGTGTTGCGCACCGCATGTGCAATGCCCTCCAAAACATTGACATACGGCTTGCCGGTTCTGCCCACGTGTTTCGGGTTGGTCGTCACACCGTCAATGTCCCAGTATTCCAGGCCGTAGCTGATCTCTTCGACGTCGGCGCTGTCCAGGAAGAGTTGCATGGTTCCGCTCCTGATTGGTGAGTCACCGGCCCCATAGTAGTTCAATCCGCATGAAAGTGAACTTGATGACCGAAGGTCATCGGCGCATCGCTGGCGAAGATTGCGATGATTTGGCATAAGACCCCGTATGCAAGGCGAACTCCCCCCCTATCTCGACATTGCAAGAGAGAATCTTGGCCAGAAACATTCGGTCACACTGAGCATCGTCCCCGACAACGCCGCACTCGCCCGGCGCATGGCCGAGGACATGGCGAACGCGATTCGCTCAGCAAGAGACCACGGCCGCGGGGCGACCTTGATCGTACCGGTCGGCCCCGTCGATCAGTTTCCCGTGCTGGCGGAACTGATCAATGCCGAGCGGTTGTCGCTGGCCGACACCATGTTGATCAACATGGACGAGTATCTCACCGACGGCGATGAATGGCTGCCGGTCGACCATCCGCTCAGCTTCCGTGGCTTCATGGACCGTTGCTTCTATGACCATCTCGATCCGGCACTGGCGCCGCCTCTGGAAAATCGAATCTTCCCCGATCCGAACGCCCCAACGGCGATCCAGCGGATCATCGATGAACGCCGCGGTGTCGACGCCTGCTTCGGCGGCATCGGAATCAACGGCCACATCGCCTTCAACGAACCACCCGAACCCGGAGAGACGATGACGGTCGAAGAGTTCGCCGCACTACCGACGCGCGTGCTGTCCCTCTCACGGGAAACGCGTACGATCAACGCCAACACCGTCGGCGGCAGCATCGACGTCGTTCCTGCGCGCTGCGTCACCGTCGGCATGCGGGAAATCCTCGCCGCTCGGACACTCAAACTGTACTGCAACCGCCCCTGGCAGAGCGCGGTCGTCCGGAAGGTGCTCTTCGGCGACGTTTCGCCCGCGTGTCCCGCATCATTGATGCGGACTCACCCGAATGCATCCCTGACGATCACAGAACTCGTCGCGGCGAAACCGGCCATCGGCCTCAGGTGAGCACGATTCCAGCTTTTCGCGAACATTCCGGTGAACCATCCCGTGCCCTTCCACGTTGGAGACCGTGAAAGAAGTATCTCCTGAGAATCGATGAGTAGGTGTGACCGGGGCTGGACTGAACGAAGCCCCCGTGCTCCGCCCAACTATGGAGTGCGGCGACCCGTCGCCGCTTTCGGACGAGCAGAATAAAAGTCACAGTGCGCGCAACGACGTGAACCACGCACCATTCCACCCGCAACGCTTCGCGGCAAACTGGCCGGCGTCATCCCAGAGCGGCGACAAGTCGCCGCTCTCCGAAAATCCATGGAGAACCACATCCCATGCAGTGCCATGAAGTTGACTATCAGATTCACGGCGACGACATCCAGCTCGTCGAAATCGAACTCGATCCGGGCGAATCGGTCGTCGCCGAAGCCGGGGCCATGAACTACATGGAGGACGGGATCACCTTCGAAGCCCGCATGGGCGACGGGTCGGAACCGGACCAGGGGTTCTTCGGTAAGGTGTTCTCGGCGGGAAAACGGGCGCTCACCGGCGAGTCGCTCTTCATGACGCATTTCACCAATCAGGGGGTCGGAAAGCGGAAGGTGGCTTTCGCAGCGCCCTATCCCGGTAAGATTCTTCCGCTCGACATGGCGAAGATCGGCGGCACCCTGACCTGCCAGAAAGACGCCTTCCTCTGCGCCGCACTCGGGACGAAGATCAGCATCGCGTTCCAGAAGAAACTCGGCGCGGGCCTGTTCGGCGGCGAGGGCTTCATCCTGCAACGGCTGCAGGGCGACGGCAAGGCCTTCATCCACGCCGGCGGGACAATCATCAAGAAGCAGCTCCAGGGGGAAACGCTCCGCGTCGACACCGGCTGCCTCGTCGCCTTCACCGACGGCATCGACTACGACATCCAACGGGCCGGCAACCTCAAGTCGATGTTCCTCGGCGGCGAGGGATTGTTTCTCGCCACCCTCAGCGGCCACGGCACCGTCCTGCTGCAGTCGCTCCCGTTCTCCCGCCTTGCGGACCGCGTCCTGGCCAACGCCCCCTCAGCCGGCGGAGCGAGAAAGGGTGAAGGCTCCCTGCTCGGCGGCGTGATGGACGTGTTCAGCGATTGATGTTGGATCCCCAAACCACGAGTGACGGTTGCACTCAAGGAGAATGAATCGGTGGCCCGGTCGAGCATCATGGGAGGCGTCGTCGCGACGACGATCGGACTGTCGTTCGCGACCGCCGGGTACGTCGTCGCGTTTTACGTCGGTTGGCCCATTGTTGAAAACGCCCAGGCAAGCCAAAACTGGCCTGTCGCGTCTGGTGCTGTCACCGACTCGCGTGTAACCACCTCGCAGAGTGACGAAAGCACGTTGTATCGTGCCGAAGTCTTGTACAGCTACGAGGTCGACGGACGGGAATACAGCAGTGATGTCGTCTGGTTCGGAGGGAACTCAAGCACCTCGCGTCGTTCCGGTCCCGCAGAGACGGTCGCCCGTTACCCCGTCGGCGCTGAAGTGAAAGTGCATTACAACCCCGCTGATCCGGCCGTCGCTGTCCTCGAACCAGGTGCGTATTTCAGCACCTATTCGTTGTTCGGCACCGGACTGCTGTGCCTGACAATCGGCATCCTGCTGCTGTTCTGGATCGTGAAAAATGCACTGCAGAGAAAGCTGATTTTCCGATACGCGGCGTTGGATGCGGAAGAGTCGTACGACGATGTCGAATCAGCCCCGGTCGATCCTGACGCCGGATTCGGGGAAGATGGATAACGTTACGGATCATACCCCAGTTTCGGCCTCAGCCAACGATCCGCATCGACACTCGCTGTCTCGTCGCTCTTGTAGAAAGGATCGACTATGGTATTCAGCGAGCGAGTAGACTCCAGTCAATGCTTCTCGGCGGCGTGGCGCTGTTCTTGGCCGCGCTCAACGTTTGCGGAACGGTCCTGCTGTTATCGTTGCCGTTCTCCCGACTGGCGGGCCGCATTCCGAAGGCTTCTCTGCCAGTGAGCCGAGGAAGGGTGAGGACTCCGTCATCGTCCGTGTGAGGGAAATGTTCAGCGATTGATGGCTGCCGAAACGAATAATCTGTTCGTCCGCTTGGGACGATGGGCGTCTCGTCAGGGAGAGAATTTCCTGACCGAGGCGTTCGTTGCAACCCTGTCACATCTTGTTGCAAGTGAGCCAAGAGTTGCAGGTCGGCTTCTGGCTGAACTGACCGGTGGCATGCTTGAAATCGATACGGATGCAGTTTCTGAGGTCAAAATCAGCACGCAAACGACAACCGACAGCGGCCGTCCCGATATCGAGATCAGAACTTCAGACTGTCTCATCTACGTTGAAGTCAAAGACGAATCAGGACTCGGAGTCAGGCAATTGGAGCGATATCAGCTTGAATTGAATCGCTCCGGCTTTGCCAGGACCTGCCTTGTTCTGCTGACGCGATATCCGATGGATCGAGCTGCAATCTGTGACCAAGTTGTCCAGCGTAGATGGATTCATATCGGGACATTCCTTGAGACACAACTGAAGACCAATGCGATCAGCGATGCATCCACGTATTTCCTTACGACGCAGTTCGTCGAATTTCTGCAGTTCAAGGGGCTCGCAATGGCCAAAGTCGGGACAATTGAAGCTGACGTTGTTCGATCACTGAGAAACCTGTGTGAGATGCTCGCCGAGGCAGCCAGTCGTTTGGACGTTTCATCCAAGCGATCCTTCTACTGGCCTGAGATGTGGATGGGGCTCAATCTCGATGGACAGACATTCTCAGTCGGATTCTATATGGAGTCAGCAGACCTGATTGAATTTCTGACGGGAGTCTATTCGGTCGACAGGCACGCCGCTCAGTTTGAGGACTTTGGCAAAGTGGTCGCGAGCGAATTGCCCGAATGGACTCAGGGAGACTGGCGATGGAGAAATACTCTCGATCTGTCTGCAAACGAGGGTGAGTTCTACAAACTGACGGCAGGTGAGCAATTGCAGCGAATTGAAGGGTTCTTGAGCAACTCGCTCCAGACCGCCCGCAGTATCGGCTGCAAAGACGAATCGAGACCGCCGTCCGCCAATTGACCTCAAGACGGCACGTCGTCACCGTAGTCCGGAAACTCCCCCGGCGAATCATCCGGCGGTTCCAGGAACCTCCGCAGTGAGCGCTGCAGGTCCTCGCACCGGTCCTCCAGGTCATGACGCGCCTCGGCCACGCCGAAGAGCGTCTCGCAGAAGCGCTCCAGCACCGGCTCAATCAAGGCCGCCCCGCTCGATCCATCCGGCGTCGACACGACTTCCCGCAGGTTTCCAAAGTCCCGGTTGAGTTGATCGATCAGCGGGCGAACTTCCTCCGTCTGCCTCAACTCGACCGTCAATTCCGCGAGGCGCGATCCGATGCCGAACAGCCGCATCCCCACCGGGTCGTTCGGTCCGTCGTCCGCAACGTAGCTGCTCTTCCATACGGAGTCGTCTGCCGCGGCGGACGGGTCTTCCAGTTGCAGCCGCTTTCGTTCTGCCTCCTTCTCGTCCCAGCGGCGGCTGAACTCCTCATACTCGCGCTGCTCCGCATCGTACTCCTCGCGCGTGCGGTGGAACGAAAAGGCAAAATCCCAGTCCATGTGTGAGCCGTCCAGATGCCAGAACACCGGCCCCGGCATGTCGGCCATCATCTGGCACAGCGGACAGTCATGGTCAATCATCGCATCGTGTCCCGACTCCGCCTCCGGCCGCCGGTCGCGTTCGTTCTCAATGATGCTCCGCGGCGTGCGGCCTGAAAACTCGGGGTCGGGAGCGTCCAGCCAGTTGTCGCGGACCTGCTCCAGTCGCGGCACTTCGGTTGTCAGAAAATCCCCCGGACTGAGCTGCGCGAGTCCGCCCGATGTCCGCAGCGTTTCGATCTGCTCCCGGCAAGACCACAGCAATTCCCTGACGAGATCGTAGTACATCACCACTTCATGCGTACCGAAGCCGGCGTAACGCCAGGCGTGCGTGTCCCGATCCAGCGTCGGCGGACACTCCCCGGTCTCCGACCACTGATTCGCGCGATCCTGCATGTCCCCGTCGATGAAGCGGCGCTTGTCGAGCAGCACGTCGCGCGGCGACTTCCCTCGCAAGTCGTCGCGGGACGTCGACAGCCAACGCGCGTGAACATCACGAATGCCCTCGACGACCGGTCCGTCGAGTTCACTTTCGCATTGCTGACCAGCCGGGAGATCAGGGAATACTGTGAACGCCTGTGCGGCAACAAACTCCAACAGCGGCCTCCCGTAGAGCACGGGTCTGGCGTCAAGCGGCGGACGCGCGTCCCGCGCCCGTCGGCGCTGTTCCGCGAGATCTCGCCAGCCCCGCGATTCGGAGGCCAGCAGCCAATCGTCGGGCAGCCGATAGAACCTCTTAAAGCGGAAATCGTCTGTCTCGTCGCCCACCGTCTCATCGTCGTAAACCTCCGGCCGGTCGTTCCATTCCATGACGGTCAATCGGGCCGTCAGGTCGATGATCACCAGCCCGCCGTCGCCGGGCCGCTCGTCGATGCCATCCAAAAACCCGCGAAACCCGCACCACTCGTCCGGATCGACGTAGCGCCGCGAGCACCGTTCCAGTTCCTCAATCGTCTCCGGCTCCGCGCTGAGCGAATCAGCGATCCGTTCGGCCAGATCGCGGCCAACAACAGAGTGGACGCCCCGCCGCCCGTCACGAACTGCGATGCGGACCTGGTTCACGGCAGAGACTCCTGAACGAAGGTTGGACCGCTGATCACGCGCGGTTGAGAACCAGCGCCACCCACGAGGCTGAAGGTTCTTCGCAAAACGACCACATTATGCCGCGTTTTGTGGTGCAAACTTGGTGCTTATATGTCGTAAGAGCTCAGTCCACAAGTCAGTATCCGGCGTTACCCGTCGCGGGTCTGGCCAGAGTTTTTGGCGGGGTTAAGTTTATGCGGCGGCGGGGGTTGTCCAGTAGGCTTGCCATTGCCGGCTGTCTTTGAGCGTGGTCAGGGCGGCGACCGCTTCGGCGTTGCGGCGGTCCCAGCGGCGGCCGCGGCCTTTGAGGCGCTGC
>QQVO01000078.1 GCA_003388505.1 Planctomycetota bacterium
AAAGCGGGCCCCGGAACGGCGCGACGTCTGTTTGAGATCCGGCGAGCCGGGTGACGCGTTGCAGGTTGGCTGGACGGGCTGAACCGGGGTGCGCTCATGGTCGTCGCGCCAAAAGAACGGTGAGTGGATGGGGCTGGGGGCCGCTCAATCCGATGTGTGCCGTTGCGCCGCGCGATCGGCTGGAATGTTCGGACGCGATGTGTGGGGGAGGAGGGCACGCAAAGCCGCAAAGCCGCAAAGCCGCGAAGTTGGCGAGGTGTCGGTGGGGTGAGGGTCGTCAATCGTCGGTTTTCGGCTGTCAGTTATTGCACGTTTCGTGGCAGCGGGTCAGGCGATGGGGTCTGGCGTGAGTGCTCTCTGAAAGAGCGCGCGATGTTGCGCTGGGCGGCATTGTTGAGACGTGAATACTGAATGATGAACACGGAATTACGAATTTTGAAGCGGATGCCAAGTCAGCGGCCGGCTTTTCCCTCCAGTCGTCTGTGGTCAGTAACGGGTTTCGGTGATTGGTCGAGATGGTGAATTCGTGCAGACGGTGCGGCTCGTGGTCATGTTTGAACTGCTTGCGGTGTGACACGGGGGCCGATCGCGGACGTTGGTTGTTGACAGTCCCATCGTCGTCTGTGAATCGCACTGGTGTAGCCAGTGGAACCCGGCGCTGGCCCTGCGGGAGATTCCATTAGCAATTCTTGTTCTCGCGAGCTACGTCGAGTAGCTCGTTCAGCCGAAGAAGAGCCAACTCATGATCTCGCCGGACGATTGCCAGGATTTCCTCGAAGCAGGACTCATTCAATCGCGAGGCTTGCAATGCGTCAAACGAAAGTCGAAGGCAGTGGAAGAAATGCCGCAAGTCATGGGCAAGTGCTGCAAGGTCTTCGGCATCAGACCGACGAATCTTCTGGTTCGACCGTCGTCTCGGTTGGTCGGACTTCATCATGCGAGTACCGATCTTACATGTCTGATGATTGACTGTTACGGCAGATTACCCGCCTACCACTTGCCGGTTTGTCCAATGGCCGTTTAGATTGACCCGTTCTCTGCAAGGAACTTTGGATGGATGGCCAATCGGGCGAGTTCATTCAAACCGACCGGCTTGACCAAATACTCATCACATCCGTTCTCTTCCGCGAGTCTGCGATGTTCGTCGTCTCCATGTCCCGTCAGGGCGACAATCAGCGTCTGATTGTGGGTGTCGAGTCGTCGCAATTCTCTCGCAACTTCCAACCCGTTCATATCTGGGAGCTCCAGGTCAAGAATGACCATCTCCGGTCCTGATTCCTGATACTGCTGTATAGCAGACCTTCCATCGCCTGCAATCGTTGGCGAATGGCCAAGTGATTGCAGCAACAGGGCCGTGATCCTGGCAACTCCCGCCGCATCTTCTACAACCAAGACAAAGCGCGGTGGAGCTGAGATGTCTTGCAATGAAGTCGGGCTGTCAGCTTCACTCCCGTCTTTAGGTACGTAAGGGTCCAGTACTGGCAAGTTGACCGAAAATGTGCTTCCTTTGTTGGCACCGGCACTGGCCGCGCGAACGGAACCGCCGTGAAGTTCAACAAGTTGTTTGACCAGGCTCAAGCCCAGCCCCAATCCGCCCATCGAGCGTTTTCTGGACCGCTGTTCCTGCGTAAATGTCGAGAAAATATCTGCAAGAAGATCCGGTTCAATACCGACGCCGTTGTCTCGGACGTCGACAACTACCGAATCCCTCTCCCTCGCGCAAGTCAGCCAGATCTTCCCTTCTTCTTCCGTGTACTTGGCTGCGTTGGTGAGTAGATTCGCGAAAACCTGAGTCAGTCGAATCAAGTCTCCGTCCAGCGCGATGGACTCTTCGTTGAATTCGACGACCAACTCCTGTCTCTTCTGGGAGATCAAAGGTCGGACAAGCTCGACGGCGCGTTCCACGATGGTCGATAATTCGACCGTCTCCCTCTTCAGCTCAATCTTTCCGTACGCCAACCGAGACGCATCCAGGAGATCGCTGATCAGCCGGCTCATCTGCTGCAATTGACGCTTTAAGGTTTCTCGGACTTCGCCGATCATTGTAATGTCAACGTCGTCTCGCTCAAGAAGTGCAACTGCGAACTGCATTGGAGCCAGCGGTCCGCGCAACTCGTGAGCCAGCATCGCGAGGAATTCGTTCTTCCGTCGATCGGCCCGTTCGAGCGCCTCAGTCTTTTCCTGACTTGCCTGATACTGGGCCGCCAATTCGGCGTTGGCTTTGGCCAGCTTTCGTTGCAGGGTGACCAGATTGTTATTCAGCCGACTCAGGTCGTCGTCGGTATCCCTCTCGACGAATTCGGTCGGGACAGAAGTGCCGCGAATGTCCGGGGCAACACGGGGAGTGCCAGTCTCACCTGACGATCGCAGAAACTGTTCTGCGATCTCGATTGCTGCGGTCGCATCACCGGGACCTGCATCGGCACCGATTCGTTTCCACAAGAACGGATCGACATTGAACGGGTGCCCCCCGGCCAGGATCTTGACGTGGGTGCACCCCTCGTGAGATCTCACCTCACGGATCACCTCGGCCAGGTTGAACAGGTGTTGGGTCATCGTTGTCGAAATCGCCAGAATGTTCGACCCACTGTTGACAAGTTCTTGCGTAATGCTGGTTGCCGGCGTGTTTGCTCCCAAATAGATCGTGTTCCAACCATTTGCTTCAAATAGATCTGCGATAATCCGCAGTCCGACCTCATGCAGTTCGTCACCGACACAGGTTGCCAGCAACGTCTTGTCGGTTTGCCCGCTCGTCAAAAAATACGGGTGCAATTGTGACATGACGAATTGGGTTGCTGCCGTGCAGTAGTGCTCTTGGGCGACACTGATGTCACCCGCCTGCCACAGACGTCCAAGCTCTCTCTGACTGGGTAGGATCACGTGGAGGTAGATGGACTCGATGCCTACACCGTGGTTGATTGCGTCCACCACGAGGTCGACGGCCGAATCGCGACGTGCTGTGAGCAGGTGGTGTAGATAGTCCCGTTGCAGCTGGTCGTACGGATTGCCAGTGGCTCCTCCGTCGCCTTGATCCTCTATTTCCACCGGGAGCGAGGCTGCGGCCTCGACCCAGCTGGCAATCTCGTGACTCACTTCTCTCGGGAACTGCAGTCGGACGGTCTCCAGGACTTTCCTCAGAATGTGATCAACTTCGTGAGTATACGGAGAAGCAGCTTTGGAGACCGTCGTCGACCAGCGTAGGTAGTCTTGGAACAAGCGGGGGGACGAGTACTCGACACAGGCTGCCAAAGTGAGGAGGAACGTTTCAACGTGCTGATTCGTTTGTTGATGGGTCGCGGACGTTGACACCGTTTCGCCGGCCGGCAGCAGACCTTCAAGCCGAAGGGCGACGAGGTCTGCCAGCGTCCGCCGACCCTCCAAGAGCATTCGCGCCGACAACTTGGACACGTTGGCCATTCAACAGACTCCACCTGAATTCACAAGTGCGGTAACCTTCCAGCATACCAGCCCGTGAACCCAGCCGCGAGGCGGACAAAGGCAGGCTTCGCGGGGTGGCCCGACCGGTCGGGAGACCGGTTGGGTTGCGCAGCAACGATACACCGCACCTGTACCAAGCGAACTCAAGGGCCGACTGCGAATTCATCCTCTGTTTCCAGTGCCGGCGGCCAACGAATCGGCTTACCAACATCGTAAACCCGTCGTTTGACCATTTTCCCGGACTTCAGGTCGATTGGACGCACACGATCGATCATCTCGTGCCTCCGGCGCCCGGCCGGGGTCGGCCGGGCCACCCCGCGAGTTCTGTGTCAACCACGGCCTTGGAAGGCTGTTGTTTACACAAATCTCTCGACCCCCTTTCGAGTGACTCTCCGAGAGATACGAATGGAACGCGGATGACGACGGATTGCACCGATTTTCGCTGATTGTTTTCTTGCGTCTCGACGCCAAACGCTCCTGAATCGATGCGGTCTCGGCGATGCCGCCTCTTGAGGAATACCGCCGAAATCCGTGCTGATCCGCCAAATCCGCGAAAATCTGTGTCCTATTCGAGAATCGCCTGGGCCTGGTTTCTCGGGACCGGGCCACCCGGCGAGTTGTGTGTCAGGCACGGCCTTGGAAGGCCGTGGTACGGGTTTATTCGGGTTTCTCGCCGCCAAGCAATCCTCTGCCGCGAAATTCCGCCTGATCCGCGTCACCGGCGGTCGATTCGCTTCAGCGCGTGGGCGCCGGTCGGCCTTCGTTGCGCCACCAGCGGAGTTCGTAGCTGCCGTGTTCGGAGCAGGCGGCGATGTCGGGGCGGCCGTCGCCGTTGAGGTCGGCGATGATGACCTGGTTGGCGCTGCGCCAGTTGTTCTTGAGCAGATGCCGCGTCCAGTCTCCCTTTGGATCGCCCTGATTTTCGAACCAGACGACGCGGCCGGGATTGCGCCACGACGTGGCGGCGACGTCGATGTCTCCGTCGCCGTCCAGGTCTCCGGCGACCGCTTCAAACGCGTCGTCGAACTCGGGGCCGATAACGTGTTTCTGCCAGGGGCCTTCGAGAGTGCCTCCTGCGTTCTCATACCAGACGATCTGGTTGTCGGCCCGCCGCTGTGACGCATAGGGATCGTCGACTCCGGGGCGATAATAGAACCCGAGCGCCATCACGATGTCGATGTCTCCGTCGCCGTCCATGTCGGCCGGGTTCCCGTGGGCTGCGCACTCGGCTGCATCGTCGATCATAATTTTCCGCCACTTCAGTTCGTCTTCGCCTCCCTCGTTGAGGTAGAGAATCACCTGATCGGCCCGGCGTCCGGTGCCGAGCAGGTCGGCGTCCCCGTCGCCGTCGAAATCGGCGGTCCGCATGGTGCGGGTCTCAGGGACATCGGGATCGATCATGTGCTTGGCCCATTCGCCGTCGGCCGGGCTGCCGTCGTTCTCGAACCAGGCGAACTGGCTGCCGGGATACCAACTCGACGCGGCCACGTCGAGATCGCCGTCCCGGTCGAAGTCGGCCAGGTCGACGTCGTAGGCGCCGGGGAGATCGGTGGTCACCACATGTCGCTGCCAGAGATTGCCGTCGAACGGCCGGCCGCTGTTCTCGAACCACAGCAGGTGCCCGTGGAGGTTCTTGACGATGACGACGTCGAGGTCTCCGTCGCCGTCGACGTCGCCCGGCATGTGCCGTTCGAGTCGTTCGGGGTCGTTCTCCTGGATGATGTGCTTCTTGAACGCGGCGTCGCCGTCGTTCTCGAAAAGGTAGAGCCTATTGTGCGGCTGGTAGTCGGCGCTGGTCAGGTCGAGGTCGCCGTCCTCGTCGATGTCGACGGCGGCGATGCCGTAGGCGTAGGCGTAGTCGCCGGCGATGAGGTGCTCGGAGAACCGGATTGCATCGGAGGCCGGGGCGTGGGCGTAGACATGGTCGAGCGCGGCCGCGAGATCGAGCCGCCGGAATGTGAGTTCCGTTCCTGGATCGTGGACTTCGACGCCGGTCTGCTGCATGATCTTGAGCATCGCCTCCGCGATGTTCGGCCCGTCGGCGGACCAGTCGTAGCCGGTTTCCTGAATGGCCTCGCGCAACAGGATGGCGGCTCCGCAGGCGATTGCATTCGATGACGACGTGGCCGCGGCGGGGACGACGAGGTCAATCTTCGTGTGCCGGTCGAGATAGACCTCGTCCTTGCCCGGCTTCACGGCTCCGATGGCGAAACAGTCCGGCTGGCAGGCGGGCCAGGAGATGCCGATCGTGTAGTTGTGATTGCCGGCCGGCGCGCTGACCCAGATTCCGAGTTTGCGGAGTTGTGTGAGTTTTTCGTCAATCGGCGTGGGAACAGGCTCGTCGTGCGCCTCGTCGTCGACCGGCGCCAGGTTGACCGTTGTGATCCGGTACTCTTCGTGATGATCGATAATCCACTGCAGCGCGGCCGAGACGGTCTCGCCGTCGGCCGTCTTGCAGTGACAGCACTCCAGCGCCCGAATCACCGCGACCTGATTGTTGTACGCCACGCCCCACTTCCCGTTGTAATTGAGAGACGAGGGAATGCCGATCGTCGAGCCATGATATCCCCGGCCTTCGTGACTCGGATCGTCGTCGTCGCTGACCGCGTCGTAGGCGACGAGCACCTTCGGCTGATCGGGGCCCGGTTCCGACCACTCCGGCATCGACAGCTTGCAACCGTCGTCGACCAGCGCGAGCGTCTGCCCTTTGCCGAACGTCAGCAGGTGCTCGTATTTCTCCCACGACCGGACGATTCCCGCCTGCGCGAACGCCTCCCCCTGAATCGGTTCGCCCGCGAGAACCGAAGACGAGAGCGCGATCACGGTTGCTCCCATTGACAGCAACGACGCGGCAGTCATCCAACCAAACAGGAACGTCGTCGCGTGTCGCATCGGAAATCCCTCGAATCCTGTCGAATCACACAGCTGCGGTGAAAGAATTGTACGTCCGCCCCCGTTACAATCTCGGTCTTTCCGCAATGGAGCACAAGCATGACGGTTTCGGCAAGTCGATTCGACGGTTTATGGCGTTCGTCGTTCCCGATGATGATCGCAACCGCACAACTGGCCTGCGGCCTCTGCCGGGCCGATGAGCCGCCCTGGAAGCTGAATCAGCCGATCGTCGGCGTTGAGAAGGAGGTTTATCGAAAGAGTCCGGGACCGAAGGCCGCTGCTCTCGGGTGGACGTATTACGTCGGTCCCAGGTTGGAGCGGATGGAACGGCGCGGGGTGGAGCGGATTGACGACGTGCACGACGAGCAGCAGGCCCGCTGGTCGGAGGACAACGGTCGCACCTGGTCCGACTGGGTCGACACGCAGCCGTCGTCAAACGTCGTTTACGCCGGAGTCGTTGTCTGGGAGGGAGGGGTCTGCCGGGTCCACGATCCGGGCGCCGAACGGCTTGTTGAACTCTGGTTGCGGCAGATCAATCACCGAGGGCTGTATCACAATTTCACGTATTGGCGGACATCTGAGGACTTCGGCCGCACATGGAGCGAGCCGCAGCAGTTGTGTTATGAGGAGGGGGACCAATTCAATCCTAAGGATCCGCTGGCGGAAGGGTTTCTGCAGAAGAACCACGCGCACCCGGGCAGCAGCATTCTGATTCGCCGGGACGGGGCAATTGTGGCCTGCGTCAACCATGCGAACGCCGAGGGGGATCCGCAGAACAATCAGCGGCCCTGGCGGATGGGGGCGCTGTCGTTCGTTGGCGAATGGGACGAGCAGGCGGGTGACTATCGCTGGGAGGCGGGACGCCGCCTGGAAATCTCGCCCGACAAATCCTCCCGCGGCCTGATGGAAGCGGAGCCGGCCGAACTCGGTGACGGCCGGGTGCTGGTGGTTTGGCGTGGCTCCAACACGCCGACAACTCCTGGACGAAAATGGTACGCGGTTTCGGGCGACGGGGGCCTCACGTTTTCCGAACCGGCGGAGTGGAAGTACGACGACGGATCGTCATTCTACTCACCGTCCTCGTACCACCGGATGATCCGTCACAGCGAAACCGAACGGTTGTACTGGTTCGGAAACATCTGTGAAGATCCACCGAGCGGAAACTCTCCGCGCTACCCGCTCGTGATCGCCGAAGTCGACGAGACGGTTCCGGCTCTGAAGAGGAACACGGTGACGGTGATCGACGACCGTCGCGACGACCAGCCCGCAGCGCTGCAGTTTTCGAACTTCTCACTCGTTGAAGATCGAGAAACCCACCAATTCGAACTGCAACTGACGACCTACGGTCAGGACCCGGGTAGTGTCTACACAGCGGACAACTGGAAGTACCGGCTGACGCTCGCGGAGAACAAACCGCAGCCTTGACGTAAACGCTGACCACCGGAGGACGCAACGTGACAGGCGCTGAAATCGTCGCGAGCATTCTGAAGCAGGAAGGCGTCCGACAGGTCTTTTGCTTTCCCTACAGCCCCATCCTCGAGGCGCTCTCGGAGACCGGTATCCGGCCGATTGTTGCGCGGCAGGAGCGGGTGGCCGAAAACATGGCGGACGGGTTCAGCCGGACCTGTCTGGGGAAGCAGTTCGGCGTGGTCACTGTGCAGCAGGCGGCCGGCACTGAGAATGCCTTTGCGGGGATTGCCCAGGCGTATACCGATTCCAGCCCGGTCCTCTTTCTGCCGGGCCACCCCGGACGGGAACTGGTCGGCGTGCCGCCGACGTTTGATGCGGTCCGGAATTTCGCCGCCGTGACGAAGTGGGGCGACATGATTCCTTCGGCGCGGTCGGTTTCTCAGCGGATGCGGCGCGCGTATACGCTGCTCCGCTCGGGCCGTCCGGGACCGGTCATGCTGGAAATCCCGGTCGACGTCGCCAACGAGCAGGCTGACGAGCCGGTCGACTACAGCTCGCCGCCGACTGTGCGTTTCGCTGCAGATGCGGATGCCGTGCGCGACGCGGTGACGCTGCTGCGCAGCGCGGAGCGGCCGCTGGTGCTGGCCGGGCAAGGAGTTCTTTACGCCGGGGCGTCGATGGAATTGACGGAGTGCGCCGAGCGTCTGGCTGCGCCGGTCGTCACGAGCATGCTGGGGAAGAGCGCGATCAACGAACGGCATCCGCTCGCGGTGGGTCCGGCGGCCCTGGCGCGGACCGACATGGCGGCCCACTGGCTGGAGACTTGCGATGTGATCTTCGCCGTGGGAACGAGCCTGACGAAGGGGATCTTCTCGCCGAAGATTCCGCCCGGCAAACGGTTCGTGCATGCGACGGTCGACGCCCGCGACGTCAACAAGGATTACGTCGCCGATGTTCCGCTGCTGGGCGACGCGCGGCTTGTGCTGCGGCAGATGAACGAAGAACTGAACCGTCAGCAGGGTGCGGAGGAACCGGGCCGCAGCAAGCCGCTCAAGGACGAGATCGCCTCGCAACGGTTGGCCTGGCGCGAACGGTGGAGCAGGCTGCGCTCGTCGGACGAGACGCCGCTCAATCCGTATCGCGTGATGGACGAGTTCATGCGCATCGTTGATCCGGCCGATGCGATTGTGACGCACGACTCCGGCAACCCGCGAGACCAGTTGCTGCCGGTTTATGAATCGGTGACGCCGCGCGGCTATCTCGGCTGGGGACACTCGACGCAGTTGGGTTTCTCGCTCGGCGCCACGATGGGGGCGAAGCTGGCCGCGCCGGAGAAGCTGGCCGTGAACTTCATGGGAGACGCGGCGTTCGGCATGGTGGGGATGGACGTTGAGACCGCGGTGCGGGAAGAGATTCCGATTCTGACGATGTTGCTCAACAACTCGGCGATGGGGAATTACGAGAGAAACATCCCGCGCTCGAGCGAACTGTATGGAACGAAACTCCTCAGCGGCGATTACAGCCGCGTGGCGGAGGGGCTGGGGGCGTTCACGCGGCGCGTTGTGAAGCCGGGCGAGATCGGTCCGGCGATCGAAGCCGGGATTGCGGCGACACGCGAGGGGCGACCGGCGCTGCTGGAATTCATCACCAAGGAAGAGCCGGAGATGGCGATCGGCTAGCGCGCGTTGTGCACCACAAAGGCACGAAGAGCACCAAGAAGTGCCGGGGGAGGGGAAGTCCAATCGCCCACAGGTTTGAGGAGTGACTTGTCTGGATGGTTGGCTTCGTATCCGTTGTGTCGTCGTGGTTCAGTAACGATGTGCGGTGTGTCCCGTACCGTGAAGATCCGGCGAGTCACGGTTCGAGAGGACTGGTCCGGTCGGGAGAACCGGAGCTGAATCAGCATTCCGAATTGCTGCCGCCGCATTCGCGGCTCAGGTTTTTTGGTTCGCTGTGTTCTGTGTGGAGGAAAGGAATCGCGGCATGGCATCACGGGTCTGGCGGGGGATGACGTCCGCTGCGAACCTGCCCGCGCTGTTGCTGGGCGGTTGGGCGTGTCGCGGGTTCGACGATTACGCCGCACAGGAGCGGCTGGAGCGGGGACTCGTGATTCTGCTGCCCGGCATTGAAGGGCGGAGCGTTCTGGAAACCAACGTCGCGAGAGGACTGATTGACGGCGGTGTGCAGGCCGCGATTGAGGTGCAGGACTGGACGAGCGGGTGGTGGGTGCTGATGCCGTGGCATCTCTGCGCGTACGATCGGAATCGGCGCATGGCGGCCCGCATTGCGAGTCGGATCGAGGAGTACCGATCCTCGTTTCCCGGCCGGCCGGTGCATCTGATCGGTCATTCGGGAGGGGCCGGCATGGCGCTGTTCGTTCTGGAGGCGCTTCCGGACGATGTGCGGGTCTCGAGCGTGATTCTGCTCGCAGCAGCGGTCTCCTCACGGTACAGCCTCTCCGCCGCGTTGGAGCATACCAATGAGGGAATCTGGAATTTTCATTCCGTACTCGACGGACCCTTGCTGGGGCTCGCCTCGCTCGTGGCCGGCACGATGGACCGACGCCGGGCGGTGGCAGCGGGGGCCCTGGGATTTGACACAGAATTCATGTCGCAAGCGCAACAACTCTCCGCAGGCCGGTTGCATCAGGTTCCTTTCACGGGCCGGATGTGTCTCAGTGGAAACCTGGGAGGGCATTTCGGATGCATGAACCGGCTGTTCGCCGAAGAGTGGCTGGCGCCGATTGTAACGAGGGGCGCATTGCCCTCAGCGTGACGGCCGGGCAAAATCCTCAGGGAGGGAACTCTCCCGGCTCAAGAACCTTCAGACAACACTTCAGGGGGCGATTAGATGCTGACACGCGCATTGAGACTCTGGCCTGTGGTTTTCCTGTTCCTGGCGTTCATGCCGCGCGCCGACGCGCAGGAGGCGGCGGCTGATGAAACGGCTTCCGAAAAAGCGAGCGAGATCGTGGGCGACACGCGGGAGACGGTGCGGGAGATCGCTGAGGACGTCGACCAGAGCGAGACCGCGCGGGAAGCGTCGGCCGGAATCCTCAAGCCGATCTACCTGCTGGCCGAGCACATGTCGTTCTCCAGCTTTCACTGGGCGGCATTTGCGCTAATGGTGGCGGGGGTCGTCGGGTTCGCCCTGCAACTGGTGTTCGCCAAACTCGTGGTCCTGAGCAAGATGAGCCTGAGTTTTACGGAGATCATTTCCGACGCGATGGGACTGCTCATCAGCCTGATCGGACTAGTGCTGACGACTCAGGCGGCCGCCGAGAATTCGAGTTTTCCGGACAGCCCGGCGGCGGTCCTGTCTGCGACGGCTCTGGGGGTTGTCGTCGGCTTCCTGCATTACCGCTGGGGACAGGCGCAGGAGGTGCAGGCGGTGGAAGGCCGCCGGCAGCAGGCGAAGCGTTCGGACGGGGACAAGAAATAGCGGGGGGCAGGTCTCTGCCATCCGCCTGTTTCGCGACGAACTTTCGCTGCGTAGAATGACGGAGAGAGGTTCGTTTCATGAGTCAGCGTCCCCCTGCGGTGGCAGGGACATTTTATCCGTCGGATCCGGTCGCGCTGCGGCAGGCTGTGGAAGGTCTCCTGAAGGACGGCGCGGAAGCGGCGGCCGATGTTCCAAAGGCGATCATCGTTCCGCATGCGGGCCTCCAGTACTCCGGCCCCGTCGCCGCGACCGCCTACAGACGGCTCCTTCCGATGCGGGAGCAGATTCGCCGTGTTGTGCTGTTCGGCCCCGCGCACCGCACGCCGATCAACGGATTGGGCGCGAGCAGCGCGACGGAGTTCGAGACGCCGCTCGGCGCGGTTCCGGTGGACGTTGAGGCTCTCGCCCGGGCGGCGAATATGCAGCAGGTTGAATACGCCGACGCGGCGCACCGCGACGAACACAGCCTGGAAGTTCAACTTCCGTTTCTGCAGGTCGCGCTGGAGCGGTTCGAGATCGTGCCGTTTGTGGTCGGCAGCGCCACGGGCGACGAGGTGGCCGAGGTCATTGAACTTCTCTGGGACGGGCCGGAGACGCTGATCGTCGTGAGTTCGGATTTGAGCCACTTCCACGACCATGCGACCGCTGTGCGCATCGACGGGGAAACGGCCGCCGCCGTCGTCGGACTGCGCGCGGACGATCTCGATGGACAGCGGGCGTGCGGCTATCGGGCAATCGCCGGGCTGATCGAAGTCGCCGCCGGCCGAGGGCTCAGACTCCGCAATGTTGATCTGAGGGATTCGTCGCAGACGGCGGGCGATCCGTCGCGCGTCGTCGGCTACGGCGCGTTTGTTGCTTGTTGAGAGATGGAAAGAATGAGGCCCCGAAGACCGGCGGGCTGGGATTGGAACAGACTTGTCATGACCCACATTTTCGGGTCGGAGAATCGCCACGAAATACCTGCAGGCCAAGTGGAATGGCTGCGAAACACTGGGTTACGTGCACCGCTCCACCGGGGCTTCCTTCCCTTCGTTCAGTCCAGCCCCGGGTGCCCGGCCGTTGAATGATCGAATGCACATGCGACTCGCGGAGCGAGTCGCCTCCATGATGACACGACTCAGCACCAAGGACCGTGAAACGCTGCTGCAGGTCGCGCTCGCCGCGATCAGGGAATCGGTGTCTTCGCGGGAGGGGCGGGCGCTTGAGATTGACGCTCGCGACTACGCACCCAGCCTGCAGGAGCATCGCGCCGCGTTCGTGACGTTGCACAACTCGGGACGGCTGCGGGGCTGTCGCGGATCGGTTTCCGCCGATGAATCTCTGGTCGTCTGCACGGCTCGCAGCGCGCGGGCCGCAGCCCTGTTCGACGAGCGCTTTCACCCGGTCACCGAAGCCGAGATTCGGGAACTCCAGATCCACGTTTCGATTCTCGGGGAACCGGAAGAGATCCCGGTTGCTGCGGAACGTGAGTTGCTTGAGTTTCTGCAACCGGGCGTACATGGGCTCATCGTGCGGGCTGCGGGAAAGGAGGCGCTGTTTCTCCCATCCGTCTGGCAGAAGCTTCCGGACCCCGCGGAGTTCGTCCAGCATCTCAAATCGAAGGCGGGCCTGTCCCCGACGTTGCAGTATGCGGACACCGTGTGGAGATGCTTCACTGTGGACGAATTTGAAGGCTACGCCTCCGAGATTTGTGCATTCGATGATGAAGACCAGACGAGCCGCGCATGACCGGTCATTGACCCGGCGAGCCTCGTCGCAAGAATTCCTGTTGCTATGATTTCGACCGACGCGTCCCATACCGTTCCCACGAAATACTGGCACATGCTGGCAGACGGGCGTGTGCAATGCGATCTCTGTCCCCGGTTCTGCCGGTTGCACGAGGGACAACGCGGATTCTGTTTCGTCCGCGGCCGTCAGGGGGACGAGATTGTGCTGACGACCTACGGCCGGTCGAGCGGGTTTTGCATCGACCCGATCGAAAAGAAGCCGCTGAATCACTTTCTGCCCGGCACGCCGGTCCTGTCTTTCGGAACGGCCGGGTGCAACCTCGGCTGCAAGTTCTGTCAGAACTGGGACATTTCCAAGTCGCGCGAGATCGACACGCTCGCCGACGAGGCCGCGCCTGACGTGATCGCGCGGGCCGCGGCGCAACATGGCTGCCGTTCCGTGGCGTTCACCTATAACGACCCGGTCATCTTCATGGAGTACGCCGTCGACGTCGCCGACGCCTGCCGGGAACGCGGGATCAAGACAGTCGCCGTGACGGCGGGTGAAATCTGCAGCGACCCGCGAGCCGAATTCTTCCGGCACATCGACGCCGCGAACGTGGACCTGAAGTCTTTCAGCGAACGGTTCTACCGCGACGTGTGCCTGTCTCATCTGGCGCCGGTCCTCGAGACGCTGGAGTTCATCCGCCGCGAAACGGAGACCTGGCTGGAGATCACCACCCTGCTGATCCCCGGGCAGAACGACAGCGACGCTGAGATCGACGAGATGACCGGCTGGATCGTCGAGAGACTCGGCCCGGACGTCCCGCTGCATTTCTCGGCGTTTCATCCCGATTTTCGCATGCTTGACACTCCGTCCACGCCGCCGGAGACGTTGACCCGGGCCCGTGCCATCGCCCTGAACAACGGGCTGCACTATTGCTACACTGGCAACGTCCATGATGCATCGGGGGGCAGCACCTACTGCCCGTCCTGCGGCCGGATGCTGATTGGCCGCGACTGGTACGTCCTGGGAGACTGGCGTCTGACGGAAGAGGCCCGCTGCGATCGCTGCGGGACCGAGATCCCGGGAGTTTTTGAAGCGTCGCCCGGCGACTGGGGCGCGCGGCGGGTTCCGGTGCGGCTTCGCGACGTGAGATCGACGAGCGCTTCGTGAGCTGCGACTCTTCCGTTTCATTCCCGCGTCGCGCCCGGCGAGCGCGAATTTCCTTCACCATCGCAGAAATGACTGTCCCCTATGAAATGGTCCTGGAAGATCGCACGCATCGCCGGAATCGACGTTCGCATCCATGCGACCTTCGTGCTGCTTCTCGGCTATGTCTACTGGTTGTCGACCTCCCAGGGTGGGACGGCAGCGGACGCGGTCTCTGAACTGGTGTTTGTGCTGTCGATCTTCGGGATCGTCGTGCTGCATGAACTCGGGCATGCCATGGCCGCGAGACGTTACGGGGTGCCGACGAAAGACATCACGCTGCTGCCGATCGGCGGCGTCGCGCGATTGGAGCGGATTCCGGAAGATCCGAAACAGGAGTTTGTCATCGCGGTCGCCGGGCCGGCCGTCAACGTCGTGCTGGCGATGCTGTGCCTGGCGGGCATTGTGTTGATCGGCGGCGCGACGATGGCTTTGTCGCTCGCGGAACCGGGGAGCGACTGGATGTCGGTGCTGCTCGGCGGGGCCGACCCCGGGTCGGGTGTTCGATCGATCCCGGTTGTGCTGAGCGTGTTTCTGACCAAACTGCTGCTCGTGAACATCATGCTGATTCTGTTCAACATGCTTCCCGCGTTCCCGATGGACGGGGGGCGGGTGTTTCGAGCGCTGCTGGCGATGAAGATCGACTACGTGCGGGCCACGCGGGCGGCCGCGACGATCGGCAAGGGAATGGCGGCGCTCTTTGCCGTGGCCGGGATCACCATCGCTCAGCCGTTTCTGATCCTGATTGCGATTTTCGTGTGGATCGGCGCTGCGAGTGAAGCGTCGATGGTCGAGACGCGTTTTGCGATGCGCGGCATGACGGCCCAGGCGGCGATGGCCACGCGGTTTCAGATTGTCGCTCCGCAGACGACTCTGGCCGAAGTGGCCGACCACATCATCGCCGGCTTTCAGCAGGATTTCCCGGTGGTTGAGGAGGGCCGGCTGGTCGGGCTGTTGACGCGGGCCGACTTGCTGCGGGCGCTCGCGGAGAACGACCGGAACAGGCAGGTGAAGACCGTGATGCGCACGAAGTTTGCCACGGCGCAGCCGGAGGAACCGTTGCCGGCCGTCATTCCGCGGCTGCAAAGCGGCGACTGCCGGTCGCTTCCCGTGCTCGATCGGGGGCGGATCGTCGGCATCATCGACCTGGAGAACGTGGGGGAGTTCATCGCGCTGCGGAGCGTTTTGAGCACACCAGCGTCTTCCCATGCGGTTCATGCGGGGGAACTTCTGCAGGAGTCGTAGTGCGCGCTCCCCTCCGGGTCGCGGCTAAACGGGTGTTGGCGAATGTGGGATGCGTCGGCGGTTCTTCAGTCTTTCGCGATGCTCCAGCGGAGGTAGGCTTCGATGAACTCGTCGAGGTCGCCGTCGAGGACTTCGAAGGGGTGGGCGGTCTTGAGTTCGGTGCGTTCGTCTTTCACGAACTGTTGCGGCTGCAGGACGTAGTGGCGGATCGTCTGCCCGCCGAAGCCGATCTTCGACTTCTGACCGCGGCGGGCCGCCTGTTCGGCGTCGCGCTTCTCCTGCTCCATCTGATAGAGCTTCGCCGAGAGCATTTTGCGGGCCTGCGCCCGGTTCTGATGCTGGCTGCGTTCATTCTGGCATTGGACGACGACGCCGGTGGGGAGGTGCGTAAGCCGGATGGCGGACGCAGTTTTGTTGACGTGTTGTCCGCCGGCGCCGCCCGCCATGTAGGTGTCCTCGCGGACGTCCTTGTCGTAGTCGATCTCGATCTCGGCGGTCTCGCCCATGTCGGGGATGACATCGACCGCTGCGAAGGAAGTCTGACGGCGGCCGGCGGCGTCGAACGGGCTGATCCGGACGAGGCGGTGATTGCCGGTTTCGCCCTTGAGATAGCCGAATGCGTAGTTCCCCTTGAGGTGGACGGTGGCGTTGCGGATGCCGGCCTCCTCGCCCTCGGAGCGGGCGACGACTTCCGCGTCGATCCCGCGGTTCTCGCACCAGCGAAGATACATTCTCAGCAGCATGTCGGCGAAGTCGGCGGCGTCGGTGCCGCCTTCGCCGGCCTGCACGGTGAGATAGGCGTTGCCGGCGTCTTCCGGGGCGGCGAGACTTGTCTGCAACTCGGCTTTTTCCAGTTGCTTCTGCAGGGCATTGCAGGCGGCCTCGACGTCCGGTTCCAGATCGTCACCGCCCTCTTCGTCGGCCAGTTCGACGAGCGCAGTGAGATCGCCGGCGCCGGCGGAAAGTTCGTCCAGCGTTTTGAGCCCGGCCTTCAGGCGCGACAATTCACCGACGATTTCCTGCGCCTGCTCCTGGTGATTCCAGAAGTCGGGCGCTTCCATCAGCCGGTTGATCTCGTCGATGCGTGTCCGTTTCTCGTCGTAGTCAAAGAGAGTCCTTCAACTGGACGATCCGCTCAAGCAACGTGTTTGTCTGTTCGCGAAGTTCGGAGTTCATGCCTGCTTGCAGTCTGAAGAGACTCTCAGGGCTGTTGGAATGGTGGTGATACCGTCCGCCTCGGGGGTTGTCAAAGGCTGACGGGATCTTTGCTGAGCATCAGCTTGCGGTCTGCGCATCGCGGGTTGCGGCTCGCTGCTCCAGAACTTTCTGATAGACCTCGCGGATGCGGCGGGTCATTGTCTGGTGGCGGAACTGGTCGGTGAATCGTTGGCGGCCGGCGTCGCCCAGGCGGCGTCGTAAATCGGGATCTGCGGCGAGACACAGGATCGACTCGGCGAGTTCGTCGACCGAATCGCGGGGGAGGAGGAATCCGGTCTCGTCCGGGATGACGACTTCCCGCGCGCCGCCGACGTCGTAGGAGACCACCGGTTTCCCGGCGATCAGCGCCTGCGGCAGAACGCGGGCCAGGCCCTCCCACTGGCTGGTGTGGACGACGAGGTCGGTCGCATGCAGCAGTTCCGGGACGACCTCGGGGGGGACGAGTCCGGCAAAGACGAAATGATCCGTGAGACCGGCTGCGGCGATTTCCCGCTCGTACCGCGCGCGAAGGTTTCCGTCGCCGACGAAGAGGAAGCGGACCTGCGGGCGTTCGGCGACGACCCGGCCGGCGGCGGCGATGACGAACTCGTGGCCCTTGAGATGAAACAGCCGCCCGACCTTGCCGACGACGATGTGCCGGTCGTCGAACCCGAGTTCGCGGCGGACGGTCTCGCGGGGGCGCGGGGGCGTAAGGAACGGCTCGACGTCGAAGCCGCTGTAGACGGTCGTAAACGCGTCGCGCGGGGCGACTCCGCTTGTCACGTACTCGTCGGTCATGGCGTCGGAGACGCTGATGAAATGATCGGTTCGCGCAGCCGCCCACTTCTCGGCGGCGATGTAGATCCGCTGCGTCAACCCGCTCTGACCGTAATGAAACGCTGCGCCGTGGATGGTGTGCACGACGGGGAGCCGCAGTCTGGCTGCTGCGGCGCGGCCCAGTATTCCGGCTTTTGAACTGTGGGTGTGGACGACGTCGGGCTGCAATTTGTCGAGCAGGCGAATGAGGGCGCGGAAGGCTTTCAGGTCGCGGGAAGGATGAATGCTGCGGCGGAGCGGCTCGACGACCCGGAGCGGAAATCCGCCTTGGGCTGCGCGGTCCAGCAGACTGCCTTCGGGGCCGAGGGCCGGTCCGGTGATGAGCGTGACGTCGTCGCCGTAGTCCCGGTGCTGATCTTCGACGGTCAGCAGCGTGTTTTCCTGGGCGCCGCCGACGATCAGGCGGGTAATGACGTGGACGACCTTCATGAACGGAAACCAGCGGCCTCCCAGTGAACTGCGACCGACGACTGCGTCTCTCGTGCCCTGTCAGGGACTGCCGGCTTGCGGGGAGGACGCCGTTGCCTGCGAGGCGTCGAGCGAGCGCAGGGCTTCTTCCCGCGACTGATAGTACGGCCAGATCGAGGAGAAATTCATCGTTTCGAGCACGGAGCGCATCTCCGGGGTGGCGCCGCACATGGCGGCGCCGTCGCGGGCGTTCCGGCAAAACGTCGCCACGGCGTCGAGAATCACGCTTCCGACAAGTGGTACGTCCTTGAAATCGATCACCACCGTGCGAAAGCCGCGCGTCTGCAGCAACCGGGTGACCTGATTCGATTCGAGGTGGATGTCCTGGTAGAAGAATTCGCGAATGTCGCCTTGAGGGAAAACAACAAGCGACTGGCCGACGACTTCGACGGGAAAGACCTGATGGTTGCGGGTCAGGAACGCCGCGGCCTGCGCGTCGTCCGGCTGGGGGGCGTCGTCGGCCGTTGTTGAGGCAGCTGCCGGTTGAGAGACAGGCGTCTCCGAAAGATGGGGATAGCGCACGCGAAACCCATAGCGGCCGACGTGAAATACCTCACCCTCGGCGAGGCATCCGAAGGGCGCCGGTTCGTCGCCGATGCGCACTCCGTTGCGGCCCAAGAGGTCGATGACCCAGAGCCCGGAGGGGGCGAGCAGCAGCGCGCAGTGGACGCGGGACACTTCATCGTCGGCACAGGTGACGCGGCAGCGCTCGTCGCGGCCCACAAGGGTCAACACCCGGTTGACGGGGAATACGGCGTTCTTCCGCTTACCGGTCAGAAGTTGCAGTTCGACTTCGGGAAGCTCGCCGAATTCGGGCAGCTTCTGATCGCGCGGTTTGAAATCGAGTGGTGAGGGGAGTTCGGGGGTGTAGGCCCACCCGTCGTCGAGCAACTGAATCCAATACGGGCCGATTTTCAACCGGTCGGCGGCGGACAGCCAGGGCGCGCGATGCGGCCCGTCCCACGAGATGCCGCGGGCGCTGAGCAGATCCAGGCACAGGATTCGGCCTCCCAGCACGAGCAGGCAGGCGTGGCGGTAGGAGACGTCTGAAGAGTTGAGACGCACGTGGGAATTGCGGCCGCGCCCCAGGATGGCGTAGGGGGAGTCGACGATCTGCACGTCCGGCGGTCCGCCGCCCTCCTCGCGCAACGCCAGGCGGATCGGGCGGGGCGCACCGACCACGTGGCTGAACGTCTTGAGAGCCTGCGCGTCCATCTCTTTTCGCGTCAGTTGAGTCGATGTTTCGCGGCGGCCGCGCCGCGCCGGTGTCACGAGCCGATTCACCGAGACCAGGAATTGCAATCATTCCGCGCAGCAACGTGCTGCAGGCCCGCATGCGGATTGAGATTGCGAAGACTTCGTTGATATCTCGCGATCGTCCCCTTTTCCAGCAGTGGAGCCTGCACAACGACTCCGGTGTTGAGATGGCGCTTCTTCAGGCGTTTAAGTTACGCGATCAAACTCACGTTTCGGCCGACCTGGTGGGCGACACGCGGAATGTCTGTCAGGTTCCTGACAAATCGCCCACACTTGAGTGTATGATTATGCAACACTCTTGGTGGCGGGTCAACTTCCGAATGTTCTCTTCGTGCTACTAACGTTCAGAATCTTGTTGTCCTGCGCAAATTCTTGCGTCGGTCCGTAGCGCACGCTGCCAGCGTGCGTCAACCACTCAGTTTGTAAGAGCTGATCGCGTTGTCAAACGCGGAGAACCTCGATTGAGCGCTGTCAATTACACACAAGTCGGCTGGGGCTCGGCCCCACGGGATTCTCAAAAAGGACACAGATTTTCGCGGATTAGGCGGATCAGCACGGATTTTGCGGGGAGTTTTTGAAAAAGGCGGTAGCGACGAGCCCGCATCGATCCAGGCGTGAATACTCTGCACTCCATAGAGAGCAATCAGCGAAAATCGGTCCCATCTGTGGTCATCCGCGTTCCATTCGAATCTCGCGGAGAGCCACTCAATCGAGGGTCGAGAGATGTATGTAATCGACAGCGATTGAGCGCTGCCTTCGCGGACGTCAGAATAGAGGCTGGGAACCGATTGAGCGAGAACTCGGGCTGAAGCGTACCTCGGCTGGCGGCTCCCAAGACAGGCCACGCCGACCCGGAACAGCCGGAAACTGTCGAACTGCCGGCGCAAGCGAAGGAAGCCATGAACGATCCGAAACAGCTCAGGAAAGAGACGCAGTGGACTTCTCAGGACGTCCTGTTCGGGATTGCGAGGCTCCCGGAGACATCGACGCTGTTCATCGGAAGCAGCGACTTCGGGGTTTATGCGTTCGACGCCGCCGCGGAGTCGCCTGAGCGCGTGGCGTTTTCCGGCGACGGGCATTCGAGTTACGTCACAGGGGTGGCGCGGGCGGGGGGGCAACTGGTCTCCGGCAGCTATGACGGGCGTCTCATCTGGTGGGACGTTGAATCACGGACGCAGGTTCGCTCACTCGACGCCCACGACCGGTGGATTCGCCGCGTGATTGCGACGCCCGACGGCGGCCGCATCGTGTCGATCGCCGACGACATGCAGATCAAGGTCTGGGACGCGGGGGACGGCAAGCCGGTGGCGGAGTTCAGCGACCATGATCCGCTGACGCCGCACGATTATCCGTCGATGCTGTATGCGGTGGCGGTTTCAGCCGACGGCCGGTGGCTGGCCAGCGGCGACAAGACCGGGCACGTAGTGGTCTGGAAC
This sequence comes from Planctomycetota bacterium, assembly GCA_003388505.1. GTDB lineage: Bacteria > Planctomycetota > Planctomycetia > Planctomycetales > Planctomycetaceae > MB-PLM-1. Next base: position 20,541 of record QQVO01000078.1, read on the forward strand.
GCGGAGACGTTCGAGAAAGTCGCTGAGGTTGAGACGCCCGTGATGTATACGTGGGATCCGAAACAGCGGCGACACTCGATCGGGGGTGTTCGCAGCCTGGCGTTTTCGCCGGACGGAACGCGGCTGGCCGTGGGAGGGATCGGCACGATCGGAAACATCGATCACCTGGGGGGACCGTCGCGGGTGGAGATCTTTCAGTGGGAGTCCGGCGAGCGGTTGTTCGAACTCGAAAACGAAGAACGCAAAGGGCTGGTCGAGCAGATCGTCTGGTCGCCGGATGGATCATGGATTCTCTGCGGCGGCGGCGATCACAAGGGGTTCCTCAAGTTCTATGACATGACGACGGGGGATCTCATCCACCAGGACGGAGGGGACGGACACGTTCACGGCTTTGTTCTTGACGAAGACTGGACGACGATCTTCACGGCCTGCCATCAGCGGATTGAGCGGTGGACGATCGAGGCGGCGGCGTCCGCTGAAGGGTCTGACGCAGCAGCCGAAATGACCGGCGACACGGAATCGAACTGAGCGTCTGCCAACCAACTCACGACGCGGGCGATTCAGTGTGCCGGGGTACGGAAGTGCGCTTTCCGGCAGGTTGCGGCGGTCAGGTGGTCGAGCAGGTCGATGAGGGGCTGGATCTCGCCGGCGGTGCTGAGCAGACCAACAGTATGTCACGGCGCCTTGCAGTCACGCATACAGGCCGGCGACGTACTCGCCGTAGCCGTTGTAGATCTGCGTCTCGAAGCGTTCGCGGGTGCCGAGCATCCACTCGGTAGCCTGGCTCCAGCGGGGGTGCGGAATGTCCGGATTGACGTTGGCCTGGAAGTCGTATTCACGGGGGTCGGCTGTGTTCCAGAAGGTGGCCGGCTGCCGATCGGTGAAGGTGATGCGGGTCAACGATTTGATGCTCTTGTAGCCGTACTTCCAGGGCACGACGAGCCGCACGGGCGTTCCATGCTGCTTGGGCAACGGTTCGCCGAAGATTCCGGTGGCGAGGAGGGATAACTCGTTGTCTGCTTCGGCGATCGTCAAACCTTCGGTGTAAGGCCAGTCATAGTATGAGTCGCCGACCGTGTCGGGATGCTGAAACGTCTGAAACTCGACGAACTTCGCCCCCGGCTTCGGCTGCACTTCTTTCAGCAGGTCACGCAACGGGAAACCGGTCCAGGGGACGCACATCGCCCAGGTTTCGACACAGCGATGGCGGTAGGCGCGCTCTTCCAGCGTGAAGAGTTGCAGCAGGTCATCGAGGTCGAATTCACGCGGCTTCTCACACAGACCGTCGACGGTCAGCGTTTCCGGGAACTTGTTGAAGCCGGCGACGTATCGGTAAACGTCCTTGCCGGTCGTGAATTCGTAGAAGTTGGAGTATTCGGCGGCGGCCCGCTTGGCTGTTTCGTCCCGGCCGTATTCGAATTCGGGATTTCGTTCGGCCGGGTACAGGGATTGATAGGCGGTGGGGAGCGGTTCGACCTGGCCGGCGGCTTCGATTTCTTCGTCGGTCGGGCTGCTGCAGCCGGTGACCAACGGGGCGAATGCCGCCCCGGCCGCGCCCAGTCCCATCGACTTGAGAAACTCGCGCCGGTGACTGCGCCGGTTGCGGTAGACTTCGATTGCAGTATGCCGCGATTCGGGCAGATCCCACGGGCGGCGAATGATGTAATTCATCGAATCAGAATCCTTCCCTGTGCGGTGGCACTCGTAATCAACGGACGGGGCCTCGTTTCCTTCACGGAGGCAACGTATTCTACGCATGAGCGAATGAGAGGGAAGTGCAGACGTGTTAGCGATTCGGTGCGGTTAGCTCAAATCGCGTTGCGACCCACGAAAAAAAACAGATTCTTCGGAGGGACATCGTGCTGCGGAAATTGATTGCGTCGCTGGTGGTTGTGCTGATGGTTGCGGGGTTCGCGGGGGCGGATAATCGACCGAATATCGTCGTTGTGCTGGTGGATGACCTGCGGTGGGACGAGTTGAGTTGCATGGGGCATCCGGTGGTCCGCACGCCGGGGATCGACCGCGTTGCGCGCGAGGGCGCGCGGTTTCGCAATGCGTTCGCATCGACGCCGCTCTGTTCGCCCGTTCGCGCCTGCCTGCTGACGGGACTGAATACGCACAATCACGGGATTCTGGACAACACGGCGAGAGACGAGCAAAGTCACAAGCTACAGACCTTTCCCCGCGCACTGCAGGAGGCCGGATACCACACCGGTTATGTCGGCAAATGGCACATGGGGAACGACGACTCTCCCCGGCCCGGGTTTGACGAATGGGCCTGCCTGCAGGGACAGGGAACGTCGTTTGATCCGCCGCTGAATATCAAAGGAGAGCGGCGGGACTTCACAGGGCATACGACCGACGTGCTGAATGAGTTGGCGCTGGAATTCGTGGACAGCGAGCGAGAGGGACCGTTCTGCCTGTATCTTGCGCACAAGGCGCTGCATCCGGAGTTGATCCAGTACGACGACGGGAGCATTTCGGACCCGTCGGCGGCCCGCTTCATGCCGGCGGAGAGGCACGAGACGCTGTATGCGGACGCACCGGTGCCGCGACGACTCAACGTGACTGATGACCTGGCGGATAAACCGGCGCTGCAGCGGGAGATCGATGGTTTGCCGCCGCTCAGCCGCGAGACGGGGACGCCCGATGAAACGGTGCGGGATCGCTGGCGGATGCTGGCCGCGGTGGACGAGGGCGTTGCCCAGTTGTTCGACGCGCTGGAGGAGTCCGGTGAACTCGACTCGACGGTGTTCGTGTTTACGAGCGATCACGGTTACTGGTACGGCGAACACGGCCTGAGCGTGGAACGACGTTTGGCCTATGAGGAGGCGATCCGGATTCCGCTGCTGGTGCGTTACCCGCCGCTGGTGGAGGCCGGGCTGCTGATTGACGAGTTCGCGCTGAGCATCGATCTGGCCCCGACGCTGCTGGAGTTGGCGGACGTGGAGTCCGAACGCACTCTTGACGGCCGCAGCCTCGTTCCGCTGCTGGCGGGGAAGGCTCCGGACGACTGGAGAACGTCGTTCCTGATCGAATACAACACCGACACGGTGTTTCCGCGCGTCCTCAACATGGGCTACCGCGCGGTTCGCACCGACCGGTTGAAGTACATCCATTATCTCGAACTGGAGGGGATGGACGAACTGTACGACCTGACGGCCGATCCCTATGAGATGCAGAATGTGATCGACGATCCGGATTACGCGGGTGAGTTACGGAAGATGGAACTGCGACTTGAGAGATTGCGGGAGGGTGAAGGGGGGGCGTGAAGGATGTGGGTGGGGAAGAATGAAGCGGCGCTGGCTGCACTATTGCAAGCGATCAGCAAGAACCGGGGTGTCGAGGCGTCCGACGAGTGAACTATGCGCCGGCCGCTCTTTTCCGACGCGATCCTGGCAAGCGACTTTGTCGAACATGACCTCCGCGCTGGCAGCGGGAAGCGGAATCAGCTCTCGAAATCGTCGCGGGTTCATCGTAGAATCAGGGCGATAGACCGGATCATGTGTGTCATTCCGAGTGCGTGATGTCCGTACCACCCGAGACAGATCTTCCCCAATTCGTCTCCTTCGCAACGGAGCAATTGGAGAATGGAGGCTCGCAGTTGACTCCCGAGGAGGTGCTGAACCTCTGGCGGGCGCAGCATCCGGCGCCGGAGGACTTCGCCGACGCCGTTGAGGCATTGGAGCGAGCATTGGCTCAGGCGGATCGCGGAGAAGGTCGCGCACTCGAAGAATTCGACAAGGCGTTTCGCACCCGACATCAGATCGCCGCGGACGAATGAAGCGCCGGGTCCGCGTTCTGCCCGAGGCCGAACGACAACCGACAACTGTCGTACGCCGATGGCGTACATACTGGGGGTGAATGCCGGCCGACTCGGCGGAGCGAGTCGGCTACTTCTGCTGAGCCTGCTTCACTTTCGTCAATGCGTTCTCCAGTTCGCTTTTCTGGACGAGACCGTCGGAGTCGGTGTCGACGCGGTCGAACGTCGCGTGCAGCAGTTCAAATGGCTTCGCCTCCTCCCGGCTGATGGCGTCGTTCCCGTCCTTGTCGATCGCTCCGAAGATGCGGTCGGCGCTGAGGTCGAGCAGGATGTTCGGCTGGGCCGGTTGTTCGGAGTCGCGGCGGGGAATGATGACGTCGAAATAGCCGATCATCATCTCATCCCATGACTGGTCTCCCCAGCGGACCGTCTTGTTCGGATCGGGATTGGCGAGGTTTTCTTCGGAGTTGTCGAAGGCCGCTGTGCAGAACATCCGCGCCCCGGCCGGGACGACCATTGGTTCGGCCAGCACGTAGCGGGTCTGCCAGTTGAAGTCGTACCGCGGGACGTCGAGCAGGACTTCGCGGGTGCCGTCGGTGTGGATCAGTTCGTAGCGGAATGACTTGCCGCGGAGGTGCATGTGGGGCGACATTGACAACAGAGTCAGTGGGACCGGGGAAGCCCCGCTCTTGGCGGTGACTTCGTAATTCGGATCGCCGGGAGGGATGCGGAACGCGGCGTTGGCGACTTCCATGGTCTTCACTTCCTGATCGACGTTGCCCGCGTCGGTCAGAATGAACCCGATCCTGCTGAGGTCTTCGTGCGGCGACCCGTTGGGGGTGTAGTGAACTTCGAAGACGAACTCGAAGCCGGCCGGAATGCGTTTGGCGGTTCGTTCGGGCAGCGCGGTGACTCGCAGGCCGGGCACGTAGGCGCTGAGGAAGACCCAGTGCCGCCGGCCGCGCGAGCCTTCCGGCCGCGCGTAGACGATGATGTGGTGCACGACTTCGCTGACGCCGGGACGGACTTCGGAGGCGGTGAACCACAGATCCTCATCGATGTTCGGGTCGACGGTGAAATACTTGTATTTGACCCCCTCCGGTCCGGCGTCGGCGGGCACGGGAAACGGTTCATCGGCCATGTCGACGATCAGGTCCGGTTCGCGGTCCAGTTGCCAGCCTGCGGTGAATTCGGGCGGTTCGGGCAACTCGGCGGGATCGCCCTGCGGGCAGCCGGCATCGACCCACTGGAAGATCAGTTCCCGTTCCTCGTCGCTCAGTCGGCGATTGTTGAGGAACGTCCCGTGTTCGGGGGCGGCGTGCCAGGGGGGCATGCGGCCCTGCTCCACCACTTCGGCGATCATCTCGCCCCATCCGGCGACGTCTTCGTAGGTGGTCAGCGTGAAGGGGGCGATTTCTCCGTCGCGATGGCATTCGACACAGCGTGCTTTGAAGATGCGTGCGATCTGGTTGGAATAGGTGATGTCGGAATCTGCGTCGACTTCCCGCACGCGGCCGATGATGCAGCCGATCGGGTCGGTCTGGGAAACCGTGACGGCCTTGCCGTCCAGCACTTCATCGATCGCGATCTTCAAGTCGGTGCGGGTCGGTTCGTCGCGGACGACTCCGATGACGTATTGGTCGTCGACGCGGCCCTGGTACCGGATGACGCGATTGCGGTCGAGAACGAAGACCTCGGGCGTCCGGCGGGCCCCGAATAGGTCGGCCACCTTGTTGCCGGGGTCTTTAAGGACGGGCATCGTCAGACCGTGGCGGCGTGCGTAGGCGGAGAGTTCGGCAATGGAGTCCTGCACGTTGGAATTGACGGCGATGAACGCGACCTTGCGGTCGCGATATTCGTCCGCCAGCTCCTGCAGCCGGGGTCCGTAGAGTTTTGCGAGCGGGCATTCCGTGCCGAGGAAGGCGACGACGACGACTTCCGAATCGTCGAATTCGCTGAGCGCATATTCGCGTCCGCGGTAGTCCTGCAGCAAGAACTCTTCAATCGCAGCTCCGAGCGAAGACTCTGCGAAGGCGGGGAGCGGGGAGTGCGTGATTGTGAAAATCGCAGCGAGCGTGAGGCCGAAACGACTCAATCGCGGGGGGAATGTCATGCGGTGTGTCCAAACAGTGCAGAATTTCGGTACGGGTGACGGAGGCGCTGAGGCCCTCCGATCATAGCGATTGTACCCGTGCTCTGCGGCTGCGGTTACAGCAATTTGCCGATCGTCCCTTGTCGGTTCCGAGCGGATCCCCGTATGATAAAATCAGCGAAAACCGGGCAGAAATGGCGTGATTCAGGAAACACTCGGAGTTGAACCGTGCTCGAATATGACTGGGAGAACAGCGTGGGGCACTGGGTTTGTGCGACGTCTCACGCGATGCGTCGTGCATTGAGCGACTGTTTGACTGATGAGGGGATGACATTCCGGCAGTGGGAGGTGCTGGCGTGGTTGTCGGTGAAGGGGGGGATGTCTCAAGCGGAACTCTCGGACTGCCTGGGCATCGAACCGCATACGGTGACCGGGGTTTTGCGGCGGATGGAGCGGGACGGCTGGCTGGAGCGGCGGTGTTGCGAGACCGACCGGCGCAAGAATCAGATCTTTCCGACGGAGAAATCGGAAGCGGTGTGGAGCCGCGCGGTGGCCTGCTGCCACCGGGTGCGGGATCAGGCCGTCCAGGGGATCTCGGCTGAGGAACTGGTGCAGTTCAAGAAGACGTGTGAGACGATTCGTTCGAACCTGGTGAAAGAGGACGCGAGCGACGTGGAACTGACCGTGCAGATCGAGGACGAACCGGTCGACGCGACGCCCGCGTGAGGCGTCTGGCGAGGGAGTGTTTGCAGAGCTGGTGCCTGCCCCGGTCTTCAAAACCGCTGAGACGGCTGCAAAGTCGTCTGGTGGGTTCGATTCCCATCCACTCCCGCTTAGAGTTCTCGCGTTGCTTTGGTGGGTGACGGTCTCAGGATGCGTCGGCGGCGGTGGGTTTTTCTGACTCGGTCGGGAGTCCTTTGCGGATCCACTCATTGAGTCCCCCCTTGGCGCTGCGGACGTTGCGGTAGCCTCTGGACTTGAGATAGAGGGTGGCGTGCTTGGAGAACTTGCCGATGTTGCAGACGGTGACGATCGGCGCTTCGCGGTCGTCGGGCAGTTCAGCGGCGCGGCGGGAGAGGTCGTCCTGGGGGATGTTGACGGAGCCGGGGATGTGGGACTCGGCGTAATGCTCCGGGATGCGGATGTCGATGACGAAGGGGCGATCGGCGGAGTTGATCGACTCGCTCAGGTCTTTGACTTTGACGGTGTCGTAGGGGTTTTTGAGGTTCTCGATCAGTTCCGCGATGAACTGGTCGTTCTTGCTGGGGGCGGACTGATCCGCGCCCGGTTCGGCGGGCGGAGCGAGGTCGGGAAAGTGCCGGATGACTGACGAGGCGTACTTGAAGATGTTGTCCGGAAAGATGACGACGACAACGTTGCCCGGCTCGTCCGGGACGAGGCGGAGCGCGCCGAGGACGGCCATGCCCGAACTCGGGGCGGCGATGATGCTCTCTTCGCGGTTGAGCCGCAGGCACATCTCGTAGGCGTCGCGGTTGGTGATTTCGATTTCGCCGTCGTACTCGTCGGGAAAGTAGAGCTTGGTCTGATCCAACTGGCGTTTGCTGCGGGCGCCCGGGATGTCGTGTCCGTCTTCGGGGTAGGCTCCGAGGACTTTGATCTCCCGGTTTTTCTCCTTGAGAAAGCGGCCCGTACCTGTGATCGTGCCGCAGGTGCCCAGTCCGGCGACGAAGTGGGTCACCTTCCCTTCCGTCTGCCGCCAGATTTCCGGGCCGGTGGTGCGGTAGTGTGCGCCGGGATTGGCCTCGTTGACGTACTGATCGAGGATTTCAAACTCTTCCTGCGTGGCGGCCGTTTGGCGGGCGCGGGCGATGGCGCCTTCGGGAGCGCCCGGGGCCGGGCAGAGGGAGTCGTCCAGTTCGACGAGATCGGCGCCGAAGAAGCGGAGGACGGTGCGCTTTTCGAGCGGGATGGCTTTTGAGAGCGGAGTCTGCAGCGGGTAGCCCCGGGCGTTGCCGATCATCGCGAGTCCGAGGCCTGTGTTGCCGGACGTGGCCTCGACAAGCTTCTTCCCGGCGGCGAGGACTCCCCGCTCTTCAGCGTCTCGGATCAGGTTGGCGGCGACGCGATCCTTGACCGCTCCGAACGGGTTGTACCATTCGAGCTTGGCGTAGACCCGCGTGTGCTGGAACGGAACGACCTTGTTCAGACGGACGAGCGGCGTGGGATTCTGCTCGTCGCAAAGGAGGCCGAGGATTGAGTCGTAGACGCGGAGAGAATGGTTTGTGTCCATGGCGGCTTAAGAATATGAAGAATGACAGGGATTGCTGCAACGTCATCTGCCGGGGCGCTTCCATCAGTGGGCTGTCGCAGCACTGAACGTCCCCACCACCCCGGCCCGGCGACTGCCGCCGAGCGCAACGAATTGTTGCGAGCCTGAGATTTCTGCTACATTCCGGGTGCGATTGCTTTGACACTGTTGAATCGACGGGCGCCACTGGCCCTGCCCGTGCATTGTGGGGTCAATGTCCTCTCTATATCGCACTGGCAGAGCCAGTGGCACCCAACTTTTCAATCCGGGATTGAAAAACCATTCGTCACTCGACGAGTGGGATCGATGCGGAATCGAACCGAAGCCGCAGATCGGATCAGTTTTTGTCAGGGAGTGCCCGATTATGAAGGCGAGCAACGACCTCTGGAAAGAACGCCTGGCAGGACGATTGCCGGAGGCGCTGGCCGAGGAAATCGACGTATTCGAGACAGAGATCGAGCTGCGCTCGCAGGACAGTATTGATGAGAAGGTCTTTGCGGAGACGAGGTTGCGGCGGGGCGTCTACGGCCAGCGGTACGACAACGGCCAGCGGCATAATGGAGTGGAATCGAAGACGCTGCCATACGAGGAGAAGCTGACTAAGGGGCCGCACACGGTGTGGGACGCGCCCGGCATGCAGCGGATCAAGATTCCCTACGGAGGAATGACGCCGGAACAGCTTGAGGTGATGGCCGATCTTGCGGAAGAGTATTCCGATGGGATCGCGCACGTGACGACCCGGCAGGACATTCAGCTGCACTTCGTTCACATCAATGACACGCCGGCGCTGATGCGGCGTTTGGCGGCGGTGGGCATCACGACGCGGGAAGCGTGCGGGAACTCGGTGCGGAACGTGACGGGCTGCCCGTTTATGGGGGTGTGCCCGGATGAGCCGTTCGACGCCACGCCCTACGCGCATGCGTTGACCCAGTTTCTGCTGGGGCATCCGGACTGCCAGAACTTCGGCCGGAAGTTCAAGCCGAGTGTGAGCGGCTGCGCGCAGCATTCGTGCGGTCTCGGGATGATGCACGACGTCGGCCTGGTCGCGAAGACGCGCGTGGTCGACGGGGAGGAGCAACGCGGTTTTCAGTATCTGGTCGGCGGCGGTTTGGGTGCGGTGCCCCGGCAGGCGAAGGTGCTGGACGAGTTCGTGGTTCCCGAGGAAATCCTGCCGATCACGCAGGCGATCGCGCGGCTGTTCGGCCGGCATGGGGAGAAGAAGACCCGCAGCCGGGCGCGACTCAAGTTCTTGATCGAAAAGTGGGGGATGGAGCGGTTTCGGGAAGAGGTGTTCGCCGAGCGGGCGAAGCTGCCCGAGGATCCCAGGTGGACCGAGTACCTCGCCGCGATCGATGCGAACGAGGAGCAGCCGCTCAAGCCGCCGGGCGAGATGCCGCAGCTCAACGGCGACGCGCGGCTCAATCACTGGGTGCAGACGAACATCCGCGAACAGCGGCAGCCGGGCTACGTGACGGCGACGGTGGCCCTGCCGCTGGGGGACATCACGCCGAACCAGTTGCGGGATCTGGCCGACATCGCGCGCGAGTTCACGCGGGGAACGGTGCGGACGACGGTTGAACAGAATTTCGTGATCCGGTGGGTGAGCAAGTCGGACATCCCGGCGCTGTACGAGGCGCTGGATCGCGCCGGACTGGCGGAACCGGGAGCATCGGCGGTGTTTGACATCGTCGCCTGCCCGGGGACGGATACCTGCAAGCTGGGGATTTCTTCGTCGCGGGGCCTGGCGGCGGAGTTGCGTCACCGGCTGGTTGCGCGGACGGTCGAGCTTGATCAGGCGGTGCGGGATCTGCACATCAAGGTGAGCGGGTGCTTCAACAGTTGCGGGCAGCACCACGTGGCGGACATCGGGTTCTACGGCATCAGCCGGACGATGCAGGGCTACAAGGTGCCGCACTTTCAGGTCGTGCTGGGAGGCCAGTGGGAGGAAAACGCGGGGTCGTACGGGCTGCCGATCGTGGCGGTGCCGTCGAAGCGGATTCCCGAAGCGCTCGACCGGATTACCGATTTCTATCTGCGGTCCCGGCAGAGTGACGAGCGGTTTCCCAAATTTGTAGCGCGCGTCGGCAAGGCGAAAATCCGGCAGGTGCTGGACGACCTCACGCAGAACGCGCCGGAACATGACGCGGATCCCGACTTCTACTCCGACTGGGCCGACCCGCGGCAGTACGGCATCGGCGACATCGGCAAGGGGGAATGCGCGGGCGAAGTCGTCACGCAGTACGAGTTTGAGATGACGGCGGCGGAGCGGCTGGTGTTCGAGGCGCAGATCAAACTCGAAGAGCAGGAAGCGCAGCAGGCGGGCGAACTGGCGTACAGCGCGATGGTCAAGTCGGCCAAGGCGCTCGTCCAGCTCCAGTACGACGACGTCACCGAAGAAGACCCGGATGAAGTCGTGGAGGAGTTCCGCGAGCGGTTCTACGACACCGAGTTGATTTTTGATCCGTACGCGGGGTCGAAGTTCGCCGACTATCTGTTCGCGGCGCATGAAGCCGCGGGCCGCGCGTTTACTCTGGAATCGGCGCGGCATTTCATCGAGGAGACGCAACTGTTCATTGAAGCGGTTCACAGTTGCTACAACCGGGTCCGTGAAGCGGGACTGGCACAGTCAGGGGCGCAGGCATGACGCTGCAGCACGTGAACGTGAAGCTGTTCTTTGAGGGTGAGCCAGGCGTCGATCTGCGGCGGTTCATCGATCTGTTCCACGAGTGGATCGTGCGCGAGGCGCTGGACGAACTGTTGATCGACGTCGCCGATTACCGGCACGTTCCGGACGGGCCGGCGGTGTTGCTTGTGGGGCATGAGGCGGATTACGCCATCGACCGCACCAATGGCGAAATCGGCCTGCTTTACAACCGGAAAGCGCCGCTGGAAGGCAGCAATACCGACCGGTTTCAGCAGGCGCTGCGAGCCGCCGCGCGGGCGTGTCTGATGCTGGAGTCGGAAGTCGAAGGGGTACGGTTCAGTCGCAGCCGGTTCGAATTGCTGATCAACGACCGGGCGCTCGCTCCGAATACCCCCGAGTCCCGAGCCGGATTCGAGGCGGAACTCACGACATTTCTACGAGACGTTCTCGGCGCTGGTGAGTTCGATCTGAAGGGACCGGACGACGCCCGGCGGCGGGTTGGCGCGGTCGCCGAGTTGAAGAGTGCGTTGGACCTTGAGCGTCTTCCGGAGACGGCTTGATCGCCGATTGGTTGAGAACCACGACGACACGAAGGGCACGAAGCCGGTTCGCGGAATGGTCGTCGCTTACGAAAAAACCTCCCGGACAAGCGGTCCGAGATGCGGGTGAGCGACTTGTTGTGCAGGGCGGGCTACTCGGCGTCGAGGTCGAAGTCGAAAGTGTTCTCGCCTGGTTCGACTTCCGCTGTCAATTCCGAGTTCGTGTTATACTTCGCCGGAATCTCGGTGAGTTCCGCTTCGGCGTTGTCAGGGTCTGGTTCCATCATAATCCTGACCGTGTGTCTGCCGACAGATGCCCCCATAGCGTCTTTCGTGTAGATCAACTCGTAATTGCCGGAGCCATCGGTCTTGCCGTTGGAGGGTCGTCCCTCGCTCGGCTCGAATACGACGGTCGCTCCCTCGAGCGGCTCGCCACCCATCGTGACTGTTCCTGTCACCAGGCCGAGTTCCGGTCGATCATCCGGAGCCCCGCCCGTACACCCGATCAGAAGGACCGGGAGCAGACAGCAGAACCGGCGTAGAAATTTCGAGTTCAGCAAGTGCTCCATTGATTTCGGATCTTTCACTCTCGCAAATACCCAGCAACGTAGTCAGTTCCGGGGGAGCGGCGTTGAAGGCGCACTGCCGCAGGCCTCTAGAGGAGCCGCTCCTCCCGAAACGCAATCGATGAACTGATACCAGTGGTCCGTCAATTGAGTTCTTGGGATTGAGGGGGCTCACGGGAGAAGGAGTCCGCAGGGTTTCGTGTGGACCTGCAAATCCAGCAACCCCAAAGAACAGCCCGGCCAGGGCACTAGAACTCGCCTACGACCTCCTTGCCGGCCACCGTGACAAGGTAATTCTGCACGATGAAATCAAGGCTCTCACTCAGGAATCGGACGGAACCGTCCCCCAACACGACGTGACAACCACCTTCATGCTCGCTTCCAGGAGAACCCCAGATGACCCTACCCGTTGCGGTGTCAATCTGATTGATTCTTCTCGTCTTGGGGATAATCTCGGCGGTGTTGACGTCGGCGCTCCAGTACGGACCACGGATCGTGCTGTCCTTCTCTTTCGGAGTTTCGATCATCAGCATCGTGTTGGTCGTCCCGTCGGTGATATCGTCGATTGAGCAGGCACCGTTCTTGCCAAATGCGGCTCTCGTACGCTGCCCTTCCGCGGTATACGGGACGCCTATGTTGTAAGCTGTCTCCACGAAGGCGTAGTTAGTGAGGTATCCGTCGGTAATGTTGTAGGCGGTGGTTCCGTTGTAGGTATACGGTCCGGAGTTGAACCGGTCGCTGGGACACTCGAAGGCCTCAACAGCTTGTTGCACAGCGGCCTGCATGGCGCCGGGAATCTGGCAATTATAGTGTGCGTCGCCCGTCGGAAGTGAGAAGTTGATCTGGTTGTAGATCGCGGTCTCATCGAGATAGGGCAACAAGAGCTGGTGGCCGGTGTGATTGAGGGGCGTCATATCGTTGCGAGTACAGAGCCACGTGGAATCATAGCTGCCGTCGTCGATTGAGGCCGGCGGGAAGATGAGATGAGCGTCATGATAGTTGTGCAGCGCGAGTCCAAGCTGCTTCATCTTGTTTCGACAAGACGTACGACGCGCCGCTTCGCGGGCCTGCTGGACGGCAGGGAGGAGCAAGGCGATCAGGATGGCGATGATGGCTATGACCACCAGCAGTTCGATCAGTGTGAATCCACGACGACGCATAACGGCTTCTCCTGCTTTCTGGGAAATTGAAAATGAAAACGGACGAACGGCCAAGATCGGTGAACTGTACAACGCCCGAGATGACGTGCGGCTGCGATGATGACATTTTTGCTCGACGATTTCAACCACTTTGCAAGATTTTCCGTCTTGGGGGCAAAGTCGCGACGGTCGAACGTCGGCGGGCAAACCTCTAAAGTATCGGTGGTTGAGTCGCAGCGGGGATCTGCGCGCTGCGGTTCGCTGTTCGTAAGCACGAGGAACGAGAATGACGCGCAACTTGAGGGAGCCTGTGGTACTTGCGGCGTTGAAGCGACGTATCGGGTCCGGTTTGAGCCGCGCCACTGTGATTGTTGCTGCGTTCTGTGGCCTCGGCGGGTCGGCGGGGGCGGACTGGCCGGAGTTCCGGGGGCCGACCGGCCAGGGGATCGCGGACGCGACGGGGCTGCCGGTGAACTGGAGCGAAGAGTCCAACGTCGCCTGGAAGGTTCCGCTGGAGGGATTGGCCTGGTCGTCTCCGGTGATCGTCGACGGCCGGATTTATCTGACGAACGCGGTTGAAATCGGCCCGCAGCACTATTCGTTGCGGGCGATTTGCCTCAAGGCGTCGTCGGGCGAGATCGTGTGGACGGTGGAAGTGTTCGAACAGGAGGGGGCCGTCGAAATTCACCGCACGAACAGTCACGCCAGTCCGACGCCGATCGTGGAAGACGGCAAGGTCTACGTGCACTTCGGTCCGCACGGGACGGCCTGTCTGACGACCGACGGCGAAGTGCTGTGGCGGATGGCGCTGGAGTATCTGCCGGTGCACGGCAACGGCGGGTCGCCGGCCAGTGCGGGCGATCTGCTGATCATCAGTTGTGACGGCAGGGACAAGCAGTTTGTGGTCGGGATCGAAAAGGCAACCGGAGAGGAGCGCTGGCGCACGCCGCGGGACACCAACCCGGTGAAAGGCTTCTCATTCTCGACGCCGCTGATCATCGAAGCGGGCGGGCGGCGACAGGCGGTCTGTCCCGGCAGCGACGCGGTCTTCGCGTACGATCCGGCGACGGGAGAACAACTCTGGCGTGTCGACTATACCGGAGGTTTTTCGGTCGTTCCCCGCCCCGCCTTCGCGGGAGGGCTGGTGTTCGTGTGCACCGGTTTCGGGACGCCGAAGCTGATGGCGATTGACCCCACCGGAACCGGCAACGTGACGGACACGCATGTGCGATGGGAGATCAAGCGGGGCGCGCCGCATAATCCGTCGCCGCTGCCGGTCGGCGATGAGTTGTATTTCCTCTCCGATCAGGGCGTGGCGACCTGCGTCGACGTGCAGACCGGCGAAGAACACTGGCAGGAGCGGCTGGGCGGCCAGTTCTGGGCGTCGCCGCTCTACGCGGACGGGAAGATCTATTTTCAGGATCAGCACGGCGGCAGTGTCGTCGTGAAAGCGGGAACCGAGTTCGTCGAACTCGCGCGCAATCAACTGGGCGCGGGGGAGCGGTCGTTCGCGTCATACGGAGTTGTCGACGGCGCGCTGTTCATCCGCACCGAGGAGGCGCTGTACCGGGTTGAGGAGAGTGAGTGAGCGGGAGTGACGCGCTCCTCAGCGGGTCGCGATTCAACCACGTGGCGCACGCAGCCTTGCGTGCGTCCCGCTGATCGCAGAGGCGGTTGGCGCATGCTGTCAGCGTGCGGTACGGGCCGGCGCAAGAATCTGTGCAGGACAACAAGGTTCTGCACGTTAGACATACAGAGCGAACTTCGGAATGCGACAATTCACAGTGTTCTGTGCAGTCCTCGTGATGGCAATGGAAGCGACGGCTGCGGGGGGGCCGCCGAATGTGCTCTACATCATCTCCGATGACCAGGCGTGGACCGATTACGGGTTCATGGGGCATGACGTGATCGAGACTCCGCGGCTGGACCGGTTGGCCGCGGAGAGCGCCGTTTTTCCGCGCGGGTACGTGACCGACAGCCTGTGCCGGCCTTCGCTGGCCACGCTGATTACCGGACTCTACCCGCATCAGCACAAGACCAGCGGAAACGATCCCGCTTTCGAGGGGGCCGCGGGGAGAGGGCGGTATCGCAATCCCGAGTATCTGCGGCTGAATGCGGCGTTGATTTCTCACATCGAAGACGTTCCGACGTTGCCCCGGATGCTGGCTGAGAAGGGGTACGTGTCGTTGCAGACCGGCAAGTGGTGGGAAGGCCACTATTCGCGCGGGGGCTTTACGGAGGGAATGACGCACGGCGACCCGCATCGCGGCGGGCGGCATGGAGACGCCGGCCTGACGATCGGCCGCGAGGGACTGGCGCCGATCTATGGCTTTATCGAGGAGGCGGGTGAGACGCCGTGGTTCGTGTGGTACGCGCCGTTCCTGCCACACTCACCGCATACGCCGCCGGAGCGACTGCTCAAGAAATACGCCGCGCCGGACAAGTCGATTCACGTGGCGCGTTACCAGGCGATGTGCGAATGGTTCGACGAAACGTGCGGCGAGCTGCTCGATTATCTGGACGAAAACGGTCTCGCCGAGAATACGCTCGTGGTCTACGTGACCGACAACGGTTGGATTCAACGCGAGGATTCGCCCCGCTATGCGCCGCGCAGCAAGCGGAGCCCGTATGACGGCGGCCTGCGGACTCCGGTCATGCTGCGCTGGCCGGGCCGGATCGAGCCGGCAATGTACGAAGAGACGATGGTGAGCAGCATCGATCTGGCGCCGACGATTCTGGCGGCCGCCGGGTTGGAACCGACCGATGACATGCAGGGTTTGAACCTGCTGGACGTCTGCGCGGAAGAAGGACGCACGGAGCGTGATGCGGTCTTTGGCGCGATCTACGAGCACGACATACCGGATGTGGATAACCCTGCTGCCGGACTGATGTACCGCTGGTCTGTGCAGAATGAGTGGAAGCTGATTCTGCCGGCGGACGATTCTGAAGAGGTCGAGTTGTTTCAGATCGTCGCCGATCCGTTCGAGTCGACCAACCTGGCGAGAGAGCATCCCGACCGGGTTGCAGCGATGACGGAATTGATCGACGATTGGTGGACGCCCCCGTAAGGCTGTCGTTTACACACACCTCTCGATCCCCGATCGAGTGACTCTTCGAGAGATTCGAACGGAACGCGGATGACCACGGATTGGACCGATTTTCACTGATTGCTTTCTGTGGAGTGCAGAGTCTTCACGCCTGAATCGATGCGGTCTCGTCGCTGCCGCCTTTCGAAGAAGTTCCCGCAGTATCCGTGCTGATCCGCCAAATCCGCGAAAATCTGTGTCCTATTCGAGAATCCCTTGCGGCCGGGCTCCAGCACGCAGGGTCCGCTTCGCGGACCATAGACCCCTCTGAATTGCCATGGTCCGCACAGCGGGCCCTAGTGCAGCGATCAAAGCGAACTGAAATCAAAACAATTCAACGATTGGCAGGAACGATGTCCGCAGCGGTATTGATCAACGGCGAATGGCGGCCTTCGGCCGGAACGGAGACGTTTCAGGCGATGAATCCGGCGACCAGGGAGCCGCTCGAGACCAGGTTTCCCGTCAGCCCGCTGGCGGAAGTGAATGAGGCCGTTGAGGCGGCGGCGAATGCGTTCACTGCAACGCGCGGCTGGCCGGGGGAACGATTCGCCGCGTTCCTCGAAAAGTATGCCGATCTGATCGATGCGCGGGCGGATACGATCGTCGCGGCGGCGAACCTGGAAACAGCTCTGCCGGTCGAGCCGCGACTGAAGAACGTGGAACTGCCGCGCACGACGAATCAGTTGCGTCAGGCGGCGGCTGCGGCGCGGGAGGGTTCCTGGGCGCTGCCGACGATCGACACCAAATCCGGCATTCGATCGATCTACGGTCCGTTGGGGCCGGTGGCCGTGTTCGGGCCGAACAACTTTCCGCTGGCGTTTAACAGCATCGCCGGGGGGGATTTCGCGGCGGCCGTTGCGGCGGGGAACCCGGTGGTCGCCAAGGGACACTCGTCTCATCCCGAGACGACGCGGCTGTTCGCCGAGGCGGCGCACGAAGCAGCGCAGGCGACGGAAATGCCCGCCGGATTCGTGCAGCTCATCTATCGGACCAGCCATGCGGATGGAGCAAAACTGGTTTCACATCCCAAACTCGGCGCCACCGGTTACACCGGGTCGCGCAGCGCCGGACTGGTCCTGAAGCAGGCGGCCGATGCGGCCGGGAAGCCGATCTATCTGGAACTGTCGAGCATCAACCCGGTGTACATTCTGCCGGGCGGTCTGGAAGAGCGGTTTGACGATCTCGTGGGCGAGTTCACCACGAGTTGCCTGATGGGGGCCGGCCAGTTCTGCACCAACCCGGGCGTTGTGATTCTGCGGGCCGGGCCGAAGTCTGATGAGTTCGTGGCGGCCGTCGGCGAGAGGTTTTCGCAGGCGCCGGCCGGAACGCTGCTATCCGGCGGGGTGGAACGGAGTTTCCGGGAGGGAATCGCGGCTCTGAAAGAAGCGGGGGCTGAGGTCGTCACCGGGGACGAGCCGGCGGATGAGAATCGTTGTTGCTACGCCAATACGCTGCTCAAGACGACGGGCAGCACATTCCTCGCGAACCCGGTGGGGCTGCAGGCGGAGGCGTTCGGAAATTCATCGCTGTTCGTACTGGCCGGGAGCGACGACGAACTCGTGGCGATCACCGAGGCGCTCGAAGGGAATCTCACCGGCTGTATTTACTCGCACACGGGCGGCGAGGACGATGCCCTGTATGACCGGATTGCCCCGGTGCTGCGGGAGAAAGTCGGCCGGCTGCTGAACGACAAGATGCCGACCGGCGTCGCGGTGTCCCCGGCGATGAACCACGGCGGACCTTATCCGGCGACCGGTCATCCCGGGTTCACCGCCGTGGGAATTCCGGCGGCTTTGCGGCGATTCGCGATGTTGCAGTGCTATGACAACGTGCGACTCCACCGGCTGCCGGATGCGCTCAAGGACAAGAGTCCTTCGCCGGACCTGTGGCGGTGCGTTGACGGCGAGTGCCGGCAGGGAGATATCGGATGAGCGGCTTTGGACTGCTGATCGTTGCCGTTGCGCTGGCTGCGGAGCCGGTTGCGTCGCAGTCCGTTGAGAGTCAATCGGTCGTCGAACCGCCGAGTGAGCTTGTCGCCAGAGTCTGTGAAGCGGTTGAACAGGGACTGGAGGTCGTGCAGCGGGGGGCGGACAACTATCCGCAGAACCGCGACTGCTTTTCCTGCCATCATCAGGCATTGCCGGTGTTTGCGACGCGGACGGTTCTGTTCGGTGATCGGGATTCAAACACTGAGTTCGTCGACCGGCAGCTTGAATTCACGCGGGATTCGTTTGCGTCACGGCTGGAGTCGCTGCGGCGTGGAAAGCGATTCGGCGGGCGGGCTGCGACGGCGAGCTACGCACTGTGGACGTTTCACGTCGCCGGGTGCGAACCAGACGACGTGACGGCAGCGCTGGTCGAGTCTCTGCTCAAGACACAGGAGTCGGACGGCCGGTGGCAGCCCCCCTCGCGACGTCCGCCGCTGGAAGAGTCGGCGCAGATGTGCACGACTCTTGCGGTCATCGGCCTGCGTTCCTTTGCGGACGATGACACGGGCGATCGCGTGACGGAAGCAGTCGATCGGGCGAAATCGTGGGCGGAGTCGACTGCGCTTGAGACGCACGAGGATCGCGTCGGTCATCTGTGGTTGCTGACGGCGCTGGACCCTGAAGACACGCGCATCTCGTCTGCACAGGACGCCTTGCTCTCCCGCCAGCAAGACGACGGCGGCTGGGGACAGACGGACGAAATGGACCCGGACGCCTACGCAACCGGGCAGGCGGTGTATGTGCTGATGCAGTCAGGCTTGGCCGCGAATCACCCGGCCGTCACGGCGGGCGTTCAGTTCCTATGGGACAAGCAAGAGGAAGACGGGTCGTGGCACGTCGTCACCCGGTCGGAACCGGTGCAGAAGTGGTTCGACAACGGTGACCCGCACGGCGAGGATCAGTTCATTTCGATTGCGGCAACGTCGTGGGCAACTGCGGCCCTGGCTGAATGGGCGGGGCAGTTTGTCCCGTAGACACACCGCGTTTAGCCGCGACCCGGAGGGGAGCGATCGGCTTCTTACACGGAGCGGGTGCCGTTTTCCATTCGAACGCACCGGCCGGCTGACGCCTGGCCGCTCGCCTAGACCTCGGGCAACGTCCAGGGCTTGCGCCATTCGGGGCGGCCGCGCAGGGCGTTGGCTTCCTCGTCGCCGATGAACTCTTCGCTTTCAGGATCGAGCACGAGCGTGCGGCCGACGCGGGAGGCGATGTTGCCGGCGTGGCAGAGCACGGAGGCGCGGTGCCCGACCGTTTCCAGGTCGCAGTAGGGTTTTTCGCGAGTCTTGATGCAGTCCAGGAAGTTCTCGACGTGGGGACCTTCGTGACTGTCTCCGCTGCCTTCGGCGACGAGTTCGTTCTTGCCGGCATATGCCTGCCAGTTGCTGTTGCCGATGATGATGTATCCCTGATCGCCGTAGACGGCCGATCCCTCTGAATGGCCGTGATAGGAGTACGGCGCCCAGACCCGCATTTCGTAGGTCAGGATGCGCGGCGGCTCGCCGGCAAACTGGTAGTTGACCTGCATAGTGTCGGGCCATTCCTGCATGTCGTCGAAGTACCATTTTCCGCCGACGGCGGAGGTACGTTGCGGCAAGCCGACCTGCGGGGCGCCCTCGGCTTCGAGAGCCGCATTGAGACCGGCGAGCGCCATGTCAAGACGATGCACGCCATCGTTACCGAGATCGCCGGTTCCGAAATCGTAGAACCAGCGCCACCGCCCGTGGAACCGGTTGGGATTGAAGGGCTGCTTGGGGGCGGAGCCGAGCCACATGTCGTAGTCGATCCCTTCGGGCGGCTCGCGATCTTTGGGATAGCCGATGCTGCCCTGCCGGGAGCTTTCCCAAGCCTTGGCGACGAGACAGCGTCCGAGTGCTCCGCTGCGAATGTACTCCAGTGCGGACTGCAGCCGCTCGGTTGAGCGGTGCTGCGAACCCATCTGCACGATCCGTTTGTGCTTCCGCATGGCGGCGATCATGCGTCGCCCTTCGATGATGTTGTGCGCGTCCGGTTTTTCGACGTAGACGTCCTTGCCGGCGAGGCAGGCGAGAATGGTGGGGATCGCGTGCCAGTGGTCGGGAGTGCCGACAACGATGGCGTCGATCTCGGGGTCGTCGATCAGTTTGCGGAAGTCCTTCTCGCCCCGCGGACGGTGCCCCTGGATCGACTCGGCCGCTTCGAGCGCGGGGGCGAGGCGCTGCGGATCGAGATCGGCGATGGCGACCACGTCCGCCTGGGAAGACCGGGAAAACGATCGGACGAGAGAACCGGCCCGACCGCCGCCGCCTACACAGCCGACGCGGATGCGCTCCGAGGCGTTCTGTTTCTTTGCCGGTTCTTCAGCGGCAAGCAGACCGGCCCCGGCCAAAGCCGTCATTCCGGTGGTGCTCGAGTGCAGAAACGTGCGTCGCGAGAGATGGCTCATCGTTGTTACCCCCTTACGGTGGAGCGCTTGAACATCCGGCTGAGTGGCCGGGGCTGGTACGACCAACGGGAGCGAAACCCCGGTGGCGGACTTCTGCACATCGACAGAGGCCACCCATTCGGCAGCTTACCGGATTCGGCGCGCGATCGCATGCCAAGCGAGCAGCGCGTCCTTCACGCTCCGGACGTCGTGGATGCGGAGGATGTCGGCGTGCTGGGCGGCCGCTGCGATCGCCACGCCGATCGTGCCGCTCTGCCGTTCATCGATTTCCCGGCCGAGCAGCTTCTTGAGGAATCGTTTGCGGGAATGGCCGATCAGGATCGGCCGTCCGAGTTCGCGAAGCGTTCCAATCGACGAGAGCAATTCGAGGTTGTGGCCGGCGGTCTTGCCGAAGCCGATGCCCGGATCGAGCACAATCCGCTCCTGTTCAATGCCTGCCGCGACGAGGCGATTGAGCCGCGCTCGCAGATGGTCGCGGACTTCGACGACGACGTTTTCGTACTGCGGATCGTCCTGCATCGTTTGCGGGGTGCCCCGAATGTGCATGCAGATGACGCCGCAGTCGGAGTCCGCGCAGACTTGGGTCATCTCGCGGTCGAACGTCAGACCGGAGATGTCGTTGACGATGGTCGCACCGGCGGCCAGGGCCTGGCGGGCGACTTCGGCTTTGGTGGTATCGACGGAGAGGGGCACGTCCGTCCGATCCGCCAACCGCTGAATGACGGGAATCACCCGGCGGAGTTCGTCCGATTGGCTGACGGGGTCGGCCCCGGGTCGGGTCGACTCGCCCCCGATGTCGAGAATGTCGGCTCCATCTTCCACAAGCTGCAAAGCCTGGCTGACGGCGTCATTCGGATCGAGCCAGCGTCCCCCGTCTGAAAAGCTGTCGGGCGTGACGTTCACAATGCCCATCAGCAGCGGGAATTCTCCGAGCTTCAATCGCGTGTCGGAGAACCGCCAGTCGATCAATTCGCGCATCGGGCTGTCGTTTGCTCGAGGCCGCGGACGAGGTGCGGCGCTGTTTTTTTGGAGAATGCGTGATTCGGGCCCGAACTCAACGGCCCGCCTCGCGATCGACGGTCGCTGAAACGGCTCGATTTCTGCGGTTGGTTTGACTTCCACGACCAGACCAGTATTGTATCCCGCAGACTCGTCGTGATCGACACGCTTTGCGCAGAGCGCCGAGTCGCCTGAGAAGTGAACAGACGTCGGGTGACCGCATCATCGATCTCGGAGCGGTCGTCCGGGTGTACACCAACTACGGATCCGAGACGGAACAACGAGGAGAACGAATATGTTGCAAAGACTGTTAGCTGTTTCCGCCATGGCCGCCATGTTGACGCTGCTCGGCGCCCAGGCCACCTACGCCGGAGGATGCGGGTCGAGTTGCCACACGACCCAGGTCAGCCACTGCAAGAGTTCTTGCCGCCTCACTCAGTCAAGCTGCAGCCCCTGCCGGTCGTCCTGCGGAATTCGCCAGACCTCGTGCAGCACCTGCCATACGTCGTGCGGCGTCTGCCAGGCTTCCTGCCAGACCTGTGCGCCGGCCGCGACCTGCTGCCGTCCCTGTGCAACGCAGTGCGCCACGACCTGCGGACCTCGTTGCAGCAGCTCCTGCGCCCCGTGCGGCGACAGCGACTACAGCCCGTCTCCGTCGGTTGAGGAAGCTCCCGAGCCTCCGGCCGAGCCGAGCGGCGAAGATGCTCCCGAGCCGGCCACGGAGAAGAAGGCCTGAGCATCGCTCGATCTGACATCAGAATTCCCATCCGACAGGACGCCGGATGGGTTTTTTGTTGCGCTGCCCGCAATCCGCCCATCAGGGCAGCTTCTCCCACTCGCCGGTGGCGGCGTGAAACAGGTAGGCGTCGCGATCGGGGAACAGGGCGCGGGCTGCGGCCAGATCGGTGCGGCCGGGGCGATGCCGCGCGATGAGCACGGGGCCCTTCAAAGCGGGATCGTTGGCGACGTAGTCGATGTGGCGTTCAGCGGGATCGTGCTCGACGAAAACGATGACCGGTTTTCCCTGGCGGATCGCCTCCAGAGACGCATCGAACCGCGCGTAGCGATTGCGGGAAAAGGCGACTTCGTCGATTCCCGCCGACAGGCGGCCCGGCCAGAGACTCGGGACCGTCACGAGGTTGACGGCGCAGGCTGTGACGATGAGACCGGCCCACCAGCACGTCATCGCGCGGCGGCCGGTTGCGCGCCAGGTGATCCGCAATCGGCGTGAGGCTTCGGCAAAGATGACAAGCCACAACGGGGCCGACTCGAACACGTAGTGCCAGCCCATGATTCCCTCGAACCAGTAGGGAATGTGGACGGCATGAATCGAGACCACAGCCCAACCGACGAGGCGTATCGGCACACTGACGACGCCGCGGCTGAATCCGAGAGCGATCGCTGCGAAGGCCAGCGGGACGATTCCCAGCGTCCAGCGGAGACTGGCGGTCAGCCTGGTGCGCACGTTTTCGAGGGCGAGACGCGGCGTGAGGTTTTCCGCCCAGCGGTCGTAGTTGTCGAGCACCTTGGGACCGAGCCGCTCCTCGCCGCGTTCAACGTTGTTGAATCCATAGACGTGCCGGGGAGTGTAGACGTCGGTGTAAACCTGATAGGGCGTCGTCAATGCGTCGCCGGTGATGGCGCGGTTTTGCACCGCGATGGCGCCCAGTCCGAGAAAAATCGGACCTCCCATGGCGAGAGCGAGCGCCAGGCGGCTGCGCCATGGGGAGTGAGCGTGAGCTGGCGTGTCGTGTTCCGGGCGGGCGGGGTCGAAGCCGCCGCGACCGGTGAGCAGCCACCATGCGAAGTACGCTCCAAAGGGGAGGCTGACGCCGAACGCCGTCATGGGGCGGCACAGCATGGCGAATGCGAGCCCCAGGGACGCAAGCAGCGCCGCCCACTTGCCGCCTGTTCGGAGGCATCGCAGGAACATCCAGATGAACAAAGTGAGGCCGGCGAGCGTCGGGTGGTGAGCCAGCAGCAGATTGCTGAACAGGGCGAGGCCCGGAGAGAGCGCCGCAGCGAGTCCCGCGATCAGCCCGGTGACAGTTCCGCCGACTTCGCGGCCGATGCCGTAGACGAATGCGGCCGCCAGTGCGCCGGCGATCCAGTGTCCGAGCCAGGGGTGGCCGAAGGCGACGAACGGCGCCAGCCAGAGGCCGGTTCCCGGAAAGTACCGGCTGGCAAAGCGGCCCTCATTCAAGACGTGCATCTGATCGAACAGTTCGGGCATCGGCTCGAAACTGGGAAACCAGAAACGGCCGGCCAGAAACGTCCTGGCCTGGAACAGGTAGCTGAATTCATCGTGGTAGGCCGGGGGGACGTCCCCGAAACGATCGGAAACCCACAGGCTCATGCCGAAGGAAACGGCGGCGACGAGCGCTGCCAGCGCGGCGTGCAACACGGGGGGCGGCGATGATCGTTCGGGACTTGCCCCTGACTCCTCCGCATCCTGGACAGCGGGCCTGCGCCTCGATCGGATCATCCAGAAGAGAGGCGCTGCGATGAGCCAGGGCAGGAACGGAAGCCAATCGGCGTTTTCGCCGCAAAGCCAGCGGGTCAGAGCGAGATTGCGCAGTGCGGGATCGAACCAGCGCAGCGCTTCGTTCGAAAGACAGAGGATGAGCACCGTCAGGAATGCGACAACCTGGCCACGCACGGGAATCACGGGGGAGGGGGCAGCGGACGGTGGCGGAATCGCTCCGGACATGAATGCCGGTCAGTCTGTTCGATGGGAAAGGTTGTCGCCGGCCGGATCGAATGGGAGCGGAGGAGAGCGATGCTCACCTGTCATACGAATGCCGAAGCGATGATGTTGGAGAGTTGGACGAGCCGCCACGGAGCCCGGGCGCGAATCGCGGAGGTCAGCAGCAGGCAGAAGCCGTCGCGGTCCGGGTCGATCCAGCACATTGTACCGGTCGCGCCGGTGTGGCCGAAGACCCGTTCGCCGAGCGCGTCTCCCCAGCTTCCGGTCGTGCCGCGGTGATTGAGCCTCCAGCCGAGTCCCCACGGCTGGGCGCGGCGGACCGGCTCGGGCAGGTCGGGTTGGTCGTTTAAGCGATTGGTCGATGCGATTCGGACTGTTTCGGGAGAGAGCAGCCTGACGCCGCCCAATTCGCCGCCGTTGAGCCACAACTGGCAAAGCCTGGCGAAGTCGTCCGGAGCGCTGAAGAGTCCGCCCCACGGCGCGCCGAGTTCCTGCCAGTACGTGCTGTTCCAGCCGAAATCGCTGCCGATCTGATATTCGGGGATCTGCACGCGAACGAGCCGGGCGCGATCAAATCCGCGGGAGCCGAGCCCCGTCGAATGCATTTCGAGAGGATCGAAGATCTCGCGGCGGAGGAACTCGTGGATCGTCAGGCCGGAGATCTGCTGGACGAGTTGGGCGACGATGAGCGTGCCCATGCTCTGGTAACTGAGCTGCGTGCCGGGCCAGAAGAGGGGGACCGCGTTGATCGCGCCTTCGATGAATCGGGACAGGGGAGCGTGCGCGCGGCGCAGTTCCTCGTTGTCTTCGAGCATGTCCGGCATGCCGGAGGTATGCGTGAAGAGGTGGAGCACGAGCGTTTCGTCTTTGTGGTGTGCGGCGAAGTCCGGGATGTAGCGGGCGACGGGATCGGAAAGATTCAGCAGACCGCGCTCCATCAGCATCAGCGCCGCCATATAGGTGACCGGTTTCGAGATGGACGCCATGAGAAACATGCCGTCGCGGCGAATCGCTTCGGCGTCGCGTTCCGGGCCCTGCTTGCCGAAGAACTTCGTCTCCACGATTCTGCCGCGCCTGCCGACGACGATTGCGCCGCCGGGGACTGGAGGATCGTCCCCGGCGGTCCATTCGGTCAGTCGGTCGTAGGCGAGTTGGAGGCGGGTGGAGTCGAGGTTGAGTTCGGCAGGTGTGGCGTGCTGGAGGTGGGGCATGTGCGACGGTTCAACACAGAGTCACTCAGGGGGCACGGAGGCCGCACAGAGGGACGGAGCGTCAACTGAAGAGATCGGCGACCGGAGTTCCCATGTCGGTGACCGGGACGGGGCGGTCGCCCGCGTAGAGGACTTCGTGCGGGTTGATTCCGAGCGCGGCGTAAATGGTGGCGAACAGATCGGGCACGCTGACGGGACGGTCGACGATCTGCATGCCGAGTTCGTCGGTCGCGCCGACGGCCTGACCGGTCTTGAGTCCGCCGCCCGCCAGCAGGACCGAGAACGACTTCGCGTGGTGGCCCCTGCCGCCGCGGCCGTCGAATTGAGCGGGCCGTCCGAATTCCGTTGAGATCACCAGCAGCGTCTTGTCCAACAGTCGCTTCGCCTCGAGGTCGGTGAGCAACGTCGCGAATGCCGCGTCGAGACGCTGAATAAGCAGATGCTGGTTCTGCTGACCTTCGTTGTGCGTGTCCCAACCTGTTCCGTTCACAAAGTTGAGATTGAACGACACTTCGACGAATCGCGTTCCGCGTTCGATGAGTCGCCGGGCCAGCAGGCAGCGTTGGCCGAACTCGTCGCCGTAGCTGTTCCGCAACTCGTCCGGTTCGGCGCCCAGTTCAAAGACGCTGAGGAATTCCGGCCCGGCCAGCCGAAAGCCCTGTTCACTGGCGGCGATGTAGTTCTGAATGACCTGCTCATTCGTGTGTCTGGCAGCGAAGTCATCGCGGAGCCGCTTGAGCAGATCGAGACGCCGATTAACGCGGGCGTCGGAAACGCGCTCCGGGCGGACGAGGCCCTTCGGGCCCTGCCTGGTTTCGGTGAGGTAAACGTACCCGTTGGCCGCTCCCAGGAAACCGGGTTCGCGGGAAGGGCTGGGGTTGCCCATCAGGACGTAACGGGGCACGAGTTCGCCCGCCGGTTCCTTCAGGTGCGAAACCGTCGAGCCGATCGACGGATAAACGATCGTCCCGCTCGTCGGCCGGCCGGTATGCATGCGATACGCGGCCGCGGCATGCTCGTCGATGACGTCGTGATGGACCGTGCGAACCGGAACGCAGCGATCCATGAGCGGAGCCGTTTGAGACAGATGCTCGCAGACCTGCACGCCGGGAATGGCGGTATCGATTGCGGGATATGCCGAGCCGGGGTCCTTGAGCCCGTCGCTGGTGACGCGTTTCGGATCGAACGTATCAATCTGGCAGGCGCCTCCGCCGAGCCAGATGAAGATGCAGTGCTCGGCCGATCCGAGCGCCGGTGCATCCGCGGGCTCTTCGGCGGCGATGCACGCGGCAGTTCGTCCCATCGCCAGCGAAGCCGCTCCAGCGGCTCCCAGGGTCTTGATGCAGTCTCGACGGGTCAAACCTGCTTGCGGGATCTTCATTCGTATAGAAGCTCAGTTAGCGAAACGGCCTGTAGAGCGCAATGACACAACGGCCTCAACACAGACTCACGGATTGGTCACGTGGCGCTCTTTGCCGGTCGACGCCACGATTCGAAACGGTTTCTTGACGAATTGATAGCGACCCGACTGCTTGATGAGCTGCTGCACTTCCTCGTAATAGTCGAGTACGCGATCGACGTCGCCTCCGCATTCGGCGGAAATCTCACGCCGAACGGTCCGAACGGCGGTTAATTCGTTGTCAGGCATCTGCGTCACCCTCGCTCAGATAGTTCAACGGCGTCGTGAGAAGTGGGACTGAAAGCCCCAGTTCCGTATTCAGACTTTCAATGTGGCCGAATTTGTTGGGATTCGCCAGATGTCTGCAATTCCAGGTCAACAGCACGTCGACACCGTAATACGACGCCAACGCCAGATGGAGTGCGTCACCCCCTGCGTCTTGCGGCATGAGTAGGCGCTCAATGTATGTTTTCGCGATTTGGCGGACTTCCGCCGTAATTTCCAGAATCTCTCGTCCTCGACGTGGATCGCCGCCGCGCCAGAAGCAGGAGCCGGCACTGATCAAGGCGCGGGCCGACATCGCGGCGTCCCCGGCTTCGGCATAGTCGTCGGCCAGCACGAGTTCCAAGTGAGCCGCCGCCATCAGATGGCGCGCCGCTGCGGCTGAGTCGCCGCGCAATTCCGCCTGCATGCTGCGCTGGATTTCGTGAGACTTGGTCGGCACGAGCATATCGGCCTCATCGTTTGCAACGCTGGGGCTCAGGACTGGAAATCGCCGACGAAATCGATCGGTCGCGCAATCGCAATGCCGCGAAACGGATGCAGTGCCAACAGATCTTCGTCACCGGTGAGGATCGTGTCTGCATTCCCGGCGACTGCCAGTTCGAGCACCATGTTATCCTTGGGGTCACGACAAACATCGAGTGATTCGGCCACCGCGACCAGTATGACTCGCTGAACGAACGTCTCGAGAAAATCCTCTCGTTCTTCCAGCGTGATGTAGCGGTCAAACTTCTGGCGATTCAGAACCCTCTGTAGTTCCTCCACGAATTCAATAGAGGCAATAATCTCTCCTTCCCCCAATGCTCTTTTGAACGCCCGCCCCGGTACGGATTCCGCGAACAGCAGTGCACCGATGATGACGTTGGTGTCAACCACACAGCGCACGTCATTGATCTCCGAGGATGTCTTCCAGAATCTCGGGAGTCAATCCGCGCTCCTGCGCGTTACGACTGATCTCGTTCATCAACGCTTCCAGCGACTGCCGGGAGCGGGTCGCATCCTTGAGTCGCAAGCTGATCAACAGTTCAAGTTTACGTCGGTCTTCCTCAGATGCCGCCCGGTAGGCTTGCGCGACTTCCGGGTCAACTCGAATCGTGATTTCTTCAACGGCCATGGCGGCGGTCCAGACAATCAGGCAATCCCCAAGGCGGAATTCAAACACTCGTCGATCTGCGTCATCGCCTGTTGCGGCAGCGATCCGAGCCGTTTCAGGATCATGTTCTGGTCATACGTTACGAGGTTCTCACATTGGACGATCGAGTCGAGTCGCAGGCCGCTTTGTTGTCCCTCGGGAGTTGCGAGTTCGCTGACGAATTGAGTGGCAGCTCCGATGCGGCGACGGCGGCTGCCGGTAATCAAGGCCAGGATTGTATCGTCGATGACTCTGTTCCACTGGTCATTCTGGACGACCAGCGCCGGTCGGACTTTGCGGCCGGTTTGATCGCTGAAGGGAAAATCCACAAGGACGATTTCTCCACGCCGCACAGTCATCACGTTCCAGGGTCAATCGACAAGGTCATTGTAGACATCCATTTCCGGGTCATCCCAACCGGCGCGCAGACCCGCTTGATGGAGCAGCCCAAATTGCTCATCGCGGGTCAACGTCCGGTCACCATCGAATACGCCGCGAAGTCGCTCCCAGTCTTCCGCGCGAACCACCACGAATTCCTCCTGCGTGGACGGGTCGCGGAGACGGAGCGGCTCGACGCCTGACTTCTTCAAGGCGTCCTGCAGTTCGTCTGGAACAGCGATCATCGTCGTCTCTCCGATGGTTTCGACTCACGTTCCCATTCTACGGCACAAACACAAACTCCGGCAAATTCAGCAGGACCCAGGCGGCGTCTTCGGCGCGCTGGCGCCAGTCGGCGTCGAGACGGGCGCTGGGAGGGTCGCCCGCTTCGAGTTCGGCCTGTCGCGCGAGGGCGATCTCGGTCGCCTCGGGGTGCAGGTGGTTGGTCCAGGTCCGGGGGGAGCGGTGGATGCGTCGCGGCGGCACGGCGTCCGGGCCCGCGACGATGCGGTCTTCGTAACCGTCCGCGAGAAGTTCGACAAACGCTTCTCGTTCGTCGGTCGTGGGCGGTCGGGTGAGGACGCGCTGGAACAGTCGCTCGACGAAGTTCTCCAACTCCTGGCCTTCCAGCGCGAGATCGGTGAGACCGCTGTGGTCGGTCATGTCGACGCCGCGCGCCGCGGCCGTGCCGTTGGCGAGCACCATCGGCTGCAGCGGTGTGACGGCTTCCTCACGGATCGTCAACGGATCCTGCCGCTGCTGTCGCCAGCCGTAGGCCATCATCAGGTCAACCACGCTCTGGGCGGCGAAGAGCGACATGCTGGGCCGGTCCCGCTCGTTGCTGACGGCCGCGAATTCCCACGCGCGGCGCGGCGTGCCGAGATCGAGGAACGTGCTGTCGGGCCTGCGGCCGTCGCCGTCCATAGTGAGTTCTTCACTTTCGAGCGGTTTGCCGGCCACCCGATAGAGGGAATCGACGATCTGTTCCGCAGACAACCTGCGCCGCACCGGACCGGCGAAGAGCGCGGCCTGTTCTGATTCCCGGTCAGCGCCCGAGACGGTCGTCCGCTGGTAGACACCGGAATTGAAGATCAGCGAGGCGACGTGCTTGAGATCGTAGTTGTGAGTGACCAGTTCCCGCGCGAGGAAGTCGAGCAGTTCGGGATGAGAGCAATCAGCGTCTTCCCAGTCGTCGACCGGTTCGATGAGCCCTCGGCCCAGGTACCGTTGCCAGAGCCGGTTGACGATCACGCGGGCGAATCGTTCGTTGGTGGGCAGCGTGAGCGTTGCGGCGAGCCGCTCGCGGGTGTCGGTCGGATTGCGAAGGACGCCGTCCGGAATTTCCTGAGACTCATTCCGAATGAGGTCGACGAACGGCCAATCCGGCTCCACGCTGCTGCCCGGTTTCAGTGACACGTTGACTGCCGCATTCGCCAACACATCGTCAGGAACGCTGCTGGAGCCGGGCACCTGTTGCGGACCGCGCTTGAGCAGCGCCGCGAGACTGAACAGGTCGCCCTGTGTGACGTCGTGATAGGGAGCGTCGTGGCAGCGGGCGCATTTCATTTCGACGGCGAGGAAGGCCGTGCCGACGATGTGGGCCTTGGCGGCCATGGGGACATCGTTCTCGCTCGCCATCCCGAATCCGGCCGGCCCGCCCGCGTAGGTGCTGCCTTCCATCGAGATCAGTTCACTCACAAACCGGTCGAACGGTTTGTTGTCGAGAAACGATTCGTAGATGAACCAGCGGAACGGCCCGGTGTTATTGAGCTTGGGCTTCGTCAGACCGGGATTCTCGGCCAGTACGTCCTGCCAGTAGGCAGTCCAGTGATCGGCCCAACCGGGATGCTGGAGGAACCTCTCAATCGCCTGTTCTCGTCTGGTTTCAGCGGGGTCGGCGAGGAACTGGTCGATCTGGTCCTGCGTGGGAATCACGCCGATCGTGTCGAGCGCGAGCCGCCGCAGGAATGAGAAATCGTCCACCAGCGGCGTGGGCTCGACGTTTTCTGCGGCGAGCCGATCGTTGATGAATGCATCGACGGCGTTTGCGCCATTCGCGCCGCCGGGAACTGCGACAGCCGGCGGCGCCAGTTTGCGGGCGAGTTCGTGGCGGAAACTCCAATACTCCCGCTCCTGCTCATCCTGGGCAAGACGCCGGACCTGATTGATCTCTCGGAGCCGTTCGTGCTCTTCATCGAGCAGCCGCAGCCAGGACTCGTCGGTGAATGCCGGATCGCGCTGCGGGCCGAAGAACGAGAGCGGCTCGCCCACACGGCCGTACCCGACCACCAGTTCGCCCACGCGAGCGCCTGATTTCTTCGTACCGATCAATCGATAGAGTGACACCACGTGCGGTCCCTCCGTAAGTGTGACCGTCTTGCGGGTCTCATGGTGCGCCGCCGGAATCGACAGGACGCCGTCGGGAACTTCTGCGATTTCGTGCGGCGCGTGGTGTCCGTCGGAACCCAGGTCCATAAACGGCGTTTCGAGAACAAGTTCGCCGTCGATGTACAGCCGCGCCGCGTCGAGCGAGCGGACGACGAACTCGTACTCGCCCGCGTCGAACGGCTTCCGCGTTGTCAGATGCAGCAGCCACGGAACGGGCCGATCGATTATGAGCCCGCGGCGGTCGTACTTGCGGGGAAGTTCGGAGAGGGCGAACAGATCGCAATCGAAGAGGTGTTCCGGTTGCCGCATCCGGAATTTCCAACTCCGCTCGACGGGAACATGCTCCAGCAGCTCGACCCGCACGCAGTCGTCGGGAACTTCCTCCGGTCGGACTTTTCCGAGCGCGAACTCAGACTCGGTGATGTCGATCCGGGCGTGCTGTTTGATCCTTTCGGGGGAAAGCGCCGTGCGGTAGATCGCGACTTCATCGAGGTCGCCGCCGAACGTCGCCTGACCGGAGACGGACGAACCGATCCACAGTTCATCGTTGTCCACAAACGGCCGCTTTGTGGTCTTTCCGCCGAGATCCCAGACACCGTCGACCGGCTCCCCGTCGATGTAGCCCCGCAGGCTGTCAGGATCGCCGAAGAGGTAGGTGAGGGCGATGTGATGCCAGGCGCCGTCGTCGGGAACGGCCGCCTTTGACGTCCAGCGGTGTCCTTCGTCGCCGATCGCGCTGCTTGTGGTGGGGGTCTCCGCATCGCAGAAAAAGAAGCTGATGAACGGGCCGCCGCCGCGGGTCGACAGCCTGAGCGAGTAGTTCTGGTTGTGGACACTCGTGCCCGGATTGTGGGTGCGGCCTTTGCCGATGATGTAGGGAAACGACCCGTTCCGCAGGCTGTCCCACCGCACCCAGGCTTCCATCGTCAGCGCGTCGCCGTTGTCGAAGTCGAGAGGACTCTCGTCGCCCGGATCGGCGACAACGACGTAGTTGGGGCCGTCCGGAAACCCGGCGGCGGTGTTCTCGTCCGAAAAGTCCGGGTATTCCGAGGACCTCGGCCCGGGACGGCCGGTCTCGATGCGACCGTGCACCGTTCCGTGGAATCTGTCGCCGGCGGAATTGACCGCGCTGCCTTCGGGATCCTGCCGGTCGAATCTCCAGTAGCCGACCGGTTCGTCCTCCAGCACCATCCCGCGATAGGCGTCCTCCGCGAGGACGAATCTGCAGGAAATGAGAAGCAGGGCCGCAGGCGCCGTGCAACGTGTGATTGAACAAAACGACATCAGACAGTTCGCCCCCGGTCTCTTGTAATCTCGTTGCAACCAGCATATCAGCGTATTCTGCCCCCCACAATCAGTGTCCAACGGGGCGGAACGAGGATCCCGATGAAACGACTGCTGCGTTGTGGCCCCTTCTGACAATCTGCACAATAATGGGCGGGCAACACCGATTGACCATCAAAACCGACTCGACGAGGAGACGATCCGTGCAAGGCATCTCGAAACGCCACCTGATGATTACAGTTGCAACGGCTTGGATGGGGCTGCTGAGCGCGGTCGCCGCCGCAGAAGCAGCCGACCGCCCCGACAACGAACCGCCCGAAGGATTCACGGCTCTTTTTAACGGCAAAGACCTCACCGGCTGGAAGGGACTCGTGGCGAGTCCTCCCAAGCGGGCCGAGATGACTGAAGAAGAACTCGCCGAAGCGCAGAAGGCGGCCGACGAACAGATGCGCGAGCATTGGAGCGTTGAGGACGGAGTCCTGATCTACGACGGAAAAGGGAACAGCCTCTGCACCGTGAAGGATTACGGCGACTTTGAACTGTACGTCGACTGGAAGATTCTCGACGAGGGAGACAGCGGCATCTATCTCCGCGGCACCCCGCAGGTGCAGATCTGGGATCCCAAGCTCAGGAACGTCGGGTCGGGAGGCCTCTACAACAATCAGGAGAATCCCTCAGAGCCGCTCGTGACGGCCGACAACGAAGTCGGGGAATGGAACACATTCTTCATCCGCATGGTGGGAGAGAAAGTGACCGTCTACCTCAACGACCAGCTTGTCGTGGACAACGTGACGCTGGAGAATTACTGGGAGCGCGACAAGCCGATCTACGAGACCGGACAGATTGAACTGCAGCACCACGGGAACACGCTGTATTTCAAGAACATCTTCATTAAGGAACTCGAGTAACGACCGATTTCCATCCGGTCGACCTGTCCTGTTGTTCGCTTCTTCGACTTTTGGAGTTGGGCCGCTCCGGAGCGCAGCCCGGCGCGGCTTCGTCCGTTGTTCGCAATTGAGAGTCCCCACATTGATCGCCGAGCCGACACGCACGACCGTTCCCGTGTCGCTCGGCGATCGCAGCTACGAGATCGTCATCGGGGCCGGTGAGTTGAACCGGATCGGTTCGACTCTTGCCGGCTGGCTCGAGCGGGATGCGGCTCGGGGATCGTCCGCGACGGCAGTCGTCGTGACCGACCGCAACGTTCTCCCGCATGCCGACGCGGTCGCCGATCGTTTACGCGCTGCGAACTGGCGCGTCGAGCAGATCGTGCTCGAACCGGGAGAGCAATCGAAACGCCTCGCAGTCATCTCCGGCATCTATGACCGGCTGGTTGCGATTCAGGCCGATCGCAAAACGGTTGTGTTGGCCGTCGGCGGCGGCGTCGTGGGGGACGCGGCCGGTTTCGCGGCGGCGACGTACAACCGCGGGCTGCGATTCGTGCAGGTTCCCACTTCGCTGCTGGCCGATGTCGACAGTTCGGTTGGCGGAAAGGTCGGCGTCAACCATCCCCAGGCGAAGAACCTGATCGGCGCGTTTCACCAGCCGCTGGGCGTCGTGATCGACACCGAATTGCTCAACACACTGCCCGATCGGGACTACCGCTCGGGGCTGGCGGAAGTTGTGAAGTACGGAGTGATCCTGGACGCCGGGTTCTTTGAGTATCTGGAACAGCAAGTTGATGCGCTGAACGAGCGCGATTCGGCCGCGTTGCGGCACGCGATCGCCGAGAGCTGCCGGTTGAAGGCGTACGTGGTCGAACGGGACGAGTACGAGACGACCGGATTACGTGCCGTGCTCAACTACGGCCACACCTTCGGACACGCCTTCGAGGCGCTCAGCGACTACAGCGAGTTGATGCACGGCGAGGCGGTCGCGATCGGGATGATCTGCGCCAGCCGGCTGGCGGAGCGACTCGGCCGGGTTGATGCCGAAGTCACTGCGCGACAAGTCGCGTTGCTCGAGGCGCTGCAATTGCCGACCAGGCTATCCGCAGAGGGGCGATTCTCGGCAGAAGAGGTTCTGGGGCGGATGCGCCTCGACAAGAAAGCGGTCGCCGGGCGAATGCGGTTCATCCTGCCGACGAAGATCGGGCATGTGGAACTGGTCGACGGTGTCCCGGAAGCAGACGTCGTCGCGGTGCTCGGGTCGGAATGAACCACGACGACACCAAGGACACAACGGAAAAAGGCTCGACTCTGATCTCAAATCGAGACAGTCAATCGGGCAATAACAGGGGGCAGCATCGCATGGATCGATCGATGTCGCGACGGAGTTCATTCCACGTATGTTTGGCAATTTCAATCGCTGCGCAGGCTTCAGTCGCGCAGGGCGCAGAGCCGAATGCACCTCAGCGCCTTCGGTCCGGGCCGCCGGTGATTGAATCGTCCTGGGACGACCTGCTGGCGGGAATCGAAACGAAAGCAGACTGGCTGAAACATAAGGAGGTGCTCAGGCAGCGGTATCTCGATCTGATTCGCGATGAGCACAAGCCGGAACGCCCGCCGCTTGATCTCGAAGTCCACGAAGCGGTGATCGTTGACGGCGTCTACGAGCGGCGGCTGATCAGTTACAACGTGGAACAAGGCGAGCGGGCGCACGCCTACCTCGGAATTCCGGTCGATCTGGAGGCGCCCGCGCCGGCCGTTGTCGCGTTGCACGGGACATTTCCCGAAGGGAAGCGGCAGGCCGCGGGACTCGTCGACAACCCGGACAAGGCGTATCTCGACCACCTCTGCCGGCGGGGCTATGTCGTCATTGCGCCGGAGCACTTCGTTTCCGGCCACCGGATTCCACCCGAAGGACCGTACGAAACCGCGCGGTTTTACGAAAAGCATCCGGAGTGGACGTCCGTCGGCAAGTTTACCTTCGAGCATTCCATCGCGATCGACGTGCTGGAGAGTCTCGACGAAGTGGACGCCGCTCAGATCGGCGCGATGGGCCACTCCCTGGGCGGGCACGGAACGCTCTTTCTGGCGGCCTATGACGAGCGGGTCAAGGCGGCGGCCGGGAACTGCAGCGCGACCTTTTTCCGGCACAACGACACGGTCGAAGCCTGGGCCCGCGACCACTGGTACATCTACTTCAAACATATCCGTCCCGGATTGCTGGAAGGTGAACTGCCGCCGATCGACTTCCACGAAATCATGGCGCTCGTGGCGCCGCGCGCGTATCTGGACGTCTCCGGGCTCAACGACGGCGACCCGCTCACCCAGCGCCAGCGACTGCTGATGCTGATGAAGGTAATGGACGCCTATGAACTCGAAGAGATTCCACAGAACTTCGCGTTCTACGTCCACGGTCAGGGGCATTCGGTGCCGCACGAGACGCGGGAACTGATCTACGGCTGGTTCGACAAGCACCTCAAGCCGCCGGAAACCACGGCGACGAAACTGGTCACACCGGAGAACGAGACGCCGCCGGAATAGAGTAGCCGACTCGCTCCGCCGAGTCGGAAGTCCAAGACGTGGAGCTTGCTGCACGCGAAATTCGCGCGTCGTGCGAAGATTCCAACCGCCGCAGCGCCTTCAGAACGCAGGATCCGCTGTGCCGACCGCCTTGCTAATTCGCATAGTGCAGCGGATCGGACAGCCCCGCTTCGGCGAAACCCTTGCGGCGAAGCGTGCAGGAGTCGCAGCGGCCGCAGGGGGCGCCGTCGTCGGCGGGGTCGTAGCAACTGTGGGTGAGCGAGTAATCGACTCCCAGCTCGCGGCCGAGTGAAATGATCTCGGCTTTTGTGAGGTCGATCAGCGGCGTGTGGATGTGAAACCGGCCGCGTCCTTCAACGCCGGCCTGCGTCGCCAGATTCGCGAGCGACTCGAACTGGGTGATGAATTCGGGGCGGCAGTCGGGGTAGCCGCTGTAATCGACCGCGTTCACGCCGATGAACAGGTCGAACGCCCCCAGTACCTCGGCCCAACCGAGTGCGATCGAAAGAAAGATGGTGTTCCGCGCCGGGACGTAGGTGATCGGGATGCCGGTTTCCATTTCGGATTGATCGCGGCCTTTCGGCACGTCGATGTCATCGGTCAGCGCGGAGCCGCCGAAGGTGCGCAGGTCGAGCGGCACGGTGATCTGCCGCTTCACGCCGGCCGCGCGGGCGACGCGGCGGGCGGCGTCGAGTTCAAACCGATGCCGTTGCCCGTAATCGAACGAGATCGCGTGACATTCGAATTCATCACGCTGGGCGACGGCGAGCGCCGTCGCCGAGTCGAGTCCGCCGGAGAGCAGGACGACGGCCGGATCGGGGGAATCCTTGGATTGCGGCATTCGTTACGGTGAGGCTGGCAAAGCCCACCAGTTGCAACTCGCGGGCTTCGGCTCGGCGGAGTGATCTATTTAGGTTACGTTGCTTCGTTCCCGAAAGTTGTTGCAGTTGAGTCAAGATTCAGCGACCGACGGGAGCGGTCCAGGCGAGCGGCGCGGCGTCAGCCCGCCGATGCGTCCAGGAACCGGCAGCTCACATGGTCTGAGGCGCAGCCTCGTTACAGGTCGTCTGGAGATTCACCGGCGATCTGCCGGTACGTCTCAAGCGCCCGGTCGTACGCGGCGCGGGCCGCCTTGCGCTCCGCTTCGGCAATGAGCTGATGCCGGTTGTTCCACAGCAGTTCGACCGATTCGGCGCACCACAAGGCGCTGGCACGAGACGCGCGGATCGGCTGCTCGGCGACGATGACATTCACGGGATTGGTGTGCATCTGGGGAAACTGGCGGAGGGCGATCCAACTGCTGCGGTCGACTTCAACGTCGAATTCAAGTTCATGCACCTCAGAGTCGGCGGGCACGGTCCTCTCCGCAACGACACGGCCGTTGACGACCAGTTCCACCAGCCGTTCGCCGCCCGATGTCCGCTCGCCCGTCCGGGGCACGTGCAGCATCCTCGTGTCGCCCACTTCCCTGCGACCTTCGGGAGGCGTCTCCGTCCCGTAGGCGACTGCGACAGGTGTTTCCCGCGCGAACGCCACTTGCGCCGTCACCTTCACGGCGCCCGGCTCGACGAATTCAACTTCACCGAACCCGGGAGAAACGCCGCCGACCGAGAACTCCAGCGCATGCGCGTAGCCGTCGGAAACGTACGACCTGCCGTCGGCGATGCCCTGACACCATTCCGCAAAATCAATCGATTCCAGAGGCCCGTCCGCCATGCGGACATAGACGCGGCCCTGGCCGACCCGGCGGCTGCTCATGCAGGGGAAGTCGGTCTCGCCGCTGACCTTCAACTGGAACCCGCAGTTGAGCAGGTGATACCAGGTGTTCCACTCGCCGACCCGCCCGGTGTCCATCGCGCTGATGAAATCGCAGACGCCCTCCGGAACACTGACGAAGATTTCCATCGCGCCGGAGCCACGCATCGATGGGAGCACGCGATTCGGGATTTCGTTGGCTCTCCGATCGGCACTGGCCGTCAATTCATCAGCGGTCGCAGCGCCGTCACGATTCAGGTCGATCTGATCCAATGATTCCGGGAGCAGTGCGTTTCGTGTCTCCTCGCTTGTAAGCCGGCCGTCCTGGTTCGTGTCGAGACGACTCAGCATCCAGGCGACGTATCCCTCAAGGTCGATCCGCATATCCGAATGCGGATAGCCGGTCACGCCCCCCTGCTCCTTCGCCCACCGGAGAACCGGAACGGTCCAGGTGGGCCAGCCTGTGGTCTTCGTTCCGTCCGAGCCGGGATAGGTCTGATCTGTGAGATTGAGCAGGCAGACGTGGCCGAGTGCGGCCGAACCGAAGCCGCTGATCTCAAGGTCGTATTTAAGGATGGTAAGCGGTTCGCTGACGGCGTCCGCCACCGGAGAGAAGTATCTCCGCTGGAAGTCGAAGCAGGGCCCCCAGGTCAGCACGCAGCCGACGTTCAGGCCTTCCCCTTTCACCTGCCGGAACATGTCCTCCGGCGTGACGCCGAGAGTGGGAACCTGATAATGGGCGCATCCCGCCCCGTGGATGTGATGATCGCCGCAGTACCAGCCGTGCTGCATGGGGGCGATCCAACGCTCTAGCGGGACGTCGATCTCAGCGGCGTCACTGTCCGGGATCGCGACCGTCTGCGTCAGTTCCACGTATTCGGGTCCGCGACTGCTGGTCACCTCGTAGTCGCCCGGAGGGAGCGGGACCGTTTCGCCGTCGGCCCGATACACGTGTGGCTGAAAGAAGAAGTCGGGTGCGAGCCGCTTGGCTTGAGGCGGATAGACCCGTCCGGAGCGGTCGCGGATCGTCAGCTTGGCCATTGTGGGCGAGCCGTCCACGTCGCGAATCGACAACCCCACGGGGACTGCCGGCCGCACGTCGAAGAGGACGGGCACTTCGCTGCGAAAACCGAGATCCTGAGTCCCCTGTCCGATGTTGAACTCAATCGTCGCTTCGCGCTTCCCGGCCTCGCTTGAGTGGATGAGGGCGACCGCATACTCAACTTCGAGGCCGCTCAACTCGGAAGTCAGGGGAGGCGATGTGAACATCTCAACGTCGAGAAAGCGACCGCTCTGAGCCTCCTCCGTGAGCTGGTCATTCCCCAACTCCAGTTGTTCCTGCCGGCGCAAACTGTTCTCTGCCACTCCGCCGTAAACCGCGCCGGCCTGCGGACTGGCGATCCGGAGCCGTTCCGTCACCGTTCCTTCGTTGAGAATCTTGACCAGAACCGGAACGAACCCCCCCTGGTGGAGCACCGCCTTCGCGGGGCCTCGCGCGACCTTCACCCGCAGTTCCGGGTTGATGTGGACGACGAACAGCACCTCCGGGTCGATGAGCTGTTGCAGCCGGGGTGCGTCGCGTTCGTCTGCTGCGGCCTCGATTTGTTCGCGAAGCTCCTGGGAAACCGGCCGCCCGAGGAAATCGAGCGCCTCGACGACCCGGATCAGGTTCGCGCCGAGCGGCTGGCCTTCCACGGCCGAAACGACGGGGGCGTCCTCGGCGTAAGCCGCGGACGTGAACCGTGTGATTAGAAACCACAATAGAATGATCACAGGAATCGGACGGCGACAAGTGGTGAGACGCGGCATCGGTCTGACGTCCTCCGTGGAGTGTTCCTTCCAGTCTACCGTGTGCAAAAGTCAGCGACCATCGGGAGCGGTCCAGGCGAGCGGCGCGGCGTCAGCCCGCCGATGCGTCCTGTTTGGTTGTGGCGAACCAGCCACGCTGGTTTCAACGCTGAATGGTTGTTCCGGTTCGGCTGGAGCAACGTCCTCCCTTGAACAAGTCTACCCAGAGTCAAACAATCGACCGCCCTGGTTCGCGGAGGCGTCGACAATGGCGTCGAGAATGCCGTTCCACGTGTAGTCCCCGGCCGTGACGGAAACGGTCAGACCGCACTCTTCAGCGGCCTGCGCCGTCACCGGGCTGATCGCTGCGAAGCGCACGCCTGACTCGGCGGCGCCGATCCCGTCGGCCTCCAGCAGTCGGGCAATGTTTCTTGCAATGGACGGGCTGCTGAGACCGATCCAATGCAGTTCGCGCGTGCGGAGCAGGGACACCGTTGCGGGTGGCAACGCCTCGACGTCAACGTTGCGGTAAACGACAACCTGATCGACCGTCGCGCCGGCCGCCGACAGTTGGTTGGGAAGTACATCTCTCCCGCGATCGGCGCGGGCCCAGAGCATCCTGCGGCCGTCGGCCAGCGGCGCGAGAGCCGCCGCCAATTCTTCAGCGCGAAACGACTCGGGAACCAGGTCGGCGCGAAGTCCCCAGGGTGCCAGTGCAATCGCAGTCGCCTCTCCAATTGCTGCAATCTTGAGAGTCGACATTCGCCGGGCGTCCCCGCCCGTCTCCCAAATGCGGCCGAGGAATCCGCCGACGCCGTTCGCACTGGTAAAGATCAGCCAATC
Source organism: Planctomycetota bacterium (assembly GCA_003388505.1). Taxonomy (GTDB): domain Bacteria; phylum Planctomycetota; class Planctomycetia; order Planctomycetales; family Planctomycetaceae; genus MB-PLM-1. Next base: position 60,643 of record QQVO01000078.1, read on the forward strand.
ATAGGCCGACAGACGCGCGATTGCGTCGTCCACCTCAGTCCATTCGGAAGGCGGGAGGATGTCGACTGTGGGCATGAGAACCGGCTCGGCGCCGAGATCGACGCAGCGCTCGATCGCCTCTCCGGCCTGATGCTCGGGACGTGTGATCCCGATTCGTACGCCAAGCAGCGGACGCCGTTCAAACCAGGCGATCCGGTCCCGGTGGGCTGCCGCTTCGCCGACGATGATCAGAGAGGGGGGGCTCAATTCGGCGGAGCGAACCGCGTCGGCCAGTTGTTGCAGCGGGGCCGTCACAGTTCGTTGGTGAGGCGTCGTCGCCCGACAGATGACGGCCGCAGGAGTCGTCTCTGCCTTCCCAGCCGAGATCAATGCATCGCAGATGCTCTCGACACGATGCAGGCCCATGTAGAACACGAGCGTTCCGGGGAACGCCGCGAGTGCGTCGTAGTCCAGCAACGACTGCGGCTTGTGCGGGTCTTCGTGTCCGGTGACGAAGGCGACCGCCGATGCATCGCTGCGATGCGTCAACGGGATGCCAGCATACGCGCCGGCGGCGGTCGCCGCCGTGATACCGGGAACAATCTCGTACGGAATTCCGGCGGCTGCGAGCGCATCGGCTTCTTCCGCGCCGCGGCCGAAGATGAAAGGATCGCCCCCTTTCAGCCGCACGACGGTTTTCCCCTCACCGGCCGCCTCAATCAGTCGCCGGTTGATCTCGGCCTGGTCGAGGCGTCGTCCGTCTGGGCCCTCCGCGCGAGACGTCCGCTCGACTTCGCCCCGCGCGTGACGCAGGATTAACGGATTCACGAGGCCGTCATAGAGAACGAGATCGGCCCGCGCCAGGCATTCCTTCCCCTTGAGGGTCAACAGCCCCGGGTCGCCGGGACCGGCACCCACCAGAAAAACTTCGCCGGCGCCTGTTGTCATAACACGCTCAGTGCCCTGCCAGGGCTCTTTTTCGGGTTTCGCTCGCTCGCACATCCGCGCGAAACCCTGCGGGATCGGTGCTCCTGTGAAAACCGCTCGACCCCGGAATTCTGAATCGACGGACCCCTCAGTGTAAAGAACGGCCAGACGGTAAGCACCCGGCAGATCGGGCCGATTCGCTCCGCCGGTTTCTCACCGCTGAAGAACGATCAAGCGACGCGCATGTCACGAACCACTGGAGCGGTTTGCAATCCCTTCCGCCGCCGGTACAGTGCGGCCACTTTGGACCGTTCATTGACACACAACTCGATCGCAAACTGGCGGCGGCAAGGCGGTCCACGCGGGTGCGGTTTGTACGCTGAAGGCGTACGACAACTTAGCCCAGGGTCAGCGGCGCAGCCGCGCCACCCTGGGTTGCCGTGGACGACGTTGTCGCAAGAACTCTGAAAGAGTTGCACAGCCGCTCGAATGGAACGCGGATGAACACGGATTGGACCGATTTTCGCTGATTACTGTCTTGCGTGTTGACGCCCTGCGCACCGGAATCGACCCGGTCTCGGCGCTGCCGTCTGTTGAAGAATTCCCCGCAAAATCCGTGCTAATCCGTCAAATCCGCGAAAATCTGTGTCCTGTTCGAGAATCCCCAGGGCTCGCTTCCTCGGGGCCGGACCCCAGCCGAGTTGTGTGTAACTGACAGTACTTCGAACTCTTCCCGGCGAGAGGAAAAACCATGCGTCATGACGGTCGAATGCTCGACGACCTGCGTCCGCTGTCCATCGAGCGCGGTTTCGCCGGCGCCAGTCCGGGCCGGGTGCTCGTCCGGTCGGGGGACACGACAATCCTCTGTACGGCCAGCGTTGATGAGTCGGTCCCGCCCTGGAAGATGGATCAGGAGCAGCCGTCCGGATGGGTCACCGCCGAGTACAACATGCTGCCGGGCAGCACCTCCCCTCGAAAGCGCCGCGATCGCAGCAAGGTCGACGGGCGGACGACGGAGATTCAGCGGCTGATCGGACGCAGCCTGCGGGCGGTGGTCGACATGCGGGCGCTCGGACCGCGGACGATCACCGTCGATTGCGACGTCATTCAGGCCGACGGGGGAACGAGAACGCTCAGCATTACCGGTGGGTTCATCGCACTGGTCGATGCCGTCAATTCGATCACCGCCGACGACTGCGATGCCCGTTCGGTGTTCACCGGATCGGTGGCTGCGGTGAGCGCGGGGATCTACGGCGGCGACGTGCTCCTCGACCTCAACTATCAGGAAGACAGCCGCGCCGAAGTCGATTTGAACGTCGTAATGACCGGTGCTGGTTCATACATCGAAGTGCAGGGGACGGCCGAGCGCGGGACGTTTGAGGATGCGCAACTTACGGCCATGCTGGCACTTGCGAAGTCCGGCGTCGATCGGTTGACAGCCGCCCAGCGGGAAACCCTGGGGGCCGAATGGCCTCTGGACACGAATTCCAGTGTTTGCTAAAAACCGCGCCCCTCTCCGGTATTCCTCTCAAGTTTCCCTGACCACACACAGACGATTCAGCCGCGAGCGCGTCACGACGACGCTCCGCCCCGATGGCGGCGGTTGAACGAAACGACTTTTCCAAGCACGCCGCCACGGCGTCATGTCACAAGGGAGTGTGTCATGCTGAGTCATCGCTGGACGGCAGCCTGCGTGCTGCTCACCGCCCTGTTTTCCGCCCAGGCCTGTGGCACCGCGTCCGCCGGCCGCGGCATCGAGGCGATCGAAGGCAAACGCTATCACCTCACCCGCGACCACGGGCCGTGGATGATCATGGTGGCGACCTTTCACACGATCGGCCGGTACGGAGACCCGGACGTCGGCAAGACGCCCGAAGAGGCGGCCGATGAACTCGTCTTCGAACTCCGCCAGAAAGGCATCCCGGCCTACGTCTATTCGCTCGAAGCGCCGCAGGAAACGGTGCTCAGCGTCGACAAACAAGGCCGTGAAGTGCGGCGGAAAACCCTGCGTAAGGTGAATTCGATCGGCGTTCTCGCCGGCAACTACTCCGGGACGAACGACAAAACGGCTCGCGCCACGCTGGACTGGATCAAGCGCTACGACCCCGAGTGCCTGAAGGAAGGCGTGGTCTTCAACAAGTCGGAAAAACGCAAGACGCCTCTCGCCGGCGCTTTTCTGACAATGAACCCGCAAATGACTCCGGAGGAAGTCGAGGCCCATAAGGAACTCGACCCGGTCGTGCTGCGGCTCAATCACCGCGAACGGAATTCACTGCTCGAAAACGACGGCCGGTACACGCTCGTCGTTGCGACGTTCGGCGGAAAGTCGACGGTCGCCGACGCGAAGATCGACGATCGGTCCGATAAACCGTTGTTCTCACTCAAGAACGAACTTTCCCTGGACAGTGATCTCGATTACGCCGCGCTGGAAGCCCGGGGGCTCGCCGAAGCCTTGCGAGTGGTTGAGAATGTCGAAGCCTACGTCTGGCACGACCGCTACCAGTCGATCGTCACCGTTGGTTCATTCAACGGGCCGAACGATCCTGAGATCGCGCGATACCGCCAGCGATTCGCGGCGGATGAGGAGATCGACGCTCTGTTGCCTGTCTTCGCGACGAGCGTCAAGACTCTCGCGATCGACGGGCGCGGGAACAAAGTTCCGCAGCGGACAGACGTGGCCAACGGAGCGGCGGTCACTCCCACGCTGCCGGACGGATTTCGCATCTGGGCCTTTGACCCCAATCCGCGACTGATGGCCGTGCCTCGTCAACGCCGCTAAGCGGATTATTCGTAGCGCACGCTGCCAGCGTGCGTCAACCACCTTTGCGATCAGCGGGACGCACGCAAGGCTGCGTGCGCTACGTTAGTGGGTTGCGGGCGACGCCCGCGCTGGGTCACGGTGGTGAAATTCTTGATGAATAATCCGCGTTAGACCAGCGTGCGGGCAGCCGTTCGGCTAATAATCGAACCAGATTCCGCCGCCGAGCATTTGTTCGTCCCGGTTGATGAACGACCACTGCATCGACTTGCCGTTGTAATATTGCAGGCCGACTCGCAGCAGCCTGCCGTTGTCGGCCCCGCGCCAGCGCCAGCCGGCCATCGCATTCACCGCACCGCCGAATCCGAATTCTTCGCGGAGGTGGAAGTTGATGGCGGCGAACGGCGCGCCGCGCCGGCAGGTGTCGAGAAACGGGTTGTACTGCGCTCCGAATTGCAGCTCCAGCGGCTCCGCGCCTCCTTCGGCCCCCATCGCGTAGGCGACCTCGCCGTAGACCTGGGTGTCGACCGTCACGTCCCTCGTCACACCGATCAGGACGGAGTCGCGGACGTAGTTGAGGCGAACAAAGCCCACGTTGTTCTGCAAGAACTCGTCTCCCACGTGCGAACTGATGTGCGAGTACCCGATCTTGAGACGATTCGGCCCCTGGCGACGCGTCCACACAAGTCCGAACCGGTAGTCCGTGGCTTCCAGAGCCGTGCTCGTCACCTCCGGGTCCACGCGGGCCAGCGCGGCGCCTTCCAGGTCGATCTGCCACCCCTCGGGATTCACCCCGCCCGCCGTTCCATAGCGAATCAGCCCGACGCGGCCGCCGAGCGCCGCGTCCCACACCATTCCGCGAGTCTTGTCGGACAGGATCGAGAGCCCGATGCGCGGCTCTTTCTCTCCGGCGAGATAGGAGTGGTACATCAGCCCTGTCGGCAGCACGTGCCACCCATAAGGACGACCGTACTGCCCGGCGGGAACGGTGCGCTGTGCCGGCGGCTGGTTGTTCCACCCGGTGGCCGTTGAGAGCCAGCCACTCGTTTGCGTCGCCGGCTTCTCAGTCTCGATGGTGATTCCCTCCGCAGCATGTGCGGCAACAACGTCGGAATGGGACCGCCGCAGCGGAGCCGCCTCCGGAACGTAAACCGTTCCGGGCGCGTGCGAATCGCTGCCCGAGAAGATCAGGTCCCCCGGACGGACCCAGTCCGAAGCGTCGACTGGTTGGGGAGCGGCCGCTCGGAACAACAAGATCCCTGCGAGCGCGATCAACAGACTAAGGTCGTTGCGCACGATTCCCTCCCTGAGCGACTGACGACGCCCCCCGTTCCCTGGCGGGACGAAACAGAGTTCCGGAGCGGTCGACTGCTCCGGTGTGCTGAGTATCGGCCGGAGGTGCGATGCTGCTTGCCGTAGCGCCTTTGCAGAGCTGCGCTGAGAAAGAGATCACGACGCAGGCGCCGGTTCTACCGATTGTGCCGAGCCCCGGCACGGCCCGCATAACCGGAACAATCGTTACCGTTCCGTTGACCGGAACGACGGCGTCTACTGCACGGCGGGCGTCGAACCGGGGTCGCAGAAGAGGTCATGCTGCGGCCATTCGATCACGGCGTCGGCCGCTGCGTGGAGCAAGCGGTCGATCTCCCGGCCCATGTGCTCCGCTTTACGGCTCCGACGCGAGTTAAACAACACGGCCCAATTGCGCCCGTCATGCCTGCGCACCAGGAGCGTCGCCGTCCCGTTGAGCGACCCGGTATGCCACGTGTTGACCGCTCCCCCTTCATCGACTCGGCGCACCATCCAGCCAAGCGCGTAATGAACCGGTTCGCGGTTCCCGTGTTCGTCCTGCCAGAGCGTTCCCGGCGGGCGGGCGAACATTTCCTGAATACTGCCTTCCGAGAGGATCGGGCAAGTTTGCGGATTGTCGAATGCGACGGCAAAGCGGGCGAGGTCGACGGCGGACGCGATCCAGCCGCCGTGAGAATCCATCGCCTCCAGAGACCAGGCGCCGTACGGCCAGGCGGTCGGCTCGCCCAACTTATCGTCGAAAACCGAGCGCCCCTCCTCCGCTTCGTAGTAGCGGACTTCGCCCGGCGCGACCCCGTCCTCACGGCGGGTTCTGCCGATCCGCATTTCGGTGATGCCCAGCGGACGAAGCACATGCTCCTGGACATAACATTCGTAAGCCTGCCCCGAAAGGTGTTCGATGATCCGGCCGAGCAGACAGTAGCCGTAGTTTGAGTACGCGTAACGCGCGCCAGGATCGAAATCGAGCGGCTGATTCATCATGCAGCGAATGACGTGCGCCGGCCCGGCCGGCGGCGCCACTCCCAATCTCTTTGCAAATTCGACCGACCGGAACATCGCGTCGAAAGACTCGTCGCGATCCCAACCCCCGCTGTGGTTCAGCAGATGGCGCACGGTGACGTCGTTCAGACGCGGATCGACCTCGCCGTCAGGATCGGCGGGCTTAGACTCAGTCAGAACGTCGAAGACGCGGTCATTGAGGGTCAGCCGATCCTGCTCGACAAGCTGGAGGATCGCGGCGGCGGTGATCGGTTTCGAGATGCTGGCGATCCGAAACAGGCTGCTTGGTTTGACCGGTCGGCGTTCGGAGATGTCGGCGTAGCCGTACCCTCGCGCGTAGACCAGCCGCCCCTGGTCGGTCACCGCCAGCGCCGCCCCCGGCAAACCATGCTCGGCGATGAACTGCGTCATCAGCCGGTCAAAACTCTCCATCCGTGCATCGTCCCTCCCCGTCGAGACCTGCGCGGGGGCGCGGTCTGCGCGATAGCCCGGACCGCGCAACACGCGGCCCGGAGTGCGGCCGGTGAACTCACCATTCTCAAGAACGACTGCGCCGTTGACGACGACGTACTCGATTCCCTCCGATCTCTTGTGCGGCTCGGCGAGCGTCGCGCGGTCGGCAATGCGATCGGCGTCGAAAACGACGATGTCGGCCGCCTGACCGACCGCGACCCGGCCGCGGTCGTACGCCATGATTTCGTTCGCCGCGACCGCGCTCGCTTTGGCGATGGCTCGTTCGAGGGAGATCGCGTCGAGTTCGCCGACGTATCTCGCCAGAACGCGCGGAAACGCTCCGTAAGCTCGCGGATGCGAAGCGATGCGGCCCCCGGCGTCGGGGCCGACGTCGGTGCAGAATGAGATGAAGTCCTGCTGCATCAGCTTGATCTTGTTCTGCTCCGACATGCTCTCGGGGAGCACAAATGCACCGTGGGGGACGATGTCGAAGAACACATCCCAGGGATCGCGGTCGACGGCGTCCGCGATTTCAGCCAGTGTGCGGCCCGTGTATTCGCGATATTCCTCGGCTTCGATCTGGCCGACGACCACCCTGCCCCAGTCGTATCCGACATGGCGGTACCAGTTCTCCCAGCCCTCTTCGGTCTCCATTTCATGACGGATTCGTGCGCGCAGATCGGGATCGTCAAGCCGGCGAAAGAGGGCCACGCGACCCTCGACGAAATGCCGGGGATGGATGAAGGCTGTGATGCCGAGACCATTGTTGACGTACGGATAAATGTCGGCCGTGACCTGGCGACCGTCCCGCCGCGCCGACTCGATCCGTGCAATCGCGTCCCCGATTTTTTTCCAGTTCTGCCGGCCGGCGGCCTTCAGATGAAAAATATGTACTGGACACCCGGCGGCATCCCCGATTTCCAGCGCCTCATCAATCGCCTCCAGCAACCGGTCCCCCTCGTTCCGCATGTGGGTGTAGTAGCGACCGCCGTGCTGCCCCGCGACTTCAGCGAGGGCGGCGATCTCCTCGGTTGTCCCGTAAGTCGCCGGCGGGTAGATGAGGGCCGTTGAGAGCCCGATGGCGCCGTCCTCCATCGCGACGCGGACATGTTCTCGCATCCGGTCCAGTTCTTCGTCCGTCGGTCGCCGGTCGACCTCACCGAGGACGATCCGTCGCACCTGCGTGTGTCCAATCGTCTGGGCCACGTTGATCGGAAGTCCCGCCTGCTCGAGCAGCAGGAAGTATTCGCCCAGCGTCCGCCACCGCGCTTTGTCAGCGACATCGGGGTCGACGGGCGCGGGCGAGTGCCCTTCCCCAGCGTTGATCGTCGTGATTCCCTGCGAAAGCAGATTCAGGGCCGCTTCAGGCTGCTCAAGGAACGGTTCCGCAGTCTGTCCCATCATGTCGACGAAGCCCGGGCAGACGATGCATCCCGTGGCATCGATCACCCGCTCGGCGTCGGCTTCGTCAAGCCGTCCGATGCGGACGATGATTCCATCAGTCACGCCGACGTCGGCGACATACCAGGGAGCGCCCGTGCCGTCGACGATGCGGCCGTTCCGGACGACGAGGTCGAAAGGATCGTTCGCCTGCACGGCGGTCACTCCCGACAGGATGGCCGAGCCGACCAGAGCCAGGATCGCAGACAACCGGCTTCGCCGACCGGACAACAAAAGGTACATATTTCGCCCCGCTTCAAGTGTGGTGCCGGCATCCACTCTATCGAGATCGGCAAGGGATCGCACGGACCGCAAGCACGGTGCGGCTCACTTTGACTTCACGCAGTGCGGCCGTTAGAACTGTGGTGCCGTTAGAACTGTGGTATCGCATCAGGCCTGTCGTTTACACCCATCTCTCGATCCCTGATTGAGTGACTCTCCGAGAGATTCGAATGGAACGCGGATGACCACGGATTGGACCGATTTTCGCTGATTGCTCTCTGTGGAGTGCAGAGTATTCACGCTTGAATCGATGCGGTTTCGTCGCTGCCGCCTCTTGAAGAAATTCCCCGCAGAATCCGTGCTGATCCGCCAAATCCGCGAAAATCTGTGTCCTATTCGAGAATCCCTTGCGGCCGGGCCCCAGCCGACTTGTTTGTAACTGACAGCGCGCAAGGCCAGTCCTCCGGCGGAAGTCGGCGTTGATCTCAACGCTACGCTCCCGATCTCGCGTGAATTCGACGCTCGACTTGCGGTATCTCTTGCAGAGTTGCCAATAGCCATTGACTACCCGCCATCCGCCACCTGCCAATCCATGATCGCTCCCGCCCCCTCTGACATCACGCCGATCCTCGAAAAAGCCGTCGCAGGCGAGCGGCTGAACCGCGAAGAAGCGCTGGCGCTGCTCAAATCTCACGACCTGACCGCCATCGGGCAGGCGGCGCACGCCGTCACGGAGCGGCTGCATCCCGAGCCGTTTCGGACCTACAACATCGACCGCAACATCAACTATTCGAACGTCTGTGCGGCCGTCTGTGATTTTTGCGCCTTTTACCGGCCGGTGGGACACAGTGAGGCCTACGTGCTGACCGATGAGGTGCTGCACCAGAAAATCCGGGAGACGGTCGATCTGGGAGGCGACCAGATCCTGATGCAGGGGGGGCTGCACCCGCAACTCCCGCTGGAGTGGTACGAGCAGATGCTCCGCGGCATCAAACAGAAGTTCCCGCAGGTCAACGTGCACGGATTCAGCCCTCCGGAACTCTATCACTTCCACAAGATGACAAAGCTGCCGCTGCGCGAGGTGTTGCAGCGGCTGAAAGACGCCGGGTTGGGCAGCCTGCCGGGCGGCGGTGGGGAGATTCTTGTCGATCGCGTACGGAAGGAGATCACGCGCGGCAAAGTCCTCACGGACGGCTGGCTCGAAGTCAACCGCGTCTGGCACGAGATTGGAGGCAAGAGTTCCTGCACCATGATGTTCGGCCACGTGGAGACGCTGGAGGACCGGGTTGAGCATCTCGACCGGCTGAGAGAAGTGCAGGACGAAACGGGGGGATTCACCGCCTTCATCTGCTGGACGCATCAACCGCCGGAGCACGCGCCGTGGTTCGGTCGCGACGCCGAGGGGGGACGGAAGGGAGGCGTCGACATGTCGACGCTGCCGCCCGCCGGCGCGTTTGAATACCTCAAGACGCAAGCCGTGGCCCGGCTCTATCTGGACAACATCCCCAACATCCAGTCGTCGTGGGTCACGCAGGGGGAAAAGACAGGCCAGATGGCTCTCTTCTTCGGCGCGAACGACATGGGATCGCTGATGATCGAAGAGAACGTCGTCGCCGAGGCCGGGACAGTCCATCATCTCTCGCTGGAGTCGATCCGCCGCTGCATCACCGACGCCGGCTACATCCCCCGGCAGCGGAACGTATTTTACGAATACGTCGACGAGTGGGCGACAGCAGATGCCTGACGGCGAGCGGCGCGGCGTCAGCCCACCGATGGCTACTGGACGACGGAGGCGCCATGCGGTCTGCTGACACAGTGCGTAGTCGGTTAAAAGAGGGCTCGCCCATCCTCCTCGACGGCGCGACCGGCACAGAGATCGCGCGGCGAGGCTTCGACGTCAACCGGCCCGAATGGTCCAGCGCGGCGCTGCTGACGGCGCCCGAGATCGTTCGCGCCGTGCATGCGGACTACGTCGTTGCAGGTGCGGAACTGTTGACGGCCAACACGTTCCGCACGCATCAGCGGAGTCTGCGGTCGGCCGGACTGGCCCACCGCGCGGCGGACCTGACGCATTCGGCCGTTGAACTGGCTCGCGCGGCAGCCGGTGATGCGGCGTGGGTGGCCGGCTCGCAGGCGCCGCTCGAAGACTGCTATTCACCGCACTTGGCGCCGCCGGAATCCGAACTGGAGACCGAACACCGGCGGATGTCGAGACAATTGGCGGAAGCCGGCGTCGACGCCATCCTCGTCGAGACGCACAACACGATCCGCGAAGCGGCCGTCGCCACCCAGGCGGCGCTCGAAACCGGCCTGCCGGTTCTGGTCAGTTTCGTCTGTGGTCGGGACGGCCGGTTGCTTTCCGGCGAAACGCTCACCGCAGCGGCGCGAGTCGTGGGCGCGCTTGGCCCAGACGCGCTTCTGGTGAATTGCCTGCCGGCAGACGCGGTCTTGCAGGCGCTTTCCGAGCTTCGGGAAGTTTGCTCCAGGATGCCGGTCGGGGCTTATGCCAACATTGGTTACGCCGATGAGAACGGCCAATGGGTGATGACCGACAGCATAAACCCCGTCGTCTACGCGCGGCATGCCACCGAGTGGCTTGAGGCTGGGGCGGCAATCATCGGCGGCTGCTGCGGGACGACGCCGGAACACATCGCGGAGATTCCCTCGAATCCCGCGAAATATTGAACGAACTCCCAATACGGATTAGACTTCAGACGTAAAGAGAACTGCCGCACGGCCCTCGATTCACCGGGGCCCCGCAGTTTTCCCGAAGGATGGCCGAAATGAGCGAGTTTCCCAGTTCTGAGCGGCTCCTGAAGCATGTCGCCTGGCGGCTTTACTTCGCAAAGCTCGCGTGGCGGGTCTTCCTCTGCTTCATCGGCGTTGCGATCACATACGGGGTCGCCCTGCTGGTCGCGCGGCTGACGGGCCTGATTCCCGACGTGTTCTCGCCGCAAACCCTGTGGGCCATTCCGGGCGCGGCGGTCGTGCTGGGGCTGGCGCTCACCCGCTTTCCCAACATGGCCGAAGCCGCCAGACAGGCTGATGCCGGGCAGGGAACGAAGGATCTGTTTCTCACGCTCACGATGCTCGACCGCTGCGCGGGCGACTACAAACCGCTGGTCGGCCGGGACGCCGAAGAGCGGGCCCGCAAGTCGCGGGCGGACAAGATCGTTCCTTACGCCTGGGAACGTCCGTCGCTACTGGGCGGTCTGGTGATGCCGGCCGTCGTCGGTCTGCTGGCTTTGGGAATATTCTTCCTGCCTGCTCTGGACCCGTTCGGCGCGCAGGCGCAGGCCAGGGAGCAGGAAGACCTGGCGGAACGAATCGCTCAGACGCGCAAAGAGAATGAAATTCGCAGGAACGAACTCGCCCGGCATAAGGACGTCGAAAACGAAAATTCTGAAGACGTCGAGCAGGCGATCGAGAAGCTCAAAGCCGACTTTCAGCAGATGCGTCAGCCGCAGCGAAAAGAGAACGCTCAGAAACTGGCGATCAACCAGAAGACGCTCGGTGACAAGTGGCGGAAGCTGAATGCCGAGCAGTTGAGCAACAAACTGAACAGCTCCGAGCTGGACGGGAAGTTCGGCGGGCGGGGTGCGGAACAAATGCGCCAATGGGAGCGGGAACTGCAGGAGGGATCGACCGAGGGCTTGCAGGACGACATCGAAGAACTCGCCAACGATCTGGAACGTCTCGCTCAGACGGAAGACTCCGACGAACGCCAGGAGTTGATGCGGAAGATCGAGAAGCAGATCGACGACATGTCCGAGTTCGCCAGCGACAAGGCAGGCTCTCAGGAACTGGCGGCTGCTTTGCAGAGGGCGTCCGAACAGTTGCAGGCCATGCAGAACAGCAAGTCTGAAAACCTTTCCCAGGAGGCCCTGCAGGCGCTGCAGGAGTCGATGAATCTCGCACAGATGGAAGCCAAGGAACTCTCCCAGACGGTGCGAGACATGCAAAGCCTTGAAGAGGCGATGCGGCTGATCAGCATGGCCAAGGAACTCAACAGCGAAGAAATGCTCGACGGCGAGGCCTGCGAAGACTGCCAGAGTCTGAGCGACTACGCCGAACTCTATGAGCAGATGATGGCGGCGAGGGGAGGCCGGGGCGACGGCGAGGGGACGGGCGGCGAAGGGATGGGAGAGGGGGGCGAAGTCCCTGAAGACGACTCCGTCGAAACCGACTTCGTCAGCGAGCGGTCGAAGTCGGCCATCCAGAAGGGAAAAGTGCTGCTGTCCATGAAGACCAAAGGACTCAGCGACAGCGGCGAAGCCCGCAAGGAGTACCGCCAGGCTCTGGAAGACGTGAAGCAGGGTGTCTCGGAGGCAATCGACCAGGAACAGATTCCGCCGGGATACACCGATGCCATTCAGAAGTACTTCGACAATATCGACCGGGTCGAACCGGCGCTTCAGGCGGAAGAAAACTAGCGCCCTGACAGGGCCCTCGTGGCTCATCCAGGCTGAATTGACGGGTGCCACTGGCTCCGCCAGTGCGAACCGGAAAGGACGTCAACTGCGCGAGGCACTGGCAAAGCCAGTGGCGCCCGACCCGTCCATTCAGGATTGAACAACCACTGGCAGGGCGAATTGTTCCTCGCGGAAGCGAAGTCGTGCAAGCCCCCGGTTCCGGCCGGGGGTTCTCTTTTATCTGACGGCGAGGCCCCGTGATGAACGACGACAAGTCCCGTCGATCCCCGCCCTTCGGTCTGATCGCCCTGGCCGGGGCCGCGACCGTGCTGATCGGATGGTACCTTGTCTCCCGTCCCGATGACGACGCGCTCGTTGTCTATTGCGCCCACGATCTCATCTTTGCTGAGCCGATTCTGAAAGAATTCGAGCGAGACACCGGCATCCCGGTCGTCATCGTGCCCGATACCGAGGCGACCAAGTCACTCGGCCTCGTCGAGAGAATTCTGCAGGAGCAGTCCGCGCCGCAATGCGATGTCTTCTGGAACAACCAGACGCTGGGCACAATCCAGCTCCAGGAGGCCGGCGTTCTGCATTCGTATCAGGGGGCGGCGTTTGAACGCATCCCCGCCCCGTTCAAGGACCACGACGGCCACTGGGTCGGTTTCGGCGGGAGGCTGCGGGTCTGGATCATCAACACCGAGTTGATGGAACCAACCGAGGCTGCCGTAAAAGAGGGACTCGCGAGTGATGACCTCTCGCTGATGGCGGTCGCCGTGCCGGTCTTCGGCACAACGCTTTCGCATTACAGCCTGCTGTGGGATTCTCTCGGCGAGGAGGGGCTCAAGCAGTTCCACGCCGACCTGGAGCGTCGGGGTTGCCGCTTCGTGACGGGGAACTCCACCGTCAAGAACCTGGTGGCGGAGGGAGTATGCGCGTTCGGGATGACCGACACGGACGACTTCTTCGTTGGAAAGGACGCCGGAGCGCCTGTTGCGCAGTTGCCGATCCGGGTCGATGGCCGGACGATCTGCATCCCCAACAGCGCGGCGATCATCAAGGGGACGCAGCGATTGAGTGCGGCGCAGAGACTGGTTGATTATCTCGCGTCGCGCGAGACGGAACTGAAACTGGCGGCGTCGGCCTCGCGGCAGATTCCACTCGGACCGGTCGATGAGGACGAACTTCCCGAGGACGTCAAGCCGCTCGCCCGCTGGGCGCAGGAATCGGCCGATCTCACAACGCTGGGCGGGGCGCGCCGCGAATGCCTGCAGTGGCTCAAGGCGGAGTACGCTCCATGACGTTCGCAGCCGCCTGTGGGTGGTCGCTGCTGCGCAGCCTGCTGGTCGCCGCCGCCGGGCTTTGGGTCGCGTTTCACGTGAAACGCCTGTTGCGCCAGGTGAGCGGGACGACCCAGCGGCTTGCCTGGAGCCTGTTGCTGATCCCCTTCTTCAGCCCCGGTTTGCTGGTCGGCTACGCCTATCGCAACTACGGGCTCTCACTGGTTCACTACCCGCTCTGGAACGAACTGCTGTACGCGGCGATTATCGCCTGCCAGTCGATTCCCGTCGGCGTCCTGTTGATCTACTTCTCGCCGCCGGCGTCCGTCTCGCCGGAAGCGGTGCATTGTTTTCGGATCATGGGACGCCGCGGAACTTCACCGACGCGGCGCGAATACATCCGGCTGCTCGGCCGGGGGCCTGGGCAAGTCTGGCTGCCGGCAGCTTCGGTGATTTTTCTGACGGCGTTCCAGGAATCGGAGATCGCCTCGCTGATGCAGGCGCGGGGCTGGACCGAATGGCTGTTCACCCGCCAGGCGGGTCTGGTCGATCTGTCGGCGATTATGCGCTGTCTCGGAATCGTGGTCCTGATTCAAAGCGCGCTGATCGTTCCGGTGCTCATCTGGCTGTGGAGGAGAAGCGCCTACTCGCACAGCGACGTCGAGCCGCCGCATCCCCCCGTTGGCCGCGGCTGGTGGTTGTTTCTGGGTGCGGGATGTCTGCTGAACGCCGTTGTGCCGGGCTATTTCGTGCTGGGCGGCATGATCGACGGCTTCGACGTGATCCTGCGGCAGCAGTCGTTCTTCCGCGAACTGGTGAACGGTCTGCTGTACGCCGGTACGGCGACTCTGGCAGCGCTGGTGATCGCACGCCGGGTTCGCAGGCTGGCCCGGCCGTCCGACTCGGTTCCACGTCCCGGCGGGACAACGCGACGCATCGCGGCGGTGGGTCTGTTGGGCCTGGCATTGCTTCCCGGACTGAGCGGAAGCCTCGTTCTGGGACTGGGGCTCTCGGCTTTCTTCAAACGCTTTGCCCCTCAATTGGCGTATGGGTTTCCGGTGCTGCTGCTTTTGGGGCTGACGCTCTACCTCCTGCCGCGAAGCTTGGTTCTGCTGAGTTGCCTGGGGATTGAGCGGGAGACCTCGGCCCGGCATCTGGTGCGTCTGCAACGACATGAAACCGCATCGACTCAAGCAAGAAGGGGCTTTGCCGAATTGGCGTGGCAACTGACGGGGCGACCGAGATTCTGGGCGTTTGCCATCACTTTTTTCTGGGCCTATCTGGAATTGACGCTCGCTTCCATGCTCTCTCCGCCGGGAATGGAACCGGCCGTGATGCGGTTGTACAATCTGATGCATTACGGTCACTTCTCCGGACTGGCCGCGATGGTCGTCGTTGCTCTGCTGGTTCCGCTGCTGTTACTGGTCGTTCTCGTCGCCGGGCGCCGCGTCGTGTATTCCGCCCGTCGTTTCTGAACAGTGCTGTCGTGTGACCGTCTGCACATCATCGATCCGTGTTTAACCTGTGATGAAGTCGAATGGCGAGTGCTCTGTGGAGGCTCGATGGCGTGACGATGCCGGGTCGCGGCAGGCCGCGACTCGACCGGTTGACCGCCGAGATTCCATCGGGCGTCACGGCGATCATTGGCGATTCCGGCGCGGGGAAAACGACTCTTCTGAACCTGCTCGTCGGCTTTGAACAGCCGGGTACGGGAAACGTCGATTCTTTCCTGGACGCTGAAAACGCACCGCCGCTCGCCTGGTGCCCGCCCGACGACGGGCTCTGGCCGCACCTGACGGTGCAAAGGCATCTCGAACTCGTCGCGCCCCATGCAGGCGTAATGATCGACTCGATTCTGCGTGATTTCGACCTGGAAGGTCTGGCGAGGGCCGAAGCGGATCGGCTTTCCGCCGGCGAAGCGGCCCGGCTTTCCGCCGCGCGGGCCGTCGCCAGTGGAGCGCGCGTTCTGGTCATGGATGAGCCGTTCGTTCACGTCAATCCGGCCCGTGAGGAGCGATATTGGGCGGCGGTCCGAACGGCGATCGAAGAGAGACGCGGCTCGCTTGTTTTCGCTTCCCACCAGCCGGAGATTGTCCTGCGGGAAGCGACCCATGTTCTTTGCCTCGACGAAGGACGGTTAATCTGGCAGGGGCCCGTGCAGACTCTCTACCACGAGCCACCGGCTTGCGACGTCGCGCGGTTTCTCGGCCCCATCAACTGGTTTGAAGACGGGGAGGCGTCCCGTTGGCTCGGCGCGACGGCTGAGGGCGCCGTTCGTGTTCGTCCCGAGAAGCTGAGTCTCGATGTTTCAGAGACGGGACCGCATTTCGTCGAAGAGGCCCGATTCTGCGGCGGCGTGGCAGTCGCCGACTTGCGGCACGAAACCTCCGGTGCGCGCCGCCGCGTGTACCACCGGCCGGTTTCGGACTCGCTGCGACGCGGAATGCGCGTGGCGCTCAGGGCGGCGCTGGCAGGGTTGTTGGCGATTCTGGTCTGTGGATGCGACGGGTCGTCCGATGGTCCGTCCGTGCAGCTTCCGGTGAGCGAGGTGCACTCCCGGTCGTTGCCGGCGGAGGAAGGTTTTCTCCCCGCTCCGCGGGCCATGACGTTCGGGCCGGACGGCATGCTGTACGTTCTGGATGACGCCGGGCGGGTTCTCGTTTACGACTCGGAGGGAGAACTCGCGCGCCGCTGGCGAATGCCGGAGTCGGACGTGGGAAACCCGGAAGGAATCTGCGTCCTCCGCGACGGCCGCGTCTGTGTGGCGGATACGCACTACCACCGTTGCGTGTTCTTCGACGAAGCGGGCGAATTTCTCGGCACCTTCGGCGAAAACGGAGAAGGACCGGGCCAGTTCATTTTCCCTTGCGGGGTCGTTCAGGATTCGCAGGGGAACGTTTACGTCTCCGAATACGGGGGCAACGACCGGATTCAGAAGTTCACCGAAGACGGCGAATGCCTGATGCAATTCGGCAGCGTCGGAACGGAACCGGGACAGTTTCAGCGGGCGAGCGGGCTCGCCTGGCACGACGGGACAGTTTACGTCGCCGACGCGATCAACAATCGAATCCAGGCGTTTCGTGACAGCGGAGAGTTCGATCGCATTGTGAACCGTGCGGGCAGCGCTGATCTCGATTATCCTTATGATGTGGCGGTGCAGGACGAATCACTCTATGTGGTGGAATACAAAGCGGGCCGCGTCTCGCGGCTCTCCTTCGAGGGCGAGGTGATCGGGCGGTTCGGAAGCACCGGACGCGGCGAGAACCAGTTCTGGACGCCGTGGGGACTCGCCGTGAACTCCCAGGGACGAATCGTGGTGGGCGATACGGGGAACCGCAGGATGGTGGAGCTTGTGCCGTGAGAGTTCCCCGAGTTCTCAAGAGCTTCTTCCCGTCGCCGCGCTCGCGGTTGCGATGGACGGACGCCCTGCCGCTGGTGGTCTTCCTGCTGGTGTATGCGGCGGTGGTGCTGCTGCTCGATGCGGGCAAAATCCTGCCGGAGCGCGTCGCCGACGCCCTGCCCGGCCGGCTCACAAGCGTTCTCAGAACCTGTGAAGTCGTCCTCTTCACGCGACCGGCGGCGTTCTGGCTGATCGCGGTCGCCGTCTGGTTCTGGTGGATGAGCCTGAACGGCTACAGCGGACTCAATCGGACGCGGTCGGTCATTTCGCTGGTGATTCGACTGACACTGGTCGGCATCTTTGTCGCGCTGATCGCCGAACCGCGCGCGGTCCGGACGAACGACACGCTGTCGGTCGTGTATGCCCTTGATATCTCGGATTCGATGGGGCCCAAGGACGCGGATGCGGAGCGCAACCCCAAGCAGATCGCGGCTGATTTTGTCGCCAAGACCGTGGAGCAGATGCCGCCCGGCGACGAGGCCGGGTTGATCGTGTTCGGGAACAATGCGGCCGTCGAACTTCCGCCGCGGACGACCTTCCCGCTCGAAGACGGCCGGCTGATCTTCAACACCCGCATCAATCCCGACTCGACGAACATCGAGCAGGCTCTGTCGTTGTCGGCGGCGATGCTGCCGGAGGAGAACCGGGGGCGGATCGTGCTCGTCACCGACGGCAATGAGACGTCGGGCAACCTGCAGCAGGTTCTGGGGGATCTCAAGAAACGGGAAATCCGCGTCGACGTGCTGCCGTTTGATTACACGGTCGACGAAGAAGTCTGGATCGAGCGGATCGAGCTGCCGCAGTTCGTGAAGGCGGGCGAAAACTATGAGGCGTCGATCGTCGTTTCCGCCCTGCAGGACGGCAGCGGCAAGCTGGTCCTCGAAGAGAACGCCGTTGCTCAGCCCGCGATCGACATCGCCTACCAGGCGGGCAAAAACCGCTACGACATTCCGATCTACCTCCGCGAACCGGGATACTACGAGTACCGCGTGACGATCGAAGCGGACGACGACCGCGACCAGGTGCAGCAGAACAACGAGGCGATCGGCTACATCTACGTCGAGGGCGAAGGCAAAGTGCTGCTGGTGACCGATCCGCTCGGCAATCCGCAGGACCACGAGTCGCTGGCGCAGGCGATTCGCGAGGGTGAGCGGGCGGTCGACATCATCGACGCCTACGACTTCCCGGATGATCCCCTCACCTTGATGCCCTACGACTGCGTGATCTTCTGCAACGCTCCGCACGACGCGTTCGACAGCATCAAGCTGCAGGCCCTGCACGACGCGGTGTACAACCAGGGCGTCGGCTTCCTGATGGTGGGCGGGGAGAACAGTTTCGGCCCCGGCGGTTACCACCGCACCGTCGTCGAAGACCTGCTCCCGGTGTCGATGGACATCTCGAAGAAAAAAATCCTGCCCAAGGGAGCGCTGGCGATCATATTGCACACCTGCGAGTTCCCGGAAGGAAACACGTGGGGCAAGCGGATCACGAAGCAGGCGATTCGAGTGCTGGGAGAGCAGGACGAGGTGGGCGTGCTTGTTTTCGGCGGCGGCGGCGACGAGTGGCTGTTTGAACTGACGCCGGCCGGCGAATACGAAAGCCTCGTGCCGACCATCAACAACGCGTTGATCGGCGACATGCCGGCATTCGGCCCGGCAATGCAAATGGGCCTGAAAGCGCTCGAGGAGAGCGATGCGGCGACGCGGCACATGATCATCATTTCCGACGGCGATCCCCAGCCGCCCACGCCGCAACTCGTGCAGCAGTTCAAGCAGGCCCAGGTAAGCGTCTCAACAATCTCGATCTTTCCGCACGGCGGAGTGGAAGTTCAGGTGTTGCGGCAAATCGCCGGTCAGACGGGAGGCCGGTATTACAGTCCGGACGACCCGAACGAACTCCCTTCAATCTTTATCAAGGAGGCCAAGACCCTCAAACGGAGCATGATCCAGAACGAGGAGATTTTTCCCCAGGCCGGGTTCCCCTCGCAGGTGCTCGACGGGATCGAAGGCGTCCCCTCGCTCCAAGGCTATGTGCTGACGTCCCTCAAGGAGGACCGGCCGGTCGAGGACATTCTGTTCACCGTCCCGAAGGAAGCCACCGAAGGGGAAACCGATCCCGTGCTGGCCGTGTGGCAGTATGGATTGGGGGTGACGGCGGCCTTCACTTCGGACCTGTCCACCAACTGGGGACAGAACTGGGTCGACTGGGACCGTTATCGGGCTTTTGTGAAGCAACTGCTAATCCGCATTTCGCGGGTGCGGCAGGACGGTCACCTCAAGATGTGGAGCTATACATCGGAGAACGAGGGGATCATCATGGTGGAGGACTTTCATCCCGATGAGATGTTCCTCGACGTCGTGGCCCAGGTCGGCGGGCCGCGCGAACAGACGGAGACTGTCCAGCTCAAGCAGATCGGAGCCCGGCGCTACCAGGCGACCTTCCCGTTGTGGGGCGCCGGGCGCTATCAGGTGACGGCCCTGGGCATCGGCGGCGACCGGGAAGAGCGGGTCCATTCCGGGTTCATCGTCTCCTACTCGCCCGAGTACATCAACTTCCGCTCGAACTGGCCCGTGCTGGAGCAGATCTACAAAACGACCGGCGGGAGAAAGCTCGACCTCGACGCGACGTCTGAAGAAATCTTCAGTCCCCGCGAACCGAAGCAGAGTTCGCAGCCGATCTTTGACTGGTTCCTGATCGCGCTGGCCTGCCTGCTGCCGCTCGACGTCGCCTTCCGGCGGGTGCAGCTCGACTGGTACACGATCAAGCGGGCGCTCGGGTTCGACAAGCGGGGCGAATCGACCCAGACGATGGGGGCCCTGCTGGCGCGGAAGAAGGACGTCAGCGAGCAATTTGAGAAACGCGAAGAGCGGCCGCTTCAAACATTGGCGCAAACGACGGCGTACATCAGGGAACAACAGGGCCGCCGCACGGCCGCCAGGAAGCCGAAATCGGAACCAAAGCCGGACCAGAAGCAGCCTCCCACCGCAGACGACGCAACAACCACCAGCCGCCTGCTGGAAATGAAGCGCAAGCGACAACAGGACAGCGAGGAATAGCTGATAGCCAAGAGCCAAGAGTCAAGAGCAACTGACCACTGACCACTGACAACCACAACTCCCATGCCCAATCCTCAAGACGTTGAACACTTGCAGCACGAGGCGGAGGATTTCCGCAAGACGTTCGCAGCCGCGCGGGCCGAGATCGGGAAGCTGATCGTCGGCCAGGAGCGCGTCGTCGAATGCGCCCTCACCGCTCTGTTTTGCGGCGGCAACGTGCTGCTGGAGGGTGTGCCCGGCCTGGGCAAGACTGAACTGGTCAAGGCGATGTCGCAGGTGCTCGACCTCGACTTCCGCCGCATCCAGTTCACCCCCGACCTGATGCCGGCCGACATCATCGGCACGAACATCATGCAGACCGACGAGCACGGGCGGTATCAGTTCGAGTTCCGCCAGGGGCCGATCTTCACGCAACTGCTGCTGGCGGACGAGATCAACCGGGCGACCCCCAAAACGCAGTCGGCCCTGCTGGAAACAATGCAGGAAGGGACGGTGACCACCGCCGGCCAGCACTTCCGGCTCAAGCAGCCGTTCTTCGTGATGGCGACGCAGAACCCGATCGAACAGGAAGGGACCTACCCGCTGCCCGAAGCGCAACTCGACCGGTTCCTGTTCAAGGTCGACGTCCCGTTCGTCTCGCGGGACGAACTGAACGACATCGTCAATCGCACGATCATCAGGCAACCGGTGGCTCTGGAGAAGCTGCTCAATTCCGAACGGATCATGGAGTTGCGTCAAGTTCTGGCGAAGGTCGTCGTCGCGGATCCGATCCGTGATTTCGCCTGCCGGCTGGTGCTGGCCACGCATCCTGCGACCGAGTTCTCCAGTGAGGGCGTGAAGCGTTTCGTTCGCTGGGGGGCGAGTCCCCGCGCGGCCCAATCGCTGATCAAGGCGGCTCGTGTTCGTTCTCTGTCGCAGGGCCGGGCCCATGTCGCGTTCGAGGACATCCGGTACTTCGCCGATGAAGTGCTGCGGCATCGCACGCTGCTCAACTATGACGGCCAGGCGGAGAACGTGCTGGTGAGCGATCTCATCGGCGAATGCGTGAGGAATCTGCCGGAGCAGGCCGCGTAAGGAGTGAAAAATGCCATCGCCGTTTCCCGGTATGGACCCGTTCATTGAGGGGCAGTTGTGGGGCGACTTCCATGCGGGCTTCGTACCCGTACTGCGGGAGTTGTTGATCCCTCATGTCCGTCCGAACTACACGGTCAATGTCGAACGTTACGTCTTTCTGGTTGACGAAGACGGGGAGCAGGTCGAGCACCACTATGCGCCGGACGCGTCGGTGGTCGAGGGGGGCGGGTTGCCGGGGTCGGCCCCGGCCGGTGCGACGGCGACGCTCGCGCCGCACGTTCTCACGCTGCCCATGCCATCGAATGTCGCGCAGAAATACCTGGTCATCCGCTCGCGCGAGCGGGGCGACGTCGTCGCGCTGATCGAAGTCCTTTCGCCCTGGAACAAACGGGCCGCCGACGGTCAGCCGGAGTACTTGCAGAAGCGGGCCAACTACCTGCGGACGGAGACGCACATCATTGAAATCGATCTGCTGCGGGTCGGGAGCAGGCTGCCGACGATCGAGCCGCTGCCGCCGGGGGACTACTTCGCCTTCGTCGCGCGGGCCGGGCGGCGGCCGAAGGTCGACGTCTTCGCGTGGATGATGCGAGACCGGCTGCCGACGATCCCGATCCCCCTCAAGGAGGGCGACGACGATGTCGCGCTCGATCTGCAGGAGGCGCATGACCTGACGTACGACCGCGGCGGGTACGACTACGCCCTCGATTACGGGCGGGATCCCGAGCCGCCCTTGAGCGAGGGAGACCGCGAATGGGCGGCGACGATCCTGCGCACTCGCCCGACCGCCGCCGGACCCCCAACTGCTGAAACCTGATCGCACACGATGCCCGTCTCCCAATTCACGACCCTGCTCCCCAACGACGTGCTGGCCCGCGTCGAGCGGATGCGGCTCAACCCGATCCGGCGGCAGACGAACCGCATGCGGGGCGAGCACCTCTCGTCCAAGGGGGGCACGAGCATCGAGTTCGCCGACTACCGCGACTACGTCGCCGGCGACGACATCCGGTATGTCGACTGGAACATATTTTCCCGGCTCAATCACCCTTATCTCAAGCTCTTCGCGCATGAAGAGGAGATGCACGTTGTGATTCTGCTCGACGCCTCGCAGTCGATGCTGTTCGAGGAGAAGTTCGACCTGGCCCGGCAGGCGGCGGCGGCGCTCGGGGTGATGGGGCTGATGAACGTCGAGCGGGTCAGCGTCTATTCGTGCGCGTCGCTGCAGAGCGAACCGGTCATCATGCCGCCGGTCACCGGCCGGGCGAGTCTGCAGCGGTTTCTGAAGTTTCTCGAAGGTCTGGCAGGGGGCGGCGCGTTTCCCGTTGAGCAGGCGATCGAAGAAGTCCTCAAACGGCACCGCGGCCGCGGCGTGGCGATCGTGCTTTCGGATTTCCTCACTCTCGGCGACCTGACGCGCGGCTTCAACCTGCTGCACAACGCAGGGCTCGAAATCTACGGGCTGCAGATCCTGGGGCCGAGCGAAATCGACCCGGAGCTGACGGGCGACCTGCGGTTCATCGACTCGGAGACGCAGCAGACGCTCGACGTCTCGTCCGTCGGCGAACTCCTCGGCATTTACCACGAACACCGGTTGGCCCTTGAGGCGCATCTCTCCGCCGAGTGCCGCAAACGCAGCGGGCGGTTCCTTTCGGTCTCCTCCGACGAGCCGATCAAGTCGCTGCTGTTCGACCGCCTCCTGCGGAAGGGGTGGGTTCGGTGAGGCACAGGGACGTTCGAATGGGACACGGATGGCCGCGGGTGTGACGGATTGCCACGGAGCAGAAAGACATGTGAATGAATGCTCAGCCGCTGTTGCATGAGGACGTCACAGGAATAGTCATTGAAGAGTTTTTCAACGTGCACAACAGCCTGGGATCGGGATTTCTCGAGCGAGTCTACGAAAACAGCCTGGCGTTGAGACTGCGAAAACGGGGTCTGCGCGTTCAGACGCAGCATCCGATCCAAGTGCACTTTGAATCGGAAATTGTGGGGGACTACTTCGCCGATCTGCTGGTTGAAGAGTGCGTGATTGTCGAAATCAAGGCGGCGAAATCGATCTCGGACGCGCACGAGGCGCAACTCGTGAACTACCTGCGTGCGACCAGCAAGGAAGTCGGCCTGATCCTGAACTTCGGACCGAAGGCGACTTTCAAGCGAAAGATTCTGACCAACGACCGGAAAGGTAGACCGCCGTAGTCGCCGTCAGCTTTGCGGTGCTGATCCGTGCGATCCGTGTTCATCGGCGTTCCATTCGTCGGAGTGAGACGTGGTGCACAGGGACGTTCGAATGGGACACGGATGGCCGCGGGTGTGACGGATGGTTGGCGGCGTTTCCCTTCAACTGATCGCTGACGACTGACAACCGAAAACTGAAAACCCTCAATGTCCTGGTGGCCTGGATTTTCGACCGCGTCGTATGCGTGGCTGTTTCTGCTGCTGATCCCGCTGATCATCTTCTACTTTCTGAAGTTGAAGCGGCCGCGGCTGGACGTCGCCTCGCTGGCGCTGTGGCAGCAGGTCATCAGCGATCAGCGGGTCAATTCGCCGTTCCAGAAGTTCAAACGCAACCTGCTCTTGTTGCTGCAGGTCATCATTCTCTCGCTGCTCGCGCTGGCGGCGATGCAGCCGTTCCTGCAGGGGGAGGAGCAACAGCTCAAGGATCTGCCGATCCTGATCGATTGCTCCGCCAGCATGGGGGCCGTCGATGAGGAAAGCGGGAAGTCGCGGCTCGACCTGGTCAAGGAACAGGTGCGGGAGGTCATCGAAGACATGCTGCCCGGCCAGCGGATCACCCTGATTGCGGTGAACTCGACCGCACGGCGGTTGACCGAGTTTACGGACAACCAGCCGGTGCTGCTGAGCGCGCTGGACGAAATCGAGGTGACCGACGTTCCGAGCCGGCTCGAGGACGGCCTGCAGGTTGCGCAGGCGCTCACGCGGACGTTCACCGTCGAAAAGGTCCTGCTTTACTCGGACGGGAACCTTCCGACGCGGCCCGACCCGTCGGGGCAACGGATCGCGACCGTTGATTTCGACCTGTCGTATCAACTGGAATTCCGGCAGGTTCCTCGAGCCGGGCGGAACATGGGCATTACGGCCCTCAACGCCCGGCGGGCGGCCGTTGATCGCTGGGACGTGTTCGTGCGCGTTGAGGCGGGGGAAGCCAGTTCCAGCTCAGGCGAAGTCAAGCTGACAGCCGACGGGTTGCCGCTCGGCGAACCGGAACCGGTGGCCCTCGAAGCCGGGGAGTCGCAGCGGCTGGTCTTCAGCGTGGACGCCAGTCGGCCGGCGTTCCTGGAAGCGACGCTCTCCGCCGACGGACACGACGCGCTGTCGTCCGACAACAGCGCATACCTGCAGTTGCCGATCGGACGCGAGCTGCTCGTCTATTGTCCGCCCGAGCTGGCGACCTACCGGCACATGCTGCGCGGTCTGGAGGGGGTCATTCTCGAACCGGACGACGAGGGCCAAGCCGATCTGTCACGGTACGATCTCGTCTTTTCCGACAACCGCGATGATCTGAACACAGAATCGACGACGTACGTGTTCGTAGGAGTCGTCCCGGAAGATCTGGAGTCGCTGGTCACTGTGGAATTCGGCGAGTCGGAAGTTGTCGACTGGAAGCGGGACGCACCGCTGTTGCAACACGTGCAACTCAAGCAGGTGGTGATCACCGATTTGCCGCAGCGCGCGGACGGGGTTGAGGACGGGGATTTCGAGGAACTCGGTTATGAGTTTCTCGTGTTCGGCAGTCAGGGACCGTTGATGCTCAGGAAGCGCGACGGGCCGCGGTTGTATTACTATCTGCTGTTCCACACGGATCGCTCGACGCTGCCTTACCGGGTCGGTTTTCCGATCATGGTCCAGAACGCGGTGAACATCGCGCTCCAGCAGGCGTCGCTGTCGGAACTGAAGCCGGTGACGACCGGAGTTTTGCCCGAACGGGAACTCGAACCGGAGACGACTTACCGCGTCACCGGCCCGCGCGGCCTGTCGGCGGGGTATGCGACGGGGGAGGACGGGATTCTGGACGGCGTGGGAGCGCCGTATGTGGGCCGTTACGAACTCCGCGACAGAGAGGGGCTGATCGAACGGTTCGGTGTGAGTCTGATGAACCAGACCGAGACGTCGCTGTACAGCGTCGATGAAATCCAGTTTCGCGAACTCAGCGTCGCTGCCGAAGAAGACCGGCTCAGCAGCGACAAGCCGTTGTGGCCGACTCTCGCAGCGCTGGCGTTCATCGTGCTGCTGCTGGAATGGTGGTACTTCCAGAAAAAACCGGCCGGAATGCTGGCGGCGGAGCGAATTAAGAGCGTGAGACCGGGGGAGCGGCACGTGCCTTGAATTCTCCACGCGAAGACGCAAAGTCGCCAAGACGCGCAACGACGAGGCTTTGTGTCGAGCCCGCACGCGGTAAGACGCGTCTCGCATCTCCAGCCGGGGGCCGGCGCGAAACTGGGGTGGAAAGTCGGCCGCACGTTGTTACCATCTTTTGTAGAGTTCCCAGACCACCGAAATGGTTGACCGTTTCCCCGTATCCACGTTGCAGGAGGACTCTCCGATGATTCGCATGATCACTGCTGTTGCCGTCGTCTTTGCCGCTGGATTGTGCCCGCTCGATTCGGCAGTCGCTCAGGATGGTTACTATTACGCGCCACCTGCGTACTACGCGGCTCCCCCGGTGTATGCACCGTACTATGCGCCGCCGGTTTATTACGCCCCGGCGCCCGTGGCCGTCTATCGGCCGGTGGTTGTTCCGGCGCCGGCGGCCGCTTATCCAGCGCCCGCCTACGTCGCTCCGTACCGGGTGAAGTACCGCAGCGGACCGTTGTTCAGCAAGACTGAGTACGAGTTCTACACCCCCTACGGCACGCGCGAGATCGAATACCGCTACGACCGCTGGGGGAATGTCTCGGTCGATTACGACGACTGAACATTGCAATGCGTCACGGGGCGAGCAGTCACATCTGCTCGCAGGTGCCGATGCCCAGCAGCGACAGGCCGTACTGGATCACGCGGCCTGTCAGATCGACCAGGGCGAGCCGGCTGTTGCGTGTTGAGTCGTCCTCCGCTTTGAGGACCGGGCACTGCTCGTAGAACGTCGACAGCAGGTTGGCCGTCTCGAACAGGTATTGCGTCAACTGGTTCGGCCGGTACTCAGCGGCGACCGCCTCGAGCGCCTCCGGGAACCGGCAGATTTGAAGAGCCAGTGCGCGTTCGGCCGGTTCAATCAGGCGAATGCGTTCGCCGGCGGAGCGGAGTTGCTCCCGGTCGACACCCCCCTTCCGCAGGATCCCGCCGATCCGTGCGTAGGCGTACTGCATGTAGGTGGCCGTATCGCCGTTCTTGGCGAGCATCTTCTCCCAACTGAAGATGTAATCGCTGTCCCGGTTATGATGCAGGTCGGCGTACTTGATGCCGCCGATCCCGACGACTTCGGCGACCTGCGCGCGGCTTGCGTCGTCCAACTCGGCGCCGCCCGGTTTCGCGTCGTCGTTGGCGTCGACGATCTTCCGGGCCTGGGCGACCGCTTGATCGAGCAGGCTCTCGAGGCCGACGACATCGCCGGCGCGGGTCTTGAACGGGCGTCCGTCCTCGCCCATCACGGTCCCGAACGTGACGTGCGTCAGTTCCACGTCCAGACAACCCCACTTGCGGGCGGCGGCGAAGAGCAGATCGAAGTGTTCGCTCTGGCGGGCGTCGACAACGTACAGAATCGCATCCGCACCCAGTTCGTCGATGCGATACCGGATCGTCGCCAGGTCGGTCGTGGCGTAGGTGAACGCGCCGTCGCTCTTCCGGACGATGAACGGGGCCGCATTCCCCTCGATAAACACGCACATCGCTCCGTCGCTTTCGACCGCCAGTTTCCGCGACGCCAGGTCGTCGACGACTGCGGCCAGTTGCGGCTGATAGTGGCTCTCACCCAATGTCAGGTCGAACGAGACGCCCAGCCGCTCGTAAACTCGCTCCAGGGCCGCAATGCACTGTGGGAGGAACTCGTCCCAGAGCCGGTTGTTCTCTTCGTCGCCGGCGTGCAGCTTTGCCGTCTCGTCCCGCACGAGGCGGGCGATCTCGGGATGAGACTGGATCGCCTCGCGCAGCGCCGGGTCGGATTCAACCGCCTGAATCCTGCTGCGCGTCTGTTCGATTTCTCCGCTGCGCTCGCCCGTGCCGCTGAGATCACGAATCTCCGATTCGATTCGTTTGACTTTCTTCCTGTGGCTCTTGTCGGCTTTCGCCTCTGCCTGGGCCTCGGGCAGTTGCCGCTTGAGTTCGTCCAGGCGATCCTCAAGGTGCGGAAGCTTTTCTTTGGCGCCGCGATAGTCACAGAGCGTGTTGACGAACCGGTAGAGCCGGGCCAGTTCTCCGACCGGATCCTGCTGATACGCGCTGTGATCGAGGAAGTGCTTGTAACCGTAGATAATCATCCCGAACTGGGTGCCCCAGTCGCCGATGTGATTGTCGCTGGTGACGTCGTGCCCCAGCGCGCGGAGAACCCGGCACAGCGCGTCGCCGATCACGGTGCTTCGCAAATGGCCGACGTGCATCGGCTTGGCGACGTTCGGCGAGGAAAAGTCGACGACGTACTTCCGCGGTTTCTCGGCGGGAACCACGCCCAGTTTTTCGTCGAGTCCGATGGCATTCACTTCCGCTTCGAGCCAGTCGTCCCGCAGCCGCAGATTGATGAAGCCGGGGCCGGCGACTTCAGGGGGATCGCACAGATCGAGGATGTCCAGTTCGTCCACGAGCTGCTGGGCCAGATCGCGCGGGTTCGCGCCGGCGCGTTTGGCCAGTGGCATGGCGCAGTTCGCCTGAAAGTCGCCGAACCTGGGATCCTGGGCCGGACGGACCATCTCGGCGAACGGTTCCGGGTCGTCGGTGAATTCGTCCAGCGCCTTGGAAAATCGGCTGCGCAGCTCGGCAAGGATGTTCATGGCGTGATGATTATGAACAAAGCCCACGGATTGCAATCCGTGGGCTTTGGGGGAGGGGGAATTCGTTCATCCTTGTGGCGAATGGAGCGCGGAGGCCCAGTCGACCGGGACGGCGTCGCCCCACAGATGTTCGAGGTCGTACAGGCTGCGGGCTTCGCCGGTGAAGACGTGCAATACGACGTCTCCGTAATCCTGGACGATCCAGGTGCTGGAGTCGTAGCCCTCCAGCCCCCGCCGCGCCGAACCGTCGGCCTCCAGAATGCGGTCGACCTCTTCGGCGATGGCGTGCATCTGACGGCGGCTGTTGCCGGTCGTGATCACAAAGAAGTCAAACAGCGGCGTCACGCCGGTCAGGTCGAGAACCACGGTGTCCTCGCCTCGCAGGTCGTCGCAGACCTTTGCGCTCTGGCAGGCGTGCAGCAGACTTCGGGATTTCGCTGCCGTTTTGTCGACCAAGACAGGAGATACGGGCAAGGAGGTTATTCAGGCGAGCGGCGGGCGTGAGCCCGCCGTTGCGTCCCCGCCGTGTCAGAGATTCAACGCGTACTGAACGATCAGTCCGGCGAACACCACCGAAACCATGCTCATCAGTTTAATCAGGATGTTGAGGCTCGGGCCAGAGGTGTCCTTGAAGGGGTCGCCCACGGTGTCGCCGACGACGGCCGCCTTGTGGGCGTCCGTCCCTTTGCCGCCGTGCGCACCGGACTCGATGTATTTCTTGGCGTTGTCCCAGGCGCCGCCGGAGTTCGCCATCATGATGGCGACGGCGAAGCCGGCCGTGAGTCCGCCGGCGAGCATGCCCATCACGCCCGCCACGCCGAGAATCAGGCCGACGAGCAGCGGGACGAACAGGCCGAGGCAGGCGGGGACGATCATCTCCTTCTGGGCCGACGCCGTACTGATGGCGACACACGAGGCGTAATCGGGTTCGGCGTTCCCCTCCATGATTCCGGTGATCTCGCGGAACTGCCGCCGCACCTCTTCCACCATCGCACCGGCGGCGCGGCCGACCGCCTTCATCGTCATCGCGCAGAACACGAACGCCAGCATCACGCCCATGAACATTCCGACGAGCACCTTCGGATTCATGACGTTGACTTCATAGTACCGCACGAAATCGGGCATCGAGGCGTGCGCCACATTGACGATCATCCCTCCATCTTCCAGTTCGGTGAGGTTCTCCGTCACCGATTCTCCGACGCGGGCCTCCGGACCGACCAGGTCGGCGAGCCGCTGCTTCTGTCGGTCTGTTCTCGCCGGGAAAACCAGGTAGGCGTGATTGTGCTCGTCGCCTGCGGGACGATAAGCGAGCACGCCGGGCCGGATGACCCGGAATTGCGCGTTCTCCGGATCCTCCGTAACGGCGACTTCGGGAGTGTTGTCGGCCCACCGCTCGAAGCCTACGCGGACTTCTTCCAGGTAGGCCGCCAGCAGCGCCAATGCGGTGAGCGCGGCGGAACCGATGGCGAATCCCTTGCCGGTGGCGGCGGTCGTATTTCCGAGGCTGTCCAGGGCGTCGGTCCGTTCGCGGACCTGCGGATCAAGATGGCTCATCTCGGCGTTGCCGCCCGCGTTGTCGGCGATGGGACCGTACGCGTCGGTCGCCAGCGTAATCCCCAGTGTGCTCAACATGCCGACGGCGGCCACGCCGACGCCGTAAAGTCCCATGGCGAACAGGTAGGGTTCCTGGAAGTTGAAACCGGTGCAGAATCCAAAGGCGAGAATGATGGCCACGCCGATGACCACAATCGGCACCCATACGCTGTAGAAGCCTTCGGCCACTCCCGCGATGATCACGGTCGCCGGCCCCGTGACCGCCTGGTCGGCGATTCGCTTCGTCGGTGCGTAGACGTCGCTGGTCGAGTATTCGGTCCACCAGCCGATCAGCACGCCCGCGCCGAGTCCGACGACAATCGCGGCGAACACGCCGAGCATTTGCGTTCCGTGTCGCAAACCATCCGCTGCCAGGTCCGCCTCCATCGCGGATGATGGATTCACGAGCATCAGCCACACCACGATGAAGGCGATCACCGCGATGCCGATACTGCTCAGGTTAATGCCGCGGCCGAGTGCCTTGAGCAGGTTTCGCTGACTGGCCCCTTCTTCAGTCCGCACGGCGAAGATGCCGACGATCGAGAGACCGATTCCCAGGCCGGCCAGCACCATCGGCACCAGCAGCATCATCAGTTGCATTTTGAGATGACCCGCGTAGGCCGCCACACCGAGCGCCCCGCTGGCCAGAATCGAACCGCAATACGATTCGTAAAGGTCGGCCCCCATGCCGGCCACGTCGCCCACGTTGTCGCCGACGTTGTCGGCGATGGTGGCCGGATTGCGAGGATCGTCTTCCGGAATGCCGGCTTCCACTTTGCCGACGAGGTCGGCCCCGACGTCGGCCGCCTTGGTAAAGATGCCGCCGCCGACGCGGGCAAACAGCGCCTGGCTGCTCGCTCCCATGCCGAAGCAGAGCATGGTCACGGTGACTTCCTTGAGTTCAACGCCGAACCCCCAGTAGAGCACGGCGAACCAGATGCAGATATCGAGCAGTCCCAGTCCGACCACGGTCAGCCCCATCACGGCCCCGCTGCGGAAGGCGACCTGCAAACCGGAGTTCAGCGACTGCTTGCAGGCCTGCGCTGTGCGTGAACTGGCCCAGGTGGCGGTCTTCATGCCGAACCAGCCGGCGAGGCCGGAGAAGAAACCCCCGGTCCAGAAGGCAAACGGCACCCAGCCGGATTGGGCGCCCATCAGCGCCACGATTCCCAGCAGGATCGACGTCACCACAAAGAAGATGAACACTACGCGGTACTGCCGCCACAAGTAGGCGTTCGCCCCTGCGCGGACGTGGCCGGCGATCTCGACCATTCGCGGGTCGCCGTCGTCCTGATCCATCATCCACTTGTAGAAGTTGTACGCGACGCCGAGCGCCAGGAGTGACCCGACCAGCGCAATCGCCCAGCCGAGGACCACTGGAAAGGAAGTCCCGACGCCGGCGTCCGCCGCGCTAACCGGTCCTTCCTGAGCCCAAGCAGGGGCTCCAATAAGCGTGTGTACTCCGTAGCCCAACAAGCCCCACATCACCCGCCGATAAGCACGGCGGCCGCAATGTTTTGAAATCATCCTGGCGGTTCACTCCCGAAGCATCGTAACGGCATTGGTTTCCGTCGATCCCTACATCGGATCGAAGTCAATTGATCTCGTCAAAGCGGGGCGAGTGTAGTGGCGGTTTGCGCCGTTTGTCAACGAACGAAACCGCACTCTCAGGGCCGGTTTCTTGGCAATTTCGGACGCGGTCCATTAGGTTACTTTATTCCCGGAAGTCGTTGCACTTGAGTCGAGTTTCAGCGACCAACGGGAGCGGGTTCCCGCTTTCGAGCGGCAGCTCGCATGGTCCGAGGCCCTGCCTCGTTAGATTCGTTTCGAGGGCGTCGCCCTTCGACGCGTATGTCCACAGCCTCTCCCTTCAATACGGTTTTGGCCTCGCCCGTTTCCCACTCTCCCGACGAAAGACCACTCCCTTGGCCAACGAAAAGCGAGACTTTGACGAGTTTCTCGAGAAGTTCAAGCGGCATCGCGAAGTGATGATCGAGGAACTGCACAAGGTCATAGTCGGCCAGGATGACGTGATCGAGCAGATTCTCTCCGCGATCTTTACGGGCGGTCACTGCCTGCTGGTCGGCGTACCGGGGCTGGCCAAGACGCTGCTGGTGAGCACCATCGCCCGCATTCTCGACGTGCGGTTCCGCCGGATTCAATTCACTCCCGACCTGATGCCCTCCGACATCACCGGGACCAACGTCCTCGACGAGACCGACAGCGGGCGGCGCGAATTCCGGTTCGTGCACGGCCCCGTCTTCACGAACATCCTGCTGGCCGACGAAATCAACCGCACGCCGCCGAAAACGCAGGCGGCGCTCCTGCAGTCGATGCAGGAGCGGGAAGTCACCGTGGGGCAGGAGACGATGCCGCTCCCCGAACCGTTCTTTGTGATCGCCACCCAGAACCCGATTGAGCAGGAAGGAACCTATCCGCTGCCCGAAGCCCAACTCGACCGGTTCATGTTCAATATCAAGGTCGATTACCCCAAACTCGAAGAAGAGGAGCAGATTCTTTCGTCGACCACGAGCGGCGAGAAACCGGAAGTGCGAAAGGTGCTCTCATCCAAGGCGATTCTGTTTCTGCAGAAGCAGATCAACCAGATCGAAGTCGGTCCGCTGACGATCAACTACGTGGCCCGGCTTGTGCGGGCCACGCGGCCGGTCGACGGGTCGGCGCCGGAATTCATCCGCAATCTTATCGACTGGGGCGCCGGTCCGCGGGCCGGGCAATACCTCATCCAGGGAGGTCGCGCCGTTGCCGCAATGGACGGCCGCCCCGCCGTCTCCTTCGACGACATCCGCCGCGTCGCCGTCCCGGTGCTGCGGCACCGCATCTCACCCAACTTTCAGGCCCAGGCGGAAGGCTACGGCAGCGACGAGATCATTCGCCGGTTGATTGAAGAGGTTCCGGAGCCGAACGTCCCGAAGTACGAGTAGCGAGCCGGTCGCGGTATTGCACTTCGACTCATCGCAATCACCGCAAGTGCGGAGGCCGCCCCGGCATCCACCCGTCGTACTCGATCACGAACGGCCAGTTTTGCACCGGACGGCCGATCTTGATGGGGTTGTCTCGAATGTACCGGATCGTGGTTTCGATCTGCTTTGGAGAATGCTGAAACACCTTCCAGCCGGGACCTCCCCACACGGGATGATCGTCTGATCGGTGCCCGGCCTCGACGAGCGCCGACCGGCTTGCCTCCTGCAGGTTCGTGATCATCTCCTCCGCTTTTTCGCGGTGTTTGCGAATCAGCAAGTGGACGTGATCCGGCATGATCGCACAGGCATAGCAAGTGTACTTCCGGGCGTCGACAATCGAGTCGAAGGCGCGTCCGATAAGCTGCACCTGGTCGATATCGAATCTCAGCAACTCATGTTTGAGCACGCCGTCCGCTCGGTCGTAGAAGTCGCGAAGTGCCGCTGATGAGGGTTGGACGACCTTCCTTCCGTAATGGTGAGGCCCGAGTTCCGCGATCCGTTCGATGGCGACTCCCTCCGACATGCTGCCTCGCGGATCGTTGGGCAGCCACCACCCATAGGCCGTCCAGATGAGGTGATAGGCGGCGACCATTGTTTTGGATCCTGCGAATCCGCAAGCGGGGGTGTGCGAAGCCGCAAGCGGGGTTACCCCTCTGTCGGCACGACGAAGCTCATGTGCATTTCCGAGTGACGAAGCTGCAGCATCTCGACCTCCTGCGCCGCCATGCGTCCGAAGAACGGGTGCGGCTGTGAGGGCGTCTCTTCGTCGAAGCGGGCGATCGCTCGTTCCAGGTGATTGATCGCCTCGTTCAGATCGGCGTCCGCCGGGGGCTGCAACGAGTCGGCGTTCTGCGGGAGTTTGAAGCCCGCCCGCATCGGCTTGATCAGAAACGAATTTTTTAGGAACGGCGCAATCAGCGCCCGAGCGAACCACGGCGCCTTGAAGCCAAACCCGTCGAAGCAGGCGTCGATCGCCCGCGCCAGATGCTCCACGATCTGCGCAAACGTCCATTTGCCGACCGTTGTATGCGGCCGGGCTGCCAGCGAACGGGCATCAGCCAGCACTTCGCTGAGTTCTTCGTAGTGGACGTCTTGTCGTCGGGCGGGCTGGGGCTTTGTCTGCGTCGACATGAAGGATCCTTTTACTACGAGCATTCCTCTCGCCATTATTCGCGAACCTTCGCCGATCAACAACCAATCGTGTCGGTCTGTCGTTCGTTAAGGACTACGACGGTTGGATGCCCGGGAGGCCTCCGCATTTGCGGTGACTGGAATCGAGTTTGCTGCGAAGCCGCAAGCGGGGGTGTGCGAAGCCGCAAGCGGGGTTACGTTTCCGTCGGGACGATGACGCTCATGTGACGTTCCGACTTACAGCAGGTTTCGCTGGCGCAATTCGATGAACTGATTGACGAGCGGCGCCGTGAGCTGCTTCGGTTCCACGTCGACCACGTAGATCCCGCCGCGATGCAGAGAATGGAGCGCCTGTTCGCGCTCCCGGAGCAGCCGGAACGTCACCGCCTTGCGTGCACCGTCCAGCATGCTCCCGATCGGCTCTTCGATGATCCGCCCGAGTTGCGGGGTCCGCAGCGCCGCAAACAGCACGACGTGCCTCCGCTGTAATTGCAGCAACGACGTGCGGAACAGTTCCGACGTTTCGGCGTCAACCACGTCGGAGAGAATGACCAGCAGCGACCGCTTCGCCTGCCGCCGCTGGAGCGTTGCGAACATCGGCGTAAAGTCCGATTCCCGCCAGGCCACCCGCGCGTCGTAGACGCAGTCTGCGAGCGCGTTCATCGCGGCCGGTCCGGCGATCGGCGGCAGATATCCCCGCACCCGGTCGTCGAACATTCCCAATCCGCAGCGGTCGCCGCTCTGGAGCGCCACCCGCCCGAGCAGCAATGCCGAGTCGACGGCACAATCGAGTTTCGAGCCGCGATCGCTGTCGGTTCCCATCAGCCGTCCACAGTCGATCACGATCATCACGTCCCGGTGCCGTTCGATCTGGTAGCGGCGGATGATTGGACGCCCGTAGCGGGCCGTCGTCCGCCAGTCGATGCGCCGCGGGTCGTCCCCCTGCCGGTACTCGTCGAGCGACTCGAATTCATTGCCGGCTCCGTGCTGACGGCTGTAGACGATCTTGTCGAGCAGCGCAATCTCGGCGCCGGTGTCTTTGATCAACTCGTCCCGAGACGCGTACTGTTCCGGAAGAACACGAATTGCGCCGGGACGCTCGAACGCCCGTTGCCCTTCGAGAAATCGCAGCGGCCCCTCGATCCGAATCCAGACCGGCCCGAACGTATGCCGCCCCCGCACCGGAATGCGATACGTCTGTTCGAGAATTGCCTGCGGCCGCGACTCGCTCAGTTCGAAGCGATGCAGGGCAAGCCGCGGATCTCCCGTCGCGGGCGACTCATCGCGCAGGGATCCCCGCACCGCGGCGTCGCCGCGACTCCGGAGCGTCCATTCCACGGGGAACGCAAGGTCTCTTCCGGCGACCTGCGGCAGGCGGCGGTCGACGGAGACGCCGTCGAACTGGACGCGCAATCTCCGGAAATCAATGAAACAGCAGACCGCCGATCCAAGCGCGATCACGATTCCGCCAACCAGGGCCGCGGTTGGCAGCCAGAGCCCGAGAATCGAGATTGCGAACAGTCCCGCCGCCGCTCGAACCAGGTTGACCCCCGGGCGCACCGTCACCGCGGAACCTCCACGGCTTCCATCAATTGCGTCAGGACGTCATCGGTGGTCACGCCCTCCAGTTCAGCGGACGGGCTGAGCACCACGCGATGCCGCAATCCGGGAATCAGCGCCGCTTTCACGTCATCGGGGGTCACAAAATCCCGCCCGGCGAAGCGGGCCAGGCTCTTGGCGCCCATCAGCAGCATCAATCCGGAACGGGGGCTGGCCCCGACCGAGAGCAGGTCGTCATCCCGTGTGGCCTGCATCATCCGCTGGATGTAACCGATGACCTCCTCCCTCACGATCGTGTCCCGAATGACCTGCCGCGCCCCGATGATGTCCTCGGCAGCGACCACCGGCGAGACTCCCATCCGCTGCGGATCGGAAAGTCCGCCCGTCGCGTGATGTTCCCGCAGGACGCGCTGTTCTTCATCCGCCGGCGGATAGTCCACCAGCACCTTGAACATGAAGCGATCGAGCTGCGCGAGCGGCAGCGGATACGTCCCTTCCTGCTCGATCGGATTCTGCGTGGCGAACGTGATGAACGGCTCGGGCAGATTGCGTTGCACGCCGTCGTAGGTGACGTGCAGTTCCTGCATCGCTTCCAGCATGGCCGATTGCGTGCGGGCGGAGGCCCGGTTGATTTCGTCGGCCAGCACAAAGTGCGTGAAGATCGGTCCCGGACGGAATTCAAACGAATGCGTGTCGTCGCGATACACCGACGAGCCGGTGATGTCGTTCGGCAGCAGGTCGGGCGTCATCTGGATGCGGCGGTAGTCCAGATTCAGAGCTGCCGCAATCGTGCGGACCAGGAGCGTTTTCGCGACGCCGGGGGGGCCTTCGAGGAGCACGTGACCGCTGCTGAACAGCGCCGCCAGCGCGAAGTCGATCACTTCGTCCTGTCCGAAGATGACCTTGGAGATCTCATCGCGAACCGAATTGTACAGCGACTCCAGGGACAAGGGCGGCTCCGGGTAACTCAAAGGGGTCAATCAAGAGAGAGAGCAAACATGCTCAGTTTGCCGAATGCATCGCTCAACCGGTCATCGT
Source organism: Planctomycetota bacterium (assembly GCA_003388505.1). Taxonomy (GTDB): domain Bacteria; phylum Planctomycetota; class Planctomycetia; order Planctomycetales; family Planctomycetaceae; genus MB-PLM-1. The sequence continues at coordinate 97,192 of QQVO01000078.1, forward strand.
CGCAGTTATGGTGCTCTTCTCCCAGAGTGTGCTGCACCTGAGTCCGGTTCCAGCGACCAACGGGAGCGACTTCTCACTTTCGAGCGGAAGCTCGCATGGTTCGAGGCCTCGCCTCGCCTCGCTACAGGCATCTGGTCAGGTCCGCCATGGCGTGCAGCACTTCGCGTTCGGGGCATTTAACTCCGTTGGCACGCAACGCGTCAACATTCCCCGCCGCCTGACGCAGTCGTTCGGCGCGCTTCGGGTCCCGCCGCGCAACGACTGCCGCGATTTCGTCGATCTCAGCGGCTCCTTTGTGAAGCCCCTGCTCGCGGGCAATCTTCCACGCGACTCCGGCGTAAACGCCTTCGAGCAAAAACATGCGCGTCTTCCGCCCCCGATTGAAGAACCGCGACATCGCGTCCACGTATTCTCCGATCGTACGACGCGATGGTTCAGGCGTCGTCAGCGGCGGCCCCAACAGCACGCCCGCCCGCCACGTCGCCGCCGCGACCAGCAGCACGAGCGCAACAGTCAACAGGGCGTACGCCGGATGGGTGAGCAGCCACAGCGGATTTCCCCGGACCGACAGTCCGTGATAGAACTCGTCGAACACGACGGGCTGACCGTCCCCCGCGACGAGCCACGCGGCGAGAACCGAATTGTCGCCTTCCGCCAGGACAAGATTCGCAAACAGGAGCGGATCGCTGACAACGACGATCTCCCCCTCCCCCGCGGCGAACGCGGCAACCACAGTTCGCTCCCTGTGCGACGCATCCCGGAACGTCACTATGCCGTCGCCGCGCAGTCCCCTTGTTGAAAGCACGGACAATTCATCAGCGGGCGCCACGAGTTTTGAAACCGCCGGCGACAGATAAGCCAGCGATCCGGCGCATTCGACGTCAACAACGGTGCGTGACGTCGACTCCCTGGCCAATGTCTCCAGCCTGTCCAGCAGACCGCCGTAGCCGGGGCCGTCCGCGTCAGCCGAATCATTGATCGGTGGCGGAAGGTCGTCAGCTTCCAATCGCGTTGTGGAAACGTTGTCCAACTGCAACGCATCCCAGATCGTCACGTCGTGAGTGCCGATTCCACCGCTGAACGAGCCGATCCCGCCGTACATCGTTGTCACGGAGGACGGCGCGACCACCAGTCGCCCGCCCCGCTCAATCCAGTTGCGCAGGCGATCCAGATGCCGGGGTTCGGTCGCCACAAGGTCCGGATCGGGGCCCCACAACACGACTGTCGAACCGGTCGGCAGCGACGCATCGGGCGGCGCGAGGCGGCGCTCGACCGGAACGCCAAGTTCCTCAAGAGTCTCGTACAGGCCTCGTTGACCCGCGTGCCGCGTCCCGTAGGTGTCGGCCGCCAGCCCCGATGAATCCGGAGGCTGCAGCAACGCGACCACCCCCGCCGTCACCGCGACCGCCAGCAAGGCGACGGCAGCCAGAATAACGCGGCGGGGAGTCAGCATGCTGAAGTCCGCGATCGCTGCGGAAGGGAGTTACGATGCCTGTTCATGTGCGTCCGTCCGCTCCGCCGCCAGTCGCGCCGTCACGACGGAGCAGAGCGATTCGTAGGCTTCACGACTGCGGTCGTAGTCGTCCGGTTCGCTCGGACGACCACCGAACCATTTCATCTCGATCGTATCGGCCATTGTTTTCAGCGGCGAGTGAATCTCGGCCGCCCGGTACTTCCGCAGCAACTCCCGGTTGGTCGAGCCGGGACGATTCGGGCGCTTCTCGGCATTCTCCAGCCGCAGAATCGCCGCCCGAAACAGCAACCGCACCGCTTCAATCGCGTCGCCCTGCTGATGGGCCTCCGTCGCCATTTTTTCCAGATCGGCCGGGTAGAGCGCGCGCCGCTGTCGCTGCCTCAGCGCCTCTTCCGTTTGGGGGAGCCGCGCGACGCGCGAGACGCCCAGAATCATCCGCACCACGACGAATCCCAGCAGCAGCACCAGCAGAATCGCGACCGGAATCTGAAGCGCTGCGGGGAGAAACGCCAGCGCCGCTGCCAGCCACTCGATCCCTCCCCAGATCCACTTCAGAATCTCCAGCCAGATCGATTCCGCCCCCGTCGTGTTCGAGAGCGAATCGGGATGAAATTCCGGGCGCTTGAGCACTTCGGCGGCGACGCGGCGGATTTCGTCGGGAGGGGGAAGGTTCTCAGCCGGCATCGGAACGGCGTTTGGTCACAACGGAGGCGGAGTGTGGCTGGGGCTACATTCAATCAGGCTCAGGCGAACTGAAGGGGGAGGAACCTGCGTCCGATTCAAGGCGTTCGGTCTCCCGCACAACTTCGTCTACGTGCAGTTCCAGGTCGTAATTCTCGGCCACGGAACGACACGAGAAATAGAAGGAGGTCGACGCCGCCGCGCTGAAGCAGAGCACGCCGGGGTAGAGCAGCGCCATCAACACGGCGCGAACTGAAAGCTGGGGGACGACTTGGGCGATCGCCATCACCATGGTCTCGATAATCAACAACGCGATGACCAGAAAACAGGCCCGGCCGAACTGTTTGGTGCACAACGTCGCGCTGCGGCCGAGGGCTGCGAACGGGCCGGCGCGCTCAAGCACGATCGGCGGAATCACCGCCGCGAAAATCCCGCCGAGCAGAACGCCCGGTACGTAGCACATCGCCCAACCGAGCGTAAAGCAGAACCAGCGGATGCCCCAGGCGATGATCAGCGCCGGCGAATACCGCAGGGCGCGTCGGATTGATCGGCCGATCGTCGGCCGTTCTCCCAGCATTGCTCCCGCACACAGGTAGGTCATCGCGCCCAGCGCGATCGGCTCAGCCACGCGATAGGCCAGAATCAACAACGGCAGGGCGACAACCGCGAATTGACGGAGCAACTGAAAGAGTTCATCCGGCCCCGCTTGCGGGATTACGGAAAGCCGTTGCGCCATTTCTTCCAGCGGACCGAGCCCGAAATAGGCCGCGACGGCCAACGGAACGCTCACAATGGCAACGCCGATCTTCGCCAGGTCGCCGAACCGCTCTCGCACCACCCAAGCGGCCTCGTCGAGGACGCCGCCTAGAGCCAGCACGCGAATCCGAATGCGGGGATGCTCTGCTCCGGTTTCAATTCCCGCCGCGGATGTCGCCATGAAACCTGAGTTGCTTGGGTGCTACTGAGGGCAAGAATCTTCGCGTAGTGCGCAGATTTCGTGTGCAGCAAGTTCCGCGTCATGGACATCCGACTCGGCGGAGCGAGTCGGCCACATGACGATCGGCTGCCGGGCGGAATACGGGTGTTACTTTGCCGTCGCCTCGTCCACTGCTTCGGCCTCGTCAATCCCCGGTCGGATCAACTCGAAATAGGTGCGAATCGTCTGCCGGTGGCCGAGCGGAATCGGCTCGCTGTCGAGCACCGCTTCAGCCATTTTCTGGTACTCGTCGTAGCTTCCCTGCGCCTGTCGGCGGGCCTGCTCCCGGCCTTCGGGAGCATAAGTGATCTCTACCTCGCTCGGTCCGTCGCCGGCCTGCCCCGTGATTTCTTCGACGTCGCCCGCCGAGGCGATGTCCGACTTGTCTCCGTAAGGACTGCCCGTCGTCGCTTTGCCCCACTGCTCGCTCGGCTTGTTGGACTGCTCGTTGACCAATCGCGGCGGACCCACCTGGTTGCTCTTGCACATCCCTTTGCACTCACTGAGCCGGTTGCACTGCGCGCGGAGCAGGGAATTGATCGTCTTCCGTCGTTGATGCCTCCGCGTCTGGCGGGCCAGCTTCCTGGAAGACTCGCTCATCTTGCCGCTGTTGCCGCTCTTGCAGCCCTCGCACATCTCCGAGAGCGTATCAGCCAGTTGCCCCAGTCCGAGTTGCTCGCACGTCTCAGCCAGGCTGCCGAGCTTCTCTTCGAGCGCCCGCTGTTCTTTCCGTTGCAGGTTCACCTGCTCGAGTTGCTCCAGTTCCTCCGCCGCTTCGTCAAACTCCTTCTGCTCCAGCTTGGCGCCGGCGCCCTGGAAGTCGCCGGCCGCCATCAGCGCTCCGCCGACCGACTGCAACTGGTTGTCCATCAGCGATTCGTTGTACTCAGCCTGTTCCTGCTGCATCCGCTCCTGCATTTCGGAAATCTTCTCCAGCGCCTCTTTGAGTTCGACGCCCGGCAGTTTCATCGCGTCGACTTCTTCCTCCAACTCCGCGATCAGTTCCTTCAGCTCCTCGTCCTCTTCCTCCTCGGCGATCTCCTTCAGTTCTTCCAGCCCGCGGTCGATCTCATCGGCCGCCATCAGAATCCCGGGCAGCGGTTCGAGCGGCTTCGCCAGAATCTCCTGCGAGTCGACCGGCCAGAACAGCAGCGTCATTGCCGTCAGCAGCGTGACGACCGCATAAGGCAGCGTTTTCGGCATCCGGAGCGGGGCGACGGAACGAGCGTCGACCTGCCGCAGATGGGCGGCGGTGTCGCTGACCTGCAATTCGCGGAGCGGCGTCTGTTCCGCTTCTGCGACGAACTGCAGCGCTGTAATCGAGCGATCTTTCAGGCGGTAATGCTCATCGACGGCGATGGCGGCCGCATGCATCGGGCGCTTCAACAGCAACCCTGCCACGAGCCCGATCACCGGGCCGGCCAACAAGAGGCTGCCTGCGACTCCGGGTCCGATCGGCTGGCCGGTGAGAACCTTCCAGATTCCGACAACGACGCCCAAGAGCGCGCTGGCGAGCAGTCCCCACACGGCGGCCCGGACGGCAAAGCTCCTCTGCTGACGACGATGAACCGCAGCCAGAACCGAGAGAATCTCCTGCTTCATCGGGCTGCTCCGCCGCTAGAGTCTTTCGGAGAGACATGAACGCATTGGCGCGCGTGTTGTCGTCCGTTCACTGAATTCCGTTCGGATGTACGAACCACGCTGGGTGGTCTTCTGTGAGGGAATTGTATCCCGTGTGCCAGTCGGTGAACGTCCGGATGTCAGGTTTCGTAGTGCTGCATCAAAGTTGGTTTGACGGGTGCCACTGGCTCCGCTAGTGCGAACCGAAAAGGACGCCTTCTCCGCGATGCACTGGCGAAGCCGGTGGCACCCAGGCACTGAAGTTCTCCGTCTACAGAACATCAGATGGACGCATTCGCCCTTTCAAAGCCCTCGGGCCGCGACCCGCAAGGGCAACTTACACTCTACCGGGCGCACCACCGGACGGCAATTTCAAACGCTTCTGAGGCAGGATCATCGAAAAGTCAATCCGCCGCAGGGCGACGTCAGCCAGGAACAACACCAGCGCCGCCGCGAGCAGATACGGCCACACCGGCACGGCGTTCGAAGCGGTCTCTTCGCTCAGTTCAAACACCTGATCGGACGCGATTTCGTACGTTCCGCCCGAGACGTCGGCCAGCGACCGCAATAACTTTTCGTTCGTCGGCTTTAGACGAAGTTCGTCCGGATAACCGACGACCAGCCCCCGCGACTGACGGTAATTGACGTCGCTGCCCCGCGTCTGGGCGATATCAATCTGATACGCCCCCGGATCAGCCACCTCGAACTCTCCCGTGTAACGGCCGGGCGCCGTCTGCGTCAGTGTCATTTCAGATTTCTTCAAGCGCGGATCGATCACAGTCAGTGTCGCATCCGCCTCGTTCAAGAACGCGCCGAGCGGATCGATGGAATCCACTCTCACCGACGCCCGCGTTCCCTCCCGCTGGACGTCAACCACGAACCCCTTGGCTTCGCTCTTCCGCATGGCGTGCCGCACCACCTGGGCCCAGAACTTGTTGAACCCCGGCCACGACAACCATTCCGCCGCCCAGCGGCTCTTGCCATCGGAGGTCCACGCCACACTCATGCCGAGCCCGTAGCGCCACCAGGAAAGCAGCGGCTCGCCCGACTCCGTCGCCAGAATCACTTCGCTCGTCGGCTTGGGACGTGTGATGACGAACCCCAGCAGAAACGGCGCCGTGTCGAAATCGATCTCGGCCAGCGCCGGCGCCGAACGGATTACTTGCGGCAGAAACGGCTCCTCGTTGATCGCACTCTTGCTGGCGGTCACCGTCTCCTTGGCGAAGATCTGTGGAATCGAACTCGGATCATCGGTGAAGTAGTAGCGGCCCCGGCCGATCCGCGCGATCTCCTCCAGCAGCGCCTGATCGCAACCCTGCCCGACGCCCACCGTCGTCACCGTAATCCGCGCGCCGGTCATCGCCTGGGCGATCCCCTGAAAATCTCCCGGTGCGGAGATGCCGTCCGTGAGGATGATGCAATGCTTCAGCTTCGCGTTCGCTGCGGACAGGATGTCGTAGGCCTGCTCCATCGAAGGAGACATGTTCGTTCCCCCGCCCGCCTGAATCGTGCTGATGCGGTCCTTCACAAGTCCGGAATCGGCGACCGGACGCAACTCGCTGATCTCGTACGTCTCGTCGTCGAACGCCAGCACGCCGATCTGGTCCCGGCTGCCAAGCAACTCCACGGCACTCTTCGCCGCCTCTTTGGCCAGTTCGATCTTCTGTCCCCCCATCGAGCCGGAGCGGTCAATGACGATTACCATCGCCAGACTCGGTTTTTCCTTTTCCTTCTCGAAGTCGCTCCGCACGGGCAGCACTTCTTCAATCACGCTCTTGTAATAGCCTCCCAGCCCGAACGACTGGTCCCCCCCCAGCATGATGAACCCACCGCCCAGATCGCTCACGTAGGTTCGCACCAGCTCCATCTGCCGCGACGTGAGATCTGTCGCCGGCACGTTGGAGAGCATAATCAGCTCATAATTCTGCAGATCGGCCAGCGACTCCGGCAGCCCCTGCGGCGGTCGCACGTCGACCAGCAGTTCCTGCTCTTCCAGGGCCCAGGCGAGATCGCGCGCCAGATCGGGCGTGCTGTCCACCAGCAACACGCGCGGCTTGCCCGACGCATATACCAGACCCGATGCCATATTGTTGTCGAGCAGCGTGTCGTCGAACCGGTCCATCCGCGGAGACCCCGACTCGTCCCGCGGTCGCTCCAGCCGCACCGAGAACTCCTCCGGCTTCTCGCACTGCTGCCGGAACCGGAACCGGTTCTCCCCTTCAGTGATCGACTCGAGTTCGGAGATCACCCGATGATCCCCTTTGAAGACTTCGATCAGCACTTCATCGTCGTGATTGGAATTGATGACAACCTCAACATAGAACGGCTCCCCCTGGGCGACCTGCGTGGGAACTTCGACGGCGGAGACCTGTATTTCCGGGTCATCCCGTACAGGCAACGGCACGGTCGAGACCGGAATCTCCGCATTCATCGCCGTCCGCAGGGCGTCCCCCGCTGTCTCGTTGCCGTCGGAGAGCAGAATGATTCGCGGCACATGATGCGGCGGCATCCCCGCCGCCGCGATCTCCAACGCCGCCTGAATGTTGGTCGCCTGGGAGAGCTGAGAGTTGAGAGCTGACGGCTGAGAGTTATCGGACCCCACGCCCTTATTGTTGTCACTCTCTTGGCTCGCATTTCCCTGCTCTCGACCCTCGACCTTCGACCCTTGCCTCTTAATCTCCTCCGGTTCCGCCGCGAAAGGCAGGACGGCGTAAGTCGCCGGATCAACGTCAGTCGTCGCAGCGGCGATAAACTCATCAGCCTTCGCCCGCGCGTCGTCGTCGACGCTGAGGCTCTCATCCACCGCGAAAACCACAAAGAGCTGCTCGGTCGGGCTGAGCAGGTTGAGTCCCGCCAGCGCAAGCACCAGGAGCAAAATGACAACCCCCCGCACCAGCAGCGAGACCAGCATCTGCCGCCGCGGCAGATCGACCAGGCTGCGATAGAAGTAGTAAACCAGCACCGGCAGGACCGCCAAAGCAGCCAGCCAGACCGGGCGAGTCAGCTCAAGTTCATACGAGTCAAACGACATTCGGGTTGGGGCTCACGCAGAGGCACGCAGTCTTGGGGCTCACGCAAAGTCGCAAAGGGGGGAAGGTGATGGCGGTTTTCATTGATTCCAGCTCGTGAAAGACCAGAGTATCCCTGTTCGGGTGGTGATGAATGAAGTTTCTTGTGCACCCGTGCCGCGACCAAGATAATCTGTTTAACCGCAAACAACTTCTATTTTCCTTGGTCGCCCCCCACAACCCTCCTTTGCGTCTTTGCGACTTCGCGTGAAAACCTTTCTCTCGCGCCTCATTCATCCAAACCGTTCACAATCCGCGAGATGCCGTCCTTGATCAAGGGCTCGCCGAAGTTGATGAGTAGCCCCAGTTTCATCCCGGTCAGTTTCAAATAGGTGAGCACTTGCTTCTTGTGCGAACGATGAAGCTCTTCCGCCGATTTCAATTCCACAATCACCTTGTCTTCCACCACCAGGTCCGCGCGAAACCCTTCATCGAACGAAATTCTATCGTAAACAATCGGCACAACGACTTGTCTCCGAACCCGCAGGCCGCGCTTCTTCAATTCGTACGCCAAAGCGACCTCATAGACCGATTCGAACAGTCCCGGTCCCAGCGCAACATGCACGTTGAACGCCGCATCGACAATCACTCGCGTCATCTGGTTCTCCGTCATTCCGGCCAGCCCTTCAGTTCTTTGCGTCTTGGCGACTTTGCGTGAGCCCCCGTTTCGTCTCCTCAAGTGATCCACCGCCGCTGATACAGGTACCACTCCGTCGCCACCAACGCCCAGGCCACGAGCACCAGGTAGAACCAGATCGGTTTCCCCCCGAGGCCGGCCCGTAATTGGCTCATCCCGACCGCCTCGATATCCGGCCCCCGCAGATCGCTCTCCCCCGGATTGGACAGATTACAAGCCACCTGAACGCCCGGCGTTGTCGCCTCCGCTCCAGTCGAACCAGCCGACTCGCCCAAGCCGGTCGCATCTTCCGCGGTCACTGTCCAGACTCCACATCGATTCAATGGACCGATCAATGCCTCCTCACCGCCGGTCGCCACCAGCGTCTGATTGCCGTCCGGATCGGTCACCACGAATTCCCGCCGGGTTTCAACGGTCTGCTCGATTCCGTTCGGCCGCTCCTCTTCGACGCCGACGCGCGATTCCTCGGAGACTGTCTCGGACGCATCCGCAGCCCGAACCAGCCTGCTGACATCAATCCGGGCAATCTCACCCGCAGCGACCGCCTCCCGCAGTTCACCCTTGTCGCCCGTGAACCAGTTCAAGGCGTTCGTCATCATGATCGGGAAGGCCGTTCTCAAGGGCAGATCACCCTGCTCCAGATCGACCGTCAGCACGAGGACGTTGCCGGTCGACCGCGACACGGCGAAGTACAACGGATCCTCCGTCGCGGAAGTCGCCAGTGTCACCGCCTCTGTGGTCGGCTGGAGCATTCGAGCCCGCGGCATGATGACATTGTCGAGCTTCACGTGCGCCATCAGGGCGTGCTCGCTGTTCTGCGACGCCACAATCGGCTGCTCCAGCACTTCGCCCGCCTCCCACAGGTCGTTGCCTTCCGTCGGATCGATGAACAACACGTTGCCGGCTGGAACAGTCTCGGGCGTCTGCCGATGAAACACCAGAATGGTTCCATCGTCGACGCTTGAGGGCGGCCGGTTCACCACACGCAGGTCAACAAGCTGGTTCGCCGCGAACACCCGCTCCAGGAACAGGTTCCCTTCGCAAACCAGCACGACGGGAATCCGTCTTCGTTCCGGCAGGATCGCGACGGCCGAGTTGTCTGTCTCCAGCGCGTCGGCGTGGTCAATCACGGCTGTGAGTCGTCCGCCGTCGGGCGTGGTCTGGTCGAGCACGCGGGTCCAGGTTTCGTCCGGCTCCAGCGAAACCGGCAAGACATCGACAATGTCGTCGTCAAGCGTCAGTTCCAGCCGCGTTTCAATCGCCTCATCCGACAGATTGCGGACCTCGATCAACACCTGCAGGCCCACCGGATCAAGCAGACTGCGTCGAACCTGAAACTGCGTGATCGCCACGTTCCCCGCGTTCGTCCCGATCGGCTGCCAGACGACGTCCTCCCGCTTCGCCAACTCACTGGCACCCTCGAAGCATCCATCACTCAGAATCACAACCTTCGCATTCTCGTGACCCGCCAACAGTCGCTCCGCCAGCGTGACGGCTTCCGAGACCTTCGTTGGTCCGTCGGTCGCTTCAACCTTCGCCAGCGCATCGCGCAGCGTCTTCTGGTGACCGGTCAGTCCGCATGCGACCTTCGGCTGCGTCCCGGCCGAAACAATCGCCATTTCGTCACCCAGCCTGAGCGAACCGATCAGGCCGCGCGCCGCCTCTGTTGCTTGGCCGAAACGACTCGGCTCAACGTCGCCGGCCCGCATGCTGGCGGAGTTGTCCACGACGACGACGAGTCGCCGCCGGTTCCGCTCCTCCGAGGCAAAGAACGGATCGGTCAAAGCCCCCACAAGCAGCAGCAGGAACAGCAACTGCAAGAGCAGCGACAACCAGTGCCGCAGCGTCTGCCACAGGCTGCGGGGCTGCTTTTCTTCGAACACCTGCTGCCAGAACATGATCGTCGACACCGGCACCCGCCGCATGCGGATTTTCAGGATGTAGAAGATCACCACCGGCACCGCCAGCGCCGCCCACCACAACGCAGTTGGAGCAGCGAAGTTCATGGGGCGGTACCACGGAGGCGCGGAGACGCGGAGAGGACACGGAGGTTGTTCATGGTCTGGGGCGCTTCACGTCAGGATTCGGCGGACGATTCCGTCCTTCAGAACCGGAACACAGAAATTGATGAGCAGGCCGACCTTGATTCCGCTGAGCTTCAGATAAGTGAGCAATTGTGCTTCGTGAATCGGATCAAGTTTGTCGACAGCCTTGAGTTCGACGACGACACAACCCGAAACCACCAGATCCATTCTGTATGCCGGCTCGACCCGCACGCCCTTGTATTCGACCGGTAGCGGCACTTGAGACGTGAAAGGCAACTTGCGTATTAGCAGTTCGCGTTCGAGACACGTTTGATAGGCAGACTCGAGAAGTCCTGGGCCAAGATGCCGATGAACCTCAATCGCCGCTCCAATGATCGTTTCAGTAATCTGCCGATGTTCCAACATTGGACTGACTCCTATCAAATTCCGCCTCCGCGGTTCCCCGTCAACCGAGCGTTCCGGCGCGGCGCATCATTCCTAAGACCAGTTCGTCGAACGGAACGTCGGCCGTGGTCCGGGTGTAGCCGACTCCGTATGCGCGGCAGTAGTCCCGCGCTCCGTCGAGGAACTCGCCGAACACCCTGCGGTATGTCTTCAGATGCTTTTCGGTCACCGTGATCTTGTTCGCCTGCTCGGTTTCGATGTCGACCAGTTCCACGTCTCCCAGCATGTTCGGCTCGGCTTCCGATTCGTCATAGATGTGCACGACGTGCGGCTCGTACTTGTGATGCCTCAGCCGGTCGAGGCCGTTCTGGTAGCCGGAGGGATCAAACAGATCACTGACCACAATCGCCAGTCCCCTCCTCTGCTGGCGGTGGACGAACGCCAGCACCATGTCCCGCAGGTTGGTGTCGCTTCCGATCGGCTCCAACTGTTCCAGAAACTGCAGCAGCGTGAGGATGCGGTTCTTCCCCCGCGTCAACGGAAAGTCGTGCAGAATCCCGTTCGCGAATGCAACGATCGCCACCCGGTCCAGGTCCGCCAGCGCGATGTAGGCCAGCGCGGCCGTCACCTGTCGCGCCAGATCAAACTTCGACGGCGACCCCGCCTCCATGCTCCGCGAACAGTCGAGCATCAGGTACAGGTGCAGGTCTTCCTCTTCCTGAAACCGCTTCAGCAGCAGGTCGTCGTGACGCGCATACAGGTTCCAGTCGAGATACCGGAAATCATCGCCCGGCGTGTAGTCCCGGTGGTCGGCAAACTCGACGCCACTCCCCACCTGCATCGTCCGCCGCTGCGCGATCAGAGAACCGCGAAAGACCCGCCGGGAGACGATCGAGAGGTACTCGATCTTTTTCAGAAAGTCAGAGTCGAATAACGGCATTCAGTTCACCACGGAGGCACTGAGACACGGAGGGTTCACGGAGAGTTCGTCGTCTTGAGGTTCTGTGGATGAGTGGCGCACGCCCACAAGAGCAGCACGATGAGGGTGGCGACGATTCGAAATCTGTACCTCGGAGCCTGCACAGAATCTCCTTCTGATCTCCGCGTCCCCTCCGTGTCTTCGTGCCTCCGTGGTGAATCTACTAGCTGTGCACAACCTCCCCCACCGGTTTCACACTCTTCACGACGTCGTGAATCACTTCGTCTGTCGAGATGTTCTCCGCCTGCCCTTCAAAGTTAAGGATCAACCGATGCCGCAGCGCTGAATGCGCCGCCGTCTGTAGATCCTCTTTCGAGACGTGATACCGCTCGTCGAGGATCGCGCTGATCTTCGCCGCCAGAATCAGGCTTTGCGCGCCGCGGGGGGATGAGCCGAAACGGACGAACCGCTTCACCATCTCGGTGGCGAGAGCATTGTCGGGGTGAGTCGCCAGCACCAGATTGATCGCGTGCCTGCGGATTTCGTCGGCGATCGGGATCTGCCGGGCGAGGGTGCGCAGTTCGAGGATGCGTTCGCCCGCGAGGACGGGTTGCGCTTCCGGAGTCTCGACGCTGGTCGTTCGGTCGAGGATGTCCTCCATGTCCGCGGCGCTGGGATAGCGGACGAGAAGCTTGGAGAAGAACCGGTCCAACTGGGCTTCGGGCAGCGGATACGTCCCCTCCATCTCCAGCGGGTTCTGCGTCGCCATTACCAGGAACGGTTCGGGCAGGTGATACGTCTGCCCGCCCACGGTAACGTGATGTTCCTGCATCGCCTCCAGCAGCGCGGATTGGGTCTTCGGCGTGGCCCGGTTGATCTCGTCCGCCAGCACGATGTTGGCGAAGATCGGCCCCTTCTGAAACTCGAACTTCTTGCGGCCGTCCGCCGTCTCCATCACGACGTTTGTCCCGACCAGGTCGGCCGGCATCAGGTCGGGCGTAAACTGCACGCGGGAGAATTGCAGATGCAACGCATCGGCCAGCGTGCGGACCAGCAGCGTCTTCCCCAGCCCTGGAACTCCCTCCAGCAGCACATGCCCGCCCGCGATGAGCGCGCTCAGCGTCCCGTCGACGATGTCCTCCTGGCCGACGATGACTTTCCCGACCTCGGCGCGGAGCTTCTTGAAGTCCTCGCGAAAGTCGTCAAGTTGCGATTTCAGCGCGGCACTGTCGGTCATAGTTGGGTTTCCGGGGAGGTCGCCTAAGAGTATTGGCAGCGATAGCGATGGTGGGAACTGCGGCCTCAGTGTAGGAGTCGCCAGTCGGAAACGCAAAATGCGCGAATTCCAGGTCCGGTCGTCAAGGGCGGCGCGCACCTCACCCGCCGCCTGTCAGTTATACACAACCTGGCCGATGCCCAACGCGAAGAACCGGGCCCAGGGGATTCTCGAATGGGACGCAGATTTTCGCGGATTTGGCGGATCAGCACGGATTTGTCGGGGTGTTCTTCAAGAGTCGGCAGCGACGAGACCGCATCGATCCAGGCGTAAATACTCGGCACTCCACAGAAAGCAATCAGCGAAAATCGGTCCAATCCGTGCTACTCACCAGCGAAAGTTTGTCGTCCTGCGCAGATTGTGGCGTCTGTCCGTAGCGCACGCTGCCAGCGTGCGTCAGCGGCCTTCGCGATCAGCGGGACGCACGCAAGGCTGCGTGCGCTACGTGGTTGGGTTGCGGGCGACGCCCGCGCCGGGGTCATCCGCGTTCCGTTCGAATCACTCGGAGAGCAACTCAATCTGGGACCGAGAGATGTGTGCAAATGACAGGATGCAATTCCGTCCCACGCATGAAAGCGCCGGGCCCGATGATCAGCCATCGACATCTGCGCGCGGCCGCGGCCGATCGGAGATTGCAACGCGCGTCGACTGCCGCGATACTGAATCCGGGGTATGTCGCGAGGCGACCCGTTCCCACTGTTCTCAGGGAGAATTAACGCCATGTTGTTTTCGAGGACCGCTGATCGACGGCACCGAACCGGTGCGCTCGCGTCCGTGGGGCTGTTCGTGGTCGGGGCGGCGTGGCTGATCGGATGCAGTTCCGACGCGGACAAGCAGGATGCGCAACCCGCTTCCGGCGAGCCAACCGCGGCCGACCCGCAATCGGATCGCTCCTCCACTGCGGACGAACCGGCGACCCCGAAAACGGAAATGGTGACCCACCAGGACGGCACCAAATGGATCGGGGGGATTCCCTACGACGTCTACTTCGATCGACCGCTCGAAGAGTACCGCGACATGACGCTCGTCGCCGCGACGCCGGGGAGCACGAACCCTGAAATGGCCGATCCGGCCGATGAACCGGCTGCGCCCGAGAACGGTGACGATTCGACAGATCCCCCCGCGGACGACGCCTCTCCGTCGGAGGACGTCGACTGGGCCGCTCTTGCGTCGCTCGACGTACTTTTTGAAGAGGCGACGCAGATCCGCAACAGGCTGAACACCAATTTGCAGACCGTGGCCACCTACAACCGCGAGGTGAAGCTCGTAGTCACCGACGGCAACGTCCTGGCCACCCTGGCTGCGGTCGTTGAAAAGCATCCCGGCGAAGGGAGTTGGAAAGAAAACGCGAAGTTCGTCCGGTACCTCGGTTACGAAATCTATCTCAACGGCGGCACGACCGGACGCTCGAACTTCGAGGCGACCAAGGAGCCGTTCGAACAGGCGCTGACCGTGATGAGCGGCGGAGCGCCGCCCGACGTCGAGGTGGAGGATGAGTTCTACTTCCCGGATGTGGCCGATCGCGCGGAACTGATGAAGCACATCGATACAAACTTCGGCTGGCTCCGCTCGAACATCAATACCGAGTCGAGACTCCAGGAGGAGAAGGCGGCGGCGATTCGCGTGGCGACCGTACTGGCCGTCCTGGGACAGGTGATGACGGCCGCCGACTTCGACTCGGCCGACAATCCGGAATACCAGTCGATGCTCAAGGAGTTCATCGACGGCAATCGCGCCGCGGCGACAGCCGCCGAAGCCGAGAATTTCCCGGAACTCGAAGCCGCCGTCGCCCGCGTCAACAATACCTGCACCCCCTGCCACAACAAGTTCCGCACCAACGCCAGCGACTTCTGATCCTCACCCCCCACCAAGGCGAGCCGGCGGGCCTCAGCCGGCGGTTGCGCGTCACCGGCACTATTCCTCCGCGTCAACATACGCGTCGTACCGCGCCTGAATCGCCTCCTGCGTCGGAGGATCGCCGGCCGTAACGTTCACGCGGTACCTCATTTCGAGCGGTTCGTCCTCGGTGACCGTCGTTGTGAAGAACGCCCCGAAGCGGCCGTAGGGCCGCTCCGAGTATCGTGATGGCGACGGCATGCTCGGATCCTCGAAATACTCGGCGGTGAATCGCTCGTCCCCAACTTCGAACGTCATCGCCAGCCAGCCGAGATCAACGTGCTCGTCCGGAGCGGTGCGGTCATCGACCTGATACGCCTCCGGCTGCTGGGGAAATCCCTCCGGACGGATGTAACGCGCGTTGTCCGTCTCCGCGACATACTGCGCCGCCCGGAACTGGAAGCCGGCATGCTGCCGGTCGCCGTCGAGGATGATCTCCCCGCGCAGGCTGTGAATCTCCGTGCTCCAGTCGATCTGCCAGCCGTAACCGGGTCCGGCGTCGGTCTCGAAGCGCGAGGCGGCCACCGTCCGCTGTTCCTCGATCACCGGCTCTCCCTCCTTGTCGATCCAATGGATCAGCGCCGTCATCGACGCCCCGTCGGCGTTCGCCTCCCGTTCCACGAATTCGACGTGCCGCTGAACTTCACCGTTCCGGCAATGCCAGAAATCCTGCGTCTTGCCGTCGAACGTCGTTTTGTTCCAGCCGACATACAAGCCCCGGTGATGCGGATACTTTCCTCCCGGCCCCTTGGTGATCAGTGTATCACTGCCCGGTCCGTAAACGTGATGGAACACCTTCGCCGTGTCGAACGCCGCCTCATCGCTGGATTCGTCCACGCCGTAGACGTAGCGCAGTACGGGCTGGTCGCCCAGCATCAAGTCGCACACGCCGGCTTCCGCATCGTCAATCCACGTGAATTCCGGATCGGCAGCCTGCGATGAAGCACCGGCGAGTCCAATCAATACGGCGAAAGCGGGCAGCAAGCGGGACAGATGACCATTCATGGGAGCATCTCCAGAGTTCGACGGAGCAAAGGTGTCAGCCAATCGGTTTGCAGTGGTTCAGTCGCCAAATCTTACGAAATGGCTGCTCCGGACAGAACGGCTGGCAACGCTCCCTGCTAAGATGCTCTGATGTACGAAACGGACCAGCAACATATCGAGCGGTGGATTCGGGCCGCCTGCATCGCCGAGGTGAGCGTCCCGAAACCAGGAAACGTGCACCCCGGCGCGGAATTCTCAGACCTGCACGTTGAGGATTTTCTGCAGTCGGCGGAGGTGGCGGCGCCGCATCTTGCGCAGGCGGCGACTCTCGGAATCGGCCCCGCAGTGTTATGCGCCGTCGAAGCCACACATAGCGCCGTCGGCCGCAACACAAACCTCGGCATCTGCCTGCTCGTCGTCCCGCTGGCGGCCGTCGCCCTGCAACGGGACTGGAGATGCGGAGTGGCACAGGTTCTGGCCGAAGCGACAGTGGCTGACAGCCGCGACGTCTACCAGGCGATCCGCCTGGCCAAACCGGGCGGCATGGGACAGGTTGCCGCGCAGGATCTGAGTGAACAGCCGACGCTGCCGCTCAAGCACATCATGAGACTGGCAGCCGCCGGGTCACGCGAGACGCTGTTCCATCCCCGCGACACGATCGCCCGGCAGTACGCGGAAGACTACTGGCAGATCGCGCTCGCCCTGGAGTCGTTCGAACTCTGGCTGGAGCGTGCACCTCTCGCTACGGTCATCATCGGCCTGCACCTGACCCTCATGGCAGCCATCCCCGACACCCTGATCGCCCGCAAGTGCGGCATCGGCACGGCGATCGAGGCGGCGCAGCGAGCGGGCGGGGTGTTGAACCACGGATGGCCGGAGACTTCGGAAAGCAAGCAGCGACTGGATGAATTCGATGCGTGGCTCCGAGTTGACGGCCACCGACGCAATCCGGGGACGACGGCCGATCTGGTGGCGGCGGTGCTGTTCCTCGCACTCCGCGAAGGACATGTGAACATCACCGACATGGAGAGTCTCGCTGCCCAGACGACTCACGAGGTATCGGAATGAACGAAGAACGTTACCGGGTCCGTGTCGACAAGGACCATCTGGTCTTCAGCGCGGGCCATTTCATCACGATCGAAACGCCCGACGGCGAGATCTGCGAGCGTCTGCACGGCCACAACTGGCGAACGGCCGTCGAGGTGGCCGGGCCGCTCGATGCAAACCGCTACGTCTTCGACTTCATCGCCCTGCGGGACGCCCTGCAGCAGATCGTCGACCGCCTCGATCACCGCATGCTGCTGCCGACCCGGCATCCTCGAATCAAACTGGAATCGAACGACCGCGAAGTCGAGGTGCGTTACGAAGAGCGTCGCTGGGTCTTTCCAGTCGAAGAATGCGTCCTGTTGCCGATCGAACAGACGACCGCTGAACTCCTCGCCCAGTGGATCGGCGCCGAGTTGCTGAAGTTGCTCGGCGAAGCGGCAAGCGGGTTGACGAAGCTGCAAGTGGAAGTCGAAGAAAACTTCGGGCAATGGGCGATCTGGGAGACCGATCCGTCCCATCGAGCGTGATGGCGGTCGGTGGTCGAGGAACGTTTCCGCTGTGACGATTCGTGCTACTCACCAGCGAAAGTTTGTCGTCCTGCGCAAATTGTCGCGTTTGTCCGTAGCGCACGCTGCCAGCGTGCGTCAACCGCCTCTGCAATCAGCCGGACGCACGCAAGGCTGCGTGCGCTACGTGATTGGGCTGCGGGCGATGCCCGCGCTGGGAGAATATCCGCGGGCTGACGCCGCGCGGCTCGCCGACGTCCACCGTTCCTACCGACTGTTTCCTGCCAACGGCCTGCTACCAAAAAGAAGCACGCCCGGCGCCGTTGAGAGAAGTGGCTTCCTTGCCGACGGCCGTCCATGCAGTACCGAGGTGTGGGGACTCGGTACGGGAGGGGTACTGAGTGATCGTCGCTTCTCTCTCAAGTCACCGGGCGCGCACCAGGCTGGGCGTAGCACTTTGCGAATCAGTGTTCGCGACCCGTCCCGCGGAGTTTCCGGCTCATCGTCGAAAGACCGTTCGACCCGGAACCGCCGCTGGCACGTGTCGTTTTTCAATCTCGATTGGACAGCTCGGGTGCCACTGGCTTCGCCAGTGCGCTGCGGCAAAGGCGTCCTCACTGATTCGCACTGGGCAAGCCGGTGGCATCAGTCAGTTCAAGTCTGTCGCGGCCCGAGACTGCGCCTCAACTGCTGAGTTCCTTGAACATGCCGCCGAACTCCGGCATGTCGACTCTGAGTTGCTCCAGCCAGGCTGCCGGGTTCCAGACTTCAACACAGATCACCGCGCCCACCAGCATCACTTCGCCTCCCGCGGGAACGTCGAGAAAATCTCGAAATCCATCGGGAACGAGCAATCGCGAACGATTGGCCAGGCGGACCGTCGCGAACCGGGTGGACAGCAATCGTCCCAGGCGCTGGACGTCATTCCATTTCTCTTCCATGCGTCCGGACGCGATCTTCTGGCGGATCAGTCCAATTCCATCGTCAATCCGCTGCTGCCAGTCGGCCGCGCGCCACAAACTCAGACAACCGTGCCGTTCCTTCGCAACGATGGTCTGCCCTTCGTCGTCCGTTACAGCGAGCGCCATTTCCGGAGGAAGACTGAGACGGAAACGCTCATCGAGCGTCCGTTTCACTTCACCCGTGATAAAGGCGTCGGGGGTAACAGGCATCGACGTTGTGACGGTGTGAGTGCGACCGACGACCCTCCCGGTCATCGAGCCGGCCTGCTCCAGCCGGCGGTTCGATGATCGTATTGGGTCAGAAACCCACTTACAATGATTTTCAAAGATCAAATTGGGAAAGAATCCCACAAGACGGCCGAATCTAACGACGCGCACTCCCACCGTCAAATCCATTCCATCGATTCTCTCCGCATTTTCCGAAAATTCGGGAACGAGCGACTCGCGGACAGGCAAGCAGGCAGAAGGCGGGCGCAAGCCTTCTCGGACAGCCAGCCGAAAGCCGCTACGGGGAGATTCCCCCGGAGAACGTGGTTGGAGACCGTCGGTGTCGCCCCCGCGGTGTGTCACCCTGTGGGATTTCCGCCCAACCCCTCAAAAGAGCTGTCAGCCCGGAACGCTCATCCGTCCTCATCCCGGATCCACGAGTGCTCCGTCACGCCGTGGTATGTAGATGGAACGGTGTAAACGGCAGCACGAATCCCTCCGTGTCTCCGTGCCTCCGTGAGGAATACTTCGCGCTACGTGTCCAGCGCATTGCGGACGCCGACTGCAGTCTGGCAGTTACGGTACTCCCGACACTCTTCGAGCAACCTCATCCTCACCACGTGCCGCGCAAGAATTCCTTCATCAACTCACGCAGCCAAATCGCCGCATCTCCCGGTCACACCCAATCTTGATCACTACGACCGCTGCGAGTACTCTCAAAACAGATTGGCGAGAGAGAACGAAGTTCTGCCCACTGCTCACATATGCCGAGGTCCAAAATGCGACGCCCTGGTTTCGTTTGTCTCCTGATCGTCAACATCGTCGCAGCCATTGCTGCCGAGTTATCCGCTCAGGAACCAACGCCAGAGTCGATCACGCGGCAACAGTTCAACCAGGTGTTCGTCAAAGTCATCGTGCCCGTCACCTCTCGCACTCCCAGGCAGGACGGCTCTGTCGTTGAATCCTGGGTTGCCGAGCAGCTCGAACAGCTCGGTGAGTCCGAGTGTTTTGCTCTCACCGACTGGGTGCCCGTTTGTGACGGGCTGCTTGCGGACGACATCGTCGACAACGACGTATGGGATGGCGGTCGTGTCGGTCAGCACCTCTATTGCCCCGTCGGCGGAGACATTCCTGAACGGGACAACGGTCGCTTGCTGGTGAACATGACTGGCTGGTCGCCAGGCGGTGGCTGTGAGGCAAACATCAGACTGTCGGATGAACCGGGCAATCGAGCAGTTGGCCCCGTACAGATTCTGGTTGGCAAAGAAAGAAAGCCGATCAAGACCGAAATGCTGCTGCCGTACGTCGCAGTCATGATCGCGCCGCCACCTCACGAGGGCGTCACGTCAAACGGCGATGCCGAATAGGCAGAACAAAGGGGTGAACCGCCGCCGCTGATCACGCGGATTCTGAAACCGCAGTCTCTTGGCGGTGGCCCGGTGGCCGCCGGCCTTATGCGTGAGGATCGAATGCCAGATCAGCCCGAACTTCAGCAAGATGAAGACGCCTATTGGCGGTCATGCAAAGAGTTTGTACGGCTGATCATCGCCGAGCTGAATTGCTCCCTCAAAGCAAATCGCGTTTCGCTCAAGAAACGAAGGCAGATCTGCACAACATTCACCTTCAGCTTGTGCAACTTTCTCGACCATCAGTGGATGAAACCATCTGGCCGGACTCAGTACCCGCTTCTCTGTTTCGCAAAAACCTACTTTGACATCGATGTGCCCTTGGAATTGTCGCAGATCAACTTCCCGCACAAGTCCGTTGAACTGCACGCGATGGTCGGGGATGAGATCAACTGGTTCTTTAACGAGATAGGCGAGGACGGTGCCGCAATCGCGACGGGTGATGTGGGCAGCGAAACTGCGGACGTGGAGATTGACGAAGCCGTCGAGCTGCTTCCTCAACCGTGTCCGACTTGCACCGGGACGGGCCAGTGCTTCTGCATTCGCAAAGGCGGTGGTGATTCCACGAACTGCGCCCGCTGTGGCGGCAGCGGTCATTGCAAGCACTGCGCGGGGTCCGGAGAATGGAGGCACCCATAACCATGCCGTGAACCGGAGCGGCAGATCACGTGGAACTTGAAATCAACGTCGACAGTCGCCGCCGTGTCACGCTGGTCGTTACGACTACCGCACCGCCCCCCGCTCCCACGCCAAGCAAACCCGCCCCACACCGCGACCGATCCTGTCCGTGAGTGTCACACGCCAGCCCTTCTCGCACCCGCCCCGGTTCGCCGCGCAAGAATTCCTTCGTCAATTCACGCAGCCAAATCGCCGCATCTCCTGTCCACGCCGCAGATTGATCGCTATGACCGCGGCGAGTATTCTCAAGGCAGATTGTTGGGAGATAATCAAGTTCGTCAGCAAGAGTTGCCGTATGCCGCTAAGTGGCAATGAAAAGACCACCGCCAAGCGTCGAATCATGAAACTCGTGACGACGCCGATACTCGATCTTGGCTTCACACTCGCAGGTGGCGGGAG
>QQVO01000058.1 GCA_003388505.1 Planctomycetota bacterium
GGGCCCGTTCCACCGAGTCGAGCATACGCTCGACGAACTGATCCGCTTGGGCGTGGATCCGCCGCTTGAACTCCTCCACCTGCTCGAGCGACAATTTCGGCAATGCATCCATTCCAGGTTCCTCCGTAATCGGTTGTGGAAACAGAAAACGTGAAACCCGTTTTACCTATTCCCCCCAAATAGCGCCAGTCAAAATTGCCGCACCCCCCGTCGCCCATGAGTTCCGATCACATTGTATCCACGATCCTGCAATTCGTCAGCCAGAGCAGCTTCGAGCGCACCAACAATATCACGCACTGGTTTGTGTAAGTCGAATGTTTCCTGTTCGGGAAAGATCGGGCCAATCGCGAGCATCTCAAATGTGCATTGCGACGGTTGGACGTTGATTCTACGGAGTTGTTTTCCGAGTGCGTTGCCCTTTGCGGTCGCCCGGAAGTCGAGATGTTGACCAATGCGAGTGAAGGGAGATGCCGCATTCGCCGATGAGCTATCCCCGGTTCGGCCAACGTAGAGGTAACGATCTTCATTCTGGCGTATGTCCCAGACGTAAATCCAGAATCCCCGTTCAAGCACGGCAATCGCACGTTCAAACTTTCAAAGTGAGCAACTTTCTCTGGTAGATCCTGCAATCAAGAGAAGTCGGTGCTTGCCAGCCGGAGGTCGACTGCGAAAATGGCGGCCCGAAAAACGGCGCCCCGCCGGTTTCGCGTTGTCGCCTGCGAAAAGACGGGCGACCATTTTCGCGGTGTCCAACTGACTGCCAAGCGTCGAACCGGAACGACAGCGCGGAATTGTCAGATTTGCACCGAAAAGTTCCGGTTCGACGTGCGATTGCCGTGCCCGTTCAAGGAGCGTGCCGTCGAACGTCATCGAATATGAATTCAGCATGGTGGCTTTCGTAGCATAACGTCCAAGTTAGCTGGCTGATTTGCGCAACCTACGGTTTTCTTGCACATCTTCCATGCTCACGACACGATCTGCATGTTCGCTTTGGGACACCCTGAGGCGTTCCATCCACTTCTTCAAATCGCCGTTGCATTGATCGAGAATCTTCTGCCGTGCCTGATAAACATCTTCAACAATCGGATCGTCAACCATGATCGTCTTCCTCGGTTGATTCGAGCAACTCTTCGGGCGTCACAATGACAGGCGTGAAACGGCCCAACTCGGTGTTTGCATCCACCAATCGACGAATTGTTTCGCCATTCGCGATGTGCCGACAATTCCATGTTACCAAATAATCCATCTCGTAGGCGACGGCAAAGGCGATGTGCAGCAAGTCAGCCCTTGCCCGGCCGAGTAGCCCAAGGCGGTCATCGTAGGAGTCAACCAAGGCTGCGACGTCATCAGAAAGCTCCAGAATGGGCAAGCCGTCGACGAGTTGTTTCCGGCGATCAGCAGCATCCCGATCGCCTGCATGGATTTCATCGAGGACGGCTTCCGAAATGTAGAGGTCGAAACGATCGGATGCGGTGCGCCACCATTCATGCGTCATCTGTTGGTGAGCGGCGATAATCAGATCTCGGCTGGGGAAAGCCGCCAAATAGCTGGGAATCGTCGTTTCAAGATAGAGGGACGGCATTGAAACTCATTCCATCGAAAATGTTGGTGAAGGGCGATGGCGTATGGTTACGGGACTTGGAAAGAGGAAGTTTCCGCCTATCACCTATAGGCCGCAGATTGGCGGCCTCACGCGCAGGCAGCGAGTCGTCGGACGTCGCATTGTCTCGGCCAGTTGCGTCGTCGTCACGACTCACGCCGCGTGATAGGCCGCCCCTGCCTCATGCGCCGGGGGGTCCGTTGGCCAGCCCATCGGCTGGGCTGCGGACTCCGCGTCCGCCCCGGTTCAACACGTGCGTGTAGATCATGGTGGTGAGCACGTCCTTGTGGCCGAGGGGTTCTTGCACGGCGCGACACTCGCCGATGCCTCACTTGCCGGATTCCGCAGACAGTTCTTCCTGCCGGCGTCCGAGTTCGGCGCGGTCCTCCGGTTCCAGCGGCGGGCGGAGGGGCTGAGTATAGTCGAGATCGTAGCGGCCGCGCTCGCGGACTTCGTCAATCAGCGGCTGCAACTCGAGCGTGACGTCGTCGTCGGTCGGGCGTAGCGGAATCCGGATCGTCGGCAACGGCTGCCAGAGCGGCATCGCGTAGAGTTCCACCCGGTCCCGCTTCGTCGCGCGGAACACGCAGGCCTGATACGTCGTCAGATGCGACGGGGGAGTCTTCCACTCCGGCGCAAGAAGTTCGCGTGTGCCGGTGCGCGTCAGATCGATCTCGACGAAGTTCACGCCGCCTTCGACGCACTCGCGTCGTTTCTGCTGATACTGGTCCCGTCCGTCTCCGGGACGATTGTTCGTCGGGCTGAGGAATTCGATGACCGTCACCACCTGGCGACCAGAGGCGACGTCGATAATCTCGATGAACGTCTGCGTCATTTCGTATTCGGGCATGTGCACGACCAGCGGCTCAGCGACTACAACGCCTCCTTCTTCTTCCACGACCGCCACGTCCGGCATGATGAACCGGTGCGACGGGTCCGTGGGATCTTCCTTCTCGACGATCACCCGTTTCTGAGCCCGGGCTCGCAGGTCAGAGTTCAGCCTTGGCTGAAGGGCGTCCCGAGCATAGATCGCAAGCGCAGCGTGGACATCGTCCCATTCGCGCTCCAGGTACGGGTCCGTTCCGGGAAAAGGGCTGCGGTCGGCCATCTCTCTTTACCACTCGAAGTCCGAATCGTCTCACCGGCATTGTACCGCAGTCGGCTACGGATCGTATCCCGGATTCGGCCCCAGCCAACGCTCCGCATCCCGCACGCTCATCCCGGTCTACGGCGGCGACTTCGCACTCGATCAAAGCCCTCTAAATCTCGCCCGACACCTGCGACTTCCATGGTTCCGGAAATCCACGCCATGTCTGCTCGTATGTCTCTTCCAGCGGCGTCTGCACGTACCACTCGGTGTCGAGGAATAACGGCATATGAGGCAGCACCTCGCCCACCTGCAGCGGCTCCACCCACGCGGTCGGTTCCAGGCCCGCCTGATACGATGCCAGCGTCAGCGGTGATTCGGCAGAACCGTCGATCTGTTCCCCCGTCAACTGCTCCCAGATCGCCGCGTGAATCCCCTGCGGATCGAGCGATCCCGGCGGAAACAGATCGACGACCAGCACGTGACAGCCGTGCTCGATCGCCGCCGTCGCCTTGTCGACGAACGCGTGCAGGCGCGGGCGGCTGTCCTTGTTGCCGCGAGAGACGATCTCGATCAGCGCCACCACACGATCCCCTTCCGACGAGCGAATCACAACGTGGTCCTGCTTGCCGACGTACAGAGGCTCCTGAGCCCGCGACGTCAGACTGACCTGCGGAGGATGGTCGGCAACGGCGATCGCACCGGATTCCGCCCACGGCACTGCCGGCTCCGCGTGTGAGCGAAGCATCAGCACATCCGGTTCCGCGTCCCCGATGATCTGCTCGCCCGCCGCGTAGAAGCCCGCAGGCAGGATGCCGTCGTTCAGGCGGTCGCTCAGCTTGTAGACCCACGAGTTGTGGAAGTGATGAAACATGCCGGCTCGGACGCGCGACCAATCATGAACAGGCATGGTTCTTCAACACGGACTATCGAGTTTTCCGGGAATCGCAGGCAGAACAGCGTCACTGCCATTGTAACGCCGAGAGTTACGGATCGTATCCCAGATTCGGCCCCAGCCAACGCTCTGCATCCCGCACACTCATCCCGGTCCGCTTCGCGTAGCTCTCCACCTGGTCGCGCGTGATGCGGTCCACCGCGAAGTAACGCGCCTCCGGGTGGGCGAAGTACAACCCGCTCACCGAGGCGGCGGGCATCATGGCGAAGCTCTCCGTCAGCGAAATACCGGCGTTCTGCTCAGCGGCGAGCAGATCAAACAGGTCTCGCTTCCGGGTGTGGTCCGGACAGGCGGGATAGCCGAAAGCGGGACGGATGCCGCGGTACTTCTCGGCAATCAAATCCCTGTTCGACAGGTTCTCGCTCCCTCCATAACCCCATTCGCGGCGCACGCGCTGGTGAAGATACTCAGCAAACGCCTCGGCCAGCCGGTCGGCCAGCGCCTTCGCCATAATCGACTGATAATCGTCATGCTCGGCCTCGAACCCGGCGGCAAACTCCTCGCACCCGATCCCCGCCGTGACGGCGAACGCCCCCACGTAATCGGTCCGCCCGCTCTCGACGGGAGCAATGTAGTCCGCAAGCGATCGGAAATCGGCCTGACCCTGCCGCTCCCACTGCTGGCGCAGCATCGGAAAGCGGGTCAGGGGACCAGAGTCGAGGGCTGAGAGCCGAGAAGCAAGGGGCGAAGAATCTTCCGTGAGACTCTTGACCTCTTCCGGACGGGCGCGGCTCGTTGCGTCCACTTCCCTGCGTTCCGGCGACCAGACAATTACGTCGTCGCCCTCGGAGTTGGCCGGCCAGAAACCGTACACGCCGCGCGCGGAGAGGCGTTTTTCCGCGATGATCCGGTCGAGCAGACGATTCGCGTCGTCGAAGAGCTTCTTCGCTTCCTCGCCGCACTGCGGATCCTCGAGAATGCGAGGGTACTTCCCTTTGAGTTCCCAGGTGAGGAAGAACGGCGACCAGTCGATGTACTCGCGGAGCGTCTCCAGCGACAGGTCGTCGATCACGCGCGTGCCGAGGAACGAGGGCTCGTCGATCTGCTGACTCTTCCACTCGCAGCGAAACCGGCGGGCAAACGCCTCTTCGTACGAAACCAGTTTGCGATCCTGCCTGTCCGAGTAGTTGCGGCGGTCGCGTTCCTGGACTTCGCTGTTCTGCGCCGCAAACTCCTCCCGCCGATCGGGGTCCATCAGTTTTTCGACCACCGGCACGCTCAACGATGCATCTTTGACGTGCAGTACCGGCCGCTCGTATTGGGGAGCGATTTTGACCGCCGTGTGGCGCGCGCTGGTCGTTGCACCACCGATCAGCAGCGGGACTTCGAATTCCAGACGCTTCATCTCGCGGGCCACGTGGACCATTTCATCGAGCGAGGGCGTAATGAGCCCGGAAAGCCCAATGATGTCCGCCTCTTTCTCGACGGCGACTTCGAGAATCTTCTCGGCCGGAACCATGACGCCCAGATCGATCACATCGAAGTTGTTGCACCGCAGAACGACGCCCACGATGTTCTTCCCGATGTCATGCACATCCCCTTTAACGGTCGCGAGAACGACTGTCCCACGCCCCCGGGTTGCAGCCCGTGGGCCGTCCGCGCGCTCCGCCTCCATAAACGGCTCGAGGTAAGCCACCGCCTTCTTCATCACCCGCGCCGACTTGACGACCTGCGGCAGAAACATCTTCCCCGCCCCGAAGAGTTCCCCAACAACGCTCATGCCGTCCATCAAAGGCCCCTGGATGACATTCAGCGGTCGCCCGTATTTCTGCCGCGCCTCCTCGGTGTCGTCATCGATATGGTCGGCGATCCCCTTCAACAGCGCGTGCTTGAGACGCTCTTCGACGGGAGCGCTTCGCCACTCGGCCTGCGCCGGTCGCTCCTCGTCGCGGCTCTTCGGTCTGACGGTCGCCGCGAACTCGACCAGGCGTTCCGTCGCGTCTTCCCGCCGATTGAGCAGCACGTCCTCGATGTGCTCCAGCAGCGTCTTGTCGATCTCCTCATAGACTTCAAGCTGGCCGGCGTTAACGATCGCCATGTCGAGCCCGGCCTGAATCGCGTGGTACAGAAAAGCGGCATTCATCGCCTCCCGCACGACGTCATTCCCGCGAAAGGAAAACGAGACGTTGCTGACGCCGCCCGATGTCTTGGCGCCGGGACAACTCTCCTTGATTCGCCGCACGGCCTCAAAGAATTCGACCGCGTAATTGTTATGCTCCTCCATCCCCGTGGCGACGGTCAGGATGTTCGGATCGAAGATGATGTCCTCCGGCGGAAAGCCGGCCTGTTCCGTCAGCAATCGGTAGGCCCGCTGGCAGATCTCCAGCTTACGATCGGCCGTGACGGCCTGGCCCTCCTCATCGAACGCCATCACGACGGCCGCCGCCCCGTACCGGCGAATAAGCCGCGCCTGTTCAAGGAATTTCTCTTCCCCCTCCTTCAGCGAAATCGAATTGACGACTCCCTTGCCTTGCACGCACTTCAGCCCGGCTTCCAAGACCTCCCAGTTCGATGAGTCGATCATGATCGGCACGGGAATCCCGCCGTCGTCGCTCACCAGCCACAGGTACTTCTCCATACAGCGGGGCGAGTCCAGCAGCCCTTCGTCCATGTTGACGTCGAGCATGTTGGCGCCGTTTTCCACCTGGTCGCGGGCCACGCCGAGCGCCTCGTCGTACTTCTCCTCTTTAATCAGCCGGGCGAACTTCCGCGAACCGGTGACGTTCGAGCGTTCCCCGATCATGAAGAAGTTGGATTCCGGCCGGATCTCGTAACGCTCCAGTCCTGAAAACGCTGTGAAACGCGGCCGGTCGGGAATCGTTCGCGGCTTCAATCCTTCAACGGCCTCAACAACGTGGCGGATGTACTCCGGATCGGTTCCGCAGCAACCGCCGACGATGTTGACCCACCCGTTCTCGGCGAACTCACGAATGAATCCCCGGAACTCTTTGGCGTTGGAGTCGAAGCCCCCCATGCCGTCCGGAAGACCGGCGTTCGGATAGCAAACGACGGGTTGCGCGGCGATGTCCGCGACCGCCTCAATGTAGGGCCGCATCTGTTTCGGCCCGAGGGAGCAGTTCAGTCCGGCGGCGAACATCGGGAAGTGCTCTACAGACGTATAGAACGCCTCCACTGTCTGCGCCGTTAGGGTACGGCCGCCCGCGAAGATCGTTCCCGAAACGATGACCGGGATGTCCAAATCGTACTGCTCGAGGTGACGCGCGATTGCAAACAGGCACGCCTTCATATTCAGCGTGTCGAAACTGGTCTCTGGCAGCAGCAGGTCCACGCCGCCGTCGATCAGACCCCGCACCTGCTCGGCATACGACGCAACCATGTCGTCGTACTGGATCGGGCGCGTTCCGGGCTGGTCCGCGTTGAGCGAGAGTTGGACGTTCGTGGGGCCGATGCTGCCCGCCACAAAACGCGGCTTCGCCGGATTCTGCCGCGTGAACTCGTCAGCGACGCCTTTCGCCCTTTCGGCGGCCGCCTTATTGACCTCGTAGGTCAGGTCGCCGAGCTGAAACTCCTGAAGACTGATGACGCTGGCGCCGAACGTGTTCGTCTCGACGATGTCGGCCCCTGCCTCGAGATAGTCGCGATGGATTTCATCGATCAGGGCCGGTTGCGTCAGGCAGAGAAGATCGTGGGCGTTCTTCAGATCGACCGGGTGGTCTGTGAAGCGGTCGCCGCGGTAATCGGCCTCGCCCAGCCCTTTTTGAAACAGTAATGCACCGAACGACCCATCCAGAACAAGGATTCTCTCACTCAGGAGTTCATGGAGCCGTTCACGAATCGGAGATGTTTGTTGCGTTTCTTTGACCATACTCCTCTTTTAGCAGAATGCTGCATGAGCGACACCGTACGCTCGGAGCAGGTTCGAGCAAGATCCTCGATTCAAGTCACTGAGCGCCGCGAAATGTCCCGGAAAGGCTGTGCTCCACACTATTCGGTGCGAACCCGATACCCGATCTGTTCGAGGATCGCGCGGACGCGATCAACCTGCCGGCCCTGAATCTCGATGACGTTTTCTGCGATTGAACCACCCGCGCCGCACGCAGCCTGGAGACGCCGCAACAGTGCGGGGAAATCGCTTTCCGTCGCCGAAAGCCCCCGCACCACCGTCACCTGCTTGCCCTTCTTCCGCTTCTCAATTGTCAGCTTCGCGGTCTGCTTTTCGGGCGGCAGGAAAGTCGGCTCATCCGGAGGACAGGCGCATTCCTCCTCCGGTTCTCCGCAACGTTTACAGCGCGGCGGACGATCAAACTCGGTGCCCGCAAACAGTCGCATTCTGACTCACCTGCGATACAGCACAATGGTTCGCGAACCCGCAAAACGTCTTGTCACGTTCGCCGACGTTCGGCCAGACCCGTCCAGCGACCGATCAGAACGATCGCATTGGAATCGACATGCCGGACGAAGAACAAGAAAGGTCGGTCTGCCTTGACTTCCACGCGTTCCCCACCGCCGAAACCGCCTTTGCCTCGCGTGGCGACTCCGGCGCGCGTCCCGTTTTCGTCTACATCGACTAACACCGATTGCAGAATGCCCTGCAAATACAGAGGTTGTGACGACGAGATGCCTGTCAGATCCGCGTCTTCAAGTGAGAACAGGCTCTTCAGTCCCGCCGCCCGCAAGGGCCCCGTCAAGTCGCTGTCTGAGTGCACGGAAAACCTGGGAAGCTTGAGCGTCACGAGCGGCCTTGAGCCGGGCCTCCCGCCAAAACCACCCCGTACGTTGTCGTCGTCATCTGCAACCGTTCTAGAGAGTTCAGCAATCCATGTTGCAACCGCCTTCGTACTCAAGCCATCTTCGATGGAGGCCAGGCCGTCGATTTCCTTCGGAACGACCAGCACCATCGTGAGGGAATCTCCTTCGTAAGGAATCTCGACAACCTGCGCACCCTCGATCTCCGTATAAGCGAATTGACTCTTCTGCTGCATCATCTGCACGGCGCGCGTTTTCGTTCGGTTGAGATGAAACGGCGTCGTCGTCGTCATCGCCGCATTGAACGGCCGCTCCCACTTGGCGTCGAGCAACATGATATTGGTCAGAATCAGGCACGTGTCGGGTTCAAGCCATCCGGGCGGAACGAGATCGTCAACCCGGCCGCCGCTCACCCGAATCGCCCATTGATTGGCCACGCGTCGAATATCCCTGCGCCGCGCGAAGCGCACTCTGACGATTTCAGCGCCGAACTGATCGTTGAGCGCAGCTTCGAACTCTCCGCGCGGAGGGCGAATCATCGCGTCAATCCACATGCGATTGATGGACTGCCACTGCTCGGCGGGATCTGTTGTAGACAGGCTCTCCGCCAACTCGCTGATGGCGTTGACCATGTCGACCTCGTCACCAGAGGGATCGAGCAGGCGGTCGAGTTCGTCAGCGGTCAGACGGCTCGCGCCCAGGCGGAGCATCGCCAACTGCGTACAGAGGCTGACCGGCGAGACTGCGACGTCGCGCTCGGACTCGTTCGCCAGCATGCGATACAGATCACATCCCACTCGATTGCAGGCATCGGGGGCGCTTTCCGCCCTCACTGCTGTTGCCCCGGCCACCAGGAGCAGCGCGACAAACAGGCTGTTCGCTCTCATAACTCACACCACTGCAGGTCGAATCTCGTCTGATTGATTCAATTATGTAGAGATTTCTGGAGATTAACTCTGCGTTGACACAAATCACTCCCCGTCAAGCACCTTCACCCGCACGTTCCGATGCCGCACAGACTGATCGATAGAGTCACCCCCGCCGTGGACCTGCAATGCAATGCGGCCTTCATCTTCGGCGTGAACGTCCGTGTCCTGAAAGTCCATGAAACGCACACCGTTGAACCAGGTGATGATTCGCGGCGGATTGCCGCGATGCGGGCGCGAAGCTCATTCCTTTCGCCGTGCGTCCACAATTCGGGCCACTGTTCGGCCGTGATGGGGCAGGAGAAGTCGGCTTCCTTGACCTGAATATGCGTCACGTCGTCGGTGATGTCGTAGTTGCGAAGATGCAATCCCCCCGGGAGGCCCTCGCCGTAGATTCCGGCGAGATTTCCATTGTCGTGGTAGTCGACCATGTACTGGTAGGCCTGACCGCGCTCATTGCTTCGCAGAAACAGTCCGCTGTCGGGACCGTAGTCGCTCTTCATCTCGACGATGACTTCGAAGTCCCCGAACTTGCGATCGGTCAGGATAATGCCGCCGTTGCCCGGGATGTCCTGGCTGCCGACAATCGCCCCGTCTTCTAACCGCCACTTCCCGCCGCTGGTATGCATGCTGACTCGACTGTGCCCGGTCTGGGTACTGACATGCCAGCCTGCGAGTGACTTGCCGTCGAAGATGACCTCGAAGCCCTCGTCGCTGAGGTCTTCCTTGGGAAGGTCTTCAGCGCCAATTCTCGGAGTACATACGGCAACAAGGGTGAACACAAGAATTGAGCGCTTCATAGAGTTCGCCCCTGCTTGGTTCGGCCAGTGTGTCGTCAAAAACAGAGTCTACTCGCAACTCGTTTCCACGCCCAGCGCGTCCAGAATCCGCTCGCACGCCTGCGACTTGTTCAGCACATAGAAATGCATGCCCGGCGCGCCGGCGTCGATCAACTCGCGGCACTGCCGGATCGCGTGTTCGACGCCGATTTCAAACTGCGCTTCCTTGTCGTCCTGGACCGCTTCCAACCGGGACGCCAGTTCGTCCGGGAAAATCGCGCCGCACATCGCTGTGATCCGCTTGATGCGGGCAAATTCCGTGATCGGCATGATGCCCGGAATCAGCGGCACGCGTATGCCGGCTTGTTCATAAGCCTCGCGGAATCGGAAAAAATTCTCGTTGACGAAGAATAGCTGCGTGAACACCGCATCCGCGCCGGCGTCAACTTTGCGCTTCAGATTCGTCAGGTCGGTCTCCGGGTCCGGCGCTTCCTGATGCTTTTCCGGATAACCGGCGACGCCGATGCCGAATTCCTTCGATTGCTCCCGGATCAGGGCGACGAGTTCATTGGCATAGGTCAGTCCCCCCTCCGCCGGCCGGAATTCCTCCATTCCCTGTGGGGGGTCGCCCCGCAGCGCCATGATATTGCCGATGCCCGCCGCCGCCGCCGAATCAAGCCATTCGCGAAGTTCATCCCGGGACGAGCCGACGCATGTAAAGTGAGCCGTCGCCGGCAACTCAAAACGCTCTTGAATCTCGCGACAGATGTCGATCGTTCGCAGCCGCGTCGTGCCGCCGGCCCCGTAGGTGCACGAGATGAATGCCGGTCGATACGGCGTGAGACGCTCAATCGTTTCCCACAGCGCCGCGTCGCCTTTGGGGGTTTTCGGGGGAAAGACTTCGATCGAAAGGCCGAATTCGCCGGGCTGGTAGATTTCCGAGATCCGCATGCTGCTCCTATCAGGTTCCGCTCGTTTTTCTGCACCAACGCGCGATGCAACTGTCAACTTCCGGGTCAGCATACTATAGTAACACGCCATTGGGGAAAAACGGTCGCCGCGGAAAAGGACGTACGCGTCTCCTCCGCACACGCGACGGTCTCTCCACCGCACGATTTCGTCGAACGAGCAAGAAAGAACGGATCACTGAATTTATGCCAACCACGCAAGCACTGCCGTACAAAGTCAAGAATCTCGATCTGGCAGACCTCGGCCGCAAAGAAATCGAATTGGCCGAAGTCGAGATGCCCGGACTGATGGCGCTGCGCGAAAAGTACGGGGCGTCCAAACCGCTGCATGGGGCCAGGATCGCCGGCTGCCTCCACATGACCGTCCAGACCGCGGTGCTGATGGAGACGCTGATCGAACTCGGCGCCGAAGTCCGCTGGTCGAGTTGCAACATCTTCTCGACGCAGGACCACGCCGCGGCCGCAATGGCCGCCGCCGATATCCCCACGTTCGCCTGGAAGGGCGAGACGAACGAAGAGTTCGACTGGTGCATCGAGCAGACGCTCGTCTGGCCCGACGGGCAGCCGCTTAACCTCATCCTCGACGATGGCGGCGACCTGACAGCCATGGTGCACGAGAAGTACCCCGAAATGCTCGCGGGCATCAAGGGACTCACCGAAGAAACCACCACGGGCGTGCACCGGCTTTACCAGATGCATTCCAACGGCAAACTCGGAACCCCCGCCATCAATGTCAACGACTCGGTGACGAAGAGCAAATTCGACAATCTCTACGGTTGCCGCGAATCACTGGCGGACGGCATCAAGCGCGCCACCGACATCATGGTCGCTGGCAAAGTGGTCGTTGTCTGCGGCTACGGCGACGTCGGCAAAGGCTGCGCCGACGCCATGAAGGGACTCGGCGCCCGCGTCGTCGTCACCGAGATCGACCCCATCTGTGCGCTGCAGGCGGCGATGGAAGGCTATGAAGTCACCACAATGGAGGACATCGCCCCCACCGGCGATATCTTCGTGACCACCACCGGCTGCCGCGACGTCGTCCGCGGCGAGCACATGGACGCAATGAAGCACAACGCCATCGTCTGCAACATCGGACACTTCGATCTGGAGATCGACGTCGCGTATCTCAACGGCCGCAGCGACGTCGAACGCGTCCGCGTTAAAACCGATGCAGACGTCGGTGGTCCCGTCGACAAGTACACTTATCCGGACGGCAAATCACTGTTGCTCCTGGCGGAAGGTCGCCTCGTCAACCTCGGTTGCGCCACGGGGCATCCGTCGTTCGTCATGTCCAACAGCTTCACCAACCAGGTGATGGGCCAGATCGAACTCTGGACCCGCGGCGACGAGTACCCCATCGGCGTCCACGTCCTGCCCAAGCACCTCGACGAAGAGGTCGCCCGCCTGCATCTCGGCAAGTTGGGCGTGAAGCTGACGAAACTGACGCAGGACCAGGCCGACTACCTCGGCATCCCCGTCGACGGCCCGTTCAAGCCGGAGCACTACCGGTACTGAGCAGGTAAACTTATGCCACGTGAAAACGCGAGTTCACGGCGGGGAGAGTCAACACGGACAGTGGTCTTCATTCTGGCCATCGTTGGACTCGGATCACTTCTTCTTTGTGGAGCGATCGGTGCAGTCGCTGTCGGACTACCCGCTTGGCAACAGGCGCGAGAAGCCGCGCGTCGTCAGGAAGCGCGGAGGAATCTTCGGGAGATCAACCGCGCACTGGAACAGTACCACGACACACCCGCCGGTGGCCCGGTGAACGACACCCTGGACAACGCCGATCAGGAAGTCGAACCGGCCACTGCGGAATCCCCATGACCAGGCGCCGCAGCGTGCCGCGCTATCTGCGGGAAAAACGCGCGTCTCGGATGCGGGGCAGTCGAATCAAGAACCGCATTCCAGCAAGGTAGGGCCGACTGTGCCGGCCCTGTTTTGTTGTATCAACAACTGATGTCGTGCCCGCTCAGTATGCCGGATACAATCGGGCATGTCCTGCGCCAGGTCGGGAATCGCACATGCTCAGTCGCGAGAGCCTTGAAGAGTACCGCCGGATGACGGTCGCCGAGCGGTCCGTGCTGGTGATGGAGATGATCCGTGACGGACAGCGGGCTCTGCTCACCGGGCCCCCGGAGATCGTCGATCGCCGCTTTGAACTGCTCCGGCGACAGAACGACGAACGCAACCGCCGCATGCTCAAGGCCATCGCCCGCACAAAGCGACCGGAGGACGAATGAGCGACCTGCCTCAATCCTCCGCGTCTCCGCGACTCCGTGGTGACCAATCCGGTTAATCAGCCGAAACGCACGCTAATTCGGCGGCCGCGGCTTCAATCTCGACGGGCCCCAGCGCCGTCAACTCGTCCGCGAATCCGATCAGCAGCGCCAGGTCAGCGATGTGGTTGATCTGCCGCGGCACACCCTGTGAGAGTTCGTGCAGGGCCGAAAGCGTCTCCTCGGAAAAAGGGCACTCGTCGCGACCGGCGAGGCGCAAACGATGCCGCACGTAAGCAGCCGTTTCTTCCGGAGAAAATGGATGCAGCGTCGTCCGGACGGAGACGCGCGCGCTCAGGCCGCCGACACGCCTGATAACGGTCAGCAACTGCGGTTGCCCGATCAACACCAGAGAGACAAGACAGCCGGCCGCCTCGCTGAGGTTCAGCAGAAGCTGGAGCGTCTGGAAGTGGGGCGCGTCGAGCAGGTGCGCTTCGTCGACGCATACGATGACGCGTTTTTCCTCGTCAGCCATCTGTCGCAGCCGGTGTTCCACGCGGATGGCGATTCGGCCCGCAGCGCTGTCTTCCTCGCCTGGATCAACGCCGAGCCTCGCCGCAATGTCACCCAAAAGTGCGTCCGCCGTAAGCCGCGGATAGACAACTTGCGCGATCGCGTACTTCTCTGCCGCAAGACCGTCCGTCAGAACTCGGGAGAGATACGTCTTGCCCAATCCGTGATCGCCCACCAGCAGCCCGCATTGCTCCCCCCGCTCGATCAGGTAGCGCAGCTTCAACAGCGCTCCCTCATGCGATCCGGCGGCGAAATAGCAGCGGCTGCCGCAATCACTGCCAAACGGCGCCTGTTGTAGCCGCCAGTACGGTTCGTACATGTCCAGTCCTTCGGGCTGGTCGGCTGTGACGATTCGGGCCGCGAATCGGTTTCGGTTCGCGGACGTCGTGTTCAATGGCCGGCCGGTTCGAAATCTTCAATCACACCAGACAGCCAGACCGCAGGAGAATCGTCCTCCTGCCGGGCAGGCCGGTACTCGAGCCTCTGGATCGCATCCGGTTCGGCCTCCGCGAGCGGAACCACGGCCATTGGCGTCGCGCGGGCCGGGGCGGCAGGCGGCAATTCCTCTGGTTCTACCGCCGCGACTTCAGACGACGGTGCTCTCAGGCTCGTAAACCGCATCGATTCCAGAGAGTCCTCCGCAACCTCCAGTTCCCGGCCGCCGGAAGCCCGCCAGAAGCAGAAACCGGCGACCGCGACACATGCAATCACGAACACCTCCCGCTGCCTGAGCAACGGCAGAAGCGACGCCAGCAGTTTCGTCGACATGAGGCTCTGCTTCCCTGTCAGCGCGGATCGCATCCGATCAGGCCAGAATTGACCTGTTGTCCTTGTATCGGCGGCAAACAGTATGGAACCGCAGGGTTTTGCCGGTTTTTCCGGTTGTGACGGCGGTTTTGCAGCCGGGCCGAATGCGTCGAGGCGTTCGGCGGCCTCGAAGCCGGGTGCAACGGTCGGTACAACAGGGGAATGTCACAGCCGCCCGAAACCATTGACCATCCGGCGACGCGGACTGCGGGCCGTCTCATCACCGAGTTGAGCCGCGAGGAAACGGCCGCCTGGTGCGCCGCAGCGGGACAACCGGCGTATCGCGCCGATCAGATCCGGCAGTGGCTTTACCGCCGCCGCGCGTCGAGTTTCGACGCCATGCGGGACCTCCCCGCGAAACTGCGTGAACGTCTGGCGGGCGATTTCCGCCTGTTCGCCTCGGACGTGGTCCGGCATCAGGTCGCGCAGGACCGAACCGAAAAGCTGCTCCTGCGGCTGAGCGACGGTGAAGACGTTGAGTGCGTTCTGATGCGGGAACCGGGCCGCGTCACACTTTGTATCAGCACACAAGTCGGTTGCGCCATGGGGTGCGTGTTCTGCGCCAGCGGCCTGCTCGGCGTCAAGCGGAACCTGACGACTGGCGAAATTCTTGAGCAGGTTCTCCGCCTCGACCGGCTGCTGGCCGACGACGAGCGGATCACAAACATCGTTGTGATGGGGATGGGAGAACCGCTGGCCAACCTGCAGAACCTCCTGCCGGCCCTCGAGACGCTCCGCGCCGACGACGGCTTCGGACTGGGGGCGCGACGGATCACCGTCTCCACAGTCGGACTGCCTGCGAAAATGCGCGAACTTGCTGCGCGGGGGACGCCGTACAACCTCGCGGTCTCGTTACATGCCCCCAATGACGAATTGCGGACGCAGATCGTGCCGGTCAACGCCGGCATCGGGATTGACTCCATACTCGCCGCGGCGGATGACTACTTCGAGCGCACGGGGCGCCGCGTGACCTACGAATACGTCCTGCTGCAGGGCGTCAACGATGAGACGTCGCATGCCCTGCAACTGGCCGATCTCCTCTGGGGCCGAAATGCACACGTGAACGTCATACCAATGAATTCCGTCGCGGCCGTCGAATTGCACGGGTCATCGAACGATCGCGCCGGCCGCTTCGTGGGAACGCTGTCGTCGCGAGGGATCAACGTCACGGTCCGCAAACGGAAGGGGGCCGACATCGACGCCGCCTGCGGCCAGTTGCGACTCCACGAACTGACTGCTCCCCACGGCAACGCACCGTCGTCCTGACCAAAACCCACGGGCCGCGGCCCGTCGTTTACACACATCTCTCGTTCCCATTCGAGTGACGCTTCGAGAGATTCGAATGGGACGCGGATGACCACGGATTGGACCGATTTTCGCTGATTGCTTTCTTGTGTGTCGATGCGATGCGCGTCTCAATCAATGCGGCCTCGTCGCTGCCGCCTCTTGAGGAATACCCCGCGAAATCCGTGTTGATCCGTCAAATCCGCCGAAATCCGTGTCCTGTTCGAAAATCCCTTGGGCCCGATTCCTCGGTGCCGGGCCCAAGCCGAGTTGCGTGTAACTGACAGCGCCGCGGCCCGTGCTACTCGCGTGCAGAATCTTGTTGTCCTGCATAAATTGATGCGCTGGCCCGTAGCACACGCTGGCAGGGGGCGCCAACCGCCTCTCCGATCAGCGGGACGCACGCAAGGCTGCGTGCGCTACGTGGTTGGGTCGAGGGCAACGCTCGCGCTGGGGATTCCCAGCAGCCAACCAAGTCAATTCAATGCGATCTCCACAAGCCGCGACTCCCGCGCCGCCGCCGCCAAGTCGATCAACCGCCGCGACCGCGCCTCCAGGTCGCGCCCCCCGAGCAAACAATACAACCGCTCCGCCTTCAGGCCATGCCGCATCGCCGCGCGATATCTCTTCTCCCGGCAGAGCAGGGCGGCCAGCCGCAGCCGGGCTTCCGCTTCCTCTCGCATGGCGCAGTTCGACCTCGCCAGGCGAACGGCGCGGCGGAAAAGCCGCGCCGCAGCGACGGGCCTGCCTCGTTCGGCCTGAAGTCCCCCTTGAGCAAGACGAACATGCACCGACTCGCTCGACTGTGCAACACGCTCCGCGCTTCGCAGCAGGTCATCCGCTCGGCGTGCGTCTCCGGCGGCGGCGGCTGTCGCTGCCAGGTTGACCAGCGTGGAGGCTGAGAGAGAACCGCTTGACTCCAACTCGAACCGAATCGCCCGCTGCTCACAGCGCTGCGCGTCGACGCCTCGCCCTACCCGGTGATAGATCCGCGCCTGCAGATTCAGACTGCGTGCAACGGTCTCGGCATCGCCGTCGCTGCGGGCTTCCACGGAAGCCGCTTCAAGCACGGCCAGTGCCTCTGCGTCTCTGCAGACGTCAGTCAGGAATTGGCCGAATGCAACCTTTGCCGCAGCCGATGGAACAGACTCGGTTGCAGCTCGATAGAGTCGCTCCGCAGCGGCGAGGTCACCGCTGCGAATGAGACGCCGGGTCTTGGACCAGAGCTGATCGACGAAGAGCGACGGTCGCCGGGCTTGCTCAATCACAATCGACATCCCTTTCCGGGCGGATTGTGAGAGCGCATTTCGCGCGGCACAGCCAATCGCGGCTGTTGTGCGCGGAATCGTTTCGCGACCTGAGATAGATTGAGTTTCAACGCGACGCGGACTGTTGTCAACAAATTTTCGGGACGTTGTGGTTCGGAATCTCTCAGAAGTCTGTTTGGAGCACGTTTTCGCCGCCGTCCGGTGTGCTGATCGCCTTGAGGACGTCCTGGTCGATTTCTCCGCTGACGGTGCGGACAGAGCCGTCGCACATCACGAAGTTGACAAGGCGCTCGGCCGATGATTGCTGCCACGGACCACAAAACTGATGGGAATTCGCTCCGATTCCCTTCGCCGGGTCGCGGAGATTGACGGGATCACCCCAGGCGCGGAATTCCGAGATGACTTCCCCGGCGAGGATGGTGTGAGTCGCTCCGTCTGCTATTTGATCCAGTGACGTCGGCTCACCGGCACGCAGGACACGACTGTTGCCGGCGTAGTGGGCGGCCGCGTATCCATCGGGCGTCGATTCGTGAGACATCCCGCCGTGCAGATGCCGGAGACCCGGATTGCTGAGGGGGCTGACCACAGTCTGAAATTGCTCCGCGTGGCGTTGAGCCCGCCAGGGCTGATCGAGGTCAATCTGCCGATAGAGTTGTGCCTCATCGAGCCAGGGGAGGAGGTGAGTGGCCCAACTGTGCATCGGGACGCCTGTTCGGGAAAACGTTCCTCCGGCCGGAAACGCTTGCCATACGTCGTGGTAGTTGTGTGCGGCCAATGCGATTTGTTTCAGGTTGTTTCTGGACTGTGTACGCGTTGCTGCTTCGCGCCCGGACGTGACGAGCGGTTCCGGAGACGCGGCCAGCCAGGCGAGTTGGTGGACGACACCCACAATGGCGATGCCGGCTATGAACAATACCAAGATGAGACCGATCAGGCGGGCGGTCGATGCGGCGCTCCAAGCGGGCTCGGATTCCGATCGGGAAGCACGTGCCGAGCGAATCTGCCGACTTACGACGAGATGCAGGCCGGTTGCGAACAACGCCAGGCACACCGCAAACGTGAACCAGCCGGACGGAGAGAACCGGACGTGGGGCAGAACGCGGCCGAGATAGAGAATCCAGCCGCACAGCAGCAAAACGACACTCTGAAACGCGGCGGTGTGACCGAGGCATGCCAAGCCGAGAACGATCACCGCGAAAACAATTACGGAGATCACCGTTCGCCGGATTGTGCGGTCATCCGCCATCGCCGCGGTCCGGAGAATTATTGGCCAATGCTTTGACTGTTCCGACCGGTTGAGTTTCGATTGAACCGTCTGTGTAGAGGATCCATTGCTTGCCGTCCCCGTAGACGGCGTTTTCGAAGGCGAGCACTTCGCGCTCGCGTCCCGCCCGGCGGCTGGGAACGTAGTGGTATCGAATGTCGAGGTCGCCCGGTTGACGCCAGAAATCTTCCGAGAACTGGGCGGACTCGGGCGACTCAGGAAACGCAGCGTCGTGCGCAGCGGCGTGCCCCCAGAGTGCTGACCGGAGTGCATCGAGGCTTCGCCGGCGCTCTTCGTCGGTCACGACAGGCTCGGGCGCAAGTTTCGGAGAATCGGGCTGCTGTTGCGAAGCGAGTTGGTAGGTGAAGCCGTTCTTTTCCCAGGCGCCGGGCGTCATGAGTTCGCGCGCGCCGGAGATCATTGTGAGCACGACGAGGAACAACAGTCCCCAGAGAATCGTTCCCGAGAGAGCGCCGCGATAGGTCAGTTTCGGCCAGCGGGGGAAGTCTTTGGCCAACCCGTTCCAGAGACCTTTGATTCCCCAGGCAGAGACGAGCGTGAGGACGAGGAAGAAGGAAACGGTCTGGATGCGGAGCGAGGCGATGTCGGTCAGCCGGATGGACGGCATCCCCGCGTGGACTCGGGGCGTGCAGACGGCGAGCGACATCGTGACGACGATGAGGGCGAATTGTCGCGAGAGCCGCGACGGCAACCACAACCTGCGGATGATCTGCCTGCGGTGCGACATGAGCGGCTCACCGGCGCACGTGAACTGTTGCGAGTTTCTTCATTGTCTGCGAATCGCACTGATGAAGCCAGTGGGACGCGGCAATCAGAACACTTGACACGATTCACTTCTCAGCGGGGTTCATTTCTTCTCCTTCACCGGGGGACTCTGTCTCTTGAGGACAACCTTGTGCCCTTCAATGACGGAATTCCTGTCCAATTCCTCGGTATGGGGTTTGAAGCCACCCGCTCTTACTATCAAGACAACGGGAGATCCAGCTGGGTCAGGTGCAACTGACCCGGAGATCACAAAGCTTCCGTCAGCACGGCTTACCGCGGAGGGTTTACGCGTCACTTGGCCCGGATCATCGAGAAATAGGCTCGCATTCGCGACTGGCGCTCCAGATTCATCGACGACCGTGCCTTCAATGCCAACGTATGCGTCACATCCCGCACACAGGAGATGGCTGAATAATGCAACGCTCGCTGTTGCGACCCTGACGCAACCCTTGCAACGCGCAAGAAATGCGATACTGCCCGGTGACGTGTTGAAACGCATGGTTACTCCCAGCGATGTTGCATAGCGTCCGGCCGTCGTCATCGTAGACTGACGTTACCGGTTGCCGAGCCAATTCATGCTGGCGACGACTCGGTTGCGGTCGTCGACCAACGTTTTTCGGTTGCCCAACGCATTAACTTGGGCCACACTTCGCACGGTCGCGAACGACGAATCTCCACCAGACCGAAAGATTGCGGCAGGTTCGAGTTCCGGCGTCCGCAAATTCAGAAACAAGAGTGACCTGCCCGCTCTTGATCTTCCAGGGGGCTCCCTCTTCGGGCACGTCGAGTGGTCGTTGACTGCATTGTAGCGTACCGGCGACAAAAAAACGCCGCGAGGGCGTGTGTGCTCTCGCGGCGTTTGCGGTCTTGGGCGGCGTTGCAGCCGGTTATTCGCCGGCAGGGTCGTCGGACTTGAAGATTTCGTCGAGGTGCATGGTGAGTTCGTCGCCTCGGGCCCGAATGGTGATGACCTTGCCGTCCTTGCCGACGAGGATCGCCTGCGGGATGCCGGTGATGCCGTAGTAGGAGGCGTTGGGATTGCCTTCGACGCCCCGGTTCTCGGCTTCGGGTTCGATGAGGGTCATCCACGGCACGGGCTCGTTCTCGAGGAATTCGACGACCGTTTCGGGTTCCTCATCGAGGTTGACGCCGACGACTTCGAATCCCTGATCGTGGTACTTCTCGTAATTCTCGCGGATGTTGGGGAACTCTTCGATGCAGTAGCCGCACCAGGTGGCCCAGAAGTCAACGAGGACGACTTTGCCCTTCAGGTCCTTGATGTCGAAGGGTTCGCCGTCGAGCGTGGTGCCGGTGATCTTGATTTCGTTGCCGGGGAGGTCCAGGCGGCGGGCGGCGCCGCGCATCGATTCGGCGTAGGCGGCGAGCTGGGGATCCTCGGCGGATTCAATGTACTTGGCGAAGAGATTGTAGGCGTCGACGGCGAGTTCGGGATTGGAGTACTCCAGCCCACTTGCGGTCTGCATGGCGATGCCGAGGTGGTCGCCTTCGATCGGGCCGTCCTGCAGGTAGGCGGCGACGTCGTCGATCAACTGCTGCTGTTCTTCGCCGGAAAGCGCGGGCACCTGCTGGACGCGGCCGAGCAGAGCGAGCTTCCTGCCTTCGGCGGCAACGGCGGGACGCTCGTCTTTGGAGATCGCGACGGCGAATTCCTGGCGCTTTTCGGCGGCGTCCTCAACGCCGAGGCGATCGAGCAACGTCAGCACGCCGAACTTGAGTTGGACCGCCTGGAGCATGGTCTCCTCGTCCAGTTCGAGGGCGAGGATCTTGTCGGTTGATTCGTTGATCTTGCTGAAGTGTTCGAGGAAAGCATCGGGAGAACGGCTTTCGGGCGTCATCCGCATGAAGCGGCGGATGAGGAGAGAAACTTCTTCCGACGAGGCCTCTTCCGGCACGGCATAGGGATCGACTTCTTCCTCCTCTGCTTCCGGCTGGTCGGAGTCCTGTGCTTCGGGTTGGGGAGAGTCCTGACGGGACTCGTCGTCGGCCAGAACGTGGTGACTTGCGAACCCAAGCACGGCGACGGCGGCCGTGAGCAGGGTCCAGGTTCGGAGTGATTGCAGTTGCAGCATATTATCTCACTTCGTCTCAGGGAGAGTGACTGGCGATTGCGTCCCGCGGACGCCATCGATTTTAACGAGGCAGAACCTCGGACCGTGCGAGCTGCCGGTTGCTGGACGCATCGGCGGGCTGACGCCGCGCCGCTCGCCTGGATAGTTCCCGTTGGTCGCTGATGCTTGACTCAAGTGCAATGACTTCCGGGACAAAGGTAACCTAGGCGGGCCGGCCGGTGCGGTCGGTGGGTTGTTTCACAAAGAGCAGGCGGCTTGCGGGTCTTGCTCGCAGTCCGAACGGTATCCACTATGATGCCAATCATAGAAAGTGCGCGCCCGCTGGTGCACCCCGGAATTCCCATAAACGTGCGGAATTCCCCATGTTGCCGCCGCCGGCGGGAGCGGGGAGTTGACACTGAGCGGGAGTTCACCGTTGGTTTTTCACGAGAAACTGAAACTGCTCCTTTGACGGATCGCATCCATGCCGCAGACAGGAAACCCGCTGCTCGAGACCGCAGGACTCCCGCCGTTTGACCGGATCACGGCGGAACACGTCGTCCCCGCAGTGCGTGAGGTGCTCGGCGAGTGCGAGACGCGGATGAGCGAAATGGAGCAGGCGATTGAGCCTCGCTGGGAGCGGGTGATTGCGCCGCTGGAGGAGATCGGGCGGAGGCTGGAGCATAGCTGGGGGCCGGTGACGCATTTGTTCGGGGTGAAGAACTCGGACGAATTGCGGGCCGCGTACGAAGAGGTGCTGCCGGAGGTGGTGGCGTTCGGGTTGCGGGTGCGGCAGAGCGAACCGGTGTACAAGGCGTTGAAAGGGATTCGTGAGGGCGCGGAGTGGGACAAGCTTGACGAAGCACAGCAGCGAATCGTCGAGCGAAAACTGCTCTCGGCGGAGCTGTCGGGAATCGGACTGAAGGGCGAGGCGCGGACGCGGTTCAACGAGATTGAAAAAGAACTGTCGAAGCTGGGGAGCGACTTCTCGAATCACGTGCTGGACGCGACGAAGGCTTACTCGCTGATCATCACGGACTCCGGCGACGCCGAAGGTTTGCCGATGAGTCTGCGTCGATTGACGTCGCAATCGTACAACGAACACAAAGGGGAAGGTGACCCGGAGTCGACGCCGGAAGACGGTCCGTGGCGAGTTTCACTCGATCAACCGATTCTGGTCCCGTTCCTGAAGCATTGCCGGAACCGCAAACTTCGTGAGGACGTGTACCGGGCGCATCTGACGCGGGCATCGTCGGGCGAACTGGACAATGCGCCGCTCTGCCGGAGAATTCTGGAATTACGCCGCGAGGAGGCGGGCCTGCTCGGCTACGAGACGTACGCCGAGATGAGC
This sequence comes from Planctomycetota bacterium, assembly GCA_003388505.1. GTDB lineage: Bacteria > Planctomycetota > Planctomycetia > Planctomycetales > Planctomycetaceae > MB-PLM-1. The sequence continues at coordinate 22,644 of QQVO01000058.1, forward strand.
CTGGCCGAGAAAATGGCGCCCAACGTCGACGCCGTGCTGTCGATGCTGGAGCAGTTGCGGTCGTCGTCGTGGGATCCGGCGAACGAAGACCTGCAGGAGGTCCACGAGTTGGCGCTCGCTTCAGGGGAGAGCGAGCCTCCCGCGCACTGGGACATTGCGTACTGGGCGGAGCGGCTGAGGGAGCGGAAGTTTCAGTTCAGTGATGAGGAACTGCGGCCCTACTTTCCGCACGAGCGGGTGTTAAGCGGCCTGTTCTCCCTGGCGGAACGATTATTCGGAATCGAAGTCGTCGACGCGGATGAGGAGGCTCCGCGATGGCATCCGGACGTGCGCTACTTCAAGGTGCTGGATGAGTCGGGCGAGCAGATCGCGGCGTTCTACTACGACCCGTATTCACGGCCTGAGAACAAACGGGGCGGGGCCTGGATGGGCGACTGCCTCTCACGATGCCGCGTGAACGGCGAACTTCAGTTGCCGGTGGCTTATCTGGTCTGCAACGGAACACCGCCGGCGGGCGGCAAGCCGGCGCTGATGACGTTTCGCGAGGTGGAGACGCTGTTCCACGAGTTCGGGCACGGCCTGCAGCATATGCTGACGCGCGTGGACTATGCGGACGCATCCGGCATCAGCGGCGTGGAGTGGGACGCGGTCGAGTTGCCGAGCCAGTTCATGGAGAACTGGTGCTACCACAAGCCGACTGTGACCGGGATGACGGCCCACATCGAAACCGGCGAACCGCTGCCCGACGAGCTGTTCGAGAAGATCTGCGCTGCGAGAACGTTTCGCGCCGGTTCCGACATGCTGCGGCAGTTGACGTTCGGAATGACGGATCTGGAATTGCACTCGCGGTTCGATCCGACGGGCGAGGAAACGATCTTCGACGTGCAGCGGCGGATTATGGAGAAGACGGCGGTGCTGCCGATGCTCCCGGAAGACCGATTCCTGTGCTCATTCCAGCACATTTTCTCCGGCGGATATGCAGCCGGTTATTACAGCTACAAGTGGGCGGAAGTCTTGAGCGCCGATGCGTTCGGAGCGTTTGTGGAGGCGGGACTGGACAACGAGGCCGCGGTGCAGGAGGTGGGACGCAGATTTCGCGACACGGTGCTTGCCTCCGGCGGAGGACGGCATCCGATGGACGTGTTTCGCGACTTCCGGGGCCGCGAGCCCGACCCGGAGGCGCTGCTTAAGCAGTACGATCTTTTGTGATTGGCCAGGAACTGGAATTGCGCCGTGACCGCGGAGGCGAGGCCTGTGGAATTCGGCCCGGCGGAATGCGAGGCGGCGCGGCCGCTCGTCTCTTTGGCGCTGCGCGAGGATCTCGGTGACCGGGGGGATGTGACGTCGCGGATCTTTCCCCTGCGGACCGAGCGAGCATCGGTCGCCGTGGTTGCGCGAGAGCGCGGCGTTCTCTCGGGGCTTCCATTGCTGGCGATGGTGGCGGAAGAAGTCGATCGTGAGATTCAGATCGACGAGCGATTGGCGGACGGACGGCGCCTCTCTGAAGACGACGTAATCGCAGTGTTGAGCGGTTCTCCTCGGACTCTGCTGAGTGCGGAACGGACGGCGCTCAACTTCCTGACGCATCTGAGCGGGATCGCGACGTTAACGGAGAGATACGTATCGGCCGTGACGGGAACGCGGGCGAAGATTCTCGATACGCGGAAGACATTGCCGGGCTGGCGGGTGCTGGAGAAGTACGCCGTGCGTTGCGGGGGAGGGACGAATCACCGTATGGGCCTGCACGACGGTGTGTTGATCAAGGACAACCATTTAGCCGCGTTGCCGGAGGGTGTCTCGCTGGCGGATGCCGTTCGCACGGCGCGGAATGAGGCGCCGGCCGGGATGACTGTCGAAGTGGAGGTCGACTCAATCTCACAATTGACGGAAGTGCTGCCCGCAAGGCCGGATATCGTGCTCCTGGACAACATGCGGTTGGGAGGATTGGTCGAGGCCGTGACGCTGCGGAACCAGGTCGCGCCGGACGTGCTGCTGGAGGCCTCGGGAGGCGTGACGCTGGAGACGGTCCGCGGGATCGCCGAGACGGGAGTCGACCGGATCAGCATCGGCGGGTTGACGCATTCGGCGCGTGCGCTGGATCTCGGTTTCGACTGGCGGGCGGAAGAGGGGTAGCAGGTCTGTACGAATGGTTGCGCGGCTCAACAGGAGCTGCGCGCTCCCACGCTTGCCCAGTCTTGTGCTCGTCTGCTCGCGGAGTCAGGCGACTTCTCCGAGGACTTCGTCGTCGACGAAAATCGGGAGCGGTGGGTCGTAATGGACGGCGAGGGCGATGGCGTCGCTGGGGCGGCTGTCGATTTCGATCAGTTCCCCGTCTTTGCGGACGCGAATGACGGCGAAGTAGGTGTGGTCCTGCAGATTGTTGATGACGATGTCTTCGGCTTGACCGCCGAGTTCTTCGATCGCGCTCTTCAGCAGGTCGTGTGTGAGAGGCCGCTGCGGCACAACGCCCTGGACGCGGCGGTCGATGCTGGTGGCTTCAAAGATGCCGATGAGAATGGGGAACGAACGGTCGCCGTTGACTTCGCGGAGAAACACGACCTGTTGATCGTTGATCTCGCTGATGATGATCCGCGCTAACTCCATGTGCACGAGCACGGCGTCGCCTTTTCTGACGATGGTCTCGGGAGGCCTCGACGGCGTTCAAGCACTCAACCGCATTGACGGGGCTTTCCACGCGCTTGGCCATGAGCATAGCAGCGACGGTGGAGTCGTCCAATCGACATGGGCGGAGAAGCGCTGGGGGGCAAGAGGCGGCTGCCAAGAGCGACTGCCGACGCAGAGTCGCACCGCACGGGAAAGTGTGAGCCGCCGGTGGGAGGTTCTAACGGCGGGCTGACGCCCGCCGCCGCTTGCCTGTGGGAAAAAGAAACCGGCGAATCGCCTCACGCTACGGATCGGAATCGTCGTCTGCGACGGGCTGGACGTCGTCGCCCGCTTCACCATTCGCGGAGACGAAATGGTAGGAGCCGTTGTTCTGGTCGGCGATCTGTTGCATGAAGTCGGCCGCGCGTTCGTCGCCGCCGAAGCTGACGGTGTTGATGCTGACCTTGTTGCGGTTCATCTGCTTGACGCGATCGATGACGCGGTACTTGAAGGCGCCGTCGGTCAGGAAGTAAACGACGTCCGGTTTGAGGCGGAGGGCAAGCAGCAGGGCGTCTTCAGGTTCGGTCGTTCCGCCGGCTTTGAATCCGGCCATCCAGCGAAGATAGTTGAGCTGGTTCTCTTTCGTCGCATGCATGAGCCGATCGGCCGGCATGGGAAAGGTCTCATCATTGAAGTAGACGATGAAGAATTGTTGATCCGAGTCCATCTGCGTGACGCACTTGAGGATCTCCAGCTTGGTTCGTCCGAGCAGCGTTTTTCCCTGACCCTGAAACGGTCGGCGCATGCTGCCCGACGCGTCGACGACGAAGACAAACTTCTTGCCGGCGGCCGTGAGCCCGAAGAACGAACTGCCGCTGCCGTCGCCAGCGGCGTCGCCGTCGCCAGAGCCGTCGCCGGCGTTGTCGAGTGACCCGTCTCCTCCGCCAAGAGGCCGCACGGGCGCCGCCAGGTTGGCGGTTTCGAGTGCGTTCGCTCGCGGGAGCGGCTCTTCCACCCGGAAGTCGGTATCAGCGAGGGGAGACGCATCCGCAGCGCCGGTGACGAGGGGCACGCGGGCGAGGCTGCTGCCGCCGGCTTCGGCCTCGGCGCTCTCCAGGCTGACAGCGGTCGTAAAAGCGTCCGCAGCCCGGCTGGGATCTGACCAGACGGTGTTGACGGCAGGAGCGGCGGGACTTCCCGGTTGACCGAACGCGATGAGGCCGAACAGGACGATCAGGCACAGGTGGGCGCAGGTCGAGGCCGTGACCGCGTAAGCGGTGTGACGGCTCGCACCGGCGGAGCCGGCGGCGGGACGGATTGTGCGCCACCAGTTGATCAAGATCGGTCGCTTCTGGAGAATCGGACGGTCGATGCGGCTGCGGAATTACGGGTGTTCCCGCAACGCGACTCTTCCCTGAGATCGACTGTCCGCCGCATCGAGTCCGGACAAAACCGCGACTTCAGCGTACCAACCGGCAAAGGCGTGAGCAAAGGAGAATTGCGCCGAGAAGGACGGGAGGCGGGCGAAAGTTCCGGTCGGTCACTGCGGCCAGGTGACACGATTCGAGGTTTAAGGGTGAGCGATTCTCGCGGTTTTGTGGGTTGGAAGGGCGTTCGAAACGGGCCGCGGATCGGGTGGATGCGGCATGGTGGGCGTGGGCGAGCGTCCCATCGAACGATTACAATGAAACAGCGGATGAATCCGGTCCGAGACCACACAATGTACGGCCATGTCACAAGATGAACGCCCCATTGCAGACAACTGAACCGCAGACGGTTGCCGCAACGCAGCCGGTGATGTTTTTTGACGGAGTGTGCGGGCTGTGCAACCGCTCGGTCGATTTTGTGCTGGCGCGGGATACGCGGGGCGTGTTTTTGTACTCACCGTTGCAGGGAGAGACGGCGGAGCGACTGCTGACGGAGAACGATCGCCAGGAGTTGGGGACGCTGGTGCTGGCGGAGGGAGAGCAGCGATATCGGCGGTCGTCGGCCGTGGTGCGAATTTTGCTGAAGCTGGGGGGCGTTTGGAAACTTCTGGGGGCGCTCTTGTGGTGCGTGCCGAAACCGTTGCGTGATCTGGGTTACAGATGCGTGGCGGCGAATCGTTATCGTCTGTTCGGCAAGAAAGAGTTCTGTCGCATGCCGACACCGGAAGAGCAGGCGCGGTTTCTGCCTTGAGCCGGAGGACCAGCGAAACAGCGGAGGACTCGAAGAATGGCGTCGGTTGCAAGATCCGGGAGGGCGAAGCTCCTGCTGAGCCGCGGTCGCTGAATCGGCTCGGCGGGAGCCGCGCCCTCCCGTGTTGATCCAACTCGGGGAGCGGCTCGTTGGCGGAACAACCGCACATCGCAATCATCGGCGCCGGGCCGATCGGGTTGGAAGCAACGCTGTATGCGACGCAACGCGGGTATCGGGTGACCCTTTTCGAGCGGGGCGGAGTGGCGTCCCACGTGCGTCACTGGGGGCACGTGCGGCTCTTCAGTCCGTTCGGGATGAACAGTTCCGAGTGGGGCAGGGCGGCGCTGGCCGGGTCGGGAGTCGAACTGCCGGACGCAGACGCGTTGCTGACGGGGCGAGAGTTCATCGATGCGTATCTGCAGCCGCTGTCCGAGTTGCCGGCCGTCCGCGAGGCGCTGGAGCCGGATGTCGACGTGCTCAAGGTGAGCCGCGTTCATTTGACCAAGGGAGATCTGATCGGATCACCGGAGCGCGGACGTGATCCGTTTCTGCTGCTCGTGAATGATCGAGTCTCCGGCGAGAGGACCGAGCTTGCTGATATCGTGCTCGATTGCTCGGGCGTCTACCGGCATCACAACTGGCTCGGGAAGGGTGGGATTCCGTGTCCGGGTGAATCGGATCGGGAGTACGAGATCGAGTACTTCCTGACTCGACGCGGCATCCAGACCGGCGATCAGAACTACCTGGAGAAGTATGGTGGAAAGTGGACGCTGGTCGTTGGAGGAGGGTATTCAGCGGCGACGTCTGTCGCGGAGTTGGCCGAGTTGGCGAATCGAGTGCCTGGTACGAAGATCGTCTGGGTCACTCGACATGATGCGACGACTCCGATTCGACCGATTGAAGATGACTCACTTCCTGAGCGGGCGCGTCTGACTGCGGTGGCCAATGAGTTGGCTCTCGACGAGTCTTCGCCTGTCACCTGGATTCCGAGCAGCACGGTTCATCGACTGAATCGGCCCGAGACCGGATTCGGCTTTGAAGCAATGCTCGATTCACCCCCGGGACGGCCGTCGAAGGTCAACGTCGATGAGATCATCGCCAGCGTTGGCTATCGGCCGGATCGGTCACTCTACGAGGAGTTGCAGGTCCACGAATGCTATGCGACGCAGGGGCCGATGAAGCTGGCGGCGAAGCTACTGGGGGAAACCTCGGCCGACTGCCTTGATCAGACTTCCCACGGCGCGAATGTGCTCCGGAACCCGGAGCCGAACTTCTTCATTCTCGGCGCGAAGAGCTACGGGCGGAACTCAAACTTCCTGATTCGCGCCGGGCTGCAGCAGATTGTGGATGTGTTCACGCTGATCGAACGGGAGACGACAGACTGACAACAAGGGGGGCTTAACCTTGCAGGCTCCGAACGAGTAGAATCAGTCAGCGGACCCGATTGTCACAAGGAACTCCAATGGCCAGCGCAGTTGATATCCGGCCGATGACGACGGAAGAGTTTCTCCAGCGCGATGCCGAAGCGCCAGAGGACGTGGTTCTGGAGTTGATCCGCGGAGAGCTTCGGGAGTATCCCATGACTGTTCGCACGGCGGTGCATTCAATCTGCGTGAGTCGTTTCAGTCGCGAACTGCTCAACTGGTTGGACGAGCATCCGGAACGAAGCGGGGATGTCGCGTGCGGTGAGGTGGGCTGCCGTATCGAGCAGGACCCCGATACGACAGTGGGGCTCGACGTGGCGTATTTTGAGGGGGTAACAGCAGACCTACAGTCTGGCGGAAGTCGCTATTTCGACGGCCCGCCCGTCATCGCAGTGGAGGTGCTGTCCCCCTCCGATACGCATGAGAGACTGAGCGAACGCATCCGTCTGTTGCTGACGGCCGGTACGAGGCAGGTCTGGGTGGCCGATCCTGAGTTCCGCACAGTGACTGTTCACCGCTCCGATGCGGAGCCGCAGTTGTTTGCAGCCGGCGCGACGCTGACCGGAACGCCGGAACTGGAAGGCTTCGAGTGCCGGGTGGAACGGTTGTTCAGCCGGGTCCGGGTCGGCGAGTAAACGTGATTGTTCCGGAAAGAACACCGGCGATTGTCCGCGCGTCTCGCTCACTGATCCGGATCGGGTTGGAGGAGATGGTGGATCTGCTCGAGCGTACTGATCACGACGGGGACCAATGACAAACAATCATCGATTGATCAAATCCGACTCAAAGAAACACCATCCTGAACTCGATTTCGAGGCTCTTGAGGCGGTTTACGAGGACTCCCCGCGCACCGAAAGGTTGTCGGGTGAGCAGATCAGCGGTCCCTTCGAAGTGTACTCCGTCGAGACGCTTCGCGATCGGCACGGGGTTCGCGTCGAACCGGCCGCAGCATGCGATATCTTTGTTCTTGCAAAGGGAGAGCCGGAGGATCGCTCGCTGACGAAGGTCCGCGGAATTCCGTATTGGCCGGCACAAAACGCCTGGCCGCATTCAGAGTCGCAGAAGCCGTACCGATTCCTGGCTCAGTTCAATTTCGCCGATTCTCAGGATCTCGTAGGCGATATTCCTGGCGAGGTTCTTCTACTTCTGACACCCGATGTCGAAGACTGGCTGCAAGATGCTGAGGACAATCTGCGGTATGAGTGGGTGAGTATTACCGAAGACGATCTGGTCTCGCATGACGATTGGAATGCGATCGCCGGTGAGGATCGAACTTCTTGGTACGGCGTCATTCATCGGACTGCAGACTATCCTGCTGCTTACGAAGGCGAGCCGTCGGTCTATGATCGGTTTCTGTCCATGAATGTTCGCCAGCCGTACAACCTGCCGGTCGTTGACGCGGTCAAGATTGGGGGAGTGCCGCACTGGATTCAGGGAGAAGACTCGCCGGGAGGACGCTTCCTCTGTCAACTGACGTCAGTGCAGGCTACTCCTGAGGTTCGATTTCCTTGGGTGAATGTCGAAACTCCGATGTCGATGAAGTTCCGCGACACTAACAGCATTTACTACGACGACAATTCTCTGTGCTTTTACGACATGGGAACGCTCACTGTGTTCCTCATGAAAGATGGAACGCTTCGAACGTGCTTTCAGTTCTACTGAGGACTCGATGCCTTTTGGTGACACCTCCCCGCGCGTCGCACTGACCGACCTCGACGAACTCTGGTTTCAGGTGTCGGGGACGTTGTGCAACCTGGAGTGCACTCACTGTTTCATCAGTTGCAGCCCGAAGAACGACGCCTTCGGGTATCTCTCGCTGGAAACAGTCGAGCGGCGGCTGGAGGAATCCCGGTCGCTCGGCGTCAAGGAATACTACTTCACCGGCGGCGAGCCGTTCTTGAATCGCGAGATGGTTCCAATTCTGGAGAAGACGCTGGAGTATGGCCCGGCGACCGTGCTCACCAATGGAACTGTGCTGAAACCCGAATGGCTCGAGCGGCTCCGCGCGGCCGAGGAGGCGTCGACCTATTGTCTGGAGTTTCGCGTCTCGATCGATGGGCCGACGCCGGAGATCAACGATCCGATTCGTGGCGAGCGGACGTTCGAACGCGCGATGAAGGGAGTCGCACTGCTGGTCGAGTACGGCTTTCTCCCGATCATCACGATGACCCGCACCTGGGACGAACGCGATGACGGTGAGATCCTGGGGGACTTTCGCAACGTGCTGGCCGAGCACGGCTACACGCGGGCCCGTCTGAAGGTGCTGCCGCGGCTGAAGATCGGAGCGGAAGCGCAGCGGACATGCGGCTACGAACCGTATGAGCGAGTGACGCCCGAGATGATGGAGGATTACGACTCGAGCCAGCTCATTTGCAGTCACAGCCGGATTGTGACCGACCGCGGCGTACACGTCTGCCCGATATTGATTGATTCGCCCGACTCACTGATGGGAGCGACGCTCGAAGAGAGTCTCACGCCTTATCCGCTCCGACACGGCGCCTGCTATACTTGCTACCTGTATGGGGCGATCTGCACGAATCCGTCGGCAGGCGCACGAGAATAGGAGGTTGCGATGGGCGTCACCTATATTGAGGGAACGGTCACCGGTTCGAATGCCAAACAAGAGGCGGTGCGTTTCCTTGTTGATAGCGGGGCACAGTACACGTTGTTGCCGGAAGCGACCTGGAAGGCAATCGATCTCACGCCGAAGCGCCGGCAGGCATTCTCATTGGTGGACGGTACGGTCATTGAGAGAGACATGTCGGAGTGTATCCTGACCCTGCCACAGGGAGAGGGCCACACACCGGTGATTCTTGGGGAACCTGGCGATGATCAACCGCTGCTGGGAGTCATCACGCTTGAGGAGTTGGGGCTCGTGCTCAACCCGTTCAGTCGCACACTGCAGCCGATGCAGATGATGCTGTGACGCTATGTTTCGTGTGCCAGCCGTCGATCGTCCGGCACGCCACCAATCGCAATTTTCTCGCCTCATGACTCTGGCCTTCTTCGGCGGCGTCTACAACAACTACCTCGCACTCGAGGCGGCGATTCTCGATGCGCGGCGGCGCGGGGCGGAGCGGATGTTCTGTCTCGGCGATCTCGGCGCGTTCGGACCGCACCCGGATCGCGTGTTTCCGCTGTTGATCGACAACGGCGTCGAGTGCATCCAGGGCAACTACGACAACTCGATCGGCAAAGACCTGAACGACTGCCAGTGCGGCTACACCGATCCGCGGGACAACTACTTCGCGCAGATCAGTTACGAGTACACATACGAAAGCACGAGCGAGCCAAACCGCCGCTGGATGCGGGACCTGCCGGGCGAACTGCGATTTGAGATCGACGGCGTGCGGTTTCTCTTGTGTCATGGCAGCCCGCGGAAAACCAACGAGTTCCTGTGGGAATCGACGACGAGCACGCAGTTTCTGGAAAAGCTGGCCCGTGAGTACGACGCGGACGTGATCCTGGGAACGCACACGGGAATTCACTGGGTGAGACAGTGGAGGGCGGAGAGCGGTGAGTTGAATGATGGAAGCGCCGGCGGTCAGGGAGTGTTCGTCAATGTCGGCGTACTCGGCCGGCCGGAGAATGATGGGCGAACAAACGTGTGGTACACGCTGCTGAGGCTCGGCGGGGGGAGCGAATTCGGAAGTCGGAATGGCGAAGTCGGAGTTTCGCGGGTCGAAGTTGAATTCGTCCCGCTCGAGTATGATCACAACCGGCTGGCGCGTGAGATGGCCGAGGTGGGGCTGCCGGAAGAGTTCATCGAGACCATCCAGACCGGCTGGTGGACGACTTGCCTGGAGATTCTGCCCGGAAAAGAGCGTCGAAAAGGGCGATTCTGAACATCGAATTCTCGATTTTGGCTAACCTTGAAGCCTTAAGTACGAATAATGACCCGGCGAACCGCGCAGCGTCAGCTCGCGGATCAGCGATCGTGCACCCATCATCCAGCAATCGGAGGAGACGCAGATGCAGCTTGTCCTGCTGACCGCACTCCTGGCGGGCGGCGGTACGGCCGACGCCGAGCCGGGTTTCGATAACGCAGCCGACGCGGCCGCCGTCATCGCACCCCAACTCCAGACCGGGACGCTGATCTTCAGCGAAGGGGACTGCCTCGCGATCAAGGCGTATTCCGCCGGACCGTTTACGCATGTGGCGGCGGTCGTGATACGAGGTGATGAGCCCTGGGTCTATGACTCGATGAACGGCGTCGGCGTCCGGAAGCTGACGCTCGAACGGTATCTGGCGTCGCAGGTTCCGGATGAGATCCACCTGTTTCACCCATCGCGGCGGCTGACTGATGAGGAGTCGCGCGAGCTGGAAACCGCACTGGAGGACCGGCTGGGAACGCCCTATGCCGTGATGCATCATGTCACCGGGAACCGCTCCGAGAAGGGGGTTCATTGCGCAGAGTACGTCACCGATGCGCTGATGTCGGTCGGTCTGATCCGCGCAGAACGTCCGCCGAAGGTCTCCCCGGCGAGTCTGGCGGAGGGAATCACAAAGAACGAGATCTACACCAACGGCGTCACAATTCAGGTGGCGCGTCCCGAGCCGACGCCGCCGGACGATGCGAGCTGGTGCGGGCGGATGTGGTTCGACACGAAGCTCTGCTGCACGCGCTGTTGCGACCAATTGACGGGGTGGTTCCTCTGCCGGTAGTGTCTCTCAGGAGTCGATTCACCGCAGATTCACAACCGCCCGACGACGCAACGGTCTCATGCTCTCCAGGTGCTGCCTCACGGCCGTCGTCTGTCTGTTCGCCGCCTGCTCTTCGGTGCTTGCGGACGAAACAGCATCTCTGCCGTTGCTGTTTCGCGATGCGGACGACGTTGAAGGCGACACTTACGGACGTATCGAATTCCGGGCGAATCCTTTGCGGGATCTGGGCCGCGCGGAGAATTATCCGCCGTACGTGGATGCCGGCTGCTTCGTGCCGCGCGAGGCGGGCGGGTTCTGGATGTACGGGTGGACGAACTTTTCCGACGCGGGGGAGTTCAGCGAGACCAACCCGCTGCGTGTGATTCGCTGCTGGACGGTCGACGGACAGTCGTTTCACGATCCGGAGACGGTCTTCTCCGAGACGGGACAACGCTGGCTGGGGTATGCGAACATCGTGCATCGTCCGGCGGACGGCGCGATGTTCCTGTTCGCGTGGTCACGCGGGAGTCCGGGAGCGGCCGTCCACGTGTATTCGAGCAAAGACGGTTCGAGTTGGGAGCGCCGCGCCTCGCCCGCCTACACCGACCACGACGCCTGCTTTTTCTTGTGGTCTGAAGAGACAGAACGGTTCGTCAACTTCCAGACGACCTACCAGCGATGGGACAAGCGTTACCCGGACAACATCGGCGGCCGCATCCGGCGCGTGCTGAGCCTGCGAACCAGCGCCGACGGCGTGGCCTGGGAACCCGACCTGAATGTCGGTTTCTCGGGCCCGTATCGAAGCGCCGACGAATTGATCGTTCCGGATGAGAACGACCCTCGGGAACTGGAGTTCTACCGGGTCGTCGTCTTTCCGGTGCAGGGCAAGCCTGCGGGGCTGCTCAGCCGGTATGCACCGTCGCCTCAGATCGCGAACACGCGGGAAGGGACGAAACACGGCCCGGGCCTGGGGGTGGAGTGGTTTTTCTGCCGGGAGGGCTGGCAGGTCCGCCGGCCGTATCGGGACACCGAGGCGCTTCCGGCTGAGCGTCCGTGGATGCCGCGACATGCACCCTTGGAAGTCGATAGGACGCTCCGCTTCTACAATCCGCACGATCAACGAGTTGTCGGAATCCGGAGCGACCGGGTGTTTCATGCGTACTGCCGGGCGAATGGAGAATTTTCCACGCCGAGTTTCAAAATGCAGGCGTCCGGCCTGTCGATCAATGTCGATGCGGACGCCTACGATTCCTACGTCATGGTCGAAATCCAGGACTCCGCCGGCGAAGTCATCGACGGATTCGAGAAGGAGAGGTGCGTGTGGAAGGGAACCGATTCTCGAAACCTGCGGCTGGAATGGAACGGCCAATCAGCCGCCCGTCTGACGGGCGAAGTCGTTCGGCTGCGGGTTTATCTGCGAAACGCCGCGGTGTACAGCGTTCGCACGGCTTCTGCCGCTGCCTCTGATCTCGGGGAGTAGCCGTTCGGCGGTTCAGGACAAGCCACAGAGTTCGCGGCTGTGACCTTGCCGGCGTGTGTGCACGGGTTCTGCGATCTTGTTCAGGCGCCCTTGAATATCCGGTTGTCGCGCAGGCAGTCGGCGAGGCGGCGGTAGGTCTCGCTGAGTTGCTGTCGGGACCGACTCAGGCCGAGCGCGGCCAGGATTCTTCGGGCGAGCGGGCCGTTGTCGAGGATCACGTCCAAGCAGGATCGGGATTGCGTGTTCAGCGGGGCGAGTTGAGTTTCGACGTCATTGAATACATGTTTCCACAAGTCTCCGATTGTGATTGGTCCGTTGCTAATGCCGAAGTGCCGGAGGTAATCGGGATCCGATACGACGGCCTCGTCGGCGTCGCGGATGGCGGACAGCAGGACGGCTTCGAGAGGTTCGATGGCGACGGCTTGCTGGGCGGCAGCGTCGGTCCAGTGTTCGGCCGTGAGGAGTTTCAAGAGTCCGACGATCAGTTCGGCGACGGCGAGATCGGCCGCGGGGCATTCCTGAACGTCAAGGACTCGAATCTCGATCGTGTTGCGGCTGAAGCGGGCAATTGCACCACGGGAGTTGAGGAATTCGTCCTGCAGAATGCCTTGAGGATCGAGCGAAGCGATCTCCGCATACATGGGCCGGAAGATCTGCTGCCGGTATTCCTCCTGTGAGAACGCCTGTTCCGGGATGACTCGGCCGGCGACCGAAGGGACGCGTCGCGAATTGCCACGATAGACCTCCATGCGATTGTCGAGGAGACCGGTTGCGCGGCCGTCGATGATCGGGGAACTGGCAGCCAAGGCGGGGAGCAACGGCAGCGCCAGGCGAATGGCCGCGTGCAGGCGTGCGAACTCGGCGTCGTCGGCAAAGGGCAGGTTGATGTGCATGCTCTGCAGGTTGGCCCAACCGTGCCCGCGACAGTCGAAGATGCGGTTGTAGGCTTCGTAGATGGGGCTGTCGTCGTGGGGCCAAAGTTTGAATTCACGATCGGGCTCCATCCAGGGGTGCATGGCCGTCGGGAGCAGGCGGCAGCCGAGCGGATCAAGCAGCGTGTTGATTCTGTCGACGTTGTCAGCAAACAGCGAGGGCAGGGGGCAGAGCGCTTGGGCGGGACCGTTGGTTTTGAGTTCGACGACGTGGAGCGCGAGTTCATTGGACCAGGCGATCGGGCCGTTCTCATAGTCCGCGCCGTAGACGCCAAGCGCAGAGCGGAGGAGTTCATCGGCGACGGGCCGCACGTCGAGCGACTCGGAGTCGACGATCATGTATTCGAGTTCGATGCCGAAGGCTTCAAACAAACGGAGGCGGCGCGGAGAACTCATGGCTGATTCAGGCCTCGAACACCCCGGATTTGCGCCGTTCGATGCGGTTGAGGAAGACTTCCATGACGCGTTCGTAGAGTGAATCGCGGAGGATCAGGTCTTCGTATCCGGCGTCGATGTTGGGATTGTCGTTGATTTCGATGACATAGAAATTGCCGCCCGACTGTTTGACGTCGACGCCGTAGAGTCCGTCGCCGATCAGGTTGGCCGCTTTGAGTGCAATGGAGACCGCCTTGCGCGGGGCGACTTCGACGGGGATCGTCTCGGAGCGACCGTAGCGGGCGTCGCCGTTTTCTTCCTGCTGAATGATCTGCCAGTGCCCCTTCGCCATGAAGTACTTGCAGGCATAGATCGGTTTGCGGTCGAGGATTCCGATCCTCCAGTCGAAGTCAGTCGGCAGGAACTCCTGGGCGACGAGCAGCTCCGACTCGCCCAGGAAGTCGGGCGCGAGGAGGTCGAGCATGTCGCGAGATTCGATTTTGATGACTCCCTGCGAGAAGGCGCTGTCGGGCTTCTTGACGACGCAGGGGAATCCGAGGGCCTCTTCGATGGTGGCGATGTTCTCCCGGTGCAGGACCACCGTGCGGGGCATCGGCAGTTTGTGTCGGTTGAGGAGTTCCGCGAGAAAGACCTTGTTGGTACAGCGGGCGATCGACTGCGGGTCGTCGATCACGACGAGGCCTTCTGAAGCCGCGCGGCGGGCGAAGCGGTAGGTGTGATGATTGACGGCAGTCGTCTCACGAATGAAGAGGGCGTCGAACTCGGAGAGGCGGGCGTAGTCGTCCTTGGTGATCAGTTCGGTTGATATCCCGAGCGAGAGGGCGGCTTTGGAGAATTTCTTGAGAGCGGCCTCGTCGGAGGGAGCGTTGTCGGCCTCCTGCGGATCCCAGAGGATCGCCAGGTCGAAGCGCGTCGGTTTCTGTTTCCGTCGGGGCACGGCGCGGCCGGAAAAGTGGCGGCGGGCCGCTTCGGCCACAAAGTCCCTGTGACCCTGTGGAACGTCGCTGCCGCCAATCGCCTTCACGCTGCGCAACTGCCAGGGTCCACCGTTGGGGCGGGCGAAACGGACGCGAAGCAGCGGCGCCTGAAAGAGATTGAACAGGTGCATCGCCAGACGGTCGTAACGCTTGGCGACATTGCGTCCGAAATAGACGCTGAGAGTGAACTCACGGGACTGCAGCGCGCTGAGGCTGCGCTGAATGAGTTCGTCGAGTTCGTCGCTCACCAGCCGCATCATCGAGCGGGACTTCAGATCCTGCAGCGTCTGGATATCGGGGAGCGGCTTTTGTCCCCGCGCCTCCGCCAGCAGCGAGACGTAGTAACCTGTCGACTGATACTTGTAGGACCGGCCAAGGTTGAGGATCTTGACGCCCCGCAGATCGCTGTAGCGGGGTTCGGTGAGATACGACCAGGCGTCGACGACATCGACGCCGGGGATGTCGAACGGCCAGTCCTTCGGCGAGTTGACGACGATGAGCGGTGGCATGGAGGAGGTCCGGTGGGCGGGATCGATCAGTGAGCGGGGGGGCTGCCGCGAACCCGTTTGGGCTCGATCGCCAGCAGATTGGCGTCGAAGGTGACGATGCCGAGCATAATGGCGCAGATCAGCCGGTCGAGGGGGATGGTGTATTTGCGGGTGTGGCCTGCGAGCGGGTTGGGGTGCAGCGGATCGGCCACCAGAACGGCGCGTTCGATCGAATCGTAACCGCAGAGCACGACGAAGTGTCCCTGCGGGTCGCCTCGAACGTCGTCCGGGCGGGCGGGATCTCCGAACTCGCGCGGCTCGCCGTAGAGGTACGTTGATGAGAGGCCGGTGAGGATGGGAACTCCGCGCTTGAGGTAACGCCGCAGCAGGGTGCCGGTCAGGTCGTCCATGCGAATGGCGCCGCCGCTGCGAAGGAAGTCCAGGTACGCGCCGGTCGCAATCTGGAGTCTGGCGTTCTGTTTCACATCGGCCTGGGCGCGAAGCTTTTGCTGCAGAGGCGGCGCGCCGTCTCGAAACCAGGTGGGATCGAAGACGTACAGGTTGTACGTGTGAATGGTCACCTGATACCCGCGCGCGAGGGCGTGATTGCCAAGCAGGGCCGCGAGAGTTCCGCCGTCTTCAAGGCGGGCTGTCTGCTCGATGACGTCCTTCAGGGGGAGTTCGTCGCCGAAAAAGCGATAGACAGCCTGCAGGCAGGTGGGACCGCAGGTCGTGAAGTCGGGTTGGGCGGCGATATCGAAGTGAAGCGCGCTCTCCATGCGGTCCCTGTCGGAACGGGTCGCCGGCAGAGCCGTCCGTTGCAGGCGCCGGAACCGCAGTCGGTTCACGGGACGCCACGCTGACGCAGTTGCGCATGCCGGCGACGATGCGGAATGATAAATCGAGTTCGCCGGAAAGCAAGCGGGGCGGCATACGTTTCGGCGGCCGGTTGGAGCGACGAGGTCCGGGCAACGTTGGGTTGTCGTCGTCAATCGGACTCACTTGAAGACGGTATCAGCGATCGACGCGTGGCGGTCGTTCGATGAATGAGAGCGAGTATCGGCAACGCCGCGAGCGATGCGGCCGCCATGGCGGCGAGGCTTCCTCCGTAGCCGGCGGCGGCGATCAGTTTGCCGACGGCAAACGCGGCCCAGGCTTCGCAGGCGTTGATGGCGCCCATGAAGGCGCTGAACTGCGTGGCGGCCGTACTTGGCCAGGTGAGATCCATCAGCAGCGCGAACGATGAGGCGGTGAGCAGTCCGACGCCCAGGGCGTTGGTGCAGAGCAGCGCAACCAGCGGAAAATGGCCGATTCTGCCGGCAAACTCCCAGCCGGCGGCCACGGCGGTGACATTGAGCGCGACGAGCACCAGAGAGATCGCCACGATGCGCACGTGCCCGTAACGATCGGCCAGCCAGCCGCCGGCGAGCGACCCGGCGACCATGCCGGCCGGCAGGGGGACCGCTTGGAGGATGCCGACGGCGTCTTCGGAGAAACCGCTGTCAATCAGCAGGGGGCCGGTGACAGCGCCGAGGGCTTCGAAGCCGGCGCCTCCGATGAGGGCGAAGGCCAGCCCCAGCCAGGTCCACGGCAAGCGCATCGCGTCGGCGAGGGCGATCGTGAATCGCCGGGCCTGTCGGTGTTCTGTGGGCTGCAGATCGCGAGGGAGACGTGCACTCCAGACGAAGACAGCGGAGACGGCCGTGGTGCAGGCGAGTGTCGCAACGACGCCGGCTTGCCCCAGGCGGTCGAAGACGATCAGCGCGCCCCCGCCGAGAAGGGCGCGGCCCAGGAGGGTGCCGGCCTGCATCCACCCGTTGAGCCGGCCGCGCTCATTGGAGTCGGTGACGCGAATACAGAGCGCGTCGATGGCGGCGTCCTGTGTGGCGGCGGCGAAGGCGTGCAGCAGCAGCCACCTGAGGATGACGTCCCGCTGCGACCCGAGATCGAGCCAGGCCAGCGGCAGCAGGGTGAGGACCATGACGGCCTGCGCGGCGAGAATCCAGTGTTTGAGCGTCCAGAAACGGGACTGGCAGACATCGACTACCGGCGCCCAGAGGAACTTGAGGGTCCAGGGCAGAACGAGGAGAGCGGTGAAGCTGGTGACGTCCTCGACGTCGACGCCTCGGGAACGCATCCGGGCGGGAAGGGCGTACCAGATAAAGCCGACCGGCGCGCCTTCACTGAAATAGAGGGCGGTGAAGAGAATGCGACGACCGACGGGATGGGCGAGAAAATCCATGGAGGCGATTGCGCCGCACGCTGGTTGAAGTCCGTGTGGATGTTATACAACTGCCGCCGTGCGCGTCTTTCAAACCGAACGTGCGATTCATTGACGACAACAGGATGGCGTGATGGCGAAGGTTCCCAACGAGCCGAAAATCGATCTGAAGGAGTACGAGTGGAAGATCGAAGTTCGCAGCTTGCGTCTGGAAGACTATGACGCGCTCGTGGCGATGCAGGAGACGTGTTTTCCCGGGATGAAGCCCTGGGAGCGAGAGCAATTCGAGAGCCAGTTGTCGATTTTTCCGGAAGGGCAACTGTGCGTGGAGGTGGACGGCAAGCTGGCGGCTTCGTCAAGCAGCCTGATCCTCGAGTACGACCCGAACATGGCCTGGCACAACTGGAAAGCGGTGGCCGACGGCGGCTACATCCGCAACCACAACCGCCGGGGGGACACCTTGTACGGGATCGAAATCATGGTCGATCCCGAGTATCGCGGAATGAAACTCTCGCGACGGCTGTACGACGCGCGGAAGGCGCTCTGCCGGGACCGGAATCTGGCGCGAATCATCATCGGGGGGCGGATCCCGGGATACGGGGCGCACGCAGACGAGATGTCGGCCCGCGAGTACGTTGAAAACGTGATCGACAAGACGCTCTACGACCCGGTGCTGACGGCGCAGCTTGCCAACGGTTTTACGCTAAAGGGTCTGATTGCGGACTACATGCCCTCGGACACGGAGTCGCGGGGATTCGCAACGTTTTGTGAGTGGGTGAATTTCGATTACCGGCGGGGCGCGAAGCGGCGATATCATCATCCGGTCGAGCCGATTCGAATCACGGTGGTGCAATACCAGATGCGAACGGTGAAGTCATTCGACGAGTTTGCACAGCAGTGCGAGTTCTTCATCGACACGGCCTCCGAGTATAAGTCGGACTTCGTACTCTTTCCGGAACTCATCACGACTCAACTGCTCTCCTGCATGCCGCAGTCGCGGCCGGGCGAGGCGGCGCGGCAGTTGCACGAATTCACGCCGCAGTATCTCGATTTCTTCACGGAAATGTCGGTGAAGTACAACGTGAACATCATCGGGGGGTCGCACTTCGTGGTGGAAGAGGACGTGCTGCATAACATCGCCTACCTGTTCCGCCGGGACGGCACGCTGGGCAAGCAGTACAAGATCCACATCACGCCGAGCGAGCGGAAATGGTGGGGGGTGACTCCCGGCGAACGGGTGCAGGTGTTCGACACCGACTGCGGGGTCGTTTCGATTCTGATCTGCTACGACATCGAGTTCCCCGAACTGGTGCGGATCGCGGCGCAGAAGGGGGCACAGATCATTTTCTGCCCGTTCAACACCGACACGCGGCACGGTTATCTCCGCGTGCGGAACTGCGCGATGGCGCGGTGCGTGGAGAACCATGTGTACGTGGCGGTCGCCGGATGTACGGGAAATCTCCCCTTCGTCGAAAACTCGGACATCCATTACGCGCAGTCGGCCGTGTTTACCCCGGCCGACGCGGAATTCGCGCGGGATGCGGTCGCGGCCGAATGCAACGCCAACATCGAGACGATGATCATTCATGACGTCGACCTGGAACTGCTCCGCCGACACCGTGACAGCGGATCGGTGCAGAACTGGAACGACCGCCGGCGGGATCTGTACAAGGTCGTCTACATGGAAGACGGCCAGCGTCACGAGGTTTGACGTTGGATCGGAGGGCTGGGGCGCGCAGCCTTTCCGGCGCCGCCCCGTATTCCGGTGTCAGCCTTCACTGAGATCGGCTTCGACGATGTTTTCGGCGAAGCTCCGGTAGGCTTCGCCGATCTGGCGGGCCATCGAGTCGGGGTAGGCGTGGAAGTCGCCGTTCTTGAGGGCGGTGACGACGATCTCACCCACCAGTTCGGGCGGTTCGGCGATTTCGCTGAGGCCGGCGGAATCTCCCATGTCGGTCGCGATGGGGCCGGGGTGGACGCTGACGACGGCCGTGCCCTGTTCGGCGAGTTGGACGCGGAGCGCCTGCGTGATGGAGTAGGCGGCTGCTTTCGAAGCGCAGTAAGTCGTGAACTGTGGAAAGCATTTCATCGAGACGACGGAATTGAGCTGCACAAGCGCGCCGCCTCCGTTTGCCTTCAGAACGGGGGCGAACGCGCGGGCGAAGTGAATCAACCCGTACACGTTCACGTCCATTTCAAACTGCAGGGCGTCGAGCGCGTCGTCGGAAAAGATCGTTTCGGTGCGAAGAACGCCGGCGTTGTTGATCGCGAGCGAGACGTCGCTTGCGGTTTTTGCGGCGGCTTGGATGGTGTCCGGTTTGGTCAGGTCCAGAGGCAGCGGGACGACCCGGTCGCCGTGCTGATCGATGAGCGGTTGCGCTGAGGCCGTGTCGCGGACGGCCGCATAGACCCTGGCGGCGCCGTGCTGGATCAGCGAGTTCGTAATGGCCTTCCCGATGCCCCGATTGGCGCCGGTGACCAGCGCGGTTTTTCCCTTAACGTCAAAGCTCATGGAAAATCTGTCCGTTTGGGCGACCTGGTGGGCAGGATTTCGTACGAAACAGAACCCCGGCTTCCAGCAGAAACAGGGGTTCTCATGCTGCAGGACGGGCTCGGTTATCTGGCAGCCTCGGTCACGACTTCGTCGAGTTCGAGCAGCCCTCGGTCGCGATCGACTTCATAGAAGCCGGTCTTGTAGTGGATCACGGTTCCCTCTGGACCGATGACGACCCAGAGAGGGAGTTCCTCGTCAAAGCGGGTCGGGTCGCCGAAAGCCTTGAGAACCGAGCCGTCGTGGTCGCCCACGATTTCGTAACTGAGGTTCATGAAGTCCTTCAGCTTGCGGATCGAACGCCGCGCAGCGCCGGCCGTTTCCTCTGCCCTGAGACGCGGATCGGTCGACACTCCATAAACGACAACGTTGTCGTCTTCGTGACGGCTGGAGAGGAAGTCAAGGTAGCCGACCTGCCCGTAAGGGGTTTCCAGCACTTCGTTGCGATAATCCCAGAAGTGCAGCACGACTGTCTTGCCCGCGTATTGTTCGGGGTCAACGGCCGTCCCATCCAACTCGGTGAGCGTGAATTCCGGGGCTTCCTTCCCGACCATCTGCTGTGCCAAATCCGCGACGGAGGCGGCGCGTTGCTTCTGGGCTCTCACGTCCCGGGCGATGACGGTTGCGAGTTGCTCGAAGGGAGTCTCGGCGGCGAGTGACTGCAGGTTTTCCAGTGCGGCTTCGGCAAGATCGAGTTGTGCCGGTGAAAGCGCGTAGGAACGGTCGTCCTCGTCACGGTTGAGGGACGCCTGCAGAGCGAGCAGTGCGTCGGTTGCCCCCGCGGCGCGCTCGGCGACGTCGCTTTCGAGCGGATTCTGAGAAACGAGTTCCCAGGTCAACTCGAAGAGGTCGCCCTGGCCGAGAGTCAGCCTCTGAAACCCCGAGAGAATGATGCCGGTCGATTCGGCCACGTCGACCGTGTAGCTGCGACTGCGGCCCGAGGGGGAGACGTTGACCTGCCAGGCGGTTTGCCCTTTGATTTCCCGACTGCGGATGACTGTGTACCGCGCCTCTCCCTCTGTCCATTCGGCTTCATCGGCAAGTTTCGAGGGCTGCTGAAACAGCGGAACGGGCAGGCTGAGCAGGGCAGGGCGCTCGTCGTGAACGTAGAGCACACGGACGGCCGGACCGGTGACGTCAACGGGCGTGGCGGAGAAGAGGCGCTGACCGAAGCGTTCCGGCCAGGGCATCGCAGTGCGGCGATCCTCTTCGACCTGAAAAAAGACCATCGTCGGCTCGCCGTCCTGTTCGGTCACCAGGCAGTGGATCTCAAATTCCTTGACGGGAACACGATCGCCGTTGCGGTCGGTCTGGACCAGTTGGCCCTTGTATTCGAGTTGGGTGACGTCGCCGGAGTCTGCAAGAAGCAGTGAGGCGGCGAGCAGAGCGACGGTGGAAAAAGTCGACATTGCGAGGAAACTCCATCTGCCCGGTCCGGGCTTTGTGTCTGTACGTTTCGCGAGGAAACTCGCATTCAAACATGCGGGGTTCGACCTTCGTCGCGGCTCAGTCGTTCCGTAAGGAAATGCCCGCCGCAACCGAAATTCGTTTCGGCCGCGTCGTAGGTCAGCCGATTGTCAGGTGGAGTCATCATCGTTTCTCGGAGACGGGGCGGCAAGCCAGGTGGCGGGGTGTTCGAGTGCGAATCAACGTTGCGAAATCTCTCACGAGGATTCCCGCCTGGAGCCCCTGCCTGCGGGCTGCACACAATGCTTGGGGCGTGATTCACACTTCCTTAATCAGATTCGTTGACGGCATGCATCGGGAGGTCTACGCTGACTTAACGAATCCGGGGTGGTGTTGTGCGCTCAGGGCTCGGCGGCGAGTTGGGCGCACGGCACATAACACGACGTGAGAATCATGGGCAAACCGCAGGCTGGGTGGAAGATTCCGTATTTCGTGCTCGCGCTGGCCGTCGTTGCGGCGACCTGCTGGACGGTTCGGGGAACCCGTGCGCAGGACGACGACGACAAGCCAGAAGGTCCGCAACAGGCGGTGATTGAGCGCTTGCCGCTCGTGCTCCGCGACCCACAGACTTACCGATCGCCGATGCATCTGGAGCCGATTACGTCGATCGACGTTGTGGCGCAGATCGACGGCGTGGTGAGCAGCGTGATGTTCAAAGCAGGCGACAAGGCGTCGGCGCGGGCGGAGGCGGTGCGACTGGAGTCGGAGGAGCGTCAGTTGGAACTCGACTTGGCGCGGTCGCGGTTCCAGGCTGCGCAGATTGAACAGAGGACGGCAGGTGAGGGCGCCAATCAGGAGTTGATCGAGGCGAAGCTGGACATTGCCAGAAACGAGTTGAAACTCGCGGAGCACCGACTCGATCAGGCCATCAGCTACATCCCGTTTGACGGGCAGGTCACCTGGGTGCATGTGGTTCCCGGGCAGTTCGTGCGGGCGGGGGATCCGGTGATGACGGTCGCGGATCTTTCAAAGCTGATGGTCGCAGTCCCCGTGGAGCGGAGCGAGGTGCAGCCCGGAGACACCTTGGAATTAAAGGTGGAGGACGCTTCGGTCTCCGCCAAGGTGGAGGACGTCCATCCACTGCTGGAGCGGTTCGAACCGTTGCGCGACCTGTTCCTTTCGATCGCGACGGCGCGGGCCGTCATCGACAATTCGAACGGCGCCTACAGCCCGGGGCAGACGGTCTATTCCGACCTCATCCCGCGCCATCCGGTGAGCGAAGTGCCGACGATCGCGCTGGGCAACACGGACGACGGCGCCCGGCGGGTCCAGGTGATTCGCGAGGGCTTTGTGCGCGATGTCCCGGTTGTTCTGCTGGGACAATCGGGCGACGATTACGTATTCGTCGCCGGCCGATTCAGCGAACGTGATGAACTGGTGGTCAAGAGCAGCGAAGAACTGCTGGACGGGATGCGGGTCGTCCAGGGGCCCGACGCGAATCCGGCCAATCCAGCCAACCGCACCCCCGACCGCTCCCGACTGCCCGACGACGGCTTTTAGCGAGGCAGGGCCCCGGACGATGCGAGCGACCGCTCGCCGGCGGGACGCCGCTCCCGTTGGTCGCTCCCGCCCCGGTCACCGGTGGGTGACATGACGCTTGACGCCGCAAGACCTCTCTCAGGCCGCTTCAACGCCGCACCGAGCAGAATCCGGGTGCCGATGGGCGGTTGCATACGATATAGTGAATGAGCGCGGCCTGCGTTGTCGGGGGCGCTCATGATTCGATCGAGGCGGGGCCTCGTGCCCGCTCTCGCATGATCTCACCCGAAACCAGGGGTGTCGCAGCGCGTCTCGACATCGCGTTGATTCGAGGCGGTCACCCACTTCGACCGCATGTCAACACGTATTCGCGCCGATTCAGGCGAGAAGCTGGAGTATTACCGTGTCGGATTCGAATTCCACTCTCGACGGTTTCGAACTGCTCAACTGCATCGCGACGGGAAACGTGTCGCAGGTCTGGGAGGTGAAGGAGATATCGTCCGGGCAGTCGTACGCCATGAAACTGTTGCTGGAAGAGGCGTTGGCCGATCCGGACTGGAAGGCGCAACTGAAGCATGAGGCCAACGTCGGCCGCTCGGTCGAACACCCGAATGTGATTACGGTGTACGACACGAAGATTTCAAAGAAAGCCGCGTACTTCACGATGGAGCTGTTTCGCGGTGCGAACCTGAAGTCGATGATCCGGGGGGAACTGGGCGGAGCGCAGGTTCGCGCTCAAAAGATCATCGAATGCGTGGCGCAGGGTTTGGCCGCGCTGCACGAGAAAGGCTGGGTCCACAAGGACATCAAACCGGACAATATCCTGGTGACCCGTGGATCGGAGGTGCGGGTGATCGATTTCTCGCTGTCGTGCCGCGCGGAGGGGGGCTTAGCCAAGGTGCTCGGCAGCAAGAAGAAGCGCGTGATTCAAGGGACTCGCTCCTATATCGCACCGGAATTGATTCGCAAAGAGCCGACGACGAAGTCGGCCGACATGTACAGCCTGGGGATCACGCTGTACGAAATCCTCGTCGGTCGGCCGCCGTTCGTGATTGGAAATCCGAACGAGCTTCTGATGGCGCACATCCAGGAGAGGCCGGAACCGCCGTCGACGTACAACTCGAATGTCACTCCGGAACTTGAATCGCTTGTGCTGCGGATGCTGGCCAAGAAGCCGGAAGACCGGCCTGCCAGCATGCAGGAGTTGTGCGCCGAGGTGCGATCGATCAACTTCTTCAAGGGAGACCCGCTGGAGTTTCATCGGGTGAAGGCGGCGGAGGCGGCCGATACGTTCAAAGATTCAATGGGCCACCGATTGGACAGCAGGAGCGACGCCGAGCGGACGCCGGAGGAACGGGAAGCGGCCGCGGCGGTGGCTCGCGAACGGGCGGCCCAGAAGGCGAAGATGAAGGCCGCGGCCGCGCAGTCTGGTTCCGCGGCGAAGGGCGCATCAAAGCAACCAGCCGCGCCGCCTCAAACTCCTCCGCCCGCCTCTGCACCGCAGCCAATGATGCCGGCCGGTTATCCAATGCCCGGCCATCCGATGCCGCCGCCGGGCTACATGCATCCGCCGGCGTTTCCGATGGCGCCGATGCCTCCGGGCGGAGGTTATCCACCTCCACCGGGGTCTTATCCAGCGCAACCTCAACCTCCCGGTGGCGCGCCGCCTCCCGCAGGCGGTCCACCCGTTCCTCAGCCGGGCGGGCCTGGGGGAGGCCCTCCGCCCGCCGCGGCATCTGAAGCACCGTCAAGTTCAACGGAGCCGGCTCAGGAGGACCAGCAGGCGGGGGACGTGTCGTCTTCGAGTCGGCCCGTGCTTCCGCGCCGGAAAGCAAAAGGGCCAATCGACGAGGACGCGGCCGACCTCCCCTTCATGGACGAATTGCCGGACGTTATGTAGTTGTAGCCACACCACGAATCCGCGCTTTCGATCGGTTCCCGTCGAAGAACCCTGAACGCGATCCATTCCCATCGCTGTTGAAACGATGAATCCCCATGACGAGCATGCGGCCGCTCCCGTTTGAACGGAAGATCTACGATCTCGAAACCCAACTCGAGCAACTCGGGGCGGAGCCGAATCCCTCGCCCGTCACCAAGGACGCGATTCGCACGATCCGCCGGCAGTTGAACGGCCTGAAACGGGAGATCTACGATAACCTCGACCCGTGGCAGATCGTTCAGGTGGCGCGCCACGAAGACCGGCCGCAGACGCTGGATTATCTCGAGCTGCTGTTCGATGAGTTTATCGAACTGCATGGAGATAAAGCTTACAGCGACGATCGCGCGATCCTGACGGGATTCGCCAAACTCGACGATCAGAAGCTGATGTTCATCGGGCAGCAGAAGGGTCGCAATCTGGAGGAACGCGAGGCGCACAACTACGGGATGGCCCATCCCGAAGGTTACCGGAAAGCGCTCGCCAAGATGCAGATCGCGGCGAAGTTTGGGCTGCCGGTGGTCTGCTTTATCGACACGGCCGGGGCATATCCGGGGATCGGCGCCGAAGAGCGCGGCCAGGCGTATCAGATCGCCCTGAACTTGCGAGAAATGGCGCGGACTCCGACGCCGATCGTCTGTGTGATCATCGGCGAAGGGGGCTCAGGGGGCGCCTTGGGGATCGGCGTCGGAGATCACGTCGCCATCCTGCAGTTCGCATACTATTCGGTGATCAGCCCGGAGGGATGCGCGGGCATCCTGTGGAAGCATCAGAAGTACGCGGAGCGAGCCGCCCAGGCGCTGCGGTTCACCGCGAAGGATCTGCTCGAGTTCGGCATCGTCGACGAAATCATCGGCGAGCCGCTGGGAGGCGCTCATCGAGACCACCGACAGATGGCAACAGCGCTCAAGGCGTCGTTGAACGTCGCCATTCGGGAGTTGTCGGCTCTGCCGCAGGATCAGCTACTGGATCGCCGTTACGAAAAGTTTCGGCGCATCGGCGTGTTTGAGGAGAATCCCGAAGCAGCGGCAGCGGTCGAATCGGCTTGAGCGAAACGCTCCGATCGCTAGCCCGGATTATTCACCACGGAGACACGGAGGAACTTGATCGTGCTTCTCACAATCACGGCGTCGCAGGACGCACGTATGTCCAGCGATCATGAATGAATCGTGGCGATTCGGCACAGTGCGGCCGCGTCGAATCGCGAAATCAACTTCTCCAGGATTCCATCGAAGACAGCACACAGTGTCGAACTTGCTGCGTCTGAAATTTCGCCGTAAGTTCTTTTCTCCGTGTCCTCTGTGTCTCTGTGGTGAAATCCTTGATGAATAATCCGCTCTAGCGGACGATCTCGTCGCCCTCCACCTGTGAGTCGCTGTGGGCGGTCCTTGCAATCTCGTCCTTTGGGACGGCCAGGACGTAGTGCCTGCGGTGCTCGTCCAACAGGCGCGGGAGCTTCCCTTCCACTGCGGCCGTAACAACCTCGTTCGTGCTCAACGGATGGAATCCGCAGGGAACTTCCGCGAGGCGATGCGTCGCAAGCTCGCTGATGGGAAGCGCGCCTTCTTCGAGAACGAGGATCTGCGGCTCCGCGACGGCAGCCTCTTCCGGATGTTTGAAGCGGATGACCTTCGTCTCGTTTCGTGAAGAGAGCCGAATCCGCGTGGCGTGTGCCGGATCGCCGATCAATACAACGGGCTGAGCCGGATCGGCGTTGACCTCGTGCAGGCGGGCGATCACGCGGTCTCCAAAATCGGGAAGGACGAACGGAGAGATTCCCAGCGTTCCCAGCAGCACCGCCGCATGCCACACGACGCTCGTGGCAACGCCTTGTCCCGTGGAAGAGAACCGGCTGCTGAGCCGCCACAAGACCGGGACGGCGCAGGCTGCGAGAACCCCTGTGATGAGAACGGGGCTGCGACCGGACGCGCCCAGCACCGCCAGTGCGGCGCCGACAGCGAGGCAGGGCAGGGCACAGAGCAGCACCCAGCGCAGTGACGTGCGAATGATCCGCGAATCGCAGCGCGAAAGCAGCCCGCCGCAGACGATCGCCAACGCCGGGACCACCGGCAGTAGATACCGCATGGTGACGTGATTGATGAACGAAGCGAGCACGCAGAACAGCAGGCTCCAGCCGAGCAGCAACTGAACGTGCGGCTGCCGGAGAATCGATCTGAACTGCCTGGACCGGGATCGCAGCCCGCGCGCGGCCGGGATCAACCAGGGGGACAGCGTGACGGCCAGCATTCCCAGGCACATCGGGAACTGGATGAGCGTCTGCCAGTGGCTGCGGGCAAAGCGGCCGTGGCCGACCTGATCGCGGGTGAACTGCTGGACCAGTTCCTCCTGATGCATTTGCGCCATCAGCACGAACCAGCTTGCACTCACGGCGGCACACATGATTCCGGCCGTGAGAAATGCCGCCCAATTGCGGCGGACGAGTTGCGGGGTTCGGATGAGCACGAACAGACTGGCGTATCCGACGAACGCAGCCGCCGGCAGACCCTTGCTCAGAACAGCCAGCGCGCCTCCGCCGTAGGCCAACAACAGCCAGCCGAGGGAGACCCGTTGCTGCTTGAGGATTCCAACGAATCCGGCCGTGCTGATCAGAATTGACAGCGCAAGGCAGATATCGGGGATAGACCGCGGGGCGCTGATCAGCAGGGCAGGGTGGCACATCGCGGCAACGGCGGCGAACAGGGCCGCCTTGCGCGACTCGAACGCAATCCACGCGGTCCACCAGCTCAGCGCGATCAATGCCGCACCGGCCAGGAGGAAAACGATCCGCGAACCAAGCACGGAGACACCCACCGCGTGAAAGCCGGCCGTGACGAACCAGTAGGGGATGACCGGCTTCTTCAGCCGCAGCCCGCCGTCGGCCCGGCGGGGAGAGAGATAGTCTCCCGAGTCCAGCATTTCGAGCCCGGCGTCGACGTAATGCCGTTCGTCCGGATGGAACAGAACGTAGTCGGACGCGAGGGGAAAGAGGCAGACGAGAAACGTCAGCAGCAGCAGGGGCAGAATCGCCCCGCGCCAGAAACCCTGGCCCAGAGTTGCCAACATCAGCTTTCACCCAATCCATCAGGCCGAGGCCGCGGGTCGCCTCCGGCGGTTTGCGTTCACTGTTTTTATCGGAGAGGACGGGGATCGGAGTTCAGTTTCGTGCGCCCAGACGGGTGAAAACGGGGTGTAATTCGGGGACGTGATCAAGCCGTGGCGTGTTGTTGGGACTTAAGAGTGGGATGAGGAAATTCCAGAGGCCTTGAGAATCGAGGCAACTCGGAAAAGCGAGTTAAATCAGGTGGCCGTTCGTTCGGCGCCGCTCGGTAGGGGTTTCGTTTTGTTGTGGGTGGTGAATTGGGGTAAATTCGGGAGTGCGGGCGAGGTTGGTCTCGCGAGTCGTCGTCGATTGATCCCTACTGTGCGATAGCGTGTTGCATGAATCTCCGTTGGCAGAACTCGGTGGAATGAAAGAGGAGTTGCCACTTCCTGGTGCCGTTTTTCTTGCTCCGCTTGAGGATGGGCGGTGTGGCTGTTGCAGCGTCCTAAGAGACTCCACCAACGTGAAGTCGCCGCGAATGGGCCTGCCGAATGTTCTCGTTGCCGCGTGCAACTGGATTGGCGCTGAACCTCCCAGCATCTCCGATCGTGAGCTTCGTTCCATCCTTCACTTGAACCACCATGGCTGGGAGGGCAAGCCGAAGATCGACTGGGTGTTTGAACCTCCGCCCGCAGAATTCAGGTTCTTGGGAGTTGTCAAACCGAACTGGCGCGAGCGAAGAATGCAGTCCGACAGCTTTGACTGCTGGGAGAACTTCCCGTTGCAGATCATGTTGCAATGGCGATGGGATAATGACCGGGAAGCCTTACTGGCTGAGGAAGCCAAGCGTGACTCGCATCGCACTCGACAGGATGAAGCCGAAGCCGTGGCTCGTAAGCAACATCTTGCGTCATTGACTCTTGATCGACTTCTGGCTGATCGCCGCTTCTTGAACTGGGAAGAATCCCACAAGCCGGAGGTTGTCAGGGCAAGCCAGCAGATCTTCCAAGACGCTATCCGATCGATCCGAGCCCTCGGCTCGGAACCGAACGAAGGCGAAGTCTTCAGCTGTTTGCGTAGATGCATTGAACGTTTCAACGACCTCAATGAAGAGTATTCGCACTTCATCGAGACACTTGAGCGTGAACAGATTTGTGAATGCTTCGAGGAACTCGTTCACGCTGCTGGGTTCGGGCACCACGCAGGCCTCGCGGACCGATGGAGAGAATGGTGAAGCGACCGCCAACCGCACACGGACTGCAATGTCCGTCAACCTGCCGGATCGCCGTGCACGGCGACTGACGGATTTCAGTCGAGTAGAATCAACTCACGAAGCGTGGCCCGTCAGAAGCCGCATGAGCGGCGACGGCCGTGCGTACTCGTCATGCCCACAGAATCAAATGGAAATCCGTCCGTTCCGAGAAGCTGACCGAGCTTCGGTCGTCGCTCTCTGGATTGAAGTATTCCCAGATCCGGCGCCGCATAACGAACTGGGCGGGGCAATCGACCACAAGATCAGCGTTGATGGTGGACTCTTTTTTGTCGCCGTCGATTCTGATTGCGTCTTGTTGGGAACGGTCATGGGTGGATACGACGGCCATCGTGGCTGGGTCTATTCGCTCGCAGTCGCTCCAGATCGCCGCCGCGTGCGCATCGGGGCGGCGCTCATGCACCGCATTGAAGAAGAACTGGCAAACCTCGGTTGCCCGAAGATCAATCTCCAGGTGCGTGGTGACAACGAAAAAATGTCGTCGCGTTCTATCGCCAACTTGGTTACCAGATTGAAGATCGCATCAGCCTGGGCAAGCTCACGTAGGAAAGGGCAAGAGGGGCACAACACCGCAAGGCGGCTTCGCCGTCGCTGCTGAGCCGGTATGTCGTCTGCGAGCTGACTCCCACCACCACGTGCTGACGCGGTATCGCCGCTGGTTGTTCGCTTGTCGATCGCGTCGCAATAATGGTCAGTCGTGAGCCGAAGGTGCGCTGCCGAAGACCTCTCACCTGAAACGCGTCTGTTCTACAAGCTGCACGGGGCCGAACGGGAGAGGAAGAACGTCTTTTGTCGACATCTGAAGCGCACGCACTGAATGAATTGCGAACATCGTCCCCGCTCGTTTACTGAGCGTCCGCCTGATAGGATCGAACGATCAATCCAGCGCAGGGCGACGCACGCCGCTGTTGACTCGATTGGGGAGGAACATTCGGATCATGATTTCGCGAGAGTTGGCCGTAGTTGCGTTCCTTGCGATCGCGGCGCATGGCGTCCGCGCGGACGAGTCGGAGTTGATTGAACCGGTTCGGCCGTATGTTCGCGGCGTTGTGGACTCCATCGATTCGTTGCCGGCCGAGAGGAAGGACAAGCTGTCGCGTGTGGCGGAGTATATCGCCGCGCGGGTGGCGGACGGAGAGACCGCGAAGCTGGTCTTCATCTGCACACACAATTCGCGGCGGAGTCATCTGTCACAGATCTGGTGCCAGACGGCAGCCGCCTATTACGGCGTGCCGCGCGTGGCGACCTATTCCGGAGGGACCGAGGCGACGGCGTGCAACATCAGGACGATCCGCGCACTGCGGAGGGCGGGGCTGTCGGCGGTGGCGTCGACGGAGGGGGAGAACCCGGTCTACCTGGTGCAGTATTCGGAACTGCGGCCGCCGATCCGGGCATACTCCAAGGTGTATTCGCAAGAGGGCAACCCGACTTCGGAGTTCGCGGCGATGATGTGCTGTTCGGACGCCGACCGGGAATGCCCCGATGTGGCCGGAGCGGATGGCCGGTTTCCGTTGCATTACGAAGACCCGAAGGTCGCGGACAACACGCCTGAAGAAGCGCAGCGCTACGACGAACGAAGTCTGGAGATCGCGCGGGAGATGTTCTTTTTGATGGCGGAGGTCTTGCGGCGGTTGGGGAATTGACGCAGAGTCGCGGAGACGCGGAGGAGGACGCAAAGGGAGGGCAGGGACTTGGAGTTCGCCTGCGGCGGCAGAAGCCAAAGTTAGACTACGCAAACGACTGACGCGGACGCGATGACAAAATCAGTTGTGGATCGGTCGAAGCACGTGATGAGACGTCTGATTCAACGGCTTCTTCTGACGGCATTCCTGGTCCTGCAGGCCGGCGGTATTGCCTGTGCGGAGTCGTACTTTGTCTCGCCGAGCGGTGATGATCGCGGCACTGGTTGGAATGACGATCCGTGGCGGACGATTCAGGCCGCGGTGAATCGGTTGAAGCCGGGCGATGAGCTGAATGTTCGAGGCGGGAAGTACCGCGAGCACGTCGATCTCGGGGTCTCGGGAACGGAGGCGCAGCCGATTACGATCCGGTCTCATCCGGGTGAACAGGCGACGCTGGATGGCGGGTCATTTCTGGCGCGCGATTGCAGCTATCTGCGGATCGAGGGTTTTCGCGTTGTGGGAACGCGGGGAAATCGGGCGGGAATCGAAGTGACGGGGAGCGGGGGATTCGTCGAGGTCGTCAACAACATCCTGTATGCTCCGCGCGGCCATTCGATCGTGTTCCTCAACCGGCCGCGAGAAACCGTGATCGATTACAACTGCTACTTCACGCGGTCTGGCGAAACGCCCGGGAAGAATTCGATCATCGCCGACCCGCTCTTCGAGGACGTGGCGAAACACAATTTTCGGCTGCTGCCGGGAAGCCCGTGCATTGACGCGGGGGTGACTCTGCCGGGTGTGGCCAGAGATTTCGAGGGGACGGAGTTGTATTCGGGCGGGGAGGAAAATGCGGACAGCCTGCCGGATATCGGCGCGTTCGAATTTGTTCGTGCAACTCAGGAAACGGGGGTCTCGCGACGGCTCGGCGAGTAAAGGGTCAATGAATAGTCGCCGAGGCGCGGTTGAGGAGGCAGAGGGAGAGCAGGGGAGGGAAGGCTCGCTGAAGGAGCAATGATGTGGCAACTTCCCTGGTGATCCGTCACAATCGTAGTCTGTACTTGGGCCAACGCCTGCTTTGATGCGAGAGAGGTATGCTGACTCTTCGTGGACAGATTCTTCCCACGGCTGCGCCGCTTGATCGGCGGTCGTTTCTGACTCTCGGCGCACTGCCTGCGGTCGGGCTCACGCTGCCGCAGTTGCTGGCGGCGCGGGATTCGGATCCGACGCGGCGCGACGTGTCGGTCATTCTCTTCTACATGGCGGGCGGGCCGTCGCACATTGACATGTACGACATGAAGCCGGGGCAGCCGGCTGAGATTCGCGGCCCGTTCTCGCCGGTCGAGACCAATCTTTCCGGGTTGACCGTCTGTGATCTGATGCCGCGGCATGCGGCGATCGCCGACCGGCTGGCGGTGGTGCGGTCGATCACGCACGATCTGTCGGTGCATGACGATGCGACGCACTGGCTGCAAACGGGGTACCCGTTGCTCAACGCGCGGCAGAAGGGGCAGCAGCATCCCAGCCAGGGATCGATTGTCTCGTACTTTCGAACAAATGACGCGGAGGCGATGCCGCCGTACGTCTGCATTCCGGAGGACTACCGCAGACATCTCGGATTCTACGAGCATGCCGCGTTCCTCAGCAGCCGGTACAACGCGCTGGATGCGGGGGGCGACCCGAGCCTGGGGAATTATCGCCCGCCCGATTTCGCACTGCCGGAAGAGATGACGCTCGACCGGGTGGAGGATCGCCGCGATCTGTTCGGCGCGCTCGATCGATTGCATCAGAAGACGACGTCGCTGCCGCAATTCGCTGACCTGGATGACGTCCAGCAGCAGTCGTTTGAACTGGTGTGCGGATCGCAGGCCCGCGAGGCGTTCGATGTTTCACAAGAATCGGACGAACTGCGCGAGTGGTACGGTCATCACGCCTACGGGCAGTCGGCATTGCTTGCGCGGCGGCTGGTCGAAGCGGGCGTCTCGTTCGTCACGGTCAATCTCTACGAAAAGGACGTCGACTGGTGGGACGACCATTACACGATCGAGAAGAACCTGCGTAAGCGGCTGCCCGCCTATGACCAGGCGCTGGCGGCGCTCGTTGAGGATCTCGACGCGCGAGGGATGAGCGACCAGGTGCTGGTGGCGGCGTTCGGTGAATTCGGACGGGGCCCACGGATCGACAACAACGCGGGCCGCGGCCACTGGCCGAAGGCGATGCACGCGGTGCTCAGCGGCGGCGGCCTCAAGTGCGGGCAGGTGATCGGCTCAACCACGTCAAACGGCGGCGAGCCTCACGATCGTCCGCTGCGACCGGGCGACCTGCTGGCGACGATGTATCACGCACTTGGCATCGACCACACCGCAACGGTCCCGGATCTCCAGAACCGGCCGATCCCGATCCTGGAGGACGGGGAGCCGATTCAGGAACTGGTTTGACGTGCGACTTGACGCAAGGGCGCGGAGACGCGGAGGAAGGCGCAAAGGAGAGGGGGCATCACCCGCTTCATTGTCATTCGTCATTTGAATTTCAACATTCGACATTCCCTACGTCCCAAGCTTCTGTTTGATGTAGTCGCTGGTGAGATGCTTGAGGACGTCGAGCGGTTCGCAGTTGTTGTCATCGCCATAGTCGATGTCGACGGGGCCGATCGCTTTCGCGGCGCGGACGGCGGCTTTGTTGAGCTTTTTGTTCCGCTTGCCGACGCCCATCAGGGTGGTGAGCATCGATTCGCGGACCCACATCTCCTCGTCGTGGATTGATTTCCTGATGTGCTCGATCCGCTCCAGCAGGAAGTCGTCATCCATGCCGCGCGGATTCTTCTTGGAGAGTTCGTAGAGCAGGGAGTACCCGCAGCGGCGGCGGACTTCGTCTTGGCTGTTCATCCAGTCGCAGGCAAGATCGAAGGCGAACGGCGTTTTCGCGAGGGTGGCGTCGCACGAGGCGAAGACGTGGGCCAGCATTCCTGCGCTGAGTTCTTCGACCTGCCGCTCGGCCTGTTCGCGCGTGACCTGTTTGGGATCGTCAATCAGCAGGCTGATGACCCTCGCGTCGTAGTAGTCGCTTTTCCAGAGCTGTCCGGCGAGCTTGTGGTCCTTGCCGATCTGCTTCGCCAGTTTGCGGAGCTGCGTGAGGCCGATGCCGTAGCTCTTGAGCGGGCGCGGCTTCTTCTTCCAGTGGGCGATGCCGCGCGCGTTCTGGTTCTCCTTGAGCAGCGTCATCACCTGTGATTTGGTCAACGGCATGATTGGCTCTCGTTGATGCTGCGGCTGAAGTCTTTCTTCTCTGGTTCGGCGATTAGAGCAGGGGGGACATGGCGGGAACAAGTGCGAGAGCCGGGCGTGCGAATCTCGACTGAGATTTGAATACGATGCAAGCTGGATGCCGGCGCTCGGTTGGAAATTCGGTCTGCGCGGCGCGAGGTACCGGTCTATGAAACATCTGCTCGTCGCCGATCTCGAAGCGACCTGCTCGAACGACGGCTCCGTCCCGCGTGACGCGATGGAGACGATCGAAATCGGCGCGGTGATGGTGTCGGCGGAGAATCAGCAGCCAGTGGATGAGTTTCAGTCATTCGTGCGGCCGGTTCGTCACCGGAAACTGACCGACTTCTGCTGCGAGTTGACGAGTATCCGGCAAGCGGACGTTGATTCCGCCCCGCTCTTCCCTGTCGCATTCGCTGACTTTCTGGCGTGGGCCGGTCGCTTTCCGGGGCACGTCTTCTGTTCCTGGGGTGATTACGACCCGGGCCAATTGCAGCAGGACTGCACGCACCACGGCGTGGCGTATCCGTTTGGGGATCGGCACATCAATCTGAAGGCAGAATTCGCGGCGGCGCAAGGCCGGCGCAGGAAATCGGGGCTCGCCGGTGCTCTCAAGCAGGTCGGCCTGTCGTTTTCCGGATCGCATCATCGCGGAATCGACGACGCACGGAATATCGTGCGACTGCTTCCGTTTATCTTCCCGCCGGACAACGGGACCGCAGACGCGAGTTGAGCATCCGTCGTCTGATTCTTCGCTCGACGAGAGAGTCGGGGGAGGGGGGAGTGCGGTGACTTGGACCACGGATTGCTGGGGAGCATCCGCGGGCTGACGCCGCGCGGCTCGCCTGGCGATGGTATCGGGTCGCCGGTGAAAGTCGGCGGTGCGAAGCGTGAGACAGCCGGATGGTGGAGATTCGGTCTGGGCGGCCGCTCGCGATCAGCCTGGCAGCGGCGGCCGGCCTGGGCTCAGAAATGGCGTCCACACGGCGCAGCTTCAAGTCCCGCCGAGTCGAACATAACGGACATTATCGGACGTTGGGGGTTGAGAAACCCTCGGGAAAACCGGGGTTTCGCAGTCGGGGTCTCTTTGCCGCACGGACGCGGCGAGGGGGCCCCGCTGTGTGCGCGTACGAGACTGGCCGCCGATTGCCGGTCGGGACTATCCGGGGGCTGACGCCGCCCGGCTCGCCTGTGGAAGTCTGCTCAGCGTATCTCACCAAGGGGTTGCTCGTCTCTGCGGGAGAGCTGCCGGACGATGCGGTCCTGCAGCGGGGTGGCCAGTGTGGTGCTCGGATCGGGATCCCGGGGGTCGCCCATCAGGTCGGCCCGGTAGTCTTCCAAGACGAGCAGCGCGATCTCGGGGGGGACATTGGCCAGTTGCTGTTCGATGTCGCCCCGGATCATTTCCTGGGCCTTGGGATAGCTGGAGAAGGAACCCGCGATCTCCTGAAGCAGTGCCTCCCTACGGTCGGGAACGGGCGGTTCGGCCCCCTGCTCTCCGGGCCTCCGCATCAGCCAGTTGGAGATCGCGCCGAGCAGGTGCTCCGGCGGCTGATCGAGCAGATTGCGGAGCGAGGTGACGTCCTCGGGCTGGTCGGCCGAATCGAGAACCTGCATCAGGCGTTCGAGCAGGTCGGGACGCGACTCCGGCTCGGTCTGCTCGAGGGTCCGCAGCAGGACGCTCTGGAAGTCGTCCCGCACGTCGGCCGGCACGCGGGACATCAGATCGTCGAACTCACTCGGGAGCAGGACGGAGTTCTCATCGAATCCATGCGCCTCCCCATGGTCGTCGTCGGAATGGGCATGCTCGTGGTCGGCGTACTTCAGGGGCATGTCAGGCGAATCGAGCTGGTGGATGTACTTGTCGAGGGCGTCGCGGATTTTCTCCGGCATGACGGGATGCAGGCGGTCCATGATGACGGCGGCGGCGTACCCGCTGTGGGAGTGGCGGAGCATTTCCCGCGCGCCGTCGGAGACGGTGACGATGAAGAAGGTCGCCACCAGGCAGAGCGCGACCCCCTTGACGAAGCCGAGCAGCGCGCCGAGATGGCGGTTGAACTCGCCGAACTTGACCTTCTCGATCCAGTCAGTCAGCAGCCGGGCGACGCCGAACGAGATAAACGTGAACACGAGATAGGCGCCGATCATGACCACCCAGTTGTTCATGGGCGGTTCGAGCTTGACGTAGGGGCCGGCGGCGGCGGAGATCGACTCTGCAAAGACGAAGCAGAGGACGACGCCGGCGATGGCGGCGAGTTGCCAGACGGCGCCTTTGGAGGCCCCGCGGATCGTCGTGTACGCCAGGACAGCCAGGACTACGATGTCGTACCACATGCAAACGCCCTTCCCTGAGCTGACAGAAAGCCGACTCCATTCATCCGCCGCGGCGTTCCGGAAGACGGCCGCGCAGCAGACAGTCCGGGAGTGTAGTCACAGTGGGCGAAACGGGTAAAGGCGTGTTTCCGCCGGACGGAGACCGCGCGCGAGAGACGGACCTTGCAGCATTCGGGTTCAACGCAAAGACGCGAAGATGCAAAGGGCCGGTATAAGGTGAACGCCAGTTTCGCGCCGTGATCTTTGCGCGCCTTCGCTACTTTGCGACTTTGCGTTGACAGATGCGAAGTGGGTTCCCCGTCCTGAACCACCTGAGACGACCGCTTACAGTTGAGGGCGTCAATCCGAATCAGAATTGCTTGCGGCTGTCGATGAGCAGAGTGACGGGGCCGTCGTTGACGAGTTCGACGTCCATCTGCGCCTGAAAGCGGCCGGTTTCGACCGGGATGCCCTGCCCCTGCAGTTCGGCGACGAAGCCCCGGTAGAGTTCGTCGGCCCTGTCCGGCGGCGCCGCGTGAATGAAACTCGGCCGTCGTCCCTTACGGCAATCGCCGTAGAGCGTGAACTGACTGACCGCAAGCACTGCTCCGTCGACGTCGGCCAGCGCGAGATTCATTTTCCCGTCGGAGTCCTCGAAGACTCGCAGGCCGGCGATTTTTTGCGCCGTGTAGACGACGTCGTCCTGTGTGTCGTCCGACGAGACGCCGAGCAGGACCAGAAAGCCGCGGCCGATGCGGCCGACGACTTCGCCGTCGACCGTGACGCTGGCGGAGGAGACGCGTTGGACGACGGCGCGCATGGTCGGTCTTCGGATTCGATGATTCGGCGGGAGCGGTGTTGTTCGTTCGCATCTGAGGGCTGACGCCGCGCGGCTCGCCTTGGAGCGCGCATTCAGGGCTGCGGAAGTTCCTCGATCGAGACCAGGACCGGACGTAGCGTCAGCGATTCCCCGTTGCGCAGGACTTGAAGTCGGGTCGGTTGACCGGATTCATTCAGAGCCAGCCAGAGGTGGAATTCAAACGAGGAACGAATTCTGGTCCGGCCGACGTGGGTGACGACATCGCCTGCCTGCAGCCCGACGTCGGCGGCGGGGCTCTCCGGAATCACCGCGGTGATGCGGCACCCTTCCGCATCGTCCTCCACGGTCACGCCCAGGACCGGGGCGAAGTAACCGATGATGAAGAGAACACCCAGCACACTCGTGGCCATCGTATTCTGCATGAAATGCACGAGCATCGGCGTCAGCAGCGTCTTCCGCCAGGCATACACTCCGCCCAAAGCGAGGCCCAAGATGAGAATATTCGTCAATTGCAGCCACTGGTAGTCGTGCAGCAAGGCAAAGATCAGCGCCTGCAGGCCGACGGCGACGACAAGGGACATGTGGCCGTAAAAGGCCCTGAGGATCATCCGGCGAAAGAACAGTTCCTCGCAGATTGGCGCCCAGAGGCAGGCCGATCCGGCGAGCCAGAGGAAGGCCGGTACGCTTCGGGAGAAGACGATCTCCTCGAACTGCGCAGGGACTTCCGGTTCGTTCTCGAGAAACTGTGTGTAGACCACCCCCAGAATCATGATGGTGACGATG
This sequence comes from Planctomycetota bacterium, assembly GCA_003388505.1. GTDB lineage: Bacteria > Planctomycetota > Planctomycetia > Planctomycetales > Planctomycetaceae > MB-PLM-1. Next base: position 60,529 of record QQVO01000058.1, read on the forward strand.
ACGCACAACCACACGCCGAAGGCAATTGCACACTCGATCAACACTTCGCCCCAGCGTAGCCGGTTGACGAAGACCCGGGCCCCGGTGCGACGAATCGCCCAGACCGCATACAGGGGCGTAAAGACGAGGAGCAGGACCGATGCGACGAAGGGAACGACGCTCGACATCCACAGGGGATCGTCGACGAGGAGGATGTTGACAACGCGGTAGGCAATCATCGGCAGCAGGCCGATGAGCGCATACGGCAGGAGACGGCCGTCAACGGTGCGGGCAGTGGGCCGCGGGAGCTCCCCCTGCGCGTCGGCGAGCATCCCCTGCTCTTCACGGAGATTTTCAACGGTCAAATCGCTGTTCATGCGGCGGGTTCGTCTGCAGCCTGCTCGGCGCCCTGCAACTCGGATTTCGGTCCTGGAGTTCACATCGTAAACGCGCCTGACGGATCCGGCCATTGCGGCCGCTTGCGTCGCGAATCGGACCGCTGTAGTTTGGCGTGTTCAAAGTGAGAATTCGTCGCACTTGCGGGCAAAGCGATCGTCGAAATCTCCTGCTGACTGCCCTTCTCTCTCCCAGACGAGACACCTATGAGCACCGATTCTGCCGTACGCACCGACTCCGTCGTACGGAACAAGCTGTTCGTGATGATGTTGATCGAGATCTTCATCTGGGGCGCCTGGCAGCCGAAGATCTTTGCCTACATGACGATGCTCGGCTTCGAAGACTGGCAGATCGGGCTGGGCGGCAGCGTATTCGCGATCGGTGCAATCCTGGGCATCTTCTTCAGTAATCAGTTTGCGGACAGGAACTTCTCCGCCGAGCGGTTTCTGGCGGCGAGCCATTTGATCGCGGGAATTTGCCTCTTCGCTGCCTCCCAGGTGACGGACTTCGGTTTGTTCTTCCTGTTCTTCTGTGCATATGCGGTGGTTTACGTTCCGACCATTTCGGTGACGAACTCGATCGCGTTCGCGCACCTGAAGAATCCGGCGAACGAATTCGGCTTCGTTCGCGCGGGGGGAACGGTGGGGTGGGTCATGGCGTCATGGCCGTTTATCTTCTTGCTGGGAGAGGACGCCAGCGCGGGCCAGACGAAATGGATTCTGATCGTCGCCGGCATCGCGTCGCTGGCGATGGCGGCCTTCAGTCTGACGCTGCCGCACACGCCGCCGAACAAATCGGCCGGAGAAGGGGAAGGGCTCGCGTTGTTCAAGGCGCTGAAGCTGCTCGCCGTGCCGCACATCATGATTCTTTACGTCGTCACGCTGATCGACGCGACGATTCACAACGGTTACTTCGTGCTCGTCGACCAGTACCTGAGTTACATCGGCTTTCCCGCCAACTGGAACATGGTCGTGATGAGTCTCGGACAGGTGGCCGAGATCGCCGCGATGCTGATTCTGGGCGCCGTCCTCAAGAAGCTGGGATGGAAAGTGACGATGATCGTCGGCGTGCTGGGACACGCGCTGCGATTTGCGTGCTTCGCATTCTTCCCGGACGCCCATTGGCTGATCATCGTCATTCAAGTGCTGCACGGCATCTGCTACGCCTTCTTCTTTGCCACCGTTTACATCTACGTCGACGAGGTGTTCCCGCCGGACATCCGCTCCAGCGCGCAAGGATTGTTTAACCTGCTGATTCTCGGCATCGGTCTGCTCATCGCCAGCTTCGGTTTCGTGAAGATCCGTTCGCTGCTGACGGACGGGGACATCGTCGACTACCAGACGCTGTTTCTGATCCCGACGGGCATGGCCGTGGTGGGGATGCTGCTGCTTGCGTTTGTGTTCAATCCGCCCAAGGAGCACAGGACGGAGGATTTCGACGAGTCTGCGATCCCCGAACCGGCCGAGATGTAACGACGTCGCAGTCAAAGTCCGGTCGCTTGACGCAAGCGGCAAAAGAGAATCCGGCTGTATGTGGCATGACCGAGCGACTCAGATGGCATCTCCGTTGGCGGCTGTCGGTGCTGTGGTTGCTCGAATGGGGCATCACGGGGACGCTGCTGACGTATCTGTCGCTCTACTTTGAAGAAAACCAGTTGCCGCTGGCCGACGTCGGGCCGCTGATGGCGACCGGGGCGGTCGGCCTCTGGATCGCGCCGATTGTCGTCGGACAGGTCTGCGACCGGTGGATGCCCGCCGAGCGGTATCTGGCGCTGGCCCACTTCGTGGGAGGGATCGCACTCCTGGCGATACCGATTGCCGTCGACGTGTATCGCGAAACTCACGCGAATTACCACGTGATCCTGGGGCTGTTCGGCGTCTACGCCGCCGCCTACGTACCGACGATGGCCCTCGCCACGGCGCTCACCTTTCGTCACCTGCCCGATCCGAAACGGCACTTCGGCGGAGTGCGCGTGTGGGGGACGATCGGCTGGGTGCTGGCCGGCATCGGGCTCTCGCTGCGGCTGGAACAGCAGGAAGTCGAAGCGTGGCTGAGAGACAACTGGGAAGCCGCCGTTCCGGCCGTGGAATGGATCGAGACCGCCGCCCACTGGATTCCGTCTCCCTCCAGTGCCGATGCATTTCGCATCGCCGCGATCATGTCGTTCGCGCTGAGCACCTTCTGCGTCTTCCTGCCACATACACCTCCGGCGCGAATTCCAAAGACGCGCGCCGCGCCCCTCGAAGTGCTAAAGCTGTTCGGGAGGCGGTCCTTCCTGCAGTTGATCGCGGCCAGTTTTCTGCTGGCGCTCGTGATCCCGCTCTACAACCTGGCCGCGCCGCCTTTGCTGAAGCAGTACGGCTTCCGGCAGGACTGGATTCCCGCGGTGATGACGATCGGCCAGATCTCCGAACCCCCTGCCCTGCTGCTGCTCGCGCTGTTTCTGAGGAAGTTCGGGTTGAAGACAACCTTCGGAATCGGCATCGCGGCCTGGCTGGTCCGCTATCTGATTTTCGCCTTTGAACTGCCGGAAGCCCTGATCCTGTTCGGGATCGCACTCAACGGCATCTGCCACGTCTTTCTGGTGATCGTGATCCAGATCTTTCTGGACGCCGAGTGTCCGGCCGAACTCCGGAACAGCGTGCAGAACGTGTTCGCGTTTCTGACGCTCGGCGTCGCGATGCCGGTCGGCCTGATGCTGTCCCAGCCTCTCATTGCGCGGTTCACTACGACCGGAGCAGATGGTGCCGGAGTGGTCGACTTCAGCGCGGTGTTTCTGGCGGCGTCGTTCGTCCTGGCGGCGCTGATGCTGGCCTTCTGGTGGTGGTTCAAGCCTGTCGAGTCAGAGACGTCGACTTCGCGATCCGCTCGCGATTAAGACAAGCGATTTGACGCGGAGACGCAAAAGCGCGGAGTCACACACAGCCGTTCATCTTCTTGTCCGCGAAAATCCGCCTTATCCGCGCCCTCCGCGGTCCATTCGGTCATCACCTCCCCCGCCCCGTGATCGGATACACCTCGTCCTGGAAGCCAAACCCGCTGTGTTCGCCGGGGGGGACAAGACTGTCGACGAACGCTTCGTCGTCGTCCGTGATCTCGACGTCGAGGCAGCCCATGTTGTCCTCGAACTGCTCGATCGTGCGGGGGCCGATGATGACCGACGTGAGAATCGGGTTGGCCAGAACCCAGGCGAGGGCGAACTGCGAGGGGTTGCAGCCCTTCTGCTGACAGTGAGCAACGAGTTTCTGGCTGATCTCGATGCTTTCGGGACGCAGTTCGGCCTGCCGCATGCGGACGTCATCGCGGGAGGCCCGGCTGCCTTCGGGGTACTCACCGAACTTTGTGTACTTGCCGGTGAGAATGCCGCGGGCGAGCGGGCTGTAACTGACCACGCCGAGACCGTATTCCTCACAGAGCGGGAGGATTTCCACCTCGATGTCGCGGTTGACGATATTGTAGAGCGGCTGAATGCAGACGTAGCGGTTCAGGTTCAGCCGGTCGCTGGTCCAGAGAGCTTCGCAAATCCGCCAGGCCCGGAAGTTACTGCAGGCGATGTAATGTGCCCGCCCGCTCTTCACCATGTCGTCCAGCGCACGGAGCGTTTCGTCAATCGGCGTGGAGAAGTCGGGAGCGTGGTAGTAGTAGATGTCGACGTAGTCGGTACCGAGCCGCTTGAGGCTGGCGTCGAACTCGGCCATGAGGTGCTTCCGGCTGCCTCCCTGCTGATTGGGGCCGTCACCCATTTTCTGTCGGCCCTTGGTGGCGAGGACGATCGAATCACGGCGGTCGGCGATCGCCTTGCCGACGACGCGCTCGGACTCGCCCGCGTTGTACATGTTGGCGGTGTCGATGAAGTTGACGCCCAGATCGTGCGCCTTGTGGATAATGCGGATCGAGTCGGCCTCGCTGGTCTGGCCGCCGAACATCATCGTGCCGAGACAGACGGGCGAGACTTTGACTCCGCAGCGGCCGAGGTTTCGATAGTCCATTGGTTGTCCTGTTGAAGATGACTGCATGCAAAACGTTCACCGGGCTCAATGAGCCCGGCTACAGTTTGTTGAGAGGACGCGCGATCGAGACGCTGTTGCCTATTCGGTAAGCTTGTCGATCAGGAACTGGTTGGCGTTATCGTAGGGGGCTGCGTCGGACACGCCGGGGATCAGCAGATAGCATTCGTGGCCGGCTTCATCCGATTTTTCTTTCAGCTTGACGCCGTACACCGGGTGGTGGATGCCGTGGCCGGCGTTCTCGGAAGGAAGGGTCATGTTGTTCCCGTAGGTCATGAGCAGCGGCGGGTCGTTGCCGTCCACGTGGTTGTAGGGAGAGAACTCCTCGTAGAGTTCGCGGTACTGCTCAAAGTTCTCGAGAGCCTCCTCCATCGACTCCGCTCCGACCGAAGTCCAGATCATGCGGTGCTTCAGCACATTCGGTCCCAGCCAGGGTTCTATGACTTTGGGGTCGATCGATGTTTGTCCGGCAGAGACGGCCGCCGCTGTCACGCGCGTCGACTGTCTGAGGATCGGATCCTCTGCATCGGGATCGGCGAGGTCGTCGTGAAGGAGAATCCACATCGATGTGCACGCGCCGGCGCTGCCGCCGGTCAGAGCGATGCGGTTGGGATCAATGTTCCACTCGTCCGCCTTGAACCTGAGAAACTGGATCGCGCGAGCGGCGTCGTGGACGGGGGCCGGCAGCGGCGCCTCGCCGCTCAGGCGGTAGTTGACGGCAGCGTAGGAGATGCCTTCGTCCAGGAACATCTGGAACGTCTCCGGCTTGCGCACTTTGTCGCCGCCGGTCCACCCTCCGCCGTGAATGTAGACCAGCAACGGACGCGGCCCGTCGCCTTCAGCCTGATAGAAATCGAGCACGTTCGAGTCGTGCGGTCCGTAAGAGACGTCGGCCATCGTCGGCGCCAACTCGTCGTCGGCAAGAGCAACCGGAGTCATGATAGACAGCGACAATGTCGCGGAGAGCAGCAACCTCATGGAATGCCTTTCTCTATGTGAGTGAATCATCGGGAGTACGATCGTGCCAGAGTTTGCAGGAAAACAGCCTACGGATCGGTCAGGTTGGGCGCCCAGACGCCGGTCTGGATTCTAGGAATCTCTCCCGACTCCGGGAGCGACGCCGTCACCGCCTCAGAAATGAGCTGCGACAACTCGGCAATGCGATCGGCCTGATCCTCGTGGGCGGCCAGGTTTGTCTGTTCCAGCGGATCGGTTTCGTGATCGTAAAGTTCGCGACCCGCTTCTCCGCCGTCCCATTCGGTGTATCGCCACCTTGACGTCCGGATCGTGTAGCCGAAGATCTGGTTCTCACCCCGACCGCGGGTGACTTCGGTCAGCGCCCACCCGCGCCCTGGTTCTTCAGAGTTCTCCAGGATGGGAACGAGGCTCTGTCCCTGGAGGTTGTCGGGCGCGTCGACCCCGCACAATTCCGTCAGGGTGGGGTAAACGTCAACCAGCCCGACCGGCGTCTCTGCGACTCCCCCCTGCCCTACCATGCCGGGAGCCGCGATGATGAGCGGCACGCGGGCGCTTTCTTCAAAGAGGCTCAGCTTCTGCCACAGCCCATGTTCGCCCAGGTGATAGCCGTGGTCGCTGGTGAAGACCACGACCGTGTTGTCCGCCAGTCCCAGCCTCTCCAGAGCATCCAGGACGCGGCCGACTTGCGTGTCCATGAACGTGATGCTGGCGAAGTAGGCCTGAATCGCCTGCTGCCGCAACTCGTCGGTCAGCAGTTCGTGCTCCTTCTTGTGGCTGCCGAGTCCGGGCGGCGGGATGTCCTTTTGATCTTCTTCCCACCCCTCGACGAGCGGCATCTCTTCAAGCTCGTACTCATCGAAGTACTTCTCCGGCGCGACATACGGTGTGTGCGGCCTGAAGAAACCGACAGCCAGGAAGAACGGGCGGCTGCGATCGCGCGCGCAACGCTCGAGAACCCACTCGGCGTCGGTCGCCAGCATGCCGTCGGTATGCAGCAGGTCGCCGCGGGGGGAAGCGTACCAACTGAGCGTGCCGCCGAAACTGCCCGGACGGAGCGAAAAGATTTCGGGCTCCTCCAGCAGCCGGTCGCATCCGGCGGGATTCAGCTCCAGTTCCCACGAACCGGGGTCGTCGTGGCCGTTGGTTCCGACCGACCGCGGCACGTTGTAGTGGTAGAGCTTGCCGATCCGCGCGGCGAAGTAGCCCGCATTGCGGAACGCCTGCGGCAGACTGCAATGCTTGGGAATCGTCTGCCGGAAGATCTGCTGGTTCTGGAGGATTCCGGTGCTGTTGGGGTAGAGCCCGGTGAGCAGCGAATTTCGGCTCGGTCCGCAGAGCGGGTACTGGCAGTAGGCGAGATCGAAACGGACGCCCCGCGCCGCCAGGCGGTCGATATTGGGAGTCGAAACCTGCGGATGTCCGTAACAGCCGACCGAGTTGTTGAGGTCGTCGGAGATGATGAACAGGACATTGGGCGGCGCGTCATCGCCCAATGCAGTCGCGGGTGTGAGCGCTGCTGTTAGAACTAGCTCGCCCAAAATCGCTCCGAACACAGCTTTCGACCTGTTGATTTGGCGAGATAAGCAGCAGATCCAGATCATTACACTTGCCCCCATTCGAGAGAAGCTGTCGCCAGCGAACGACAGACTGTTTCCGTCTCGGATCGTACCGGCGATGGGGGGCAGTTTTCGAGTGAGCGAGTGGATCGGATCGGTCATGCGTCGAGACGCAGAGAGATCGAGAGACTAAAAGAAGGCGCACGCAGGAAGTGAGCACTACGGATTCGCCTGCTCGGCAAGTCGATTGGACAGCCAGGCGTAGATGGTCGCCGCGATCTGGGCGTAACCGGCGGCGTTGGGGTGGACGGCGTTGTTGTCGGGGTAACCGCCGGTCGGGTCGAGATTGAGTTCGGTCGGCACAATAAAGATGTTTCTCCCTTCGCGACCGGAGAAGTGTGCGATCTCGCGTTCGACCAACCGGTGCTGGATGCGCTTCCAGCCCCAGCGGGGATAACGATCTTTGTAATTGGCTTCGAACGCCTCATCCCGGGAATTGCCGGGCGTTGTGAGGCAGACGGCCAGATCCGCCTGCGGGGCGGCGGTATGGAAGGCGTTCAGCAGTGTATCGGCGTGCCCGAAGACGGTGTCGATGCGCTGGTCGGTTGCTTCTTGATCATCCGGGTCGGCGCTGAAGCAGTCGTTGATGCCGAGCAGAAAGACGACGACATCGGGAGGAGTCCCGTCACACTCTTCTTTGATGTACCGTGCGACATCCAATTCCGGATCGCCCCCACCGCCAAGAAAGACAAAGGGACTGCTCCGCTTACGGTAGGTGCCGTCCGGGTCCGGTTCGTAATGGGCGGCGAACCGCTGCCAAGTCCAGCCGCCGTATCCTTCGTGCGCGACGCCTTTGGCCGCAGACTTAGGCCGATGTGTGCCGAGCATCGTCCAGTCGGTCTGCGCATGTTCAGTGAGCAGACGAGCCAGTTCGTTCGGCCAAAGGGTGGCATGCGTCAGGCTGTCTCCGACGAGCAGGAGACGCAATGGTTCGTCTTCAATGCGAAGCGGTGGCGCGACGTGCAGTACAGACTCCGCCCGCCCCAGTACTCGGCCGTCGGCGTCGCTGACCGTAATGGTTACATTGTGATTACCGACAAGTGCTGCGTCGGGGACGACCACCCAGCGGTCGTCTTCCGTCGTCCCGATGTCACATGTCACCTCGAACTGGTAGTCCGAAGAATCTTCTGCAAGCACGATATTGTCGAAGTAGATCGCGAATTCCACTCCGGCAACAGCGTAGACGTCGGGCGGAAGAGTGAGTCGAAGTGGACCGGTGGCGATCTCCGGTTGGATGATGAGCCCCGCTTCTTCACTTGCACGGGCTTCGTGAATGCTTCCCGTGCATCCTTCATCGCCTCGACATTGTCCGGAGGCGGTGAGAATCCGTCCGTCCGGCAGTCCGGTAATGCCGAGCGAGCAGTCGAATTCGTAGCGCGCGGTGAACTGCAGTTCTGAGTCAGCCTTGAGCAGAATTTTCGGCGTTCCGTAGCACCCGAACCACCACGTGCCGTCATGGTACGCTGCGGTCTGAATGCCGAGCCGCGTGTAGCCGCTGTTCAGGATGTGCCGCTCTTGAAACGAAAGCTCCAGGTCGTACTCGTAGAGATAATTCTCTTCGATGCCTTCCGGGAGTCCGCCCACGACAAGGAACTTCTCTCCATCACAGGCAATCCCCCCTGCCCCGTGGACAACTTCGGTCGCCTCATGCCGGGCAAGTTCCCGGAGCGTTTCCGCATCGTAGATGTAGACCCACGAATCTGCTTTGCCAGCCGGCTGGTTGAACTGACCCAGATTGACTGCCACATAGATGCGGCCGTCGTGAAAACAGAGGTCGCCGTGATGATCCGCGACCGGGACCTTCTTCAGCACCCGGCCGGCCGCATCCGTCTTGACCAGCACGTCGGTAAACGACCAATAGACCGCGTCGCAATCGTTCGTGCACACCCCCTGGAGATGCTTCGGATACGCACCCTCACAATCGACCGACGCAAACGGCAGTTGCCCAGGCTTTCGCGCAAAGACAACCTGATGACGAGCCCGGTCGATTCCGACCAATCCGCCTGTGCGCGGGTCGACCGCAATCCCCTGCCCTGTGAAAGGCGCTGTCTCCTCGCCGATCAGTTCCAACACGTTCCCGTCGTCCGGGACGCGCACGCGGAAGATCACCGGGTCGTCATGACCGGTTACCAGCAGTTCATTGGCGTGAAAGAGTCCTCCGGAGAGGCTGTAGCTACCGAGCTTCGCGATCAGATCAGCGGGGTAAGTCCAACGATCGATCTCTTTGAAGTTGTCATCGAAATGCGCTAGGTACGTCTTCGAGTTCTCTCCGCCGTAATACGCGAAGTTGCACCACCAGTCACCCTGATGCTTCACAGCCCATGTCAGGCTGCCGCCCTGATCACCGAAGTCGTGGAACGTGGACAGTACCATCGTCTCGACGTCGAGAACCTTAATCTCGCTCTGCTCGGGCGTCTGCGGGTAATTGGAATGGGCGCAGTACAAAGCACCGTCATGGAAGAACCCGCTATTGAGATGCTTCGCGGGGCCCATACTGACAGCAACCCGCGCGCCGGTCTCGCGGTCGTACTTGGCGATCAAAGAGTTTGTGATCGCGTAAATGTATGATTCGTCCGCCGCGGCCGCCTGATGTGCTTCCGGCGCAGGAAACTCGCCGGCCTTCCGCCAACCGGCCGGATCATTGGCGGCACCCAGCGAACTGATGGCGAGCAGTGCAGCGACGACGGTGCACAGAGTCTTTCGACAGTGAAGTCGAACAGTGTGACAACTCCACTCGGTTGCGCGGTCCACCGAAGCCTGCCCGACAATCTGACCTGACATATTCTGTTTCCGCCCCCCAGTTTCCTGGCGAGTTACTCGCAACTGACTATCCATCCTCTTCCTCGACATCCTTAAGCACCGTCACCGTCACTTCACGACCGTAGTAGTCGCGGCGAAACTCCTTGCCGAAGTGACGGAACTTGAGGTCTTCCAGATAGATGTAAGCCAGCAGCTTGACGATGGTGAGCAGGCCGAGGATCGCCAGCAGCAACAGCAGGATCGTTCGCGGCTCGCGGTCGAAGATGATGAACGCCATCGCGCTGCCGATCGCCGCAGGGTGCATCGTGTCGGTCGCCCGCATCACAGCCACCGGAACAGCGACCGCCAGGAAGCATTGCACTGGAATCGGGATCAGTTGCCGTTCGTGCAGCGGGAACATGCCCAGGCAGACGGCGGCGGCGATGACGTACGCGGCGATGATGGTCCGGAGGCTGTTCGCTTTATTGAGCGGCGCGAAGACGACCGCCGACGCCGACGATCCCAGGCAGGCGAACAGCAGCAGATCCCCCTCCTGCAGTGAGACGACGAGCCAGGCGACAAGCGCCACGGCCGCCCCGGCGATCACTCCGTTGACGATCGCCGCGCGCCAGACCGTCTCCTTCTCGATGCGAAAGAACGATTTCTCAACGTCGCCGGCCAGCCGCGTCCAGCGGTCCGTAAGAATCTGTTTCTGCCCGGACTGCATGGGGAGATTCGCGCTGCGTGGGCGGGTATTTATTTGAACGCATCCGGAGGCGGACGCCTGCGGCTCGCCTCAGTCGAGTTGGCCTTCGAGTTTCTCGGCCGCCTCGGCGCGGGCTTTCTCCATCACGCTCTCGAGGGTGACCGGGCTCCCACCCTGCCGTTTGCTTTCGTCAGCGGCCTCCATAAAGGCGTAGATTTCGAGCGTCTCCTCGTGCGTGACGGGCGTCTCGCCGGTGCGGAACATGTGGATGATCGCCTCCACCAGCGGCTGGTATCCGCCGTACTGGTTGAGCACGGCTTTGCCTTCTTCGCCGAAGACTGTCCCGCCATAACCGCCCTGCCCTCGCCGGATTCCTCGGAAGCTGCCGATGCGGCCTCCTTCCCAGGTTCCGACTGCGAAGTCGAAATCGGGCGTGGAAGTCCTGCTGACGGACTCGCACCCAGTCCCCATCACGGTAAAGAGCGATTCGACTCCGTGAATGCCGTACCAGAAAAGATCGGGATGCGTTTCCTCCAGCGAGCAGGGGCTGTACATGTCGGCGCCCGTCACGGCGCCAATGCTGCCGTTCCGAATCTCCTGTGCGCCGACCAGCCAGCGCAACGAGGACGATGAAAACATCGGCACGCCATAATGCTGCGCGGCTTGAACGATGGCCACCGCGTCAGTCAGCGAACCGGCGATCGGCTTGTCGATGAAGACCGGCTTGCCGGCTTTCAACACGGGCAGCACCTGTTCAAGATGCGGCCGGCCGTCGTTCGTTTCAAGGCAGACGGCGTCGACTTTTTCCAGCAGTTCGTCGATCGATTCGACGATCTCGACCCCCTTGGCCTTCACATCTTCGGTGTATTTCGGAACCCGGCTGGTCGACGATTCAATGTCCGGACTGCCCTTCGGATAAGCCGCGACGATGCGGCAACCCGTCAGCGCTTCCGGAGGATCATCGGAATTCAGCAGGTTGGTGAAGGCGATCGCATGCGACGTGTCGAGGCCGATGATGCCGATCTTCAATATCTCTTCCGAATCCTCATCATCGTCCGCCAGCGCGACCGTCTCCGCCGCAGCAGAGTCGACCCCGGCGCGTTCGAGGATGTTGCTGATGTCCCAGACGGCGGCTGACTTGTCGTAGGATGCGGTCGCCAGCAGGCGGCCGTTCGGCGAGAGCGCGATCGCAGTCACCTTGCCTCCGTGGTGGTCGATCGTTCCGAACTCCTCCCCGTCCTGCGGGCTGAAGAACTTGACTTCGTTCTTCCCCTTGAAGCGTCCGCCGCTGCCGGTGATCACGAGCTTGCCCCCGCCCGCAAACTGCACGCAATTGGTCGGGCGCGAGTGACCCCCGAAGAAACCGTGTGCGTCACCCGCTTCGACATTGTAGATGTTGACCTTTTCATCGAGGCTGGTGGAGACCAGCAACGCACCGTCCGGCGAGAATGCGACGCCCGTTGCGCCCCGCTCGTGCGGCGGGAAGGTATGGACCTCGTTCCCCGTCTCGATTCTCCATGTCTTGACCTCGCCCGGTTTCGTCAGGCGGGCCTCGTCTCCGGCGGCCGTCGCGACGAGTTGGCCGTCGGGGGAGATGGCCACGCCCAGGACTGGATGCGTATGCCCCTCGAACTTCGCGACTTCGGTCCCGTCGGAGACGTTCCAGAGCCGGGCTGTCAGATCCTCCGAGGCGCTTGCCAGTTGAGTCCCATCCGGTGAGAAGCAGAGGCTGGTGACGTAACCGCGATGCCCCTTGAACTCGGCGACGAGTTTGCGCTCATCGATGTTCCAGAGTGCGACGCTCTGGTAGCCGCCGACCGCCAGTGTGTCTCCGTCAGGGGAGAAGGCGAGTGCTCGCGCGAACCCTTTGCGGTGCCGCAATTCGCCGGTGGCTTCTTCTTGCTCCACATCCCACAACCGGATCGACTCGTAGGTTCCGATTGCCAGCAGCTTCCCGTCCGGAGAGAAGGCGACGCTGGTGGTCCAGTCGGAGAACCGGTCAAGCGTTGCGACGAGTGCAGCGTCCGGCGTCTCGCCCTGCCCTTCGAGTCCCTGTCCGAACGCCGGCAGCGAAAAGCAGATGATGAACGCCGTCCCGAACATTGCCGCCGCTGCGCTGATGGATCGTCCTCGCATTTTCATTCTCCCTTGAGGGTATTGCTTGCGTCGACATTGCAGCAGACAGGTCAACGATTCGCAACGCGCCGGCGCAGCTTCCCTGCGGTCCACGGGATCACAAAGCCCACCGGTTGCAACCGGTGGGCGTTCGCGGCATGGCGAAGCGCGTCTTGACCCTGGGACGGAATGCCGGTATCACCCGCGACCCCTCCCCGGTTCTCTCAAGCCGCGACTTACGATGTCACTCTCCAGATCCCGGAGCCGGCGTACGATGCGCTCGTTGGCGCCTGTTTTCCTGTCCCTGCTGACACTCGCGCTCTCGCTGCAAGTCGTTTCAGCAGCAGGCGATGAGACCGGCGGGCGAGATCCGTTCCTCGTCGATTATGAAGGGGACGCCTACGTCGGGCCGGCCGTTGAGCAGGCCGGATACGAAGCTGCTGCTCCGATCGAGGAAGGCGGCGTCTTCCCCGAAGGACGGATTCCGGCCGATTCTGCCGGTTCCAACCCGGGCGGTAGGGTTCGCGTGGAGACATCCCATCCCTACCTGTTTCCCAACGAAGCGGAAGTCCGCGGTCCTGTCAGTGATGAAGATTGGACCTATCCGGACGACACCCAGCCCGTCCAGTATCCGCTGGATGACGACGCCTACCGCGGGATGCCGGATGCCTATCCGGGCTACGCTCCGCCGCCCACCTACGCCCCGCCGGTGATGCCGCCGGTCGCGCCGGCCCGTCCAACCGGTCCGTTCGGTTGGAAGTCGCGGAAAGCGTCGCTGACACACGTGTTCGGCGGCGACGATTCGCTCGGCATTTCGACCCTGGACGTGCGCGGCACTATGGAGTTTCCCTCCGCGCCGGGTCTGTTTGTGACGCCGCAGTTCGGGCTGCACCTGCTCGACGGACCGTCCGCAACCGACCTGCCGGCTCGTCTCTACGACGGCTCGCTGGACTTCTCGATTTACCGCCCGGTCGGCGACGCCTGGATGCTCAACCTGTCGATCGCTCCCAGCCTGTATACCGACGGGGAGAATCTCTCGTCCGACGCGCTGCGGATCATCGGCCGCTTCATGGCGTACTACACGGTCTCTCCGCAACTGCAATGGGCCGGCGGAATCGTCTATCTGGACCGGGAGGACATTCCGGTGCTGCCGGCAATCGGGGCGATTTACAAGCCGCGCGACGACCTGCGTTACGAGTTGATGTTCCCCAAGCCGCGCATTGCCTGGCGGCAGTATTTCACGCCGACCTACGAGCAGTGGGTGTACGTCACCGGCGAACTCGGCGGCCAGTCGTGGGCCATCGAACGGACGACCGGGCTGGACGACATCGCCAGCTACCGCGACCTCCGTTTCATTCTCGGTGTCGAGCGGAAGATGACGACCGGCCGCGTCTGTTACTTCGAGTTCGGCTACGTCTTCAACCGCGAGATTGAATACGACTCCGGCGTGGGCAACATGTCTCTGAGCGATACGGGCTTTCTGCGCATCGGCGGCTCCTTCTGAGCACTCTGATGTCCCTGTCGGACCGGTATTGGAAGAAGAACTCAGTTCCTGGATGTCACAATTGCCAGCAAACTGTGCGGATTCGGCGCGGCGTAGCCTCGTCCTCCCGAGATGCTGAGTTACTTGGGAGACCGGCGAGCAGGCAGCGTGAGCTTCCGGTGGGGTCGACATTTCACGGGCCACCGAATCAAGGTGTCATGCCGCGTCGCTCCCGCCCTCTGCGGCTGATTGGCCAATCGACCCAGCGATAAAAATCCTGACGTCAATAGGGCGGCACGCGCTTTGCTCGACTTGTTGCCAACCGAGTGTGACAACCAGAACTCGCCGCGTGACCTCCAGCCATGCGGGGACGTGGTGGCTGTCCGACCGCATAGATCTGCAATCAACCAGGGAGCGTTCAAATGCAGAACACCATGAAGATCAGCGAACAGATAACTGTCGGCCCGCAGCCCAGCGAAGACGACCTCCAGCAGTTGAAGAAAAGCGGTTTCCAATCGATCGTAAACTTCCGGACGGAGGGCGAGGAGAATCAACCGCTCGCGCCCAACGCCGAGGGTGAGAAAGTGAAAGCAGCCGGAATGAAGTATCTGCACATTCCGGTCTCAATGAACTCAATGGGACCGGAATTGGTTGATCAATTCCGGGAGAAGCTACCGTCGCTGCCGACACCTGTGTTCGCCCACTGCAAGAGCGGAAAACGGGCCGGGGCCATGGTGATGATGCACGTCGCTTGCGAGAATGGATGGAGCGGTGACGAGACACTTGAAAAGGCCGAAGAAATGGGTTTCGAGTGCGATAAGCCGGAACTCGAAGAGTTCGTCAAAGGCTATGTCGACAATCACACAAAGTCGGCCTGATCGCGCTTCATGAAGAGGATCCCGCCATGCTGTTTCATCAACGCTTTGTGCCGGGACTGGCGATCGCCTCATACATCGTAGGCGATGAAAAGAGCGGCGAAGCGGCGGTAATTGACCCCACGCGAGACGTGGGAGAGTTCCTGCAGTTCGCGAAAGAAAACGGGCTGCACATCCGGCACATCATCGAGACGCACGTCCACGCCGACTTCGTTTGCGGCTCGCGCGAACTCAAAGCCCGCCTGAACGACGAAGCGACCATTCACTGCTCCGGCTACGGGGGAGACGATTGGACCCAGGCATTCGCGGATCAGCATGTGAGGGAGGGCGACTCGATCACGATGGGCGACGTCCGGTTCGGCTTTCAGCACGTTCCCGGACACACCCCAGAACACATCGCGGTCACATTGTTCGATACGTCTCGCAGCAGCGATACGCCCTGGGTCATGTTCAGCGGCGATTTCCTGTTCGTCGGTGATGTGGGGCGTCCCGATCTGCTCGGCGAGGAAGCCAAGCAGGAACTGGCGCATCAGCTCTACGAAAGCATTTTCGAACGGATCGACGAACTGCCCGACATCACCGAAGTCTTTCCCGCACACGGCGCCGGGTCACTGTGCGGCAAAGCCATCGGCTCTCGCCGGTCCTCGACGGTCGGGTTTGAGCGGCGCTTCAATCCGTCGCTTCAGCGCAAGCCCGAGGAGCAATGGGTGGACGATCTGCTGAGTGAGATGCCGCTGTCCCCGCCCTACTTCAAGCGGATGAAGCAGGTGAACAGAGATGGTCCGGCAATCATCGGTCCGGAACTCCCCGGCGGGAAGCGATGGAGCGTCAGGGAGGTTCACGACCGGGTCTGCGACGACTGCCTGATCGTCGATGTGCGGTCCCAAGAGTCATTCGCCGCCGCCCACATCCCTGACTCGATCAACATCCCCTTCGGCCAGAACCTGCCCACCTGGGCCGGATGGGTGCTGCCGTACGATCGTCCGATTCTGATCATCACGGACGAACCTTCGCAGATGGATCAGGTCGCGATCCACTTGCTGCGTGTCGGCTTCGACGACGTGCAAGGCTATCTGGAAGGCGGTTTCCGTTCATGGGAAACAAACGGCCTCCCTTTGTCGAGGCTACACACCCTATCGGTGCATGAACTTGATACGAAGCGAAAGGCCGAGAAGCAACTCACGATCCTTGACGTGCGCACTGAAAAGGAATGGAACGACGGCCATATCGAGGGCGCGTTGCATATCCACGGCGGAACGCTGCAGGACCGTGTCACAGAGATCCCGCGAGACAAGCCGGTCGCCGTCGTGTGCGGTTCGGGCTATCGCGCGTCAATTGCTTCGTCCTTCCTCAAACGCGAAGGCTTTGAGGATGTCACGAACGTGATCGGCGGAATGTCTGCCTGGAAAGCGGCAGGGCTTGCCGTTGCATAGACGCCACAATGAGCCATCACGTCGCGGAGACGCCGAATGCGGCCTTCACCGACGGCCGCATCAGCACAATCAGCGTGAGAACGCCCAGCACCGTTCCGAACGGCATGAATGTGCACTCAACCGCAGCGACGACGACGCAATACGTGTAGCCTGTTCGGTCTCGCAACTTCGGCCCGGCGAGAATGATGGCGATCGCAACCGACCACATGAAGGTCATCACAGCCACCGCCACCGTGATGAAAATCCAGCCGAACGCCGCCGGCGGTCCGTTCCCGTTGTTCATCGCCCCACTCAACGCGGCGATGCCGACGACAAAATGGATGATCGGGAAGCAGCCGAACAGGCCCATCATTCCACCAACAATGTAGTGGAAGATCGACAGTAACCGCAGATGTTGAGCATCGTCGTCAGTGGCTGAAGCCATCTCAGCGACTTCTGGTTCGATAAGAGCGCGTTGGGCAGACGACCGCGACATTCCGCAAGACGCCGCTCACCCGATGCGGAGCGTTGCTATCCCAACCGTGCGCTACACGAAGGCTCGCCCGCTTTGCTAAATGTGCGGACGTTGCGGCTCCGGCGCTGTGCGCGACAACTCGCCGTTGGGAAGTTCGAAGTAACGCACGCCGTTTAACCAATAGACGTTCGGGACACCCAATCGACGATTCTTTGCCTGCGCCTTACGAACTGCCGAGCGAAAAATTCGCAGGAATTCATCCGCTTTTCGACGGACCTCGCTATTCTCGATGGTTTCGGCCATCACACCACTGCATCAACTAGTGAAGTGAAAAGTGTGAACAACTCTCCATCCCGAACTGACAAGTCAGTTGCACTGCCAACGGCGATTTCAAGTGGATGTTCGCCTGAATTGTAGAACAGCAGCCACTCGTCGGACAACGGCCGATACAAATTCCAGAAGTTCGAAAGGCTGCGCACGAACCTGCGCCGGACGTCAGCTTCCTCGACTCTATGACCACCTGTCCGCACACGCGCGTTCACGCGCTCAACACATGTGTCGGGCGAATGCAGAAACAAGAACAGTATGGTTATCGAAAATCCTGCGGTGCGTGCACTTCCGAGAAATCGTCGAAATGTGAGCCCGGAAAGAGTCGATTCAACAACAACGCTGCTCGATCCTTCTAAAGCCGAGTTCATTCTTCGGAGGAACTCTCGGCTCGCGGCAATCTGGGCACGCCCCGGGTCGCCCGGCGACAATTCCGCTGCAATGGCGTCGGCACTGATGTACGGGAGTTTCCGCAGCGAAACGTATTCTTCCGCAAACGTCGTCTTGCCTGCCCCGTTGGGACCGCCGACGACAATCAACTCCTTCTCTGACACGCTCACTCCTCTTCCCGCAGATGCAACGCCCGGCGATGATACACGTCGTCGAACTCCC
Source organism: Planctomycetota bacterium (assembly GCA_003388505.1). GTDB lineage: Bacteria > Planctomycetota > Planctomycetia > Planctomycetales > Planctomycetaceae > MB-PLM-1. The sequence continues at coordinate 78,249 of QQVO01000058.1, forward strand.
GCGTCTGGTACTCGCGCAGGTACGCCTCGTAACCCGGAATGTCCGGGAATGATTCCGGCTCGTACGGATAGCTGCTCATGTTGCGGTACGGCATCGGCTCGACCGTTTGCCCGTAGATCGTGTGCAGGTTGGCGTCCTTGTCCCATCCGATGGAATGGATGATGAAATCGCGGGTCCAGCCTGCGGGGAGCGGTTCCGCGGGAACCTCGAATTCAAGCGTCATCTCGTCGCCGCACCCGAGGACGACAAGCAGGTCATCGGCGGTGGTAAGCAGTTCGCGAACGTCGCCGAAGCGGGTAAACGCGCCGTGCATCGGAGCGTATCGCGGGATCGGTGTGACCCGGTCGTAGTTGTATCGTTCAGGGCCGTTGCGTGGGTGGAAGATACGGTCCGAGACGCCCCGGAAGTGAAGGTCGGCCGAGACCAGTTCGAGGTCTGTCTCCCGGTACTCCGCCTGCTCTTCTCCCACCGTGAAAAAAATGTGGTCCCAGTAGAGCTGCATGCTGGTTGCGATCCGCAGACGGTAGTCTTCAGCAGGAAAGATCCCCGAAAGATCAACGGCGATCGTCTTCGTCTTGCCGCCGGGAAAGCCCATGTAGGAGACAGCTTCGATCCACTCGCCCTCGGCATCGGGAACCAGGATCGACGGCGGACGCGGACCGGGCAAATCGGGGTTCTCCTGCAGCGCCGTATTGATCGCGGCGTCGGTCGGATGCATCCACCCCGTGAGAAAAAGTGTGATCCGGCCCGGGTCTTGAAGCTCGCCAAGGTCGAGTTCGAGGAAGGAATCGTGCGTGTAGCCCTGCGCGTGCCACTCAGTGTGGGGCTGCGCATAGTCATCGTCTTCGGCGGAGATCTTCGGCAGCAGATCGTCTCCCGCGTGGTTTTCGGCCGCGACCGGCAACAGCGGTTCCTGGGCCGTATGGATGTAGTATTCCGAAATCGACGGCGGCCCGACTTTCTCGTTTGAATAGATGTCGACGTCGGCCGGATGATCGATCGCCAGCAGGCGCACCTGGTCGAAATACGCCGCTTCCCAGAGTTCCTCGGTGATCTGCAACACGTAGCGGCCGTCCTTTTCGGCCAGCATCTCGCCGGGAATCTTCAGATACTCCCAGTCCCGGTGCGGCGTCATTCCGCCCTGTGGGCTGGGCAATCCGATCGGCGCCGCCCACAACAGATCGGTGACAAAGACGAAGCGGTCGCCGTTCCACGTGTAGAGATAGGGGCAGGAGGTAATCAGAGACTGCGGCTCGCTGATTGTCTGTTCGGTTTGCGGTTGAATGACGTTTTGCGGGACGCCGTTGGTCCAGGTGATGCGCACCGTTTCCGGCGGCGGCAGTTCATCGAGACCGAAGTGAGTGAAGGCGCGGCGAACTACCTGAGCCCGATAGGCATCCCCCGCCTTGATCTCCAGTTGACTGCCGATGCCGTAGTTGTTGACGCGCGACGCTCCCACACCGAACGGCGGGTTGCCCAGGTCATACGAGATCACCGTCAGATCGATCCATGGCAGCGCGTTGCCGCCGTCGTTTTCGAGAAGCCGAATCTCGCCGCTCGAAGCCGTCAGCAGGTCGAGATCACCGTCGGCGTCAAGATCGCCGAAATCGCAGGTCACGATCGGTGCGGAAGGAGTATGTTCACTCAAGTTCCCCTCGAAGTTTACGAATCCGGCCGCGCCCCGTCCCGGCAGCAACGCCACTTCCTCATCGGTCCACGCGAGGACGTCCTGAAAGCTGTCGTTGTCGAAGTCGAAGAGAGAAAACTCGCCGACAGGCTGGTCGATCGAAGCAGACCCGATGAACTCCACCTTGCCCCGCGTCGGCGTCCGGGTGAGGTGCAGCGAAACCCCCGCGTCGCTGCCGACGACGACGTCCCAGGAGGCGTTTCCGTCGGCTTCGATCACCTCGATTGAAGTGACCGTTCCGGCCGGTTCGATCTCGTCGAGCACCCGCCAGCGGAGCGTCTGGTGCCGGAGGTTTTCAAGGAGTCCGACTTCGCCGTCCGTGGTCACGCACAGCACGTCGAGATCGACGTCTCGATCGAAGTCGACCGATGCGGAATCAACGACCGTGAATCGGTCCGGAGCATCAACAATCGCATCGCTCGCCAGTTCGAATGTCGAGTTGCTTCGATTGGAGAGAACCTGCGTGCCGCTCTCTCCGGAGACCAGCAGGTCGAGATCGCCGTCCATGTCGACGTCGAGCACCTCGCAGTGCTGCAGCGGGCCAAGCGAACCGGCGTCAGCGAACGCATCGGCCGGTTCAAGGCCGGCTTCCCGCGTCTCCTTGTCAAGCGTATTCAGAAACAGTGCCAGTCCCTCACCGCCGAAGACGACCAGGTCGAGATCAGACCGGCTTTCCCCTTCGACCCCCTCTCCTCCGGGCATCGTTTCAATCAAGGGAACGATGCGGTCGTCATCAACGTCGATCAGGCGGAACCCGGCAGCATTGGCCGGCGCGTCGGCGGAACAAATCGGTTCCCAGCCGCCGGACTCGGCATCGCGCGAGAAAACAATGATCGAATCATTCGTCAGCGCACAAACGTCCAACCGGCTGTCGAGGTTGAAGTCGGCCAGTACGGCGTCGACGAGCCCTTCCACGGCAATCTCGTCCCCCTCCCCTGCCATCGGTTGAAACGAGACCTCGGACGGCGCGGCGGCCACCGCGCTATCCGCCGGCAAGTCCTCGTAAAAGTCGTCAGGAAACCGGTCGACGACGAATTCAAGCACGTGCTTCTCAATACGAATCTCGTCGCTCTTCAGGGCATCCTCCGCAATCAGAATGTTTTTCAGCAGCCGTGTGCGGTTTTGAACGTTCGACCAGTCTCCGTCGACCGCAGCGGCCCTTGCCTGCTCCAGAAACTCAGCGGGGTTATTGTTGCTGCGCTGTTCGACACCGGGTGCCAACCGCTCGATCAACGGCATGGCCGTGTCGATCGTCTCGACGATCCCGGGATTCTGCTCGTCCGCTTGTTGCAGCAGGAGCGGGATCAGGATCCACAGATTCTGCGGAGCAAGTTCGTGGGCTCGCTTGAGCGCCGCTGAGAGAGAGTCGGGCAGCTCCTCGTTCGTCGACGCGCTGACCGACCAGAGTTCGAGCCACGCCGACGCGTCATCCGGGTCAGCCTCGGTCGCAGCTTCGAATTCACGGACGGCGCGGGAGAAATCATTCTCCAGCAATGCCAGCCGGCCGGCGAGGATGTGCGTCGCTGCTGCATCCGGAGCCTTCTCCTGCAGGGCAGCGATCGCAGCCTGAGCGCTGGTGAGGGCGTCCGGCTTCTGATTCGGCTCGGCGTCCTCGACCGCAATGAGCGCGCCGATTGCCCGATTCTGAACCGGCAGGATTGAATCCGGGAGTTTCTCCGCAATAGCGGACCACAACGCGGAGGATTCTTCCGTCTCTTTGTTTTCCAGATGCGCCAACGCGACATTCTTCTGCTCGATCAACTCAAGCTTCTCGTCCACGGTCAGGGCGGGCGCAGGCGAGTCTCCATCGCCATTGGGAGCGACGTCAGGCGGCGGATCATCCGGTCGAAGGAAGACGATGTAGACAAGCACGCCCACGAGCAGAATCACCGCGACGACCGGAAGGAGCTTTTTCATCGTATGCACACACAACTGGAACGATTGATGGGAAAACAGAACGAGCGGCTGCAGATCTGCCCTTGACCCGGTTTGCGGGTTCGCGACTCAGGCGGGGGCGATCTTGACGCGGGATACGAAATGCACTAACGTTCTTAGTCTGATAATAAGAGATGTGGATTGACGTTACGAGAAGACAGGCTGCCACAACACACGTTTGCCATTGCTGTCGGCAAACGCAGGCTCCCGCATCATTGAGTGGCGCTCAGCGGCGCACGACGCCGCCAGAGGTGCTCGGCGGCGCAAACCGCCGCCACAGTGATCAGCGGCGCTCGACGCCGCCAGTGGAGCGTGACGCCCCGTGAAACGAATCATGGGCAGGCTTGCCAGTGCGGCGAACATCGTCCGCGAACAACCAACTTTCAAGAAGCCATTCAGAAGACGAGGAGTCGAAGGTTTTGACCGCGCAAGTTGAAGAAACGAAAACATTTAACGATCTCGGGCTCGGCGAGCAGATGCTGGCGGCCCTGTCCGATGTGGGATACACGCATCCCACCCCCATCCAGAGGGAATTCATTCCGATCGCCGTCACCGGGGCCGATTGCACCGGGCAGGCTCAGACCGGCACCGGAAAGACGGCGGCGTTCGTGATTCCGATTCTTGAGCGGATTAACCACCGCCTGCCCGGCGTGCAGGCGCTCGTCTTGTGCCCCACCCGCGAACTCAGCGAACAGGTCGCCGCGGAAGCCCGCCGGCTGGCGGCGCAGCACGACTGCAATCCGGTCCTGCTCGTCGGAGGCCGCCCGATTCGTCGGCAACTCACCGAACTCGAGAGCAATCCGACGATTGTCGTCGGCACCCCCGGGCGGGTGATCGATCACCTCCAGCGGGGGTCGCTCGATCTCCGCGGCCTGAAAGTTTTGGTCCTTGATGAAGCGGATCGCATGCTCGACATCGGGTTCCGCCCCGACATCGAGCGGATTCTCCGCCGCTGCCCAAACGAACGCCAGACCTTGCTGCTCTCCGCGACGATGCCTCCGCCGGTGGAGCGACTCGCCAAACGGTATATGCAGGATCCGCAACGAGTCGACCTGTCCCAGGCCAATGTGGCTGCGGACCGGGTGGAGCAGTTCTACTGCACCGTCGATCCGGATCGGAAGCTCAATCTCCTCGTCCGCCTGCTGCTTCAGGAACGGCCGACGCAAGCCATCGTCTTCTGCCGCACCAAACGCGGAGCGGACCGTCTCCATCAACGTCTCAGCAAGAAATTGAAAGGCGTCGACGCCATCCACGGCGACCTGCAACAACGCGTGCGCGACAACGTCATGCGCAGGTTCCGGTCCGGAAAGACGCGTTTGCTCATCGCCACGGACGTTGTCGGACGCGGCATCGACGTGACCAGCATCTCCCACATCATCAACTACGACGTTCCGGAGTACAGCGACGACTACGTGCATCGCATCGGCCGCACCGGCCGCATTTCCTCCGACAAGTCGGGACGCGCGTTCACCTTCATCACAACCGAAGAAGGCGCCGAACTGACTCGCATCGAGATGCGCGTCAACCAGTTGCTCTCCGAATACAAGGTCGACGGCTTCGACGCCTATGAGCCCCGCGCTCCGCGCCCTCACGTCGATGATGAGCAGCCGCACGAAACGGAAGAAGTCGCCGAATTTCACGTGGCGTGAGGCCGTTCGGCTCGATCGACCCGCGGCGGGCGACTTCCCTCGTTTGTCGCTATCTCACGCGCAACACGATTGTCGCAGGATTGACGGCCGGGATAGAATGACCAGAGTGACGGACGGGTGTACGAAGTGACGCCCGACAGACCCTGACTCTCTGATCGATCGTGTTGCGATGCAGCCTGAGACCGTCGGGCGACCGATGGAAATCCTGCTCGTTGAGGACAGCCTGACGGCGGCTCGACTCACGATGGGAGCGCTGAAAAACTCCGGCGTCGAGCACCGGCTGACCTGGATTGCCGACGGCGACGAGGCCGTCCGCTTTCTGCATCACGAGGGAAAGTTCGTTCGCGCCCCCGCGCCCGATCTCGTGCTCCTCGATCTGATGCTCCCGGGAAAGAGCGGCGGAGAAGTCCTCGCGGACCTCCGCGCCGACGAGCAACTGAAGGACATCCCGGTTGTCGTCATGACCGGCACGACCGACGAGCAGGACGCGGCACGGTGTCATTCCCTCAATGTCGAAGGCTTTCTCACCAAGCCGATCGACATCGAGGCGTTCCTCGGACTCGTGGAGCGTCTCAAGGACTACTGGAAGGCCGACATGATCCTGCCGGCGAGAAGGTAGAGCGCATTGCATTTAACTGTAGCCGTTCTGGCGGCGTAAAATGCCGCACACAAAGGCAAAAAACGCGAACAAACGCCGCCACGATTAAGTGCCACTGGCACTCGCCGCTGCGCCCAATCGATCAGCCGTGTTGACCGGCCTCCGCCCGCTGGACGGGGGCCAGTGACCCGGAGGCGTCGAACGCCATCGGTTCAGCGTCGGTGACCGTCTCCAGATCCTCCCACTCCCTGAGTTGGGGAGCGTACGCTTCGCTCACCAGCAGTTCCGCAACATGCAGGGTGTTCGTGATCTGCATCACGCGAGCGTCGGGCGGTTCGACCAGGCCGACCGTCTGGAGGGCCATGGCGACGGCGTCCCGGTCCGTATCGCAGACGATCGGGGTCATCGCAGCCGTGGGATGGCCCCCCGTAATCGCATTGATCTGCGTGGTGCGATGATCGATCGCGTCCGCAGTGGCTCGGTTGATGAACTCCGCCATGCCGATCCCCGTCGCGTTTCCGTGGGTGGCCGGCGTGAGGCTCCGGACGAATATCCGTCGGCAGCGGGTGTCGTCCCTGTCCGTCGCCGCGTGGTCGTTGTACTTGCGGCCGACCACGTTCGTGTCGAGGCCGGTGCCGCTGATGTTCTTGCCGATCTCGTCGATGATCAGCAGATCGCATTCGCGAAACGGCAACCGCGGCATCCACGCTCTCGCCGTCTTCAGAAGTTCGACCTCTCTCTCGAAGAACGACTGCGGAGGAACCGCTTCGATCAGCGCCGTCTCGTCGTAAGCGTTTTCGACGATCGCCACGCCGCACACGACCCCGCATTTCTTCAGCACCGAGTCGCCCACGGCGCGGACGATCTCGGGAAAGCTGTAGTCCTGGATGGCGCGGTGATAGATCTTCGCCCCGTTGTGCTTGCCCAGGCCGATCAGCATCATCTTGTGCAGTCCCGATTCGATCTCGCCGACGAAGCCGGTGTGCGGTTTGACGCGGCCCGCGACGACGACGTGGTCGGCCTCCCAGGCGTTGCGGTCGAAATGCACGGGAATGCCTTGCGGAGTCGTATCCACCACGACAGTTTCCATGGACGAGCGAATCTCGACTCCCAGAAACTCCTCCGTAACGCCGTATCCTTCGACGATGGCTCTCTGTCCCTCCGCCGTGCCGCCGCCGTGGCTCCCCATCGCCGGGACAATGAAGGGCCGCGCGCCCAGTTGGAAGAAGTGGTTGACGATCGCCTTGGTGATCTGCGCGATATTGGCGATTCCGCGGCTGCCAACCGTAATCGCGACCGACTGCTCGGCGCGAACTTTCCCGGCCAGGTTGAGTCCTTCGAGTTGCCGCCGAACTTCGCCCGGAACGTCGTCGACCCGCTGCGCATTGAAGCGCTGCTTGATGCGGATCATCTTCGGGAAATTCTCGTTCTCGGCCATGTATCAAAGTCCTGTATCAGCGGCCCTTTTTCCGAGTCGGAGGTTCGTCTTGGCGCGCAGCCTCTTCGACTCGATCATGCTCCAGAAAGAACGACCGCATGTCCAGCGCACCGAGCACCCTGACCGTCAGCCGCAGCATCCGTATTCCGCTCTCGGAATTTGAATTCTCCTTCGCGCGCAGTTCCGGCCCGGGCGGGCAGAACGTCAACAAGGTGAACTCCAAAGTCCAACTGCGCTGGGATCTCGCCGGCTGTGAATCGATGCCGGAGCAGACTCTGCAGCGATTTCGAACGCTCAACCGTCGGCGGATCAATTCAGACGGGGTCTTCCAGATCAGCAGTCAACGCTTCCGCGACCAATCGCGGAACAAGTCCGACTGTCTGGAGAAACTCCGGGAACTCATCCTCGCCGCCCACGCCGCGCCGAAGAAGAGGAAACCGACCCGCGTGCCGAGATCGGCGCACGCCCGCCGGTTGGAGGCCAAACGGCAGCGCTCGCAGCGGAAAGCGGGCCGCCGCAAGCCGGGCCTGGACGACTGACGACCGCTCTCGCGCGACCATTGGGCGCCGCGGCCAGACCGCCCTCCCGCTTCACACCCGTCTTGCGGCGATTCGTGAGTTTCGGTAGTTTCCGCCCGCAATTGCTTGAGACGAATCGAGTTCGGTGACACGACGCGCAGGGAGGCGCAGCATGACACGGGGTTGGTCGACGCTGGCGTGTGCCGCAATCCTCGGAGGGGCGATCGGGTTTGCCGCAGGCTACCTTTTTCCTGCGAGCCGCTTGAGTTCTTCCTCTTCAGATCCCTCCGGGAACTGGGCGACATTCGCACCGAACGCCGAATTCCCGCACGTCTCGGGCGAGACCGACACCGCCACAGAGGCGGATTCCGTAGCCGAGCAGCCGGTCTATTTCCCGGATCACGCCCACAGCGATCAAACCGCGATCGCCGCGACCAACACGGCATTGCTCGTCGATGCGGCCGCAGTCGGTGCAGAGACTTCCGAGCCGGGTGCCTTGCCGGCCGGTCACGGCGCGTCGCCGATTACCGGTGAAGAGCCGGCAGACGACGATCTTCAAGGCTTGCTGGACGCGGAACTGGCCGACGTTCCCGGCGAAGACCGGCAGGTGTGGCTTGATGTCTTACAGGGCCTCCCCCCTGAGGACGCGCTGGGAATTCTGAGAATGTGGAAGCGATTCGGCACGCAAACCGGCGGAATTCCGGCCTCGCCGTCCGCCTCGGCCCGGCCGTTTGTCACGCCTCCGGCCGCAGTCCCGCTCACCGAAGTCAGACATCCGGCTCCCGATCCTGTGATTGCCCAGTTCCACGCTGCGCGAGCCGTATTGATCGATAACCTGACGCGCTGCTGGACGCCCGCCTATCAGCGGATCGAACCTGTTCTGAACCTTCCGAGTGACGAGCTTGCAGAAGCGGCCCCGCCTGCTCCCGAGGCGGTCTCTTTGATGAATGAAACAGCCGCTCGCGAGAACCAGATCGCTACCAGGATCGACCTGACACCCGGTGAGCTGCGCTTTTCCGCCCGGCCGCTGGACGTCGCGATCGGCGGAATGGGGTTCTTCGTGTTCGAGAGATCGGGCCGGACGCTCTTTGCCCGTTGCGGCCGATTCACAATGGACGCAGAGCGGCGAATCGTGCTTGCCGACCAGGCCGGCCCCTGTGTCCTCCAGCCGGAGATCACAATTCCGGACGATGCCACGCAGATCGCCATCGATCAATATGGAACCGTTTCCGTATCGCGCCGCGCGTCCGACGAGAAGGAAGCCCTCGGCCAGATCGAACTGGCGCTGTTCATGGATCCGGCAGCGCTGACTGTTCTCGACGGCTTGCTTTACGCCGCAAACGACGATTCCGGAATGGCCACGATCGATCGCCCCTCCCGGGCAAATCGCGGGCTGCTCTCGCAATTCCATATCGAAGCATCGAATACGACCTACGACGCCGAAATAAAGCGCGTCCGGCAGATCGATGAACTGATTAAGCTTCGCATCAGCCGCGGACCCGCGAAATAGCGCACAGAACGGGCGTCAGATCAGTCTTGATCGTCCCCCTCGCGGAATGTCTGCGGTATTCGGCGACTCGGCGTCGATAATTCTCCCGGCAAAGTGCGTCGTGCACTCTCCGTCGGGCTCGTTTCCCACGGAACATTGACGCTCCCCGTCAGGAACATATAAGCTATCCTTGATGGCTTCATGGTTCTGTCCTGAATCAATCGGGCTGGAGGAGTGTATGTTTCGAGTTTCGCTGGGATCGACCCGCCGTTACTGCGACGGTCTGCCGCGCCGTTCGTTCGTCCAACTCGGACTCGCGGGCCTGGGAACGCTCGGATTGGGGGACGTCTTCCGCGCCAAGGCGGCGGCAAGCCCGGCGGGCGCGACGAAAGACACGTCTCTGATTCTGATCTGGCTGGACGGCGGTCCCAGCCACATGGATACCTACGACCCCAAACCGAATGCGCCTGCGGAGTATCGCGGGATCTGGCGGCACATTCCCACCAACGTCCCCGGCTTCGATATCACGGAGATGTTCCCGCTGCAGGCGCAGATCGCGGACCTCTACTCGGTCGTCCGGTCGGTGCATCACGACGCGGGAGACCACTTCACCGGCGGACACTGGATGCTGACGGGGCGCGGCGGGGTCAGCGGCGCGATGAATCCCCAGAAGTCTCCGTTCTTCGGCGCGATTGCAGGCAAAGTGCTGGGACCGCGCACCCCAGGCATGCCGGCGGTCGTCGGTGTTCCATACGCCATGAGCATCGGCCTCCGCCCCGGCTATTTCGGCGGACACTACCTTGGCGTCGAGCACAATCCGTTCGAGACCGAGGGAGATCCCAACGCCGAGAACTTTCAGGTCAACAACCTCAACCTGGCCGGCGGACTGACTGTCGACCGGCTTGAAGACCGCGGGCTGCTCAATTCACGCCTGGACCGTCTGCATCGCGAACTCGATCGCTCCGGGACCGCTGAAGCGATGGACCAGTTCGAGCAGCAGGCCTTTGATCTCGTCAGCGGGTCGCAGGCCCGCACCGCGTTCGACATCTCGCAGGAAACGCCCGAGATGCGGGAACGCTACGGGCGCAACAGTTGGGGCCAGAGCGTGCTGTTGGCCCGGCGGCTCGTCGAAGCCGGCTCAACCATCGTCACCTGCCACTTCGGGGGCTGGGACTCCCACTGGAACCATCAAGGCACAATGGAATCACACCTGCCGCGCGTCGACCGCGCCGTGCACGGCCTGCTCACCGACCTTCAGGAACGCGGCCGGCTCGATTCCACGCTGGTGATGGTCTGCGGCGAGTTCGGGCGGACTCCACGAATGAACGACGGCGGCAACGGCGGCCCACCCATGAGCAAGGGGACGCCCGGCCGCGATCACTGGGGGAATGCGCTCTCCGTGATGATGGCCGGCGGCGGACTCAAGGGTGGGCAGATCGTCGGTTCCACAAACCGCCTCGGCGAGCGGCCCGCCGAACGCCCCCTCCGCCCGGGCGACATCCACCACACGATCTTCCATGTCCTCGGCGTCGATCCGGATATCGCCTTCAAGGACCACTCAGGGCGACCGATCCCGGCGATCGATCATGGAGCCGTGATCAGCGAACTCGTGTAACGTGACGCTCGAGTGGATTGTGCAGTACGCATCGGCGGGCTCACGCCGCGCCGCTCGCCTTCCTAATCCACGAACACGAACTCGTTGAGATTGAAGATCACGCGGCAAGTGTTCTCGAGGCCGTGCTTTTCCGTGTAGTCGAGCAGCCCTGTCAGTTCCTCGTCGCTCGGTGGCCGGCTCAGCGCCAGTTCCACACCGGCAGCGACGCGTTCTTCCGTCGTCTCGTATTCCGCTTCCAGCCGGGCGGCGAAATGCCGCGCCATGGCCACCATCAGGTCGTTGTTGAGCATCGCCAGCGCCTGCAGTGGCGTGACCGTCTCGTTCCGCTTGTCGACCTGCATCGACGGGTCGGCGCAGTCCAGCGTCGTCATAAACGGTTGCTGCTGTGAACGCACGACGAACCGGTACACCGCCCGGCGATGCGAACGCGGATCATCGGGATCGTGCAACCGGTATTGGTAGTGCGGCGAATGCTCCGGCTTGTCGATCACGAAATCCTGAAAGCCCGGCCCGAAGGGGGTCAGATCAAGCTTGCCGGACACAGCCAGCACGGCGTCCCGCACCGCTTCGGCTTCGAGGCGGCGGCGGTTCTGCCTCCAGAGAAAACGGTTGTCCTCATCGATCGGCAGGTTCGCGTCCCCCTCGGCCGCAACACTGGACTGTCTGTAAACCGCACTCGTGCAGATCAGTCGGTGCAGCGCCTTCAGCGAACCGCCCCCATCGCGGAATGTCACCGCCAGCCAGTCGATCAGTTCCGGATGCGTCGGCGTCTCCCCCATCCGGCCGAAGTCGTTGGGAGTGTCGACCAGCCCCCGGCCAAAGTGGTGCTGCCAGACGCGATTCACGATTGACCGCCAGGTCAACGGGTTCTCGGCATGAGCCACCCAGTTCGCCAGCGCGATGCGTCGATCGCCTTCCGTATGACTCTCCGGAAGATCGAAGAGCGACGGACCATGGTCGAGCACGGCCAGCGCCCCGGGAACGGCCGGCTGACGGGGATCGAGGATGTTGCCGCGATGCAGGACGTGAATTTCGCGTGGCGTCCCGCCCGTGGGATGAAAGTTCCCCTGCGAGGGAAACTGGGTCGTGGCCGCGTAAACCATGCGCGGCTTCGGCAACGCATCGAGCGCCCCCCCAACCTCCGCAAGTTGCGTCTCGACCCGAGAAAGTTCCTGCTTCTGCGCCGGCGAGAGCACACGGTCGATCACCCCCCGCCGCTGTTCCTGCAAATCGGCGATCTGCGGCTTCGCGGACGGACCGGGCGACGCGCCGTAATAGTACCCATCGACAAGATTCGCCCTCGCCCAGCGGACCGGCGCTTCGATCGAATCGAGAGCCGTGACCTCTTTGCCGAGCGCTGCGTTCTGACCGTCTGGCGTAAGAACCTGCAGCTCAGCGAGAGCGAAAATGTAGTCGTCTTTTCGATGCGCCAGTTTCGTCGCCGTGACGCGGACGAAACGAGCAGAGACATTCTCGGGAACTGCGGACCGCTGCGGCACAACGCCCGGATTCGCAAAGTCCTCGCCCGTTTCGTCGACAAGCGTCGTGACGTCTTCCCCGAATTCCGCGTCTTTCGCCGCCTCGATGCGGAACCGCACCGGAAACCCGAATCCCGCGCCGATTCCATTGAAGTCGTCATGACAGCCGACGTAGACGATCTCCTCGATCTCCATCGGCTCGCCGAGATCGACCTGCACCCATTTGGTCACGTTCTGCGTCGTTTCAATCTGGCTGTGGTAGCCGAATTCCGGCCTGGTCTCTCCCCTGCCCTGCTCCGCCAGCCGCGCAATCTGTTCGTCGATACCGGCCAGTTCCTCTCCCGCCAGTCGCTCGATCTCGGCATCGAGTTCGCCTTTGGCTTCTTGAAGCTTCTGCCGTTGCGCCAGCAGTTCCTGTCGCCTGCGGTGGACCTCGGGATCGACGTCGTAAGGCCGGTCGGCCCGGTCGACGGCCGCGAACACCGCTTGCAGGTTGTAGTAATCCTGCTGTGTGACGGGATCGAACTTGTGTTCGTGGCACCGCGCACAGCCGACCGTGACGCTGCAAAACGTCTCCATCACGGTGCGGACCATGTCGTCGCGGTCGATGCTCCGCGCGATCTGCCCGTCGATCTTCTCCTCCGGGACTTCGACGTGACTGATGAAATCCCACGGCCCGGCCGCCAGAAAGCCGGTGGCTATAATCCCCTCGGGACGATTCGGAAACAGCACGTCGCCGGCAATCTGCTCGCGAATGAAGTCGGCATACGGCTTGTCGTCGTTGAGCGACCGGATCACGTAATCGCGGTACGGCCAGGCGTTGTTGCGGAGCTTGTCCTTGTCGTAGCCGTGTGTGTCTCCGTAGTGGGCGACGTCCAGCCAGTGCCGGGCCCAGCGCTCTCCGTACCGGGGGGAATCGAGCAGACGATCCACCAGACGCTCATACGCCTGCGGATCGGGATCAGCGACGAAAGCGGCGACTTCCTCCGGCGTCGGCGGCAGGCCGATCAGGTCATACGACAACCGGCGAATCAGGATCGCTCGATCGGCTTCTGGTGAGTGCGTCAGTCCATGTTCGCGATGGCGGGCGACGATGAACGCGTCGATCGGGTTGCGAATCCAGCTTCGCTCGGCGTCAGTCTGCGGCGCCGGCGCAGCCGGTTGCGAGAGCGGTCGCAGCGACCACCAGTCGCGCGGATCCTGTTCGATCACGAACGTCTCGGGCCACTCGGCGCCGGCGGCAATCCAGTCCCGCAGCAGTGCGATCTGCTCGGCGGTGAGCGGTTTACCCGTCTTCGGCATCTCCGGATCGTCTCCGGAGACGTAGTCGATTAACAGGCTCTCGTCCGGAGCGCCCGGGACGATCACCGCACCGCTTTCGCCGCCCATAAGCGCCGTCAAACGCCGCGAAAGGTCGAGTTCTCCCTGAGCCTCGTCCGTGCGATGGCAGTTCATGCACCGCGACCGCAGGAGCGGCGCGACTTCGGACTCGAAATCCGGCTTCCTGTCCGCCGCTTGCAGAACCGCGCTACTCAGCAGCGCCGCGACGACAGTGAACGAAGGCCGGCACATATGAGAACCATGCATCCGGGGGCTGACGCCGCCCGGCTCGCCCGGGAATCGTCAGTCCTTGCGATGACGGATCTTCGCCCGATTCCGACGTTTACGACGCCCCAACTTCCTCCGTCCCTTCCCCGATTTCTTAACTCCCATCGACGCAGAACTCCCCTCGTTTGTGTTGAAACATTAGCCAATAGCGATTGAATCTACTGTATCAACGGAATTCCGCGGCTTCAACAGCGTTCCCCGCGAGCAGTGAGCCAGGCGAGCGGCGCGGCGTCAGCCCGCCGATGATTTGGTAAACTCTCTCTATGGTCGTCAATCTCTGCTTGCTCTGTGCTGTTGCCGCCTCAAATGTCTCGGCGGACGACTCCCCGCCTGCCGCCCAGGCGACATTTCTCGATCCGGGCGCGCTGATTCACGGCATCTACCCCGGAAAACGCCCAGTGACGGAAGACGACGTGCGTGCTGAACTGGACGCGCTGCACGAACTCGGGATCGACACGATCGTCATCACCTACGTGGAGTACATCCACAACACGTGGGGCGCGTTTTACGAGTCCTCAATCGACGAACTCACCGCACATCCCAACCTGCTGAAATTCGACCTGGTCGACGTCGTCCTCTCCCAAGCCGACAAGAACGATCAACAGGTGCTGCTCGGCATCGGGCGCGGCGACGATCCGTTCCTGACCTACACCGGCTGCGACGACCCCGACCGTTTGGAGCCCGCCCTCGACCTGGCGAAGAGAGTTATCCGCGAACTGCACGAGAAGTACGCCACCCGTTACGAGTCATTCGGGGGCTGGTATCTGACCCACGAATGCCGGGACATCGCGTACGCGTCACGCTACTACAATCCGCTGGCCGAACTGTGCCACGAGTTGACGCCGGGCAAGCCGGTGATGATCGCCCCGGACGGCGCGCCGAAGGCGGACGCCGATTCAATCGCCGCCTGCAAGGCAGACATCTTCGCCTATCAGGACGCAGTCGGCGCGGGATTCGTTCCGCCGCCGCAGGAGAAATACTCCTACGATCCGGAAGTGAGGCTGAAAGGACTCGCAGAGGTCTTCGAGCGATACGCGGCCTGGCACGCCGAGAACCCCGAAAAACGCATCTGGGCGACCGTCGAACTGTGGCAGATGGACGGCCCGGAATACACCGCCGCCTTTCCCGCCGAGTGGTTCCGCGTCCGCCGGCAGCTTGAAGCAGTCACACCGCACGTCGAGGGGATCATCTTCTACGAATGCGGCGGGTTTCTCGAGTCGCCCGAGAGCGAGGTCGAATCGGGCGGCCCCGCGGCGGTGCGGCTATTCAACGCGTACCGGGCGTGGTCGCGGGAGTAGGAGACCAAGCGCCGCCAACGCCCACGGGCCGCGTCCCGTCGGTCGCGAGCAACGATGTGGCGCATTCCTCAATCGGATGCTCGTAGCCCTCGTTTCCAAACTTCTGTTCGGGAACGTGCGGAACACACTTGGAGCCTGCCAGCAGACGATCCCCGGAAACTCTCACGGGACGTGCCCAAACGGAAGTTTGGGCACAAGGTCGAACTGACAGCGTTAACGGCGAGGTCACCCCCGCCTCTCCACCGCCCGCTGCACCGCACTCCCCATATCCGCCGGACTCTCCGCCACCTCCACGCCGACCGCCTGCAGCGCCTCGATCTTCTCGGCCGCCGTGCCGCTTCCCCCGGAGATGATCGCGCCCGCGTGGCCCATCCGCTTGCCGGGAGGCGCGGTCTTGCCGGCGATGAAGGCCGCCGTCGGCTTGGTGACGTGGTCTTTGATGTATTCCGCGGCGCGAATCTCCGCGTCGCCGCCGATCTCGCCGATCATCAGGATCGCGTCGGTCCCGGGGTCGTTCTCAAACAGTTCCAGCAGGTCGATGAACGTGGTTCCGATGATTGGATCGCCCCCGATGCCGATCGCCGTCGACTGGCCGAGGCCGACATTGCCCAACTGCCAGGCGGCTTCGTAGGTGAGCGTGCCGCTCTTGCTGATCAGCCCGACCGTTCCCGGCGTGTGAATGTAGCCGGGCATAATGCCGATCTTGGCGACGCCCGGCGTAATGACGCCTGGACAGTTCGGACCGATCAGCCGGCAGCGCGGGTTGTCGTCCAGCACCCGTTTGACGAGCACCATGTCGGTCACCGGGATGCCCTCTGTGATCGCCACGATCAGTTCGATCCCCGCGTCGGCCGCTTCCAGGATGGCGTCGGCACAGAAGGGCGGCGGAACGAAGACCATCGACGTGTTTGCGCCGGTCTCGTCCATCGCCTGCCGGACGGAATCGAACACCGGAAAACCGTCCACGTCGCTGCCCCCCTTGCCGGGCGTCACGCCTCCGACGAGCACCGGTTCGCTGCGACCACATTCATCCGCAGCGTATTCGCGGCACTTCTGACTGTGGAACAACCCGGCCCGGCCGGTGATGCCCTGGGTGATGAAACGGGTTTCAGGAGTGACGAGGATCGGCATGGGTATTGCGTGGTCGATTCAGAGTGGTCAAGGGCTGTCTTTAGGGGAGCTTTGGAATCCGTTGCTCTTCACACGTACGCCTCTCGCGCTTCCGGCCGGTCCTTGTTTCGCGGGCTCACAAATTCAACGGCGCCGGCAAGCGTGCGCCCTCCCGAGGAGCGAAACACCTGCACTTCGACAACGTCGGCAATCACCGGAAGCGAGATGCTCAGTTGAGGTTGTGGGGGCGTCCATTCCTTTGGCGCCGATCGTCGTACCTTCATGTTCACGGCGAGACAGCGTGGGGTGTTGGGATTCGCAATTGACGGCAGGTTTCACTGTACGTTGCCTGTAAGTCCACAGCCATCATGGGGCCGACGCGCAGCCACAGCGGAAGCGTCGGCAGTGGTTGTTCCAAAGCGAGCCGTTCCTCCCAGATATGCACTTGCGGGCCATCCTCGTCATTGCGGGTTACCTGAAATGCAGCGGCGTAGAGGAACTGGTCCGCCTGTTCGAGAGGAACTCGCAGAGCTTGCACGAGTTCCCGGAGCAGGTTCATCCGGCGGGACGTCACAATGTCGACAACGATCAGCCCGGCCCCCTGATTCAGAATCGAGATGCACTTTGATGTGAACGCCTGCCGCGACTCCGGCCGGTCTTTGTTGGAGGGGCTGACCAGTTCGATCGCTCCCATCAGACTCGGACCGTAACCTGTGTTGAAAACCTGAATCTCGACAGACTCTTCATCAATGCTGAAGGCCACACTCATCGTGGGTTGCGGAGGCGTCCAATCCGAGATTCGTCCGACACGCTTCGCCGGTCGCTCCTCGATGACTCCGACATCGACTTCAATTCCGAAAATGACCTCCGGCTGCGCCCACCACCCGTCGGGCAACCGCGCGTTGAGATCGGCGGCCAGCACGCTCGCCCATTGGGCGTGAAAGCCATGCCAGTCGCGACGGTCCGACAGCGGTGGATGAAAGTGGTCAAGCAGCATCGTTGCGACTCCACAGCGCCATCATAGCGGATTCTTTGCGAAAACGCTCATTCTTCGTCCGGCAGCAGCGGCGTCAATTGCTGGATCAATACTTCCAGATCGTTCTGCGTCGTTTCCCAGACAGTTGGAATATCAATGCGCGTGTAATCGTGGATCAACCTGTGGCGCATACCGATGATGAGCTTCCGGGGAATCTCCGGATGGGCGTCACGAAAACCTGCAGAGACGCGGTTGGCCCCTTCTCCAACGATTTCGAGTTGTTTGACGACCGCTGCCTGATGCAACTCGCTTTGCTCAAACGCCTCCGCATCCATTCCCTTCACGAATTCTCGTGCACGACGCGCCGCCGCGGTCATGTCGTGGAGATACGCCTCATTCGACATCGATCAGCACCTGCGAATTGTCGAGGATCGCCCGTCGACGAAAATGGTTTTCGCTCCTCTCAATGGCTCGCTTCTCGACCAGGTCCACCTTGCGGTTCAATAGCTCCGACAGTTCCTCTTCCATCCGGATGACATCGAAGATCGTATGCCGCGCGCCGGGTCGAAAAGCGACCAGCACATCCACGTCACTCGCATCGCCGAAGTCGTCTCGCAAGACGGAGCCGAACAGCGACAATTCCTGCGCATCCCACTTGCGGCAGAATTGCCGCAGCTTCCCTTGGTCGATCGGAATCCTGTCTGAGACGTCGATCATCATGCCCCTCACGCTCCCAGCGTCCCCACCACCTTCTTCGCCGCGTCCGTCAGATCGGTTGCCGAAACAATCTTCTTGCCGCTCTCCGCCAGCATCTCGCGGGCTTTTTCGACGTTCGTGCCTTCGAG
The DNA here is from genome assembly GCA_003388505.1 of Planctomycetota bacterium. Taxonomy (GTDB): domain Bacteria; phylum Planctomycetota; class Planctomycetia; order Planctomycetales; family Planctomycetaceae; genus MB-PLM-1. The sequence goes on from QQVO01000058.1 coordinate 96,493, forward strand.
CCGGACCACCAACGGGACGGTAATGCCGATGGAGTCGTAAGCGGCCAGGAGGGCTTCGACGATCGTGTCGCACTTCATGATGCCGCCGAAGATGTTCACCAGGATCGCCTGCACGTTTTCGTCCGCGAGGATAATCCGGAACGCTTCGGTCACCTGGTCCACGTTCGCGCCCCCGCCGACGTCGAGGAAGTTGGCCGGCTCTCCCCCGTGCAGCTTGATGAGGTCCATCGTGCTCATCGCGAGCCCCGCCCCGTTGACCAGACAGCCGATATTGCCGTCGAGTTTGACATAGCTGAGCCCCGCCTGCTGGGCCTGCACTTCGGTCGGCTCTTCCTCATTCAGATCGCGGAGATCCTTGTAGTCCTTGTGACGGAACAGTGCGTTGTCGTCGAAGGTGACCTTCGCGTCCAGCGCGAGAAGCTCGCCTTCACCCGTCACGACGAGCGGGTTGATCTCGGTCATGCTGCAGTCGCCGTCGACGAAAAACCGGCAGACTTTCGGCAGGAAGTTCTCGGCGGAGCGGACGCCGGTGGCATCGAGACCGAGGGCGTAGGCGATCTTGCGGGCCTGGTAGGGGCGCAGGCCGATCGCCGGATCAAAATGTTCGCGGATGATCTTTTCCGGGTGCTCGTGAGCGATCTCCTCGATCGCCATCCCACCTTCGGAGGACGCGATCACGACCGGCAGGCCGACTTCACGGTCAATCACCACGCCGAGGTACAGTTCGCGGGCGATATCGAGTCCCTGCTCCACAAACAGCGTATTGACCTGTTTTCCCTCCTCGCCCGTCTGCACGGTCACAAGCGTGCTGCCCAGCATGCGTTCCGCGTTTTCCCGCGCCTGTTCGGCGGACTTGACGAGGACGACGCCCGGTTGATCCGGATGCTCCTTGAACCGCCCTTTGCCGCGGCCGCCGGCGTGGATCTGAGATTTGACCACGGCCACCGGCGTGCCGAGTTCCTCGTATGCCTTCGCCGCCTCATCGGGCGAGCGGGCGACCACCCCCTGCGGGACAGGGACGTCTGCAGCGGCGAAAAGTTGCTTGGCCTGGTATTCGTGGATCTTCATCGGAAATTCGGTGAGTTCGCGGGTGGGTGCGGCGGCGTGCCGTCGGCGGAGTGGATGATAACGGCACAGCCGAGGAGGGTCCAACAAGCGCAGAGACCCGGAAACCGTAGCACTCCCCTGCGCACCCGGCGAGCCGCCCGGCGTCAGCCGGCGGATGCTCAGAATTCACCCACAACGACGCCGTCCGCCCGATCGAGCAGATTTCGGTAGATATCGACGTCGATATTCTCTGACGCAAATCGGACCGACCCGTCTCCCAGACTGAAATGGCCGCCCCCTTCGTGCCGGCTCTCAAAGCCGCCGACCCACAGCGCGGAGTCACTTAGTGTCGGTTCATCCAGACGTTCGTCAAAGGTCGCGTGTGCCGCGATGTATTCGGCCCGAGCCTCGTCGTCCGCCGGGTCCGGATCGTTGTAATAGCGGCCCGTCCCCGGCATGGCGTTGATCGGCACGCCGCCGTTACGCAACGTCGCCTTCGTCCCCGACGCCCAACCGAGATCCTGCGCGGAATGAAGGAATTCGCCCACGAACATCGTCTGCGAGATTCCGTCGTGAACGTCCGCGAACCGGACTCTGCTGTTCAGGAACAAAACGCCGTGATTGGTCGTGTCGATCGGCGCCTCCACCGGATGGTGCACCCCGGCATAGTTGCACAGCGCGGCCGAGACGTCGTCGGTCCGCGACGAATACAGAGCCGGCGTGTCGCTGGGGCAGACAAGCGGCCGGACGAGATGCGACCGCACCTCCGCATGCCCGGCGTCGTAGATGCCCACGTCGGGGTCGATCCGGTGGAATGCGGGCCGTTCGTCGAGGTGCGGGAGCAGATGGATGTACCACCCGTGGTGGTAGCCCTGCGGCTGGTTTCTGATGGGGCCGCTCTGGTTGAGCGAACCCGGTGGGAGAACCTCGTGAGCCAGATGATAATTCTGCAGTGCGAGCCCGATCTGCGCGAGGTTGTTCTTGCACTGCGTCCGCCGAGCCGCTTCGCGCGCCATCTGCACGGCAGGCAGCAATAACGCCATCAGAATCGCGACGATGGCAATCACGACGAGCAATTCAATCAGCGTGAAACCTCCGCGTCTGCTGTTCGGCGATGAGTTCGCAAGGGCCGGTTCGCTGGATCTTTCTCGATTCTCCGTCATACTGTCCATACCAGTCAAAACCTGGGAAACCACCCGCTCTTACGACGACGACGCGGCCCTTGTTGGCGCGGAATAACGGATTCAAACCGCCGACAAGCCAGCCGTCAACGATCAAGACCCGGCGGTCGTCGAATTCCGCTCCGGACCCAACACACGCCGAACTTCAGCCGGACTGGTGAGACCGGCCTCGACCATCTCGCAGGCGCGACGCGTGAGCGTCGCCATCCCCTCATCGGAAGCTGCTCTCTCCAGAGCCTGCGCAGCGGCGCGATCGGCGATCGCCCGGCCGAACTCGGGTGTCTGCGGATCAAGGAATTCCGTCAACAACACGCGGCCCGCGTAGCCGGTCTCGTGACACTCCTGGCATCCCGCCGAGACCCGAAACGTTCCAACTTTCAGGCCGAGCCGGTCTTCGTCCCCCTCCCCCGACACAGCGCAGCGACACAGCCGGCGGAGCAGCCGCTGGCTCAGAACGCCCATCAGAGAACTGCGCAGCAGATAAGGCTCGATCCCGAGGTCGAACAATCGCTCCACCGCTTCGCTCGTACTGCCCGCATGAAACGACGAAAGCACGAGTTGCCCGGTGAGCGCCGCCTGAAACACCGTCGCGGCCGTGCCCCGATCGCGAATCTCGCCGACCATGATCACGTCCGGGTCTTGCCGCATCAAAGATCGCAGCCCGGTCGCATAATCGAATCCGGCTGACTCCCGAATCTGAGACTGCGAGACCCCCGGGATCACGGCTTCGACCGGGTCTTCCAGCGTACAAATACTGCGCGCCAGTTCTGCCCCTCCCATGATCTCACGGAGACACGCGTAAAGCGTCGTTGTCTTGCCGCTGCCGGCCGGCCCGCTCACCAGGATGGCGCCGTTGGTCAGCGTCAACAGCCGCCTGAATTCAGCGAGGACGTCTGCCGGAAGACCGAGATCGTCGAGCGCCCGATAACGCCCGGAGCCGATGAACATCCGAACGACTGCCTTTTCGCCGTGAATCGTCGGAAACGTGCTGACGCGCATTTCAACCGATTCGTCGTCCGTTCGCACCCGTCCCTCCTGGGGGACGTCGCTCTGGTAGGTCAGCAACTGCGCCAGCACCTTCAGCCGCGATACGATATTGGAAACCGCGTGATCGAACCGGTACACGTCGTGCAGGACGCCGTCGATTCGCCACAGCATCTGCAGCGACCGGCCGCCGTCGGCCGGCAGCAGGTGCACGTCACTCGCTTTCGAGTCACGGGCCAGCGCAAGAATCGCGTCGACCACGCGCGGCGCGTAGCGTTCCTCCGACCGGGGAATGTCGGAAATCGCGGCTTCAAACAGCTCTTGGTGGCTCCGGGGCATCGATGCTCGTCGAAATCGAGACGCAAGGGATGGAGCGGCACAGGAACGGCCTCGCCCCCATCGACGAACTCTCGGGGCGGAGCGCTCAGCCGCTGATCCGCCGGGTCAACGGCCCGATTATGGTGTCAAGGCGATGAATTCCGGGTGTTGAAGTTTGCGGTTTCGGCAAGCCGCGATCCGAGAATTCAGGCCCGAAGGCAATTTCGGCTGCTGCAGAGCCTGTGTCGCCATGTTAAACTGAGAGAACCGTCAAACGCCTCCCTGATCTGCGGAGCCGCGACCGGTTACGAATCTTCCATCAATTCCGTGTGAACCGTTGGCCCCGATTCGGAGAGGCTTTCGCGCTCGGCGCAATTCGTGTGAGGATGATACGAATTCTATGGCGTTCTTGATGGAATTGGTCCCTGCACGTCGGAGTAATTCTGAGCCATGAGCCAGTCAGATACGACCAGCAAATCGTCAGCCGCTCCGGCGGGTGAAACACAGGACAACTCCTCCGAGAAGAAATGCCCGGAATGCGGCGAAATGGTGCGGCGCGGCATGGTCCGTTGCTGGAATTGCGGCGGCTTCATGGACGACGCCGTCCGCGCTCGATACCAGGAATTGCAGGAGAACCCGCCCCCCGCCATCTTCTCCGAGGTTCCCGAGGGAGAAGTGACGTCCGTCGATGACCCTGCCTCCGACGACGCCGACGATGACGGCTTCGTCCTGAAATCGGCGGCTGCCAAATCCGGCACGGTCACCGACCTGGAAGGCGCGGAATCTGTCGAGCAAGGCGCCCAATCCGCAGAATCCGAGACTCCCCACTCGGTCGCCACCGCCGGAGACGTGCTCCTGCAGGCGGCGCTGCAGGAGCAGGCGGAGAAACTTCAACGCCGCCGTCGACGCCCGGCAATGACCGGAGGAGCGAAGACCCCCGGCGGGTTCATCATCTTCTGCCCCTACGGCTGCCGCATCGAGGTCAAAGAGCAGCACCGCGGGATGCAGGGGAAATGCCCGAAATGCCGCGCCAAGTTCCTCGTGCCGATTGATCCGCCGCAGTACGTCGAGGTCAAGAAGAAGTCCAGCGCCGCATCCGAAGCCGGTCAGGAGACCCAGTCCGCTTCAATCGTCTGGCTGGACGATCTCCACGTGCACACCGTCCCACCCGAGAAGCTCAAACTGAAGGCCGACAGCCTGCTGAAGGACTTCGCCGAGTGGGACTTCGGCATTTCAACCAGCGGCATCTGGATGGTCAGCCTGTCGAAAAAGGCGGGAGGTCTGTTCGGAGGCGGCGGCGCCAAGAAGGAGGACGTTCGCAAAGCCGTGCAGCAGTATCTCAGCACAGGTTCTCCGGAAGGTGAATTTCCCGGCGGGGAGAAGGAAACGTTCTCTCCCGAGCAGGTGGCGGAACTGCGCGTGGTGCAACCGGCCGCCTCTCGGGCGACCTCCCTGTTCCACGGGATCCCCATTTTCGGCGAAGGCCGAATTGCGATCCAGCTTCCGATGGCTGAAGCCGAAGACGCGCCGCCGCGCTACGTGTCGATGGGAATCCTTCAGTTTCGCCGCTTCGCGGCCGCTCTGGCCGAGTCGTTCAGTCTTGAGGGCTTCGGCGCGGGCTGCGGCATTCCGCTGGCGGACGAGTTTGAAGAAACGGCCAAATGCCACTATCTCAATACCCCCGTCCGCGGACTGAAAAACCTTCAGTTCTACCGCGCCGACCCCACGGCGGAACTCGTCCTCGCCGGATGGAAATGCGCCGGCTGTGGCATGGTTGTCAGCGAAGAGGCACGCCAGAAAGAAAAGCTGGGCGGCAAAGGCGGCAAGGGGATCGCCAAGACGAAATGCCCCAAGTGCAAGCAGAAGTTCGGCGATCAGCCGCTCTACGCACTGGCTGAGCAGAAGTCGCCGCCCACCATGGAAACCGCGGATGCAGACAATCAGGCGGACTCAAGCGATGACGGCGCGTAACCGCCGCATCGCCTGAACCCAGATTCGGGCGTCTCCCGCCGCTACCGCATCTCACGCAACGCCATAATCAGCCGTACGATGCTTTCCAGTTGAACCCCGGGCAGGTTCGTCTTGGTCCGCAGCGCTTGCGGCTCACTCGCAATGCTAAGACCGATAAACGTCGGTTCCGGTTCTTCCGCGTCCAGGATCGATTCATCGACCGGGAGGTCGATGTCGGGATTCGACGCGATCGCCTGCAGCGCCCGGAACGACATCCGCCGCACATCCAGCAGCAACAGCACGTTCGGCTCTTCGATCAGCCCCGCGCGGACTTCCTCCAGACCGTTTGGTTCGCCGCTGTCCACGCCTGCCAGCGCTTCGGCCGCCGCGTCCGCGCCCCCGCCGAGCATCTGCATGTAGCGGTCGTCCCAGTAGACGAACCGCGTCTCCATTCCGTCCGGGCCGAAGATCGCCTGCTGGATCGTCTCGATGATCGCGCCGAAGAAGGGATTCACGTTCGGATCGACGATCGTCACGACCGACAGCAGATCGACGTCGTGCTCGCCGATCGTCTCGGCATCCTTGATGTATTCCGCTTCCTGCTTGATCCCCTGCCCTTCCAGTTCCGCCTCCATCAGTTCGGCCGATTGCCGGTTGTACTCACGGATCTTGTCGGTCGGAGAAGCCTCCGTAATCGACATGAAGCGAAGAAATCCGGTTTCCGCGGTGCCGAGACCAATCGCACCGGTCACACTCGCGAACTCCACCCCCTCCAGCGATTTCTGAAGTTCTTCCAGCTTTTCAGCCTGATCGTCGCCGGGAGGCGCGATCGACATCGACGACGTCACGCCGTCCTGCAACGCCTGAATGAGCGATCCGCTCAGCCCGAAGTACACGAGCGCGCCCTGCGGCAGCGTCGCGAGCGGCGAAAGCGGCGACCCCTCATGTCCCGTAATCGCCTCCGCAGTCGACGTTCCGTCTTTGAAATCCCCGTACGTCTCGACGTGAATCATGGTGTCCTGAATCACCACGGCGACCGCCAGAGACAGCATGTCGTTGGCAATCTCCTTTGCGCCCTCGGCGCCTCCCCCGAACGCCTCATTGACGTCCAGTCCGGGAACCATCTGCAACGCGCCCAGCCGCCCCGCGATCTGGTCGCCCGCCTGTTCCCCGGCGGCGTCAATCTCGTCGGCGTACACCTCGGTGAGATGGTCCACGTTGACGAAAATCGACAGATCTCCCCGGTCGAACACCTCGACCGCCTCTTCGTTCATCTCACTGCTGAGTGACGCGGAGGACTCCGGAGAGGCCTCTTCCAGCCGGGTCAGCGTCTCCGCGTTTTCGCAGTAGAACACCCAGTCGTCCCGGACGAATGACGTCATCTTCTCCGGCAGGCCGTCCTGCAGCGCGTCGGCGTCGGTCGCCGGAATGGCAAACACGACCGACGGGTCCGCTTCCGAATCCGCAAACACGACCACGAGCCAGTCGCGCTCCTGATCAACCCCCGCCAGCGTCGGACTCGAAATCAGCATCCCGATGAAGGGAGAGTTGTCGCGAATCTGAGCACCGAGCTCCTCCTTGACGGTCGAGGCCATCGCCGCGGCCTTTTCAATTGTCGCCGACGGCTGCTTGAGACGGATCACCACGTCGGCGTCCGACGGAAAAGCGTCGAGCGGAACGTCTGCCGCTCGGAGTTGGGGGAGCGCCCCCAGAAAAACGATGCACGTGATCGCAATCAGGTGTTTGCGGGTCATGACTGGAATTCCATCCTTCAGATTGTGGCGTACGCTCCTGGGCGGGGAGTCCCGTCCGCCGGAGTTGAGGTTCAACACGCTGATTTTTCGCGCATGGCGTCATGGATGTCAATGCGCGGCGCGCTGCCCCGATGGGCGCCGGCGGGCCGGACGACCGTTTCCGCGGACATGGCCAGGCGAAACCGCCAAACGAACAGCAGGCTTCCCCGATCCAGTCAAAACGGAGTGCCGCAGATCTTGCCCCTCCTCCGGGCTCACAACGAGCGTTCACCCCGCCCCGCCGAAGACGAACCGGAGGCATGCAAATGACGCCTGCGGGCGATATAATGCAATGCTCTGCGAGAAAACCGATGCATGACCAATCCCCCACATTGTCCGTAATCGACTCCCCAGCCGCGGGTTACGAAGACCCGCTGGATCTGATGGACGAAATCGACCGCCTGAAGACGGAGCAGGACGCGACCATTCTTGCCCACTACTACGTCGAGGGCGAAATTCAGGACATCGCAGACTTCACCGGAGATTCGCTGAAACTCGCCCGCGACGCGGCCGCCGTGGAAAACTCAACGATCCTCTTTGCCGGCGTCCACTTCATGGCCGAATCCGCAAAGATGCTCAATCCGGACAAGCGCGTCCTCATTCCCGACTTGCTCGCCGGTTGCTCTCTGGCCGAGAGTTGCCCCGCCGAGAAACTCGACGCCTTCCAGGAGAAACTCCGGCAGGAGGGGCGCGACTTTGTCACCGTGGCCTACATCAACACCTCCGCAGCCGTGAAAGCCCTCTGCGACTGGATCGTCACCAGCGGGAACGCCCGCGAATTGATCGACGAAAAAGTCCCCGCCGAGAAGGAGATCCTCTTCGTCCCGGACCAGCACCTCGGCCGCTATCTCGAAGAGGTGACCGGCCGCAAAATGATCCTCTGGCCGGGGGCCTGCATGGTGCACGAGATTTTCAGCCTGCAGGATCTGCTGCGTGCCAAGCGCAACAATCCGGGCAGCGTCGTCATTGCCCATCCCGAGTGCCCGCAGAATATTCTCGATGTCAGCGACTTCGTGGGGGGCACCGAGAAAATGCGTTGTTACGTCCAGTCGATCGAGGAGCCCACGAAGTTTCTCGTGGCGACCGAAGCCAATATGATTCACCCGCTGCACCACGCGGCCCCGCAGCATGAGTTCATCCCCGTCCCCGGCATCATGACCGACACCGGCGAAACCTGTGCCTGCAACCGTTGTCCCCACATGGCCCGAAACACACTCCAGAAAGTCCGCGACTGCCTCAAGACCGGAAAACCCGAGATCACCTGGCAACCCTATTTCGACAAGGCCAAAGACGTCCTCGAGCGAAGCCTTTTGAAGTAGTCCTCAGTTGTCGGTGATCAGTCATCAGTTTCGCCGAGTGGCGTCGCGGACGAAACGCGATTGCTGCAGGCGAGAAGCCCAACTGGCGACTGAAGAATTTAGACCGACAACCGGAAACCACATCATGACCGTCCGGCATTCGACAACCCGCAGCTGGCGAGTCTGTCAGCAAGTTGTAGCGGCATTACTGCTGATCGCCGCGCTGGCGGCTGGAGGACTTGCATACCTCACGCGACCGGCGAACTACAGTCTGCTCCAAAAGGAAGCTGACTCCGTCATATCGGCGATTGAACGACACAGGGCCGCGACCGGGGAATACCCCGATTCCATCTCTGAGATGGGAATCGCGTCGGCTGACACTGAATATGGCTCGTGGGAATACAGCAGAAGAGTGTCCACCTGGACTTTCGTCGAAACGCCGGGCGGTGGGTACCTGAAAAGAGTCGCCGCACACGACAGCTATTCGCTGTGCCTCAGCACCAAGCGACGCCCACGGTCGATTTGGAGGCCCTATTTCACCCTGTCTTGGAGCAGTGATTGGCCCCGATGGCGGATTAGCGAAGACGCGTGCTGAACCTTTGTTGCACGTTCGGCGATCGTGAACTGAAAACCGTGAACTGAAAACCTCCTTATGCCCGACACGCTGACGATCACCGACAACCGCACCGGGAAGACCTACGACCTCCCGATCACTGACGACACCATCCGCGCGATGGACCTCAGGCAGATCAAGGTCTCGCCCGAGGACTTCGGCATGATGTCGTTCGATCCGGGCTACGTGAATACCGCCTCGACGCGCAGCGCGATTACCTACATCGACGGTAAAAAGGGCATTCTCAGGTATCGCGGCTATCCGATCGAACAGTTGGCCCAGCAGAGCGATTTCATCGAAGTCGCCTATCTCCTGCTCCATGGCGAACTGCCCACTGCAACGCAACTCGAAGACTGGCGGGAGACGATCCGCAACCACACGCTGGTCCACGAGAACATCAAGAAGCAGATGGAGGCGTTCCGCTACGACGCCCATCCGATGGGCATGTGGATCAGCACCGTCGCCGCCCTGTCGACGTTCTATCCCGAGGCCAAGAACGTCCGCGACGCCGACAACCGGATGGTCCAGATCCGCCGCCTGATCGCCAAGGCGCCGACGATCGCCGCCTTCACGTACCGGCATCTGCAGGGCTACCCTTACAACTCGCCCGACAACGACCTGAGCTACACCGCGAACTTCCTCTCGATGATGTTCCGGATGACCGAGCCGAAGTACGAGCCGCACCCGGCCTTGGTCAAGGCGCTCGACGTCCTCTTCATCCTGCACGCCGACCATGAGCAGAACTGCAGCGCCAGCGCCATGCGCGCGATCGGCTCCTCGGAAGCCGACTGCTACAGCGCCCTGGCCGGCGCGGCCGCCGCGCTCTACGGACCCCTGCACGGCGGCGCGAACGAGGCCGTCCTCAGGATGCTCACCGAAATCGGCGACGTCAAAAACGTCCCCGCCCACATCGAACGGGTCAAACAGGGCGAAGTCCGCCTGATGGGCTTCGGCCACCGCGTCTACAAGAACTACGACCCGCGCGCGAAAATCATCAAGCAGACGGCCGACGAGGTGTTCGAGGTCACCGGCCGGAATCCAATGCTCGACATCGCGCTCGAACTGGAGCGCATCGCCCTCGAAGACGACTACTTCGTGGAGCGAAAGCTCTACCCCAACGTCGACTTCTACTCCGGCCTGATTTACGAGGCGATGGGACTCTCGGTCCGCATGTTCCCGGTGATGTTCGCCATCCCCCGCACCGTCGGCTGGCTCGCGCAATGGAACGAGCACATGGCCGACGAAGCCCAACGCATCGCCCGACCCCGCCAGATCTACACCGGCGCCGGTGAGAGAGACTACATCCCGGTCGAAAACCGCGGCTGAGTCTGGGTTGTTCCACAAGTACCCACACAGATTTACACGTACCGTTTAGCCGCGACCCGCAGCGGAGCGCGAAGCGGCGAAGCCGCGCCAACAGGTAGCAGCGGGCGTCAGCCCGCTGACCACGTTCAAAACCAAAACAGCGAGCCGCGAACGCGGCGCCAGCAGGCCGCACGTACAGCCGCCGCGCCCGACTGAACCGCGATCGTCAGCATGAGATCTGACTGAATCGTCACCCTGCATTTCACCCGTTGCTGAACCCTGACCATCGGTCAATCGCGATCTCCGAACTCTTTGCGAATCTCTGCGCCTTCGCGTTTCCGCGTCAAAACCGAGTCGCGTTGATGCCCCCTACCCTCCCCCGTTGTGAAGTCATCCCGCTGACCGGTCATCACGTCTCGCTCCGGATCGACGGCGTCGAACAAACCCGCTGGAACGCGGCGGGCGATTATCCCCGCCCCTGTTTCTTTCCGCTGCGCGGCCCGGAATCGCGCGAATCGCTCACGCGAATGGGCCATCCCGGAGCGCCGAACCACGATCATCACCAGTCGGTGTGGTTCGCTCACAACAAGCTCCTCGGCATCGACTTCTGGAGCAACAACTCGCGCGCCCAAATCCGGCAGCAGCAGTGGCTCGTCTATGAAGACGGCGACGAAGCGGCTGCAATGGCCGTCCTGCTCGGATGGTACGACGGTCACGATGCAGAGCCTCTCGTCGAGCAGGAACTGATTGCCTTTCTCAGGCCGGCCGGCGAGAGCGGATACACCCTTGAAACGCATTCGACGTTCCGCCCGGTCGCTGAGCAGATCGAATTTCAGCAGACGAACTTCGGCTTCTTCGCAGTCCGCGTTGCGCGCAGCATCTCGACCCACTTCGGCGGCGGACAGCTCACCAACAGCGAGGGCGCGGTGGGCGAGCCGGACATCTTCGGCAAGCCCGCCCGCTGGATGGACTACTCGGGCCCGATGCCCGCCGACTCCGATGCGAAGGCGCGGGCAAGCGTCATCGAGGGAATAACCTACTTTGATCACCCTTCCAATCCGGGATTTCCCAACTCGTGGCACGTGCGCGAAGATGGCTGGATGGGCTGCTCCCCCTGCATGCATTCGTCGCTGACCACCACCAGGGACCAGCCGCTCGTATTGCGCTACCTGCTGCACGTGCACTCCGGCGAACTCGACGCCATGTACGCCGAGGAGATCGCTGAGGAGTTTTCCTCGCGGCCCTCCTGCCGCGTCGTTAAATCGACCGCACCGCACCAGCAGTTCAAGATTGAGCGAATCTCACAGTGAAGATTGCTCTCAACAGCGGCCGGTCGAGTCTCTGGATCCGGGTCTCCGCGAAACGTGCTGGCCTTGGATCGTCGAAACGTACCGGATCAGGCAATTGAATCGTCCATATCTCACATCCGAACTCCCCGGCATCGGCGGCGAAATCAAGCGCGAGCCGGACGATTTCATCGTCGAAGAACTGCCGGCCTACCCGCCCTGCGGCGAAGGGGAGCATCTTTTCCTCTGGGTGGAGAAGCGCGACCTGTCCGCCGAACGACTGACCGCCCACATCGCGCGGACTCTGAAGATCAGCAGCGCCGCGGTCGGCGTCGCCGGCCTCAAGGATCGACGAGCCGTCACGAGACAATACGTCTCCGTCCCCGCCTCCTGCCGCGACCGCGTCGACGCGATCAATTCCGAATCGGTTCGCGTACTCGAACAGACGCTCCACCGCAACAAACTTCGCACAGGTCACCAGCGTGGAAATCGGTTCGAGATCCTGGTGCGAAATCCGGCGGAAGACGCAGGGCAGCGCGCCGCAGCCGTCAAGGCGGTGATCGACGCCAAAGGCTTTCCCAACTTCTACGGCGAGCAGCGGTACGGCGTTCAGGGAGATACAGCGGAACTCGGATTCGACCTGCTGGCCGGGCGGAAGTCGACCCACGACATCGAACCGAAGCGGCGCAGGTTCCTGCTGAGGCTGGCCCTCTCCGCCGCGCAGTCGGAAATCTTTGATCAAGTCCTGGAGTCCCGCCTGGCCGACGGCCTGCTGCATCAGGTCATCGAGGGCGATGTGATGCAGGTTGTCGCCAGTGGAGGCTGTTTTTCCGCCACCGACACTGCCGCCGAGCAACCGAGATACGACGCGGGAGAGACCGTGGTCACCGGTCCCCTGTTCGGCCCGCGGATGAAGGCCGCCGAAGCGATCGCCGGTGAGCGGGAAGCGAGGGCTCTCGCGGAATTCGGAGTCGACCTCGCAGCGTTTTCGACGTTCTCGAAGCTCACGTCCGGCGCGCGGCGGCCGATGGTTGTCTGGCCGGCCGAGTTTTCGATTTCTCCCGATCCGGCGGGCCTCCGGTTCCGCTTCACCCTGCCCAGCGGCGTCTACGCGACCACACTCCTTCGTGAGTTCCGGAAGCCTACCAGCGCACGGGATTGATCACCCCGGCAGCCAGCAGCACACCGAAGACCGCGCCGGCGGCAAACAAACCTCGCACCACCCAACGCGCGTTGCGGATCCCCAGCCTGTCGGCCAGCCGGCGGCCTTTCCGCGTGTGCTCCAGAAACCACGCGTTCTGCCAGAGGCCCAGCAGGCACAGAATCGCGGTCGCGCTTCCTATAAACACCTGCTCAGGTTCCATCACGGCATTGTAGTTAGTCACCCGGCCAGGGTCGTCCGCAGACGGCCGCGCGTTGCGACCGCCACAACCCAAACCGTTTTCGCAAACTGCGCATCTTTCTGTCTGTATGGGCCGGAAAGGTTGCGCCGGCTGCCGGCAACCCCTGACCGGCAATCTTTCCGCAGAACCCCGTGTCTCTCATCTTCTACCCTCGATCCGGCCGATCCGTGAAAGGTCGGCGGGCGAATCCACTCCGTCTGGGGACCACCAGAGGCGGCCGCCAGGCTGAGACGAGGGAGCGAGACGGAGTGCAGGGAGGCGTTGGATTGGTTCCTGTATCCGCGCATCCGAGAGACTTCATCATGCCCACACCCGCCCGACTCCGTCGCCCGCCCCGCCAGTCTCCCCCGGCTCTCTCGCTGGCCCTCGCCAGGGAGCGGATCGAGGCGCATCGTTCCCGCATTGTCGAGACCGAACGCGAATTCCGCATCTGGCAGGCGCAATGCTGGGCCCGCGAGAAAACGATGGACCGCCAACTCGAGTTGATCGCCAGCCGCCTTTCCCAAATCGCACCGGCCAAACCGAAGTTGACGCTCCTCAACCGCGAAACGTCCGCCTGATCGCACGGCATTCCTCAGCGCCGTTCGAGCACAAACCGGCGAGCCGCGCGGCGCCAGCCCGCGGATGCCTCCGAATCAAACTCCGCTCAGCCCCACACAATAATCGCCCTGAAGCCCTGACAGCGCTTCAGGCCAGAATCTCTCGCACCGGTTGCCCCCCGTGGGAGATGTGGATCGGCCGGTCGGTGAGGTCGTTGACCGTCAGCGTGTAATCGACGCCCAGCAGGTGATAGATCGTCGCCACCAGGTCGCCCGCCGACACCGGATGGTCGACCGGATACGCCGCCTGGGCATCAGTCCGGCCGTGCACCATCCCCCGTTGAACGCCCCCGCCAGCCAGCAGCACGAAGCCGCACTGCGGCCAATGATCGCGTCCGGTATTCCCGTTGATCCGCGGCGTGCGTCCCATCTCCCCCATCACGACGACCAGGGTCTGATCCAGCAGTCCGCGCTCGTCCAGGTCAAGGATCAAAGCGGACACAATCTGGTCGAGCGTCGGCGCCAGTTCCCGGCACATGCCGAACACATTCGAATGCATGTCCCAGTGATTCCCGCTGTCCGCCTCTTCCCAGTTGACACTGACGAAGGTTGAACCGGCTTCCACCAGCCGGCGGCAGGTCAGCAGGCTCGCGCCCCACACGGTCTTGCCGTAGCGCTCCCGGACCTCCTGTGACTCTTCGCTGACGTCAAAGGCCCGCCGTGTCTTCGACGACGTCAGCAGCGAAAACGCCTGCTGCTGGAACTCGTTCATGCCCTGCACGACCTCCGATCGTTCCACCTCTGCGATCGACTCATCAAGCTGCGTATAGAGCGAACGCCGCCGGTCGAGCCGGTCAGCGGTGATGTCAGGGAGTGCATCGAGCGACGGTAAAGCGGGAACCCCGAGCGCCGCGGTCGGCTTGTAGAACTCCCCCTTGCCTTCGAACTCCTTATTCCACACGGTGAACAGCGGATCGTACTGGGCGCCGAGGTATCCGCCGTACGGTCCCGCTCGCCGCAAGGCCTGGGAATGACCGGGATAGGCCGGCAGAATCACGTAACGCGGGATGTCGGTCGACCCCATGCCGAGGTACTGGCAGACCGACCCCATCGACGGATGGTCGGTCGGCTTGGCAAAATAGTTGTCCCGGTCGCTGCCGCCGTCGAACCCCGTGTAGACGTTGTACGGATTGTGGCTGTTGTACTTGTGCGAGTAGGTGCGGATCAGCGTGCAGCGATCCATGATCTGCGCGGTCAGCGGCAGCAGTTCCCCAACGTGCGTTCCCGGCACCGATGACGGGATCGGCGAAAACTCCCCCCGCGTCTCCTGCGGCGCATCCGGCTTCAGGTCGACCAGGTCCATGTGCGGCGGACCGCCGAGCAGGTTCAGCAGAATCACCGACTTCGCCCTGCCCTCCGTCACCGCCGAAGACTGCGACCGCGCCTGCAGCAACCGCGGCGTCGTCAGTCCCCCCAGCAGAGACAGCCCGCCCACACGCATCGCTTCGCGGCGAGAGACTCCATCGCAGGGCGTTGTGCCGTGTCCAAGAATCCTCAGCACACCGGGGTCTCCTGATGGGAGCAACCGATTGAAGCTGTGCGGGTCGATTGCCTAACTTCAATTCCGTCTATCACAAAGTGTAGAATAACGCATCGAACAATGCTGATGCAAACTTCCGAGACGCGAGCTTCCGAGATCGATTGATGCTCCACATCCCCGGCAGCCCGAAACAACTCTGCGGCGGCGTGACGCGGCGCGAGTTGCTGCAGATCGGCGGCATCGGCGCGCTCGGGATGGGACTCGACGGAGCCCTGCAGGCGGAGCAGCCCGGCTCGCAGGCAAAGGCCAAATCGTGCATCTTCGTCTTTCTCTTCGGTTCGCCGCCGCAACATGAAACGTTTGATCCCAAACCGGACGCCGCCACCGAGATTCAGGGGGAGATGGGACCGATCAGCACGTCGCTGCCCGGCGTGCAATTCTGCGAGGGACTGCCGAGGATCGCGCAGGTCGCCGACCGATTGACGGTGGTGCGGTCAATGACCCACCCCTACCCGATCCACTGCTGCGCCTACGTGATGACCGGAATGCCGGTCTACAGCATCCCGCTGGAAACAGCGCCCCGTGCTCCCGAACACTGGCCATTCATGGGTTCGATCGTCGACTATCTCGACGCCGAGCGCATGGGAAACCGAATGGAGTCGCTGCCGCGGAATATCGGCTTGCCGTGGCGATTCTGTTCGCACGGCAGTTCTCCGCAGCAGGCCGGGCCGTACGGCGCGTTCCTGGGCAATGGATACGATCCGTTCTGGACCGACTTCGCCGGAGAGGGAACAACCGTCGTCCCCAAGCTCAACGCCGACAGCCAGACCGAAGAAGTCCTCGATCCCCACGCCGGCATCACGCCGGACGCTCGATTGCAGCTTGCCGCCGGGTGCAGGCTGCCGGAGGAGATTCCTCCGAACCGGTTCGATGCTCGACGCCACCTGCTAGCGCAGTTCGATGCAGCGCGACCCGCGATGGACGCCGCAGGCGATTCGGGAGCCTACACGAGTCAGCAGGAGCGGGCGTTTTCACTGATCGGTTCCCGGCAGATCCGGGAAGCGCTCGATGTCGGACGGGAATCGGAGGCCATGCGGGCGCAGTATGGAATGACCCTGTTCGGCCAGTCCTGCCTCGCAGCCCGCCGGCTGGTGGAAGCCGGTGCGCGGTTTGTTTCCGTCTTCTGGGATCCGTACGGTCCGCACGGCGCATCGGTCTGGGACACGCATTCCAATCACTATCCGAGGCTCAGGAACTATCTGCTGCCGGTCTTCGATCAGTCGTTCTCCACATTGATCGCCGACTTGGGCGACCGCGGCTTGCTGGATGAGACGCTCGTCCTCTGCACGAGCGAACACGGCCGGACCCCGCAACTCGACTCCAAACCGACCGGCGGCGCGCGGCATCACTGGTCGCGCGCCTATTCGTCGGTGTTCGCAGGCGGCGGAATGGCCCGCGGCCAAGTCGTCGGCGAAACCGACGCCCTCGGCGGCGACGTGGTGCAGACTCCGATTTCTCCCAAGGACATGCAGGCGACCGCCTACCATCTGCTCGGTTATCCCGAATCGACGACCGTCCCCGACCAACAGGGACGCCCTCACCCAATCGCCGGCAGCGGGCGCGTGCGGCACGAACTGTTTGGATAGGGCGCTTTGCGAAGGAATTTCGACGTCACCACGCTCTGCGCACCCAACCCCGCACAGGTAGAAGGCGCGAACGAATCGTTCGTGTTGACTCCCGCCGCCAGCAGGTACCTCCCGGGACTGGAGCAAGGTCCGACCGGGAACCGACGCGTCACTCCTGGCGGCCGGAGCGGACCTTGATCACCCGCGAACAGACCTTCGCCCTTCACTCCGGGCCGGCCGGCCCACTTTTTTTCACCCCCGTAGCAGCGAACCCACAAGCGATACAGCCAGCACTCAAGGCAACAGCACGCCCCGCAGAATTGCCGCGACAAGAACACGAGAACACAGTCAGGGCGCCGCTCTTCTTCGATTCTTGCGATTCTCGCGCCCGTCCTCCGCCGCACGACCGCTCCCCCTCTCGGAGCGCACGCTGCCAGCGTGCGCAGCGCGCCCTCCCCACCCCGATTCCGGCGAGCCGCGCGGCGTTATAGCGCTTTGCAAGTCAGTGTCGGCGATCTGTCTCGCGGATTCTCGTCCTCGACAGTCCAAACACCGCTCGACGCGGACACATGGTAGAGCAATTAGCCCGGATTATTCATCAGCATCCAACAAAAGTAGCCTCCGCTGCGTCTTAAGTGTGTTCAACAATCTCACTTCGGACGCAGACAGGAGGCGGATGATGAGTGTACAGACTGTTTGGTCGGAATGTCTC